>CAYXOC010000050.1:0-34611 GCA_964466715.1 uncultured bacterium
CCAGCCGCGATCGCAGCTGGAAGCTGCTCCTACGATATGGTGAGAAAGGTGATCGACATGACATCACGTGAACGCATACTCGCAGCGATGAGGTTCGAGAAGGTCGATCGCGTGCCGGTCACTCCCTGGAGCTTCCACAAGATCGACCCCGAGACCCCGCTCGGCCGGGAGCTGATCCGCAAGACCGACATGGTCTCCGATGTCGGTGTCGGCGACCCGATCCTCGGCAAGGCGGCTCAGATCGATCACCGCCGGGAGGGCGACACGAGCGTCACTGTCGTCCGCACGCCGAAGGGCGACCTCACGAGCAGGTATCGACGCACGGACGTCACCGGCGCGACCGTAGAGTTCTTCCTGAAGGAGCCGGAGGACGTCGAGAAGCTGCTTTCGATCCACTATGAGCCGGCGGACTTCGACCTCTCGCGCTACCAGGCCCGGCGCGCGCTCCTCGGCGACGAGGGCCTGGCGATGGTCGGCATCCTCAACGGCGTCGCTGTGCCCGCATCCTGGTTCTCGCCGGAGGGGTTCTGCCTCGCCTGGGCAGACTGCCCGGATCTGATCGAACGACTCACGGCCGTCATGACCGAGCGGCTGATGGACTTCGCCGAGCGACTCTGCCGAGCAGGCGTGGATGCCTTCCGCATCATCGGCGGCGAGTACGCCTCCGTCCAGCTCGGCCCGGATGCGTTCAAGCGGCTCTGCGTGAAGTACGACCGCGCGCTGGTCGATGTCATGCACAAGTACGGCGCGGTCGCCCACTATCACAACCACGGACCGGTGATGCGCTACCTCGAAGACTTCGCCGCCATCGGCATCGACTGCATCGACCCGATGGAAGCGCCTCCCTGGGGTGACTGCGACCTCCGTGAGGCCCGGCGCAGGCTCGGCGACCGGCTCTGCTTCCTCGGCAACCTCGACGACATGGAGATCATCGACAAACTCCCTACGGAGGAGGTTCTCGCCATCGCTCGCAAGCGGCTCGACGAGGCCGGCGACCGGGGTTTCATCCTCGGCGGCACATCGTCCGGCGCCTACGGCGAGCACGGCGCCCGCAACTTCATCGCCATGGCGGAGATGGTGGCCGGCTCATAGGTCCTTTGCCTCCTCGCGAAGTTTGACAGCCCGGTGAACGGGTGATATACTCCGAATGGAAGCATGAATACAGCCGCTAGGGGTGCGTGGCGGTGAAGCGTGATGAGTGACGAGTGAACGCTAATACTCACTCCTCACTCTTCACTCCTCACTCGCGCTGAGAGTCCCGCTAGACGGGACAACCCTCTGAACCTGATCCCGGGTAATGCCGGCGTAGGGAAGCGGACGCGACGATCACACGCCGTGAGCCCGTGCAGAGGTCCACGGCGTTTTGTATGGGGAGTACACGGAAGCACGGAGGGGAACGGAAAACACGGAATTCCATGAGGAGGCCGGGAAGGCAGGAAAGAGAATTCCTGTATTCCTGTCTTCCTGGTTTCCTGATAGGAATTTCTTCCCGTGCTCTCCTCTCCTTCCGTGCTTCCGTGTTCTCTGGAGGTTTTCCGCATGACACAACTCGAACTGGCGCGGGCGGGGAAGATCACGCCCGAGATGAAGATAGTGGCGGAGCAGGAGCGGCTCGATCCCGAGCAGATCCGCGCGGGCGTCGCGGCGGGAACGATCGTCGTACCGTCGAATGTCAACCGCGAACTCGCCAAGCCCTGCGGGATCGGCGCGGGCCTTCGCACGAAGATCAACGCCAACATCGGCACCTCGGCGGACTTTCCGAACGTCGATGACGAACTGGAGAAGCTCCGGGTCGCGGTCGAGGCCGGCGCCGACACGATGATGGACCTTAGCACCGGAGGCGACCTCGCCGCCGTGCGCAAGACCATCACCGACAACTGCCCCGTTCCGCTCGGCACAGTCCCGATCTACGAGGTCGCGGTCCGTGCGGCGGACAACGGCTCGGTCGTCGATATGTCGGAGGACGACCTCTTCCGCGTGATCGAGCGCAACGCCGAGGACGGCATCGACTTCATCACCGTCCACTGCGGCATCACCCGGGAGTCGCTCGCTCGCCTGCGAAGCCACGGCCGGATCGCCGATGTCGTGAGCCGCGGGGGTGCGTTCCTCATCTGCTGGATGCTCGGCAACGACCGCGAGAACCCGCTCTTTGCCCGGTTCGACGACCTGCTCGACATCTGCCGCAGGCACGACGTCTGCCTGAGCCTCGGCGACGGCATGCGTCCCGGATGCCTCGCCGATGCCACCGACCGCCCGCAGATCCAGGAGCTGATCATCCTCGGCGAGTTGGTCGACCGCGCGCGAGCCGCCGGAGTCCAGGCGATGGTCGAGGGTCCCGGCCACGTGCCGATGCAGCAGATCGTGACCAACATCCAGATCCAGAAGACGCTCTGCAAGGGCGCGCCGTTCTACGTGCTCGGCCCGCTCGTGACCGACGTCGCGCCGGGGTACGATCACATTACGTCGGCGATCGGAGGCGCGATCGCGGCGTCGGCGGGCGTCGATTTCCTCTGCTACGTCACGCCGTCCGAGCACCTCGGCCTCCCGGGGCCGGAGGAGGTCCGGCAGGGAGTCGCCGCGTCACGGATCGCCGCGCACGCCGGTGACATCGCCAAGGGGATCAAGGGCGCGATGGACTGGGACCGCGAGATGTCGGTCGCCCGCAAAAAGCTCGATTGGGAGCGCCAGGAGGAGCTTTGCATCGACCCGGTCATGTTCCGCAAGTTCCGCTCCGAGCGCGCCACCCACGCGGAAGGCGTCTGCTCGATGTGCGGCAAGTATTGCGCGATGAAGGTAGTGGACGAATACCTGCACAAGGAGTGCGGGCCTGATGTTGAAGCATCAGGCTAGTGGTATGAGAAGCAGGCTAAAGCAAGCTGGTTCCATCGGGGATATGGCGAGCTTGCTTCAGCTTGCTTTGCCTATCACTAGCCTCGCCATTCGATGGTGAGGAGACGGTATCGGCCATGAGACTCTCTCATCTCGGTGAAGAAGCGCTGATAGACCGTATCGTCGCGGAGCATCTGCTCCCCACATCCGGGCCCGGACTGATCGTCGGGGTGGGGGACGATGCCGCCGTCCTCGATGCGGGCGCGCCCACATACACGGTCGTCACCACCGACATGCTCGTCGAGGGCACGCATTACCGCCTCGACATCAACACGCCGTATCAGCTCGGATGGAAGTCGGTCGCCGTGAATATCAGCGACATCGGTGCGATGGGCGGCTTCCCGAACTGGACCTTCGTTTCCTTCGCCTTCCGTGGCGACATGGACGCCGAGTTCGTGGACGATCTCTACCACGGGATGACCGAGTGCGCCCGTCGGTTCGGCAGCACCGTCGTCGGGGGCGACACGAACGCGGTGGATGCGGAGTCGGCGATCAGCGTCGCTCAGATGGGCTGCGTCGAGCCGGAGAACCTCATTCGGCGGACCGGCGCTCGTCCGGGGGATAGGATTCTCGTCACCGGCTGGCTCGGGAACTCGCGCGGAGGGCTCGAACTGCTCTTGAGATACGGGCTCGACGAGGCCGCGCGGACGTACGCCTGGCTCGTCGAGGCGCATCTGATGCCGATGCCCCGCATCCCGGAGGCCCGCGCGGCGGTATCGACCGGCGGCCTGCGCGCGATGATGGACCTCAGCGACGGGCTCGGCGCTGACCTCCCGAAGCTCTGCAAGGCGAGCGGGGTGGGGGCGGTCGTCTATGCGGACCGGCTCCCGATCAGCGAGGACCTGCGCGGCGCGGCGTCGGTCCTGGGTAAGGATGCCGTGGACCTGTCCGCGGGCGGCGGTGAGGACTTCGAGCTTCTGATGGCGGTCGCGCCGGATGCGGTCGGCCGAGTCATCGAAGCCGTCGAGGAGGCCACCGGCGCCCGGGTCACGGAGATCGGCGAGATCACCGACGGTCGCTCGGTCGAGATCGAGCGCGACGGCGCCCGGAAGCCGCTCAAAGGCGGCTGGGAGCATTTTGCGGGATAACGAGTAAGGAGTAACCGGATCGGCCTTACTCCTTACTCCTTACTCCTTACCTCCAACCATCCGAGACTCGTAGGTATGACGAAGCTTTCTTTCCACACAACCGGCCCTGAGGAAACCGAATCGCTCGGCGAACGGATCGGGCGCGCGCTCGAATCGGAGACCGTCGTCGCGTTGTTCGGCGGACTCGGCGCGGGCAAGACCACGCTCACCAAGGGGATCGCGCGCGGCCTCGACGTGCCCGACCTCGTCCACAGCCCGACGTTCACCCTGATTCACGAGCACAAGGGCCGCGTCTGGGTCTACCACTTCGACCTCTACCGCCTCGACGATCCGGCGCAGCTTCTCGATCTCGACTACGAGGACTACGTCTACGGCCCGGGCGTCACCATCATCGAGTGGGCCGAGCGCGCCGGGAATCTGCTCCCCGCCGATCGCCTGGAGATCCGCATCACCGGCGAGCGCGACGAGCGCACCCTCGAACTCACCGCCACCGGTCCGCACTCGGAAGCCGTCCTTGACCGTCTTTCCGTCAATGCCTAGAGCGCATCTCAGACCTGTCGTAGGAGGGGATTCCGATCTCCGAATTCGTTGCGTTACGTGGGCATTCGCGGTTGGGAAGCCGCTCCTACGTGGCGTAACGCGCCTTAGGTCCTAGTCACTTCCCGTTTTTCTCCAAATTGTTGAGTTTGACTACTGCTGAGCTTGGGTAACATCATCTTGCCGGTAAGCGGCGCGATCGTCCATGCAAAATGGGCATAAACTACCGAAGGAGATGATCATCATGCTGAGCGAGAAGATGCAGGAGGCTCTGAACAGGCAGATCAACGCGGAGTTGTACTCGGCTTACTTCTACCTGTCGATGTCCGCGTACTACGAATCGGTTAACCTGCCCGGATTCGCCAACTGGATGCGGGTCCAGTACCAGGAGGAGACCTTCCATGCGCTGAAGCTCTACGACTACGTGAACAGCCGCGGCGGACGAGTCACCCTGACGGCGATCGATGCGCCGCCGACCGAGTGGGATTCCGCGCTCGCGCCGTTCGAGGACACCTACAGGCACGAGCAGAAGGTTACCGGCCTGATCAATGACCTCGTCAATCTGGCCATAGAGGAGCGCGACCACGCCAGCAACGCGATGCTGCAGTGGTTCGTGACGGAGCAGGTCGAGGAGGAGAAGAGCGCCAGCGATATCATCGGGCAGATCAAGCTCCTGAAGGACGCTCCGAACGGCCTGTTCATGATAGACCGCGAGTTGGCGGCGCGCGTGTTCGTACCCCCGGCGGCCGGGGCGGAAGGAGGGGCATAGTGAGCAAAGAGACCGCGCAGTCTGAGGCCATCAGGGCCGCCCTCGACTTCGAGCAGAGAGGGCACGATTACTACAAGGATATCGCGGCCCATGCTGAGAATCCGTTGACCAGGACGGTGTTCTCGACGCTCGCCGACGAGGAGCTCCAGCATATGGAGCGCATCAGGCAGTTGTACGACGAGACCGGGGCAGGCGAGGCGCCGTCGGCGCCGCCGGGATCGCTTGAGGAGGCCGTCCGCCGGGTCTTCGACAACACCGAATGGAAGGAGCGGGAGGCTTGGAAGATGGACAATGCCGCCGCCTACGACTTCGCGACCGGCCTCGAGAGAGAGGGCTACGCACTTTACAGCAGGCTGGCGGAGGAGTCGGAATCGGACCGGGAGAGAGAGTTCTACCGCAGGCTCCAGAACGAGGAGCTGAATCATCTCTCAGCGCTGGAGAACGTGCACAACTACCTCGACCGCACCGCCGACTGGTTCGCCCGCGAGGAAGTCCACGTCTGGAACTGGATGAACATGTAGGGAGTGGGGAGTGCGGAGTGACGAGTGATGAGTGATGAGTGAGGGGTGAAAAACCGCCCAGTCCTGAGTAGCGAAGCGTATCGAAGGACGGTGGGGTCTAGCCGAGGGCATGGTGGAACTAGGCCGCCCTTCGATACGTCCTGAACTCCTCGCACTCCGTGAGCTCGGAGTTCAGGACTACTCAGGGCTGGCGGGGTGGGTTTCCCGGGGCATGGAACCCGCTAGTCCTGAGTAGCGAAGCGTATCGAAGGACGGTGGGGTCTAGCCGAGGGCATGGTGGAACTAGGCCGCCCTTCGATACGTCCTGAACTCCTCGCACTCCGTGAGCTCGGAGTTCAGGACTACTCAGGGCTGACGGTGGTTATTCCCCCGGGACATGGAACCCGCTAGTCCTGAGTAGCGAAGCGTATCGAAGGACGGTCGGGTCTGGCCAGAGATCGTGCAACTAGGCCGCCCTTCGATACGATGCTGCGCATCACTCAGAGCTGACGGTCTCCTCACTCCCCGCTCCTCACTCGTCACTCTACACTTTGTACTCCGGCAGTTTCCACGGCTTGCGGTACTCGCGTCGGTAGAACATATTCTCCATCGCCTTGCGGTCGCCGATGACCTCGCCCTTCGCGCCGTCCCACTTCACGCTCTTTCCGTACAGATATGTCAGGTTCGACAGGCAGCAGCAGACCGTGGTGCAGTACGTCGTCTCGATGTCCGACCGGCACGTCCCTCGCGACTTCACGTTGTCGAGGAAGTCCCTGACATGGTTGGCCGGCTCGTACTTCTTCTCGGGGCCGGGATAATCGCCGTACGGGCTCCATCGGGTCTTGCCCCGCTCGACGATCAGCTTGCCCTTCTCGCCGATGAACTCGCATCCACCGCCACCGCCGCCGTCGAGGCCCTCGCGTCCGTTGTGAGTCTCCCACTGCAGCACGAAGCTCGGGAACCGGTAGACGGTGATCAGCATGTCCGGGGTATTCCGATCATCATCCGGGTCGCGGAAGAGGTTGCCGCCGACCGACGACACCTCCAGCGGGTGCCACTCGTTCATCCCGAGCAGCACGATGTCGATGTGATGGGCGCCCCAGTTGCCGCTGTCACCTGTCCCCCATTCGAGGTAGTTCCGCCAGTCGTAGGGGTGGATGCGGTCGTGGTATGGGGCTTTCGGTGATGGTCCCAGCCACATGTCCCAGTCGAGGTTCGCGGGCGGCTCCTTGATCGGGTTCTTGCCGACGCCGCCTTTCCCGCAGATCCATGCGCGGCAGACCCTCACCTTGCCCAGTCCGCCGGCGCGGATGAAGTCGATCGCATCCCGGAAGTTGGCGCCGCTCCGCTGGATGGTGTTGATCTGGACCACGGGCTTGAAGCGCCTGGCCGCGCCGAGCATCGATCGGGCCTCGACTATGCTGTGCGACATCGGCTTTTCGCTGAAGATGTCCTTGCCGGCCTCGCACGCCATGATGAAGGGGAGCGCGTGCCAGTGATCGGGCGTGGCGATCACCACCGCGTCGATCTCCCTCATGTCGAGGAGATGCCGGAAGTCGGTAAACGCTTTGGGCTTCCTGCCGTACTTGTTCTTGACATCCACGACGGCCTTGCCCAGCATGTCGGCATCGACGTCGCATACCGCAGCGATCTCCACATCGGGCTGCCCCATGAAACTCCGCAGGTTGTTGCTGCCCATTCCGCCGACGCCGATGCATCCGACGACTATCTTCTCGTTCGCGGAGACGTTCTGTCCTTCAGCCATGTCCAGGTCACCTCTGATTTCGAATAGGTATCTACAACTTGTTTCTCAGCTCAGCCGGAAGGTCCTTCCACTCCATAGGTTTCGTGGAGAAGAGCGAGACGAACACCGACCTCTTCGCCCGGTCGCGCAGGATGATGCTGTGGAGCGTGTTGGTCCGCGGGTTGTCCGGCGCATCGCAGAGGATCACTTCCCGCCCGGCCGTGCCTCTGAACAGCCCGTGGACCGTCCCGCCATCGAGCGTCCACGTCGCGCGCCAATCCCTCGATCCGTCGCCCTTCCGCAGGTTGCTCAGGTATTTGTAGCTCGGCTGGGAAAAGCTTATCTCGGCCGGCGAATTCGGCAGATCCGTGGCGAACTCCCCTCGACCGTGCCAGACCCAGTCGTAGGTATGCTCGGCCTCGCTTTCGACCTCATAGATATCGAGCAGCCACGTATCGCCGAGTGCGACCGTCCGGCGGAGGGTGACCCCGTCGTAGGCGGTATCGACCGACGCCGTCGCGGTGTGGTAGTCGCCGGCGAAGTCGTGCGCCTCGAGCTTGCCCTCGCACTCCTTCTGGGGCGTCTCATCGACGACGACGGTGTTGTGCGAGAGGGTCTTCTTGTACCAGTCCCGGTGTATTGGCAGGTTGTACGGCCAACCGCGTCCCGGGTCGGGAGCGACGGTCTGTCCGAGCGCAAAGAGATTGACCGCGAGCTTGTCGAGGTGCCCATGACCTCCGCCGTGGGGGCCGAAGTCGAGCGATACGAACTGCTCGCCCCGACGCAGGAGCGCCAGGCCGCTCGCATCCATCACGGCGCTGGAGAGTGCGTTCGGATGGCGCTTCGGATTCTCCAGGCCGACGAAGAGCGCCTCGTACCCTCCGCGCTTGGTCAGCCGTGCGATGTAGTCCTCGAAGATCGGGTCGCCGTACCGGCCCGCCGCGATCTCACAGTGCATCGTGCTCGGCCCCTGTTCCATCCCGTCATTCGTGGCCGGCGCTTTTCTGTTCGGCATCAGGCACTTGAACGGCGCCTCGAACATCTTCTTCAGCTCCGGGGCCTTGTAGAGATCGATCCCCGAGTGCCACGCCGCCTCCGCGATCCTGACCATCGCCGACAGGGTGTAGGAGTGATAGGACCACGAGCCCTCGTACCACGCGCCGTCGGAAAGGACGCTGTTCTTCATCTGATAGTAGAACCCGCCGTCGCCATTGAGAACCTTGTCGAGCAGCGCCTCGTCCTGCAGGCAGAGGGCGACGGAGATGAGACCGGCGTTGTGCCAGGTCTGCCAGTTGCTCTTGAGCGGGTTGTACCGCTCGACGGTCGCCGCCGACTTCCGCAGCAGGCCCTCGACCTTCGCGCGCTCATCGGGAGTGCCGACTCCCGCTCCGAGCACGAGGTCGTATGCCCACGCGATGTCGATCAGCCAGATCGCCTCGTTGAGCGTCTGATCGTGGATCTTTGCGGCGGACGCGCTCTGACCGCTCCGGATGTCGAGCAGAGGGAGGCTGTCGTAGATGTCGGCATAGGCGAGCAGGATGCGGAGCCCCTTCCGCGCATATGCCTTGTTGTCGAAGAACAGGGCCGCGAGCCCCAGGTCCCTGGCGGCTGCCGCTAATCCGTCGTGCTGCGCTCCATATAGACGAGCATCGTACGGCAGGCCGGAGTAGACGTTCGAGCACTTCGGGCACTGGTGCTCGGTCGGCGAGAGCGTCTTGAGCGGCTCCATGCACTCCGGACAGACGTAGGTCGCCGAGTGACGCCCGGTCGAGGGCGGAATCTCGATCTTGCGCCGGAGCCACTCATCGGCGCGCTGTTTCAGCGCGTCGAGGCTGTGCTGCGCCCAATCGAGCCGCTCGGCCTTCGCCTTGACGCCGGGCGCCTCGGACCGCTCGATGAAGAGGTACGGGTGCTCTTTCCACACGGGCTTCACCGTCTCGGCGCATACCGTGCAGGAGATCAGAGTGATGAGTGCGATGCAGAGAATGCGTGTTACGTCCATGAAATACCTCAACGAGTAATGAGTAAGGAGCAGCCGAAACGACGTCATGCTGAATTCACTACTTGTTACTCCTTACCTCTCTTCCGCCAGGGTTTCGACCATGGCGAAGAAGTTCTCCTCGGGGGTCAGGGGGACAATCAGGTTCGAGACGCCGACGATGATGCCGCCGTATTCCTTCGCGGCATCGAGGCAGGCGCGCGTCTCGGCGATGACTTCATCTTTCGTGCCCATGTGCAGCGTATGAGAGCTGATATTCCCGATCAGCGTCAGGTGCGGGTAGGTCTCCCTCAGCCGCCTGAGGTCCATGCCCGCGCGGCTGTCGATCTCGTAGAAGCCGTCTACCACGGGGAAGAGATCATCCGCTATCGGCCAGAGGTTTCCGTCGCTGGCGAAGCAATATGCCTTGCCCAGCTCTCGGCATCGATCGGCCAGCCGCTTGAAGCCCGGAGCCATCACCTCGCGGAAGAACCTCGGGGAGTAGATCGGCCCGTCGTTCGATGCCATGTCTCCGCCGCCGAGCATGATGTGCGCGTTGACGCCGGAGTAGGAGTTGATCCGCTTGAGCGTGTACTCGGTCTGGACCTCGATGTACCGCTTCACCAGGTCCGGACGGAGCGCGATCATCTCGAACCACTCGGTCGTGCGGTTCGGGATGCCGAGTCCGCCGCCCTGGATCGCCACCGACCGCTCGCCCTCGAAGTGCTCGATCATATCCTCGATCGCGCGGTGAGTCTCATCGATCGGGTCGTAGCCGTCGAGCCGCTCCCACAGCCGGACGATCTGCGCCTCCACGGTCTCCTCGGTCAATTCGGGCCTGGGGGAATGCTCGACGGTCTGATACAGCTCGGAGGGCGGATCGAAGCGCATGATCCTCCACGCGGCGTCGGGGTTGCCGTACATGAAAGTGTTTTCGTCGATGCGCCGTGTCGGCTTCTCGTTCATGCGCCAGTACGTCGGGCGTACAAGGTCGTAGTCGAGGGCGACGGCCACGTCGATCGCGTCCTGACGCGAGCGCTCAAGGAACTCGCGGTGGGCATCCTCGCCGTTCCAGAGCGCGACGGCCTCCCGGTACTGCTGGATTCCTCCACCGACATACGCCTCCCGGCCGAGAACCAGCGATGCCGTGCGCGAGGATATCGATGAGTGATAGACCGGTACCCTGTCTGTCGGCTTCTTCTCGATCACTGCGAGCACGCGCTCGTAGGGTTTCATGGGCGGTCCCTCCGTCAGTATCCCTATACGCCGCCGGAGCGCGCCTACCCTCCGGGCACACCAAAGGTTTCGCGGCTCGACCGTCGAACAGGGTGGTATACGCACAACCTACCAGGGAGGCTCAGCCGCATGCTGATCGACATACATACCCATGTCAACTTGCCGGCCACCGTCACGAGGCCGGACGGTACTACCTTCTGCACGCCGGAGCAGCTCATCGCCAAGCTCGACGAGGCCGGGATAGACATGGCGGTCCTGCTGCCGTTGGTGAGCCCGGAGCACAGATGCAGGTGCGTCGGGCCGGAGGAGGTGCTCGACGTCGCCGCTCAGTACCCGGACCGGTTCATCCCGTTCTGCAATCTCGATCCTCGGATGGTGAACAACACGCCGGTCGCCGATCTCATGCCGCTCCTGGAGTGGTACAAGGCCGCCGGGTGCAAGGGTGTCGGCGAGATCACCGCGAACATGCCGTTCGACGATCCGATGGTCTGGAACATGCTCGGCCAGTGCGCGCAGGCGGAGATGCCCGTGATCTTCCACGTCGGCCCGCGGGCGGGCGGATGCTACGGTCTGATCGACGACCTCGGGCTCCCGAGGCTGGAGAAGACGCTCGCGCAGTTCCCGGACCTGAAGCTCATCGGGCACTCTCAGCCGTTCTGGTCGCAGATCAGCGCCGACGTGACGGAGGAGATGCGCAACGGATACCCGAAGGGCAAGGTGATCCCGGGGCGGGTGGTCGAGCTGATGCGGAGATACCCGAACCTCTACGGCGACTTGTCGGCGGGCAGCGGGCACAACGCCGTCAGCCGCGACCCGGAGTTCGGCTACGCGTTCATGGAGGAGTTTCAGGACCGGCTCTTCTTCGGCACCGACATCTGCGCGCCGCACAATCAGACTCCGCTCGTCGATTTCCTCAATGACGCGGGGCGGACCGGCAAGATATCCGCCGAGGCATACGAGAAGATCTCCTGGCGCAACGCCGACCGGGTGCTCGGCCTGGGGCTGAAGTAGCGCCGGCATCGTGTTGCCCTGTTCCCACGGAACGGGACAGCGTCCGTTCCCCACGGTCTCACCTTCGGACAAACAGATCGGGCAGGAGTCCGACTCCTGCCCGAACGTGTATGCGATATCCGCAGCCTGCAGTCCGCAGTCCGCCGTCTGCGGTCTGCCGTCCGCCTAGCTCCACTCGTACTTCGGGAGCTTCCACGGCTTGCGGTAATCCGTCTTGTACGCGCGGCACTCCATCGCCTTGTTGTCGCCGATGACCACGCCCTTTGCGCCGTCCCACTTGATGCTCCGCCCGGCCTGATACGCCAGGTTCGAGAGGTGGCAGACCGTCGTCGTGTAGTACATCGACTCGATGTCCGACGCGCACTTGCCGCGGGTCTTCATGTTCGCCAGGAAGTCGCCGATGTGGTTCGCATCGGCCCATCGGTTCGGGGCGTCGCCGCCCTGGCTCTTGCCCGCGTCCTGAGGGCCGGGATGGTCGCCGTACGGGGTCCACTCGATGCCCTCGCGGGTGATGATCAGCTTGCCCTTCTCGCCTATGAACTCCGCGCCGTGGCCGACCTTGCATCCGTCGAGGCCCTCGCTGCCGCACTTGATCTCCCAGTTCATCACCCAGTCGTCGAACTTGTAGATCGCCATCAACGTGTCGGGGCTGTCTCGGTCGTCATCCGGGTCGCAGAAGAGCTTGCCGCCGACCGCAGCCACCTCGAGCGGAGATGTCGCGTTCATGCCGAGCAGCACGATGTCGATCATGTGCACGCCCCAGTCGCCGCTCATGCCGGTGCCGTAGTCGTAGTAGAGCCTCCACATGCCGGGGTGGTAGGTGTCGTGATACGGGTTCTTCGGTGCGGGCCCGCACCACATATCCCAGTCCAGGTGCGCGGGCGGATCCTTGATCGGGTTCTTGCCGAGCCCGCCGGGGCCGCAGACCCATGCTCGGCAGATGCGGACCTTGCCCATGCCGCCCGAGCGCACGAAGTCGATCGCTTGGCGGAAGAACCCAACACTGCGCTGCCAGGTGTTGATCTGGCTGACCGTGCCGTACCGCTTTGCCGCGCCGACCATCATCCGACCTTCCCGGATGTCGTGGGAGATCGGCTTCTCGCAGAAGACGTCCTTGCCGGCCTCGCATGCCATGATAAAGGGGAGCGCGTGCCAGTGATCGGGGGTGGCGATCATCACGGCATTGACTTCTTTCATGTCGAGGATCTCGCGGAAATCCTTGGTCGCTTTGGGCTTGCGGCCGTACTTGTCCTCGACCGCGCTGACGGCGTTGTTGAGATTGTTCTGGTCAACGTCGCAGACGGCGACTACCTCGACCTCCGACTGGCCCATGAAGCCGTTCATGTTCAGCATGCCCATGCCGCCCATGCCGATGCATCCGATCAAGATCTTGTCGTTCGCGCCGACTTTCTTCGCCTGCCCGAACGCCGGCGTTGCGAGCGCGTTGGCCACGGTCATCCCCAGGCCGACCCCGAGCGCCGCCTTGCCGCTCGTGCCCAGGAACTCTCTTCGGTTCATCCGATTGGTCATGTTCCCCGCTACCTCCGATCATCGATTCGCTGTGCCTTGATGAGTACTCCTTCGGTGCGTGCGACTCCTATTCCTGCAGCGACTTCCGCCACTCCTGCGCCGCCCTGGTCAACTCCGCCGTCAACTGCGGCTGCCGAGCCGCGAGGTTCGTGCGCTCGCCCGGGTCGGCTTCGAGGTCGGAGAGGTGTACTTCGTCCACCGCACCCTTCTGAAAATCGGTCCGGCCGTTCAGCACGAGCTTCCACTTCCCCTGACGCACCGCGAGCTGTCCGTTGTAGTCCCAGAACGCGCGCTCGTGAGGGCTCGGGGCGTCCGACGTCACCATCGGCAGGATGTCGGAGCCGTCTACGCCGGTCGGTTTCCCGCCCGCGATTCCGATGAGCGTCGGGAAGACGTCCATCATCACGCCGAGCTTGTCGCACGTCTGGCGGGCCTTGATCCGATCCGGCCACGACATGATCGCCGGCTCGCGGATTCCGCCGTCGAAGAGGCTGCCCCTGTATCCCCGGAAGACGCCCGCGCTGCCTCCGTAGTAGCGGTCCTCCGTGCCGTCGAGCCAGTTGCGCGTCTCGACCGACGGCCCGTTGTCGCTGGAGAAGAAGATCACCGTGTTCTCGTACTGCCCCGACTCCTTGAGCGCCTTCACGATCTCGCCGACGCCGTCGTCCACGGCCGAGATCATCGCCGCCATGATCCGCTTGTCCCACGGCAAGTCCGGGTATCGGTCGATATACTTCCGAGGCGCGTGCATCGGATAGTGCGGCGCGTTGTAGGCGGTGTAGATGAAGAACGGCTCGTCGCGCTTCTGCTTGATGAACTCGACCGACTTCTTCGTGATCATCTCGGTCAGATACTTGCCGTTGTCCCAGACCTCTTCCCGGTTGTGCCAGAGGTCGTGCGTGGGATTGATCCCCTTGCCGACTCCCCAGTAGAAGATATGGGAGTAGTAATCGACGCATCCGGCCATGAAGCCGTAGAACTCGTCGAACCCGTGGTCGTTCGGACGGCATCCCTCAGCGAGGCCGAGGTGCCACTTGCCGAAAAGCGCGGTCCGATATCCGAGCGGCTTGAGCGCCTTCGCGATCGTCGTCTGATCGGACCCGAGACCCTCGGTGTCCCTCCTGCCGGCGAGGATCTGAGTCACCCCGGCGTTCTGCGGATATCGGCCGGTCATCAGCGATGCCCTCGACGGCGAGCAGACGGGGGAGTTGGAGTACCAGTTCGTGAATCGCACGCCGTCCTTAGCCAGCGCATCGAGGTGCGGCGTCTTGATGTACTCCGAGCCGAAGCAGCCCAGGTCGCCGTAGCCGAGGTCGTCGCAGTAGATGACGATGAAGTTCGGCTTCCTCACGGTATTGGCGCGCTCAGATGCGCCGATTGCCTCAGACATGCTCAACCCTCCCAATCCGGCGACGGCCGCCGATGTCGTCCTGAGGAATTCCCTTCTTGTGAGTCGGTCTGCCATGCGTATCTCGCTCACCCTGCGTTCGTCCCGGCGCCTCTCCCTCAAAGGCCGGTTGGAGCATATGTTGTAGGAGCGGCTTCCCAGTCGCGAATGCCCGTGTCACGCCACGAATTCGCGGCTGGGAAGCCGCTCCTACAAGGCGTGTGACATACGCCGGACGCCTGATATCTACGAGATCCACACAGGGCTCGCCCATGCCTGCTGCTTGTCGGCTTGGGTGATTCTGACGTAGTAGAACGTGAACGGCACGTCGGAGTACCCAGCCGGCGGAAGGTTGACGTCCGCCAGCGGATCGGTGTCCTCCCAGCCGATCTCCGCATCGAGCGCGCCGGGCGAGACCGAGTAGACCACCCGATTGTTCCGCAGTACCTCTATCCGGTCGATCGGCGCGGTAGCGCTTACCGTCACCTTGATCCGTCGCAACGACGCCAACTCCGGGTGCTCCGAGAGGCTCAGTTCCGTGCCCATCGGGTGATCGGAGACGGAGAAGTCGACGATAATCCGCTCGCCGGTCGTGGCGTAGCAGCGCCTGTCGTACATCGCCCCGAAGATCGACTCGCGGGTGTTCTCGCCGGCATAGACGGCGACCAGCCCGCCGGTCTGGCCCCGGCCGCGGACGGTGCGATCGCTCCCGTGGCCCGTGTGGTCGTCGCTCGCCGCGATGAACCCGATCCGCCATCCGAGTTCGAGCGCTCTTTGCACGAACCCAAGCTCGTTCACACCCACCTTGCCGTCGGGACGGTCCACGGGATTGCCCGGCCAGATGTTTCCGTCCTCCTCGCTGCACTCCGAGTTGCCCCAGAGCGAGTAGATCTCGACGAGCCGCTCCTTGGAGGGATCGTGGTCCTTCCAGTCGTTGTGGTTGCCGGGGTGCGCCGGATGATGCGGGATCACGAGCGCGGTCTCGTCCTTCAGCGCCCTGAAGAGGTCCGGAGGAGTGGGACATGCCTCGTCGTCCGAGCGGAAGATCGGGCGATAGTCGTGCAGGTAGTACACATTCCGGTCGCCGTCGCCCCTCCTGCGCCACTTGGCCCATTCGTAGCCGAGGAAGAGGGTGAACCGGCCCGGGTCGTTGTACTGAGCGGCTTTCGCCTGAGTGACCGCCCACACGGACTCCGGCGTCTCGGTCGCATGATCGTGGTCGGAGGTCGCGCCGAAGTCGATCGCGCACTCGTCCCTCATCGAGGTGATCACCCGGTCGAGCGGGCCGGTGCCGTCCGACTGCTCGGAGTGATTGTGCATCGAGCCCCAGAGGAGCTTCCCGCCCGCGATGCATTTCACCGGGTTCGAGACGGCCGTCACGCCGAGCGAGCGGTCCTCCACCTCGAAGCGGTAGACGCCCTCGCCGGGGAGCGTGATTCCCTCCAGCCGGCAGCAGGTCGTGCCCTCGACCGGAACCCTTCGCGCGCTGATCTCCCGTCCCTCCAGGCGCACCACCAGGTCGCCTGGTTCGCCGGATGCGAGGTTTCGGTGCTCATCCTCAGGGCGGACGAGCAGCGATATCTCCTCGCCCGGCGATGTGTGGCTCGGCGCGTGGACCCGGATCGCAGCCGGCTCGCCGCCGATGATTGCGAGCGTGCATGCGCCGACGATCTGATCGGCGGCTTCGAGGAGCATGTAGGGAGGAGCTACCTCGGCATCGGACGGGGCGGAGAGCAGTACGAAGAACTTCTCCGGATAGGAGAGGGTCGGTACCGCGGCATTTCGGAACTCGGCGGTGATCCGATCGCCGGCCTTGAGCCCGCCCGACGGCGCTCCGAAGGAAATCATCCCGCCGGTCTCGCTGATCCCGTTCGGCGTCAAACGCTCGCCGGACTCCGTCAGGAGGGCCACGTAGGCGTCGGCGGATTCGTCATTGGTCTGCCACCCGTTCCATGTGGGTTTGACGTTCCGGCCGCCGTGGATCAGCAGCCGGAGGCTCTCGTGGGGAGAGATATCCTTCGCCAGGACGAAGTTCAGCCGCCATGATGCTCTCTCGCCGGCCGTCACGCTCGCCGGCTCGGCGGCGCACATCTCGATCTCTTCCGGCACCCTTATCGGGCGCATGTATGTGGTCTTCATTCCAACTCCTGATTCCCTAAGGATTCCTTGTGGATCCCCCATGGATCCCCAGACGGCTCTGCCGTCTGGGCGCCACCGGCGATCCTGGTCACCCATCACCGATCACCGATCACCGCTCACTGCCCACTAAGCGCCTCATACAACTGCGGCACCGTCACGAACCGGAACCCCTTCGCCTGCAGTTCCCGGATCACCGAGCGGATGCCGTCGGTCACCGACGAGCGGCCCACGTGGCAGATGCACGTGGCATATCCGGTACGCTCCGCGAGAGCGGCCATCGCCAGCATCCTATTCCTCACGCCGGACGCCTCCCGCTCATCGAGGAAGAAGTCCTGCTGCAGGCACGGGACCTTCTGGTCCCTGGCAACGTTGACGCCGATGGCGACGGGCGCGGTGTTCGAGTCATACATCATCAGCCCGTGCTTCTTGGCGAAGACGGCGACTCGTCTCATGGTCTCCGGGTCGCTCGTGGCCGCGGAGCCCCGGTGGTTGCTCACTCCGACCACTCCCGGAGTCAGCGCCAGCCAGCCCTCCAGCATCTCCATCACCTGCTTCTCGGTCTGGGTGACCATGATCTCCTCGCTTCGGGTATTGACCGACCCCAGAGCCTCCATCGGCGCGTGCAGGAACACAGCGCTTCCGGCCGCCTTGATCTGCTTGATGCAGACCGGGTCCGTCCACGGCATCAGCGCAAACGTCATCGGGATGCCAAGGTCGAGGAACGGCTTGATCTGCGCCTGCTCCCGGCCGTCGTCGATCATGATGGCAAGCAGCTTCTCCCCCTTCGGCCCGGCCCACTTCGCCGCGAACGGCTCCAGTCCGAGCCCGCCGCCGCCGACCCCCAGGTATGTGGAGTAGGCAAGGCTCCCCCCGGACGGCCCGAGCTTTGCCGTGAAGTAATCCTGATGGCCGTTGTGCTCCTTCTTGTACGCGGTGTCGGTCGTGGGGAAGTCCGCGGACTGCGTGAACCCGTTGATGTAGGTGTAGCCGTGCCTGTCGACGCAGACGGCGTTGACCGCGTCCTCCGAGCTCCCGCCGATGAACGTGATCCAGGAGATCCTGCCCGAGTATCCGGCCTTGACTGCAAAGCAGTCGCTCACGTAGTCGGACGGACTGCCGAGAGCCTTCCCGCGGGGCATGTGGACCGTCCCGGCGGTGAACACCTCCCCATCCTCGAGCATCGTGCGGAGACCTTTGCGAGCGATCCATTCGCCGCCGACCGCCTCCGAGAGCAGCTTGCCCACATCATCCGGCGACAGGCTCGCGCCGTCCGTGCCCCGGAGCTTCGACAGGTCCGCGTCGGCCCCCTCGACCGTGCAGGTGATCCGCCCCGCATCGGCCTTGAAGACGACGCTCACGCCCGGCCACAGGTCGCGGTAGACCACTCCCTTCGATGTGGGGACGGCCTTGATCCACTTCGTGGAATCGCTTCCGATCAGGTAGTTCGCCCTCGCCTGCTGCTCCTCGATGGTCTCGATCTTCACATCAGCGTTGGAATCCGCGAACGATACTCCCGCGATCCTGGCGACGCGCGGCCGGCTGATCGGTCTGCGTCGGCTGATGGCGGCTTCGAGCACTTCCGGCGGGAGTTGACTCAGGTAGTCCTTCTTCGGCTCATCGGCAGACGGATCATCACTCGCACTCAAGACCACGACCACCGAGTCCTTCAGGAAGAACACCGAGCCGTTCGGCCCGGGGATCGTGAAGCGCACGGACTCGTCAAACTGTCCCTTGTTGGCGATCACCAGCGGTGTCAACCGGCACTGCGTCGGCTCATCCCGGAAGAAGCCGCGCCCATAGTCCTGGGCGGAGAGCTGACCGGATGCGCACAGGCACAGCACGATCAGGAGGAGAAGCAGTGTGCAGACGGACCTCATATCCTACCATCCTTCCACGGCTGGATCGGGGGGTACAGCCATTCCTATACTGATAAGGGAGCGCAAGCGCCCGAGCGCCCGCGCTCCCTTATGTTCTTTCTCGATCCCTCGGTTTCCTTACGCGGACGGGCTACTTCAGGAACAACTCGACGACCGGGACGGCGACATCCGGCTTCTGCAGAGGGAACTGGAGCGTCAGGAGGCCCTCCTTCCCCTGCATCGTCATGTTCTGCGCCTGGGCGTTCGGATCGATCTGGATCATCTTCACCTCGGACGCGTCGTTCAGCAACTGCGCGTACTCGACCTTGCCCGCCAGTCCTTCGAGGTGCACGTGCTTGTACGGCCACGCGAAGAGGTGCAGGTAGAGCCGCTTGCCGTTCTGCGTGTACCGGGCGTCCTGCGGCGGGGTGAACTCGCTCGCGGCGCAGCCGTAGATCGATCTGCCATGGAGCCGCATCCATGCGCCGATCGCCCTCAGCCGCTCAATTGCCTTCGGTTCGAACTCGCCGCGCGCGTTCGGGCCGACGTTGAGCAGGAGGTTGCCGCCCTTCGACACCGTGTCGATCAGCGTGCGGATCAGTTCATCCGGCTCCCGCCAGCCGTACTGGTCTCGGTAGTAGCCCCAGCTAGCATTGAACGTCTGGCATGCCTCCCACACGACCGGCTTGCCGTCGACCGTCAGCCATTCCCTCGGCGAATACTCCTCCGGCGTCTTGATATCGCCCGCGCCTGGCAGATCGAGCCGGTCGTTGAGCACGATCCAGGGCTGAAGCTCGCGGACCATCTTCACCAGCCGGTCGGATTGCCAGTCATCGCGTCCCTTGCCCTTCGACCAGCCGTAGTCGGCGTCCGGATACGAGAAGTCGAACCACAGGATATCCAAGCGCCCGAATCTGGTGAGCAACTCTCTCGCCTGGCCGTGCAGGTACTCGACGTACTTGCTCATGTCGCGGTCCTTGTTCGCCTCACGAAACTCGACGTTGTTCCGCATCGGATGCAGGCCGTCGATCGTGAACTGCGGATGGTGCCAGTCGATCAGCGAGTGGTAGAACCCGCACTTCAGGCCCTCGCTGCGGAACGCATCGACCATCGGCGCCAGCAGGTCGCGTCCGGCGGGAGTGTTCGTCGCCTTGTAATCCGTGAGGTCGGAATCCCACAGGCAGAACCCGTCGTGGTGCTTGGAGGTCACCACGAAGTACTTCATGCCGGCGTTCCTGGCCTCCTGGGCCCAGGCCTTCGGGTCGTAGAGGTCGGGATCGAAGTGGTCGAAGTACTTCCGGTAATCCTCGTCCGGGATCTGCTCGTACTGCTTGACCCACTCGTGCCTTGCGGCCGCCGAGTAGATACCCCAGTGGATGAACATGCCGAATCGATCTTGCGTGAACCAGCTTGTGTCGCCTCGCGGGAAGTCAGGCATCTCATGCTCCTCTCTTTGGAGTGCGGAAGCGGAGTCTCCGTACAGAGCTTCCACACTTCACACTATTCGGCGGAAGGGAGTGCAACTCCCTTCCGAGCGATGACGGCGGGATTGCGCAGGGGCAAGCCGGAGTGACGGAGGCTCGCAGGTGTCGGATTCCCAGGCTGCATCTCGGCGGGACCGCTCCGGATGTGTCCTGCCCGTCGAGCATCTCGGCGCTGATCCACATCGTCGCATAGCGGCGTTCACTGGTCGTCGGCCTCTTCCCGCCATCACGAAGCGCCCGCTGTGGGTGAGACGGGGAGGTTTCGCGCCTCGCTTCCCATAACCCACAGATATAGACCACTGTGGAGCCAGACCATGCCGTCCAACACCTTACTCATATCCCTGGCGCTGATCGGAGCGCTGGTCACGCCTGCATGCCGTGCGGACAACTACTCGATCGCGGTCCGGGGCAGCAGCATCCATATCAACGCCGGCATCCTCGCGCGCACGATCAGCCGCGACGGAGCCTGCCTCTCGACGCGGAGCATTCGAGTCGGCGGCGAGGAGATGCTCTCCGGCCCGGCGCGGGAGTTCTCTGCGACATTCACCCACGCCAACCCGAACCGGCGGCCCGTCGGACTCAGGCCGGGGGAGGGCGCGTCGGTCGAGCAGAAGACCGGCATGTCCGGCGGCACGGACAGCCTGGACGTAAGCGTCCGGGGCGAGGACCGTCAGTCGGTCGAGTGGATCGATCCCGTCACCGTGACAGGCGACCGGTTCGGCGATATCTCCGGCGTCGCCTCCCACCGCGTGACCCATCCCGGCCCCGGAGTGACCCGGCTGAACGTCCGCGTCGGGTCCGATGGGCAGACGCTCGACGGCGTCACCGTCGATCTCTTCTACGAGGTGTACGACGGCTTCCCGGCCGTGCGCAAGTGGGTCGAGATCGCCAACAACGGCCCGATATGGCTGAAGGTCGAGCGCCTCGCGATCGATGATATCGAGCTATCCGAGGGCTTCCTCAACCGGACGCTGCTCACTCCCGAGGAACGCGGCGCGTGCTCGAGCATCATCGCCTTCGGTAGCGCCGACCGGTCCCGCGGAGTCATCGCCTGCAGCGAGATCCCCTCGGCGCTGAGATCGATCGGCGCGCGCGGGGCGATGGGTTACGCCGACGAGCACTTCGAGTGGGTGCTCGGCCCGTCGGAGCGGTTCGTCTCGGAGCCGGTGTTCCTCTACGCCTACGACGGGCAGGTGACGAAAACCATCTCCGGCGTCTCGACGCCGCTCGACCGCACGGTCGAGCGGGAGTTCAAGTGGTTCCTGGAGCGGATCATCGGTATCGCCGCCGATCCGTCGAGCATTCCGGCTCCGCTCTGGTGCTCCTGGTCGAACTTCGGGCCGCTGGTGAACGATGGGAATATGCGCGAGCAGGCCGACATCGCCGCGCAGGTCGGGTTCGAGTGCCTGCAGATCGATGCCGGCTGGAACCGGAGCCGGACGAAGACCAACTGGGACTGCGCCGGGTCGGAGCCGGACACGGACAAGTTCCCGGACTTTGCCGCCACGTCGAGGTATATCCGGAGCAGGGGACTTCAGCTTGGGATATGGGTTTCCTGCTTCCGTAGCCCGGACTCGAAGGATCTGAGAACGATGCCCGACGCCTGCAGCCTGCCCGTGATCAAGCGCGGCGAGGGCGTCGGAATGAGCTTCGCGAGCGCCTGGCGCGACTACTACGCGAACGATCTCGTCTACATCCACGATCGATACGGCGCGGCGTACGTGAAGCAGGACCTGAGCAACATCCGGTTCGGCGACATCGCCGAGGGCCATGACAGTCGCACGAAGAAGGAGTCGCTGCTGAGGGGACTCCGGGGCCTGCTCGATGCCCAGGATACCGTCCGCCGCCTCGCGCCCGACATGACACTCGAGATCACGCACGAGATCTACTGGGGCACTCCCGGCGTGCCGGCGGATCTCGCCGCGCTCAAGCACGCCCACACCTACCACGTTCCGCCGAACGACTACTCCGGCTGCGGCCACAGCAAGCAGCGCCCGAACGAGAAGTGGACGTACGATCCCGTCAAGCTGCGGGACGATCTCATCAGGGGATGCTGGAACGCCCGCCAACGGTTCTACGTCCACCGCGGGCTTCCTTTGTACTGCATCGAGTACTACGGCGCCGCGACGGTCAACTTCCGGGGCAGCCTGACCCCCGAAGTACAGGACCGCCAGGTCTGTAGTTGGCTGATGGGCGCGCCGAGCGTCTTCGCGGGCGACCTCTCGTCGCTCACGCCGGAGAACGTCCGTCGCTACCGGCAGCGCTTCGATCTCGTCAAGCGGCTGCAGAGACAGTACGGCATCTACCGCCATTTCCAGTACAGCGGAGTGCCCGAGCCGACCGATACGGACTGGCACTGGTGGGGCAAGCTGAACGACGACGGATGCGGCGCCGTCGTGGTGATCAGGGGAAGCGGCGGCTCGGATGAGCGGCGGATCAACATCCCGTGGGTGACGCCGGACCGGAAGTACCGCGTCACCGCGCTCTTCGAGGGAAAGGCTCTGGGCGTGTTCACCGGCTCGCAGTTGGCCGACGGCGCGCTGAGCCTCGCACTTCCTCCGCTCGGCCAGGAGATCCTCGATGTATCCGCCGCGCAGTAGCCAAAATGGACAAGGGGAGGGACCCTCGTCCCTCCCCCATAGACGTCGAACCCCTGCAGTCTGCGGTCTGCAGTCAGCAGTCTGCCGTCCGCAGCCCGCCGTCTACTTGTTCTCTACCGTCTTCCCCGGCCAGTCGTCCGTGCGGAACGGTGATGCGGGGAGTCCGGCCTTGTTGTACAGGTTGCCGTCCGGGTTGATCGCCCACGAGTAGCGCACCGCCACCGGGTCCTTGACCTGCGGGCTGCTCACGACGACGTTGTTGCCGACGATCTTCGCCTCGGCCGGGACGAACTTCCGGTCCTCACCGGCGATCGTGAAGCCCTTCAGCGTGTCACCCTTCGCCACCAGTCCGCCGCCGATGTGATCGAACACCAGGACGATGGCGCCGTATTCCGGCTCCATCGCGCGGTAGATCGGGCCGGAGTAAACCAGCTTCTTGCCGTAGGACATCGCCAGCGCGTTCAGGGCCAGCCTGCGACCGACCTCCTGCTTGTTGGCCGGATGGATGTTGGTCGGATCGCCGATATCTACCGCCACCGCCATGCCGGTGTTCTTGAGCGAGAGCGTCATCAACTGCGCCTCACGAAGCTCGGCCCAGTAGTCGTCCATCGGCTGGTCGGACTTCGGCGCCCAGTTGGCGAGCTGAACGAACAGGAACGGGAAGTCGCCCTGTCCCCAGTCCTTCCGCCAGTTCTTGATCATCAGCGGGAAGAGCCTGCGGTACTGATATGCCTTCGCGGCGTTCGACTCGCCCTGGTACCAGATCGCGCCCTTGATGCCGTATGGGATCAGCGGCGCGATCATGCCGTTGTAGAGGCTGGACGGCAGATACGGTCCGAACGCCGGCGCCTTGGGCTCCGCGGGAGCCTCCTTGCCCTCGGCCTTCGCCTTCTCGGAATCCTCTTTCCACTTGGCCAACACGTTCGGGTAGTCCGCCTTGGCCTTCTCCATGTCGGCAACCTGCTGGTCGTACCGGGCCGCGTAGATGCTCAACTCGGGATCGGCCTTCATGACCTCGAGCCTCGTCCACGACTCAGCCGGCGTGCCGCCCCAGGATGTGTGGATCAGGCCTATCGGGACGTTCAGCGTCTTGTGCAACTCGCGCCCGAAGTAGTATGCCGCCGCCGAGAAATCGGGGATCGTCTCCGGGCTGCACTCGACCCACTTGCCGTCCACATTGCTGACCGGCTCGGGCTCGACTCTCTGCGGGACGGTGAACAGCCGGATGTTCGGGTACTTCGCGTTGGCGATCTCCTCATCCGAGTTCGCCGACAGCTTCACGGTCCACCACATGTTCGACTGGCCGGAGCAGACCCAGACCTCGCCGACCATGACGTTCTCGCAGAGGACCATGTTCTTGCCGACGACGAGCAGCTTGTACGGGCCGCCGGCCTTCATCGGCTCGAGTCTGACCATCCACTTGCCGTCGGAGCCGGCCTTGGTCGTGACCTTCTGTCCGTTGAACGAGACGGCGATCTTCTCGCCGGGGTCCGCGGTGCCCCACACGGGGACCTTCATGCCCTGCTGCAGGACCATGTTGTCGCAGAACAGGTTGTGCATCTGTACGTCTGCCGCCGCCGGGACCGCGAGCAGCAGGCAGCTCAGGACGATCACCAGAGCCGCCAAAGAGATCGAGCGCATTGTCTTACTACCTCCGCTTTTTCGTCTTGAGTTCCGGAATCGCAGGGAACGGCACGGCGGCACGTTCCCTACACACTATCCCGAGGGGCTTCGGAAGCGTCGCTTCCGAAGCGTCCGACTCCTATTTCACCACCGAGAACGAGACCGCCTCGCAGACCTCCGTGATCGGCTTGTCGGTCTTGATGATGATGCACGCGGCTACCATCTTTTCCGGGGCGGTGAACACCACATCGTTCTGCGCCTCGGTCACGGGCTGTTCATCCTGGGAGGCCCCCAGGCCCGGTGAGTAGTTCCCGTGCCACCGCACGACCGCGGAACCCTTCTCGCCGTGCTTCCACCGGACGTTCAACTGGTATTTCTGACCCGCCGTGACCGGCACCATATCGCTCTCCCACCCGGCCTTGGTCAGGAGCCACGAGTCGGGAGCGCCCGGGGTCTTCCACCGGACGCGCAGATCGGGGTTGCGCAGGAGGTTCATCGCCGGCTTGAGCGTCACCATCAGGATGTTGATCGTGCGCGTCCGACCCGGCTCCACTTTCGCTGTGAAGTTGTCCATCCGGCAGCCGGGGTAGTACACCTTGCCCATGTACTGTCCGGCGGGCAGATTGCGCAGTTCCCACTTGCCGGAGGGATCGGCCAACGTCGAGTAGTTCGTGCCGTCGATGACGATCTTCGCGGCTCGACTGTCGGCCGGAGTGTCGGACTTAGTCCTGATGGTACCGCGCAGCGTCACGGAATCGGGAACCGGCGACAGGGATATCCGGCCCAGTGTGTAGAGCAGATCGGCGACCACGCGGCTGCACTCGTTGGCGCACTCCAGTCCGAGCGGTTCGACGGCCGGACGATTGTCAGCCTTGACGAGGGGAGCCATCTTCTCCGCACGAGCCTTGGAGAACTCGACGAGTCCGGCCATCCGCTTCATGTAGGCTGCGATGGCCTCATCCTCGGTCTTACCGAGAAGCTGAGGCTTGTACCCGGAGATGCTGATCTTGGTCTTGTCGATCCAGTTCTCCATCTTGACGTGGTCGGCCAGGCCGGGCTGTGCGTGCGGGGGAGCGCCTGCGTCCTCCGTGAAGTGGAGCAGTGCGCCGAGCCACCGGGCGGCGTTCACCGGCGTCTCGGTTCGGAGCGCTTGGACGCAGCGCCGGAAGTACGGCTCGAGCGACGTCATCACACCCGGCATGGTGTGCGACGCATGCTTCTGGTGGTCCGGGAAGAGCAGATAGTCGTCCGCGTAGTAGAGGCTTCCATCGGATTCCTTCCTGATGCTGCGGTAATAGTCGCCCATCCAGGAGTACGCCGGCAACTGCTTGAACGACGGCCCGAGGTGTGTGACCAGCGGGTCGTTTGCATCGATGACGTCGAGCGCCGCCTCGGTGACCTGGGTATGCGGCCCCCATGCACACGCGGGCAGGCATGAGAGGATCAGAACGATGGCAAAGAGCAACCGGATGCGTCCGGCACGACATGAGACTGACATAATACTGCGGAACTTCCTTTCTAACCTGGTGGAATAATGGAGCGGCGGAGTACTGGGTTCCCAATACTCCATTACTCCATTACTCCAATGCTCGATTACTCCACGACTCCGAACTTGACCTCAAACTCCCCGATCATTCCGGTGATGTCCACCACGCCGCTCAAGTCCACGGGCAGTGACCTTCCGCCGACCGACGCCGATCTGACTCTCCACCCGTCCGGCACTCGGGCGCGGAGGAGCATCCTCTTCGGCGATTCCTTCGGCGCGGTGATCCGAGCGGTGATCTCACCTTTGCTCAGACGCGATGTCATCACGACCGATACCTCACCGAACGCCGTAGGAGCATGCTCTATCTTAACGCATTTTCCGTCCGCAAGCCAGCGCTTCGGGGTCGCATACATCAGTCTCAGCGTATCCGGCCGACCGTCGTAGTCCATGTCCCAGTCCTGGGCCATGAGATATCTGAGCATCCACAGGAAGTACGCGTTCGACGCGCTGTTCGGCGGGAGGTACATCTGGCGGCCGAACTCGTCGAGCGGGGTGGGGCACGTTCCCTCGGCCCCGATGAAGGTGTCGCGCGTGAGTCCCTGGGCCAGCTTGCCGTAGAACCCGACCAGCGCGCGGTCCACCTCGTCCCGCTGGAGGAGCATAAGGGTGTATCGGAGCGTGTAGAGGTCGTTGATGTTGTTTCCGGGCCGGACCCAGAACGACGAGACGGGGTGCGAGCGCACCATGCCCATCATCAGCCCGCCCTTCTCCTGGAGGTACCGGCAGACCCACGTAGTCTCCTTCGAGTCGTATCGGAAGAGCCCGGAGCCGAGCAGATACGGCGCCATCAGGTCCCAGTACCCGCCGAGTCGCGTCGCGGTCAGCGGATCATAGGGCTTCTCCTCCCCGAAGAGCGCGATCGGCACGAACGGCGGATCGACATCCTTGTAGACGCTCTTCTCGACGGCATCGAGGATCCTCGGCTTCCACTCCCTGGCCGACTTCGCCAGCCGCTCCGCCTCGGACGCGTCGCCCATGTCCGCCATAACCGCCGCCATCTCGACGAGCCCGCCGTAGCCGTTCGCATTCGAGTTCAGCGAGTAGACCGGCGTCTGGATGTCGCCGCAGTAGCTCTCCCTCGGCGTGAGGCCGAGCCCATTCCTAGTCTCCCCCTTACCAGGGAGAATCTCCCGGCCGTTCACGAGGCGGTTGACCTGCAGCATCACGCGGTCCTTCTGCTCCACGAACCAGGATGCATCGCGCGTGAGCCAGTAGTAGTGGGCAAGGAGTTGAAGCTTCTTCCCAGCCTGATGGATCAGCAGGTCGTCGCGCTTGTAGTCCATCAGTGGGACGAGCATCCGCCGGGCGTAGTCCGTCCGTCCCCAGAGCGCCATCGCGCGGATCGTGTCGCCGCCCTCGCCGACGTACATCTTGGCGTACTGGTTGCCGGCGCTGTAGTGGACTCGGTCGGCGTCGATCAGTTCGAGCATGCCGATGATGAGCGACCGCCAGGCGTTGTTGACGTAGGGCTCCGGCGTCTCGACCTGCATTCCCTGCCTCAGGATGCCCTCCCAGGTGCGGATGCACTCGTCTCTCTGGGCGTCGTAGATCGAGCTGTCGAGTGCGGGGAGATCGGATGTCGTCGGCTTGGTGAGCACCGCGAGCAGCGCCGGACGATCCGCGGATACCTCCGTCGTCAGCCGATGGAGACCCGGCTCCCACGCCCATCCCTCGCCGAACCAGAGTATCGCGCCGCCCCGGGGATCGCGGACGGCGCCGTTCGATACCTTCAGCGTCGTATCGGAGAGGTAGACGTGCGCTGTAAGCTTTCCCCTGCCGGTGAACCGCAGGAACACCGCGCCGTGGTCGGAGTACCTCTGATCGACGCTCCCGAACGCCTCCTGGTGGATCACCGCGTCGTCGTGCCGGTATCGGGTGCGCACGATGGGGAGGTAGCCCTTCTCGTAGTGAGGACCTTCGAGGCGCCTGAGGTCGGCTCCGAACGGTGCTTCGAAGCGGCTGATCGAGAAGTGGACCGGCACTCCGGTCTCGCCGCGCCAGTTGTTCTGCCTCGCAAGCGCATTTACCGCGCTCCCGTTGCTGATCAGCCGCGCTTTGACCGTCGCGTCCGGCGCGCTCAGCACGATCGGGTAGTGCCGGAACGGCGCATCGACATACCGCAGAGGAGGCAGGAGGTCGCGGAAGAACTCGTAGCTCGGCCCGTCCGGCAGGCGCATCGCCATCTCGCCCCAGACGTCGGTCTTCGACGCCAGCGCCTCATCGACGTTAGGTATCTTCTCCGCCACGCACGTCACGGCCGATATGAGGGCCATAACTGCAGGGATGAATCTCATGTCGCTCTTCTCGAATGCGGGACCTGACGCCTGCGGACCTACTTCAGCCGGCCGAACTCGACGTCATCCCACCAGGCGTTCGTGTTCCAGGCGCGGAGCGCGAACCGCCCGTCAGGTATGTACAACCTCGACGCCCACAAGTGGCTAGGCTACGGTCTTGTTGTCGAAGAGCAGCCACGGACCGTCTTTCTGCAGCCTGGCGTAGGTATGGGTCTTTGCGCGCACTCCCCGCCACTCCGTCGCCGCGTTGGCGACCCACGGGTTGCCGCCGGGGACCATCTTCGTGATCAGGAGTGCGTCCTGTTGGTCGGATGATCTCCCGAGCGCCGCCGTGTTTCGGATGAACGCGTGCCGCGTCTGCAAGCCTTACTCCGTGCCTCTCGCTTTCGGCTTCCTGGCGCTGTACTTCAGGCGCGTCTTGCTCTTCTCTGCGATCTCCGCTTTGATCTTGTCCGCGTCGAACGGATCGTGCGCTTTCTTAAGGAGCGCCTGCATCTTCGACTCCATCTCGTCCCGGAGCCTCTTGTGCGCCGGGTCGTTCACGAGGTTCTTCATCTGGTACGGATCGTTCACGTTGTCGTAGAGCACCCACGGACCGCCGTCAGCCAGTCGTGCGTAGGTATGGGTCTTCGTGCGGACTCCGCGCCAGGGGGTCGCCGCGTTGCACATCCACGGCATGCCTCCGGGCACCATCTTCATCAGGAGCACGGCGTCCTGTTGATCCGACCTCTTGCCCTCCGCGGCCTGTGCGAGGCTGATACCTTCGACCCCTCCTAGTCCCTCGGAGCCAGTGGGGGTGGGAATCGGCGCACCGGCGAGGTCCAGGAGCGTCGGCATGATGTCGATCGGTGAGAGCAGACCGTCCGTCACGATGCCCTTCCCGATGCGCTTGGGGTAGCGGACGATAAACGGGATATTGATCGACTCCTCGAACGGCTCCTGCTTGAGGCACATTCGGTGTGAGCCGAGCATATCGCCGTGGTCGGAGGTGAACACGAGGATCGTGTCATCGGCGAGCCCGAGATCGTCGAGCGCCTTCATGATCCGTCCGACACAGACGTCCAGGCTGTGAACGGCCGCATAGTAGCCGGACAGGGACTTTCTGAGAAGATCGTCCGTGTCCAGCATCTTCCGCCATTCCGCGCGATCTCTGGCAACGGGGTCATCAGGCCCCACCGGATGTCTCTTGAGCTCTCTATCCACGAGTTCGCGCTCAGCCACGTTGGGCCGGAACTCGATCTTCTCCGGCGGGAACATCTTCATGTACTTGTCGGGTGCGATGTACGGATCGTGCGGCGGCGTCCATGACATGAAGAGGCAGAACGGCTTGTCCTTGTTTTCCCTCATATATCGGATCGCCAAGTCCGTCTCCAGGTCCGGCTTCCAGATCTGCTTGCCGTCCGCCGAGGTAGTCAGCTTGTTCCCCGGCACACCCATCCAGTCCTCGAAGCCGAGCCGGCGTCCGGGGAGGTTGTTCGGTATGCCGCCGTCGAGATGCCACTTGCCGATGTAGCCTGTCTTGTACCCCTGCGCCTTGAAGACGTCGGCGACGCACGTCTGGCCGTCCCAGATCGGGAGGTTGTTCGCGACGACGCCGTTCGTCATCGGATAGCATCCGGTCATCAGCATGCCTCGGAACGGCGAGCAGATCGGCCAGGTGCTGATCGCATTGGTAAAGCGCGCTCCCTGCGATGCCAGCCGGTCGATGTTCGGCGTGATGGCCTGCTTATCGCCATAGCATCCGAGCGCGTGCGACCGAAGCTGGTCGGCGAAGACGAATATGACGTTCGGCTTCCTTCGCGGCTCGGCGCCTAATGCCGGTATGCCTCCAAGGGTCAGTCCGGCCGCAAGTGCGCCGGCTCCTTTCAGGAACTCACGTCTGCTCTGCATGGTCTTTCTCCTCAAAGATGCCCTGACGACGTGCCCCGACGACGGGAATCGTCGGGGCATCCTCTTGCTTCTGACTCCTGACTTCTGTATTCTGTACCCCGCCCCCTACGGCTTCGCTGCTTTCCAGCCGTCCTTGAGCTGCTTGGCAAGCTTCGCCACGAGGTCCTTGTTCTCCGGCAGGCCGGCGATGTTTACGTTGCCCTGCGGATCGGTCTTGTAGTCGTACAGTTCGATGCCGACCGGCGGCTCGTTGGCGCCCTTCTTGATCCACTCGGTGTACCGGTAGCGATCCGTGCGCATCGAATAGCCCATCACGTCGTTCGGCCGGGGATACTGGCTGAACGCGGCCTTCTTCCACGCCCGCTTCGGGTTGTCCATCACCGGCTTGAGGCTCGTGCCCTCGAGGTCCTTCGGGGCGGGTATGCCGGCGAGGTCGCAGAGGGTCGGGTAGATATCGACGAACTCCGCGAGCGCGTCGGTCTTCACACCCCTGTTCTTCTGTCCGGGAGCGCTGATGATCAGCGGGGCGTGGGTCGCCTCCTCGAAGTTTGTGTGCTTGCACCAGATATCGTGCTCCCCGAGTTGCCAGCCGTGATCGCCCCACAGGCAGATGATCGTCTTGTCCCGCAGGCCGAGCTTCTCTAGCTCATCGACGATCTTGCCGATCTGAGCATCGACGTAGCTGATGCATGCGCAGTAGGCATGGATCAACTCGCGCGCCTTGTTGTCGTCTATCTCGCCCTCGCCGAGGTCGGGGATGTCCGTATATGAGCGTATCTCGGCCGAGTTGTAGAACGCCACCTCGGGCATGTCCTTGGGCGGGAACGGGTTTGGCGCGAGCTTGAAGTCTTTGGGGTTATAGAGATCGTAATACTTCTTCGGGGCGACGAACGGCAGGTGCGGCTTGTTGAACCCGACCGCGAGGAAGAACGGCTTGTCCTTGATCTCGTGCAGGCATTCGACCGCCTTGTCCGCGGTCATGCCGTCGCCGAGCGCGTTGTCCGGGCAATCGGGAGCCTCCCACGCCGGGCCTCTCAGCTTGACGTCCGCGCGGTCGATCTTCGTGGGCATCCCGGTCTTCGGATCGGTCTCCAGGATGTGTTCCTGGAAATCCTTGCCCTCGGCGATCAACTTCTCTCTGAGCTTCTCTCGCGCGGCTATGCCCTCCGGCGTGAGGTACATCGGACCGCGGGGACTCCAGTGCGGAACGCTCCATGACTCGGGGTCATCGAGCCCGCCGTGGAATATCTTGCTGAGCCCCTGGGTGTGATAGCCGTTCTGCTTGAAGCACTGAGGGAGCGTGACGGTATCCGGCAGGAACTTGCGGAAATGGTAGGTCAGGTTGTAGATCCCGGTGGTGTCCGGACGCTTGCCGGTCAGTAGGGAGCTCCTCGACGGGCTGCAGAGCGCCTGCTGGCAGTACGCGCGGTTGAAGACCGTTCCGCTTGCCGCCAGCTTATCGATGTTCGGCGTCTTCACTACAGGAGCGCCGTAACATCCCAGCGTCGTGCGCATGTCATCTACGGCGATGAAGAGCACGTTGTACTTGCCCCCATCCGCTGCCTGGGCGAACTGCGGTATCATGCCGGCGATCCCGGCATATGCTCCGGCCATCAGACCGTTCTTGATGAACTCCCTGCGTGTGAGCATGATGTCACTCCTCCTTCAGAGCACCGTCGCGGCATCCTCTGACTTCTGACTCCTGGCTCCTGACTCCTGTATTCTGTAGTCCGTATTCTACTCCCTACGGCCTTGCCGCTTTCCATCCGCCCTTGAGCTGCTTGCTGAGCTTTGCCACGAGCGCCTTGTTCTCCGACGCTCCGGCGATGTTCACGTTGCCCAGAGGGTCCTTCTCGTAGTCGTACAACTCGGTCGCAACGACCTCGCCGGTGTCCCGCTTGACCCACTCGGTGTACCGATAGCGGTCCGTGCGCATGGAGTAGCCCATCACGTTTCGGGGACGAGGGTACTGGCTGAACGCAGCCTTCTTCCATGCCCGTTTCGGGTTGTCCATCACCGGCTTGAGGCTCGTGCCCTCGCAGTGCTCCGGGATCGACACGCCTGCGAGGTCGCAGAGCGTCGGGTAGATATCGACGAACTCCGCAAGCGCGTCGGTCTTCGCACCCCTGTTCTTCTGTCCGGGAGCGTTGATGATCAGCGGGGCGCGCGTCGCTTCCTCGAAGTTCGTGTGCTTGCACCACTGATCGTGCTCTCCGAGCTGCCAACCGTGATCGCCCCAGAGAACGATGATCGTATTGTCCCGCAGTCCGAGTCGCTCCAGTTCGTCCACCACGCGTCCGATCTGAGCATCGGTGTAGCTGGTGGCCGCGTAGTAAGCCCGGATCAGGTCGCGCGCCTGCTTGTCGTCCATCGGGCCGATGTCGGGGATATCCGTGTATCCCCGAAGCTCACCCCAGTTGGTGACCGCCAGCGATGGGCAGTCCTTCGGGTAGAACCGGTTCGACGGAAGCTTTATGTCCTCGGGATCGTAGAGATCGAAGTACTTCTTCGGCGCGTTGAACGGCAGGTGCGGCTTGAGGAATCCGACCGCGAGGAAGAACCTCTTGTCCTTGATCTCGCGCAGGGCCTCGATCACTTTGTCGGCCGTCTGGCCGTCCGGATAGGCATTGTCCGGAACGTCCGGGTCTTCCCATGCCGGGCCCTTCAGCTTGGCCGCATTATTGGTTGCTCTCAGGACGAGACCCGTCTTGGGGTCGATCTCCGTCTCGTTCTTCATCTTGGCTCCCTGAGCCTTGAACTTCGCTGCCAGTTTCTCCCTGGCTTCGATGCTCTCGGGTTTCAGGTAGCCCGGCCCTCCGGGCGTCCAATGGGGCGCCGACCATGACGCGGGATCGTTCAGGCCGCCGTGGTAGATCTTGCCGAATCCCTGCGAGTGGTATCCGCTCTCCTTGAACTGCTGGGGCAGGGTGACTACATCGGGGATGAACTTGCGGAAGTGGTCCTCCAGGTTGTAGACCCTGGTGGTATCCGGACGGCAGCCGGTCAGCAGCGATGTCCTCGACGGGCTGCACACCGCCTGCTGGCAGTAAGCGCGGCTGAAGAGCGTCCCGCTCGCGGCCAGCTTGTCGATATTCGGCGTCTTGACGATCGGCGTGCCGTAGCATCCCAGGCTCGGGCGCAAGTCGTCCACGGCGATGAAAAGCACATTGTACTTGCCTTCCTCAGTCGCCTGGGCGAACTGCGGTATCATCCCCGCGATTCCGGCGTACGCTCCGGCCATCAGCCCGGTCTTGAGGAAATCGCGCCTCGTCAGCATTGTGTTACTCCTGCTTCTGCGTTCCCAAGCAACACCGTAGCCCAGCCCTCTATGTGCGTCAGGTCGTGCATCCACGATGGGGACGAGCCCCTGGGCTACGGCGAGAGGTCTATTTCGTCTTCTGCACCAGCGGAAGGACGTTCGCATCGATCGACGCGTCGTCCTTCGACGGCTTCACGTCCTTGAAGAGATACCAGCTCTCTGTGTTCGAGACGCTCTCTCCCGGCTCGAGCTTCGTCAGCGGGCCGAGATCCTCGACCTCCATGAAGTTGCCGTCGGTGTAGGTCTCGAAGTTGCAGCCGAAGTCAGGGTACTTCGCGCCCTCGATGTACGGGAACCGTTTGACGAACAGCAGGTCGCCGAGCTGATATGCCGCCCATCCCAGCTTGTTGCCGACACCTATCTTCTGCGGGATGCCGTTGCGCTTCTCATCCGTGCTCAGGGTGATGTATTTCTTGCCGAAGTACCAGCGCGGGTCGCTGAGATCCGTGAAGTTCCACAGCGCCATCGGACGCGCGGGGAGCAGCTTGTCGTCGTGCGAGATGAACGGTTCCTGCGGGATGATCGTCGTTCCGCCGCCCGCCACGATCGTCAGCCCCCAGACGGCCACTTCGATCGGCCACTTGCCCTTGTTCGTGAGCGTCTGGGTGAGGGTCACACGAGTGCCCTCGGCGTCGAGCTTGACCAGCATCTCCCTCTGGACCTCCGCCGGCCCAAGCTTCGGCGTCAGGCGGATGGAGTCGTTGCCGATGATCTCGAACGGCACCGGCTCGTCGTCCGGCTCGTAGGTTCTCGGCATCACCTCGGGTGCGTGCCATAGTCTGTGGCCGCCCCATGGATGCCACTCGCCGAACTCGGTCTTCGTGACCGCATCCTTGGTCAGCTCAGCCAGGATGTTCTTCCCGCCGGCGAACCGGTAAGCGATCACGCGCGGGCCGATATCGGTCGTGACGATGACGTCCACCGTGCCGTTTGAGAGCATGTAGCAGTTGGGTTGATTGAAGTACTGTACTTTCTCGATCTCCACTTGTGAGGCTCCTGTCGTGGGAATTGCAGCCAGCGCTGCGAAAACTGTGAGACACACAAACACGCCGAAACGCATAGTCGTTCCTCCCCTGTGATCCCGAGACCGCTCGGAGACCGAGGACCGCCCGGAGCTGGAACCTCCGGGCTAGCTCTGCAAACCTCCCTAAAGGGAGCTGAAAACCACATTAGCCCGAAGGGGTTTTCCGT
>CAYXOC010000051.1:0-34243 GCA_964466715.1 uncultured bacterium
GCTCTTGTGCATCTACAAGAGCGCCGGAGTACAAGGCGACACTTGGGATACGTACAGTGATTGGTACAACAATCCTGCAAAGCGTAAGGTAGGCGATATCATCATATATCTGGGATGCAGCCAACAGCCAGACTGCGACGACATCGGACATAGCGGGCTCGGACACTTTGCCATCTATGCAGGTGTCATTGATGGTGCGGCCAAGAGAGTTGATTCGTTGCCAGATGGTGGCGCTGCAGTAAGAAGCCTGCATACCCCTGATAGCTGTGCTATCAAAGGCCAACCCTATGCCGTCCTACATCCCAGGTACGACACCCCGTGCACCGGCTCTCTCAGGGTCTGCAAGTACATCGATGGGAATGGGAACAACGAGATGGATCCGGGGGAAGGGCGAGCCTGGCCGTTTCATATCCAGGGATCGAATGGCTATAGTGCTGACATAATTACTGACAGCGATGGGTGCTATGTGGTCGACAGCTTGGCCCCCGGTGATTACACGGTTACTGAATCCGTGCCGAGCCCGGACGCGAGTGGCATGTTCACGTATGACGGCAGACGCTGGCGTACGTGCAGCGGCACTCCCGACGTCGATGATACTAAAGCCGTGGTGTGCAATGAAACCACCAACTTCACCTTCTGCAATGTATGTCTCGGCAAGATCACCGTGCGCAAGTTCAACGACCTCAACATGAACAAGCAGCAGGACGCTGGAGAGCCAACAATAGCGAACTGGCCGGTTACCTTGCGAGGTACGAGGAAGAATGGTCAGGCAATATCGCCTATCGCCAAGACGACCGGCCCCGACGGAAGTTGTGTCTTCCCCGATCTCGATCCCGGCGACTACACCGCCAGCGAGGAAGGCAACGGCATCTCCTGGCAACGGGTCACGAACAACTGCGGATCTACCTCATACTGTGATCTGCGCGCAACCACCGCTGACAGCAGACACTGGCTGTTTACAGTGGCTAAAGAAGAGAATCAAGCGCCGCCAACTGTCGACCTCTGCACTATGAGCATTCCACCTTCGTTCGGACCGGTCAGCATAAGTTGCACGGACAGGACCGTCGAGTTCGGCAACGTGTGCCTAACGCCTGTGCAGGCATGCAAGTTTGAGGATCCTGACATGAGTACCACCCAGGGCTCCGATGAGGGCGGTTTGTCCGGATGGCCGTTCACGGTGACCGGTGTCAGGGCCGATGGACGACCTATCTGTCCGATGACTAAGACTACCGGGGCGGACGGCTGTGTATACTTCGATGCCCTGAATGAGCTGCTTCCCCCCGGAAAGTATACCATAGCCGAGGTGAACAAGGTTGCGGATCAGGGGCCCCAGTGGACGGAGGAGCCGAGCATCTGCATGGGCCAGACGCTCTACACAGACTGGCGCACCACTTGGGCCGGCAAACGCTGGCAGTCTACCCTGCCGAGGCCCGAGGATAGCTGCCGGTGGGCCGATGGTCAGAGAGTGCGGGGCGTATCTCCGTCTCTCTGCTTCGAGATCACCGATTGCGGAACGACACCGCAGTTCCAGTTTGCCAACGTCTGCCTCGGGGAGATGTCGGCCTTCAAGTTCCACGATAAGAACATGAACGGTCTCTACGAGCCTCAGGGTGAGCCGTTTGCAGATGCGAACGGCAACGGCTGGTGGGACCCCGCCGAGCCGTTCACCGATCTCACCCCGAGGTGCAACGGCAGGTGGGATGAGGGAGAGTACTACCGCGATCTCAACGGCAACAAGCAGTGGGACAAAGCTGAGCCGTTCACAGACCTCGATAGCGACGGCATCTGGGACGAGCCGGAGTGCCCGATCGAAGGCTGGCCATTCAGGCTCTACGGCACCAGAGCCGACGGTCGCTGTCTGTGCATCGGCGACGGGCCGAACCTCCGCAAGACGAACGCCGACGGTGTGGTCGTCTTCCAGGATATTCCTCCTCCTTCGCTACCGAACGGCTACACCCTGACTGAGCGATTCGATGTTGGCCACTGCACTACCAACGCAAGCTGGCAACCCGAGATCGAGTGGGCTCAGTACCACCTCGGCGCTAGCTGGGATGTCTGGCGCACGACATATGGGCCGATCCATCCGCCCTGCCCGCCGAATGGTTGCGACGTCACTCGATGGGAGGCCACGACACCGCTCGGCCTGTCGCCTCTCTACGCCTACTGCGGCGCAACGCCTCAGCAGGACTTCGGCAACGTCTGTCTCACTACGGTGGACGGCGACAAGTGGGTCTACGATGACGGCCTGCCGGGAGTCGGCACACCTAAGCCGGGAGTCGGCTGGGAGATCTGCCTCGCCGGCAAGGACCTGGCCGGAAGAGACGTCGTTCCTTCAGATGCAAACCTGAACCCGATCCTGGCCGTAGCGGCGCCGCCGATAAGCCTGCCGTGCAAGACCCCGGTGTGGCACAGCGTGCGCTGTGACGCCAACGGGCATTTCAGGTTCACCGACCTTCCGCCCGGACACTATGAGCTGATGGAGCGTGTGAACTGCGACTACAAGCTCCGCATGAGCAAGCCTATGCTCTCCGGGTTTGATCTCGAGTGCTGCCCGGAGGAAGTCACTCTGGAGAACTTCCGGAAGGATATCGTTACGAAGGTCTACCAGGTGTACCCCGGTGACTCCAATGGGCTGGAACAGCACCATGCGGGATACGAAGGCGAGTACGGTGAGCTGATCACCGCCGTCCCCGGCGTGCTGAAGGTCATCCCCGGCGAGAAGTGGGCCAACTACCTGCAGGCCCTAGGACTCTGCAGGGAAGGCCCGATCAAGACCGTCGTGCTCATCAAGGACTTCGATGGTTTCTCTCAGTGTACGGATATCTTCCGTCCATTCACCGTGAGCCAGCAAGGCACCGGCAATATCCGGCTCTGGTGGCCTCTCATGTACGAGCCGCCTACCACTACCTGGACGCTCAAGATCATCTACGGCACCAAGGCGGCTGTCCAGTTCCCTGGCGAGTGCGTTTCCGGCTACGTGCACGAAGAGGTCTGGAAGTGGGTCATGGACACGGATATCCCGCATATGAAGCTGTTCGTCGATCTGCTGCACGAGGTTCCGTTCGGACTCGATGAGGTGCCGCTGATCTCCGACGAGATGCTCTATCCGACGCTGCTCTCGAAGCTCGATGCCATACAGGCGGCGGTGGACGGCAGAGACCCGCTATCCGCCGGGCTACTGCTGGGCGAGTTCGAGATGCAGGTCATGGACTCGTGCATCGCAACCTCGCCTGCCAAGCCGAGTCCGACAGGACCAGCCACGGGAATAGCGAACAGCCTCGAGAACCCCGCGTGCTGCAAGCTGCTGGTGGATGCAGAATACGTAGGCAAGACGCTCGGGATCTTCCAGCCGGTGAAGTGATACTCAGGTTGCCCTGATCCATAGGGTCAACACACGGAGGAGGCCGTAGACATGGGTACGGCCTCCTCTGATGCCCTTCTGGCTCAACGCGACAATCAGCATACCCGATGCGGTCAGGCCTGAGTACGAACACCAATCTCTCTTCTGGACGTGTCCGGTAGCTAACCGTCTCTCTGCATTTGCCTGAGATGTTTCTGGAGGCTGTCCTGGACTGCCCCGCAGATGATCTTGCGTGCTGCACGGTAACTCAGCGTTTGATTCTCCAGTAGTGCCGCGGCAACCGCTTCCACCGCATGCCACAGATGGGGTAGACAGAGCATTGCCTTGGTACGAGCGTACAGCCAGTTGCTGTATGTCTCAGCTTCATCTCCATCACCGCTCGCTCGGGTCAGAAGCTCTCGAACACAGGTCAGGTCGTGCTCGGACTTTTCGACATCGAGTTCGCCGGTAAGCAGATCAACTGCTGCTGTACCCCCATAGAAGACTATGACCTCCTTCTCAAGCTTGCACCTGGTTACCAAGTTACCACTGGAATCGAGCGATAGGCTTTCGAAGAAAGCGTCTTCAAAGTTAGAGAACAGCACTCGTCCTAACGAGTGCTCCTCCTCAACAATGCTCACAGATTTGAACGCCCGACGGACGGTGTATGCGGCTACTACATGCCCGGCCTCGTGATAAGCGGTATGCTTGAGATCCGGTAAGTCTTTGGTGTTACGCATGTCTTTGATATATCCTATTTCTGGCGTCGAACTGCCATATGATTAGCTCGAGAGGTCGGGAGTCCCCAATGGCCGTTACTCATCGGCCTGCCCGCAATGCTTTCAGACGCACATATCTATGTGTGCTCGAGGGAATCGACATATCTGTCGTCCGGCGTACTGCACACGGCCCTTCTCATTCTGCTCGTCTGGGCACAACATCTCTCGGCGGCATGCCCACCGCCAGATACGACGAGGGGCTCTCAGTTGGCAGTGAGGCCAAAATGGTGCTGCTCTGGCCCAGGGCACGGTATTGCTGTGCGGTGAACTTGCGGAGGGTCGAAGAATGAGCAGGCACTGGTCGGTACTCCAATCATCTTTGCTTGTGCATCGAGGTGCCCAGGGCTCGTTGCACATGAGCCAGTTCTTCAGGCTATCGCCGAAATCCTCCACCTTCTCCACATGCACCGCAGCCAGTGCTTGGCTCATTGGACATTCCGAAATCGTCGGACTGAGCCGAACTGCTCTCCAGAGAGGCACGCACTCCTCCGGGCGGCAGTCTGGACATGCAGACACGGCGATAGGTCGTTGCGAATCCGCGCCGGATGCGGTATAATGCATGCGTGGATTGGCCGCCTTCTGCCCCGCCCGGGGCCGGGAGAATTTCCCATCCATTTTCCCATCTACTGCGGGGAAATGTTGGTCTATAGAGGGCATCTAACGGCAAGTCCATAGCACGTTTGACGCTCGAAACGTGCGTAGAAGTGCGTGGAGAGGTGGCCGAGCGGTTTAAGGCAACGGTCTTGAAAACCGTCGTGGCGCAAGTCACCGTGGGTTCGAATCCCACCCTCTCCGCCATAAAAATGTGGCGTATTTCCTCGTGAAAATGCCCTTTGGCCGAGTTCTGACCAGAGGGCATTCTTCGTCTCAACAAGCCGATTTGTAAATCGTTTGTAAATCATCCTCCGTTTTTCGCTCAGTTTGCGTGCCCTTCGGACGGTGCAAGGAAGTCTCCGATCATCCTCGCCGCCTGCTCCTGCATCGAAGGGAGAACATGCGAGTACACGTCCATCGTGGTAACGATAGTCGAATGTCCTAATCGCTCCTGAACCACTTTCGGATGCGCACCTTGCCTGAATAGAGCGGTTGCATGGGTATGGCGCAGATTGTGGAACGGTATCCTGGGCAGTCCAGCCCTCTCAAGAACAACATAGAAGTTGCTTGATATGTACTTGGGTACTATCGGTTTTCCATCAGGTCTTGCACAGATCAGCCCTTCGTCCCAGTAGTCCTTCCCCAGTAGCTTGCGGTGTTCAGCCTGCTCATCCCTGTGCTTTGCCAATACCTCCAAGACCATATCCGGCACATTAACCGCCCGACGACTCTTGGAAGTCTTTGGTTCCTTGAAACTGACTCCTGCCTTTGTCTCCTCCAGCGAACGTCTGACATGAACCACCTTGGCGTCGAAGTCAACATCCTCCCATCGCAGGGCCAGAATCTCTCCACGTCGCATTCCTGTGGTCACGGCCAAGACCACTGGCACATAGAATACTGTTCCTTCTGCCGACTTGAGTACAGCTTCTATCTCTGCCTTGTTCAACACCCGTTGTTCCTTACGGTCTACTTTCGGAGGTTTCACGCGATCAGCAGGATTGCGCCCCAGTACTCCAAGTTGCACAGCATCGTTCAGCGCCTCTCTGAGTACCCGGTGGTGGTGTACAACGGTCTGTGGCGCAAGTCCCCCCTTCCCATCCTTCCTTCCACGTTCGCTGGCCTGTGCGTAGTAGTCCTGAACCTGCAACGGTGTCAGCCTCTGGAGATTATACCTACCTAGCGCTGGTATCAGGTGACTATGGACGATCTCCGCATAGCGCTCGAAGGTCTTGCCTGCCACATTCGGCTTCACTCGGAGGAGCCAGCTTTCGAGGTACTGCGCTACCGTCATCTTGGTTTCGTCCACATAGCCGCCAGACTCCACCTCAGTTATCCAACGTGCCAACTCGCGTTCTGCGTCCTTCCGCTTGCCATGTATCGTGCGGGTGTCGTACTTCGTGCGACCATTCGGATACTTTCCCACAGGCAGGTAAAGCGTCCAACTGCCCTCTGCTCGTTGTCTGATGTGGCCTTTCACTGTCTTGTTACCTCCGTTTGCGTCCCTTTACGCCATGCCAGCGACTGGCTCTATGCTTATTATACGGTGCCTGGATATTGATCGTCAAGTGTTTGAACTGAAGCAACCTGCATGAACGCTCGTTGTACGTGCGGCGACTCCCTGTGAAAAAAGCTGGCGAGCGGCAAAAACCTGCTAAGAAATGGCCCTGCTCAATACGATATATGTAATGCAGACACCAATTTCTACTTCTAGGAGGCCATGATGGAGAAACAGACACTAACCGTAGAGGAAGCCGCCAAGGTACTGGGAATCTCCCGGAATGCGGCATATTCGGGTGCGAGGACGGGATTACTGCCTGTGATACGATTCGGCAAGCGGTATCTCGTACCGAGAGTGGCACTTGAGCGAATGCTGAGCATGGAAGGACGGCAAGACGGACACGCTGAGGCAAGTCCATGCTAGGCCATTCACTTGATACTAAGTATAAGTACCATAACTCAAATTCCGAGCAGTCACCTGCTCGACATGGTGAGTCTCCAACACTGGTGAACACTGAGACTGGTGAGGCCGTAGACCCCAAGACCATGCCACTGGCGAGAAGCTACAGGCGATTGAAGCGCACTGCAAAAGCGTTCTGGAGACTTCACAAGGAACTGAGACTAAAGCTGTACTTCCTGACTTTGACAATCACTGATGAACATGTTGACAGGCAGGACAGCATCAACATGAACGCGTTCCTGGTAAAGCTGAGGCGGCGTCTGAAAGGCTGTCACTACCTCTGCCTTGCCGCAGTACAGGTAGAGCGCTCGAAGGAGTTGGGCCGACCGGTTCTGCATTGGCACTTGGTCATCGCCTGCAAGTGGATGATACGCCAGTCGGAGCTTGCGCGACTCTGGGGAAAAGGCCACGTATACATCAAGCCTGTTCGCACCTTCTTCGGTCTGCGAAGATACCTGTCCAAACACGTTCTCGACCCTGACAGAGATGCACGTCGAGTCTCCCCAAGGCTGAAGCGCTGGACAACATCACGCCTGCATGAGTTCAGCTACCCGGAGTGGGCCTACCAGTGGGTTCGCTCGATGGTATCACAGTTCCCGGCACTGGGAAGGCTGGTTGTAAGGAAGCTGGGCAGTGTAGTAGGATTCTACGCAAAGATCGGCGGCGAGTGGGTAGAGATCATCACGAAACACTCGCCGTGGAGACTCCTGCCTGCCACTGGAAGCACATCCTAGCCGTTCGTCAGACTGTAGAACTTCAATCAATTGAAGTCGGCGTGCAGGCGTCGAAGCTCAAGGCGTAATCTCGAAGGCAGGACGTTGATAATCCAGACTTCATACCGCGAGAAGGGGAATACTGAAACTCAGGGCGCAGGAAGTCCCCCATTTATTGCTATAGCAGATTCCCTCTCCGCGCCAGAACGCACGGATAATCACTCTTACGGTGGAGCGGCATTTTTCCGAAATCCAGGGCATAGGGTCAGACCATGCTTGCTGTCAGTCGTTGGAGTTCCTCACCGTTGATAAGCTCTATCTGCTTGCCGGTAGCGAATCGCCGTGCATCTGCGCTGAAATCGGAGGTAGTAACGAGAATGCCCTTATTGGCCCTTCGATCTTGCACCACTGCATACAACTCCCGCACCGCAGACACGCCAACGGGATTGCCGGGCGCATAGCACTTGCATTGCACGAAGATCGTGCCACCGACAACCGGCTCGTCATTGTATGCAAGTATATCTATACCCCCATCGCGGGTTCGGCTGGTGACTTCATAGCGGTACCCCCAGTTGCTGAGTAGCTTGCCTACGAAATGCTCAAAACTCTCTGGAGTAAACGCCCTGTGTACGGCCTGCCTCTCGACGTGCGGGTAGTAGTCTACCTCATACGGTGTCACGTCCTGTAGATCGTGGCAACGCACAGAAAGAAAGGCAAGGTATCTTGTGCCGGACAGACCGCCAGGCATGTTCTCGACCGCAGATCGGTTGGCTTTGAGTGAAAGATAGCAGTATGGCCGTCCCTCCGGCATCTCAATCGCAGGGTTATACACGCCAACGAAAAGCGTCTTCAACGGCGGCAGTGCGGCGAATGTGCTACAGACTGCGAGATGCAAATAGTCAGCCCACATGTCATTGACATCGGAGCTATGCGCACTGGACATGATGGTATCAGGGGGCGAGATTACGGCCTCGTCAATCGGGATGAACACCGAAGCCGTGTCGCCGGAGTGCGTCTGAACGATACAGGAACTGCCAGCAGGTGCGCAGTCGGCCAGCACGGTCTTCAACGCATCCGCTGGTTCAGATCCCCGCAGAACCCGTTGGATGTCCTCCCGCAGTGAGAAGTCGCCCGTGGCTTGTTCATATTCCATCGACATCTGCCGCAAGGATTCCAGGTGTTCTCTTAGGAAGGCATCCGAATCAGCCGCTTGCGATGCTCCGCCTGTGGATGTATCCGAAGTACACCGCTTGGCTATGTACACGAGGAGTAACACGATAACGACGATGATGACGGCCATCGTCATGGAAGACCCTCCTTACTTACCTGCACATGCACGCAAGCCTACGTCAGATGATGAACGCACAACCACGACAGCAAGACTACGAGCGCTGGTATTGCGAGGAGTAGGCTACAACAGGAGTGGCGACCTGCGACGGGGTGAAATACCTCTGTGTCCATGATCGCCGCCGTCATTGTCGTATCATCATCGTCTTTGCCCCTGCAATGGCCCTCAGAGGCGCAAGACATGCCCTGCCAGCAATTCAACATGAATGCCCCTCCATAGAACGCATCGAGCGTGCTACGGGCCTTGTTTCTTCAGCGCCGTTCTCGCTTCGTCTACATCCTTGGTCGCCAACTGCCAGTAGGTTTGGCGGTATATCGTATCGTCACGTTGCCAGGCTCCCCCCGCCTTGATATACCAGGTTAGTGCTGTTGTTATGTGTTCGGCAAAAGTAAGGATATAGGAAGGAGCCTTCCGCAGTTCGTCAGACGTGTATTCCCCCTCAAACCGCTTGTATTCCGTGTTTGCGTCTGACAACTTGCGAAAGTAGTCAACCTGTGTTACACCGACCTCGACGGCGGATTGCAGAGCCTCAAGAGCGTGTAGCACGGAATTGGCGGCTTGTAGCTTTGCCTGATCTACTTTGGGTTCGGTTACGGTCGTAGGCGTAGATTCCAGCCGAATCACTCCGAGCTTGGTATCTACGGCAGTCGAAAGGCTTAGCAACTTGGCAACATCCTCTATCGGTACATAGCTCTTACCGTCAATCTCCCGCACCTGTGTTGAAAGGAGTTTCCCATCAATCGTCACAGTCGTGATCGAAGGGAGCTTGATCGCTGATACTACCGCCGGTGCCTGTGGTGAAAGCAGTTTGCTGTCGAGCGTCACCTTTGGAATTGACAGGGATTGAGCAGTTGCTGGTTCGTCGCTGGTTGCTGACAATCCAGCAGTAACAGGCAAGAAGAACGCTGTTCCCAGAAGTAGTATCCACGTGAATCTTCGCATCATAGTCCTCCTTCATCCAGCGCAAATCAAGGCACGGCGGCGTTACTCGTGAACGCTTCTGGCCTGCTTCCTCTGAAAGAGGATGCACAAGCTAATCGGAGGTTGTTCGCGGCCTGGTCTGCCAGGCTGACGAATACCACGCAAGTGCATTCTAGGCGATCACTGGCCGTGCTGTCAAGTCACGTACTTTATCTGGTGGAAATAGCATTGTGTCGGGCTAATCCCTAGACTTCTTGGTATGAGACGAACGAATATGCGCGGACTCCTCAAGACCCTAGCGAAGCGCATGAAAGAGCGCAGGAAGATCATGGGGTTATCTCAAGAGGCACTTGCGGAACGTTCCGGCGTGAGTAGTAACTTCATAGCGAGGATGGAGACAGGAGAACGAACACCTTCCCTCAGCACACTGATTAAGCTCGCCAATGCGTTGGGTGCCTCCGTTTCTGATCTTCTCAACGAGGATAGCGGCGGTGAAGTCGGCGATCTCGTTGATTACGTCTCGCATCTCCTTAGTGGCTTGGACGAAAACAACAAAGGATTTCTCCTGAGACAGTTCCGGATGTTCGCAGAGCATCTGAAAGCTGAATCCGTGCAGGATGAATCAGAGTAACCGAGTCGCACTGGCGATGACTCCGTTACTTCAATTGATTGAATTCCTCCAGCTACGAAAGCAGTGTAGTATATGTGGCCGCATCTGGCCGCATGTGGCCGCATCTGGCCGGTATGCTTAGTTGGCGAAAGCGGTGGGAATGAAGGAGGAAACCCGCTTTGGAGTCCCAGAAACGCCCTCTATCTCACGTCGGTTCTTTGTCATGTTTGACAGGACGGGACAAGTCTGCTACGCTTTTCACAGCAACCGCAATGCCGACAATCGCTGTGGGCATCACGGTTTGTAAATCAGTTTGTAAATGAACTGTGTGGTATTGGCAGATAGGTGGGGGTATTGACAGGCATAACAGTCCAAAATCGCGCTCAGTTCATGGTTGCTAGGGGTATCATTTGTCACCACTAGATATATCGGTGAACGCACTTGAAAACCGTCGTGGCGCAAGTCACCGTGGGTTCGAATCCCACCCTCTCCGCCATCAAGAAGGCGCGTGTTCGGACGTATGCCGCCCTCGGGGATTCCTCGGACTCCGAGGGCGTTTGTCTTCGTTCCCCGCCATCCGATGCGACCACAGACCGCGAAGCAGACGTCCCCCTCAGCCCGAATCTTGCTCCAGCCCGACGCCGGTCCACCGAAGCACCACCGCGGTCGCGCGGCGAACGGGGCCGGATCAGTGTAAGCGCGCCCCGGTACGGGCATATAGCATCAGGTGTGGCCCATGTCGCACCTGAGCCTTGCGCGGGGGGATGCCGTATGCCCGACGATGGGACGCAGACACGGAGGTCTGCCCACAAGCGCCTCTATGAGGCTCGCGAGCGCACCGCCTATCTGGAGGTCCTCTCCAGAATGCAAAGCGCCATCGCGAACGAGTACTCTCTGGACGATACGCTCGCGGCCGTCACCGAGTCCGCCGTGTCGCTCCTCGATGCCGACGGCGCCGTGGTGCTTCTGATCGCGCCGAATGAGCCCGCGCTCGTCCCGAAGGCCGCGGCGGGTGTGCTCGTGGAGCGGTCGCTCGCGGACGCGTTTCGGACGGACCAACCCGTCTCCGCCGAGATACTCCGCACCGGGAAACCGGTGATCGTCGAGGACGCTTCCGAACGGCCCGACGTTACCTTCCCCCTGCTCGGGAACTCCGAAGCTCCACTCGCGGCCGCCGCGATGCCGATATGCCTCAAGGAAAAGCCGCACGGGATCCTCTACGTCTTCTCCGCCGACCCTCGCCCATTCTCCGAGGCCGACATGGCCGGGCTCTCCGTCCTCGCCGATAGTTGCGCCGTCGCCGTGGTCCGCGCCAGGACCTACGAGGACGCCGTCAGGGAGAGGACGGGGCTGGAGACCGCCCTGGAGGTTATCCCCTCCGCCACGCTGATCATCGAGAAGCCCGATGGGAGAATATCGCTGGCAAACAGAAAGCTGTGCGAGTTCCTCGGGCTTGAGGTGAAGATCGGCACTCCATTCTCGACGCTCAGAGAACAGGTGCGCTTCATCAACCCGGACGGATCCGAGATCCCCCGAGGCAGGACGCCCGTCATGCGCGCCATGCTCGACGGCGAGATCGTCGAGGGCGAGGAGACCGAGATCATCCGCCCCGACGGACAACGCGTGACCGCGCTGGCCAACGCCGCGCCGCTCATCGACCAGAACGGCGTGATCTACGGCGCGGTCGCCGAGTACGAGGATGTGACCGCGATGAAGGACGCCCAGGTGCTGCTCCGGAACGCCCTCGATAAGCAGCGCCGCATCTCGACCACTCTCCAGACCGCCCTGCTCCCGACGATCCCCGAGCGGATGGAGTGGCTCACGATGGCCGGCGACTACATGCCCGCCTACGTGGAGGACTACGTCGGCGGCGATTTCTACGACGCCTTCTCGCCCGCGCCGGGGTACGTCGCCATCGTGATCGGCGACGTCTCGGGAAAGGGCATCGGCGGCGCGATCAGGACCGCCCTCACCAAGTATTCCCTGCGGTCGTACGCCTACGAAGACCCGGGGGCCGCGAGCGTGATCGGGCGCACGAACGCGATGGTCTCGAGGGAGTGCGGCATCGAGTTCTTCGTGACGCTCTTCTACGGGCTGATCGATCTGAAGACCGCGACCATGTCTTTCGTGAACGCGGGCCACGAGCCGCCGCTCCTCATCAGGTCGAGCGAAGCCCGGATCATCGAGCTCACGCAGGGCGGCACTCCGCTCGGAATCATACCGGACCGAGCGTACGGAGAGTCCTCCCTCGTCCTGCACGACGGCGACAAGCTTGTGCTCTATACCGACGGAGTCACGGAGGCGCGCGGGGAAGAGGGGTTCCTCGGCGTGGAGGGTCTGGAGAAGTTCGTCCTGGAGAACCTGGAGCTGTCTCCGTCCGCGCTGACCACCCGCCTGGTCGATCTCGTGCTCGGCTTCTCCAAGGGCCGCCTGCGCGATGATGTGGCCGTGCTGATCGTGCAGGCGGATTAGGCGTGGGTGATGGGGGACGGGTCGAGAGTTGAGAGTTGAGGGTTGAGGGTCGAGGGTTGAGGGTTGTGGGTTTTGGGGAACCCCATAACCCGTAACCCACAACCCATAACCCTTGCTTCGCCGCTACGCGGCGAGGTCGCCGCGGGCTGCGATCGTGGCGGCCTCGGACTGAGGGCTGAGGTCCGTCTGCTTTGCCCCGCGATACCGGACCACGTACGTGTAGTCCGTCGCCGGGCCGACGATGGGGTCGTAGTACGGCGAGGAGGTTGCTATGCCGACGATGCTGTACCCGGCGTCTCCCTCCCTCTTCCGGTAGATGATGCCGTGCTTCACGCCCTCGGGCTTGCCGTTCAGATGCTCATTCATCGGGTTCGGGCCCCAATGGACGGCGACCTGGCCGTTCGTTGCGGTGAGGTAGACCAACGGGACGAGAGCCTCGATCGGAGTCGGGGCCTCGGCGGCCTCCCTCGGGGAAAGCCCGAGCTCGACGCGGAGCTCGTTGGACATGGACGGATGGTTGTTGACCCTCCGGACCACGGGCCGGATGTAGCCTTCCAGGAGCCTGCGCAACTCGTTCTTGCCCGCGGTGGCGGCTTTGGCTGCCTGCCGCTTCTCGAGATGGAGGTTGAGGGCGTTCGAGAAGGCCATCTCGACGTTCTGGATCGCGGTCAGGTCGTCGGCGACGAGCCCGAAATCTGCGAGGTGCTGCCCGAGGACCTCCAGGAAGTTTTCCATCCAGTTCCTGAATGCCTCGTCATTTCTTGGCAGGAAATCCCCCATAATTCGCCTCCTATTGAGTGTGATGGGGCCGCTCGCAAGGGAGGTCGGCCCGCGCCCCACGAGGACCGGCTCGGCCCTTCTTCCGAAGGAATCGTACCTTACCACAACTTTTCTGTGGTTGACCACAGACTTTCTGTGGTGCACCACAACTTTTCTGTGGTTGAGCACAAACTTTCTGTGGTGCACCACAACTTTTCTGTGGTTGGGCACAACTTTTCTGTGGTGGACCACAACTTTTCTGTGGTCAACCACAGAACGCCTGGGGAACGATCCACCTGGGGCCTGATCGACGCCGGGAGAGCCGGCGTCCAAGCGCTTACATTACTATTGTGGCATACCCGGTATGTTTCTTTAGGGCTTTGAGAAAGGCAAGCCCTATTCTCTCACGTGATGATAAAACCGTGCGTGAAAGGGCCTCCGAGCCGCCGCGCGTTTTTGTGCATACGGGAAAAAAACATATATGAGGTATTGACAACTTCCCGGAAGAGGACTATGCTTGTCTAGTAAGCTTCACCTCAAGGGCCTGATTGTCCCGCCCCCCGGGACCTCATTCGCCTCCGGGAGCGCGGAACAAGCATCGTGATACTGAGCTTTGCCATAGGTCAGCAGTAGTTTCGAGCTGAGAAGCCCGGCTCGCCAGAGCCGAGGCGCGCGTCGAATACGTTACATTTGTCCTAGACCAGGGAAAGGGAAGATCATGGGCGTGGACGTTTCGCATCAGGAAGTGTGAGTCGTACAGGTTACCGGCGAGATCGACTTCTCGAACGTGGAAGGGATGTCACAAGAGGTCGATCGAGCCGTCGAAGAATCCCCGGCAGGCTTCATCCTGGACCTCACCGGAGCGGAGTACATAGACAGCGCAGTGATCTCCGTCGTCATCCGGGCCTACCGGCGCCTGTGCCCGGAGGGCAGGCTGGCGCTCGCGGTCAGGCCGGGACCGATCGCGCACATAGTATCCCTCATCCATCCGGAGCGTCTCCCAGGCATGATCGTCTGCCCGGACGTCGCATCCGCCGAGCGGGCGATTCGGGAGGGAAGGGATTGAGGCCGTGAGCGACCGGAACGTAGATCAGCCGGGACAGGATGTCTCGCGGATCACGGTCGCCGAGGCATTCCGCGCCCTGTGGGATGGATTGCGCAATACGATGGGGAGCGCGCCGACCGCGGCCCTGCTTCGCCGGGCCATCGCCATCTCCCGAGACTGTTGCCCCCACCTCGCCGAGATCAGCATCGAGAGGGCAGGAAGAGATTACCTGTACCGAATCCCCGACGACATCCCCCGAAACGAGGAGACCTGCGCCCAACTGGTGCGTTTCGTGGCGAACACGATGTCTCTGCTGGCCGAACTGATGGGGAGCGTGCTCGTGAGGCACCTGGAACGCGACCCGACGATCCGCGCGCTGATGCAATCCGGGAGGGGTAAGCAGCATGGATAGCACCGGTCGGGATATCGAACGCCTAAGGACGGGCATACGAAGCGTGGACGACATCCTCCACGGCGGCATCCCGAAGTACGCGGTCACGATGGTCTGCGGCGGACCGGGATCGGGGAAGACGGTCTTCACGCTCCAGACCATATTCAACAACGCCAGGCAGGGCGCGAGGGCGATCTACTTCACCACGCTTTCGGAGCCGGCCCCGAAGCTCCTGCGCTACACCAGGCAGTTCGAGTTCTTCGACGAAGCGCTGGTGGACGACCGGATCAAGTTCATGGACATCGGCACGTCTCTCCGGGCCGGCGGCCCCCAGCATGCGCTCGAGGAGGTCACTCGCATCGTCGAGGAGGAGCAGCCGAACATCGTGGCGATCGACAGCTTCAAGGCGATCCACGACCTTGCGCCGGACATCGAGAGCGCGCGGCTCTTCACCTACGACCTGGCGGCTCACCTCGGGATCTGGTCGGTGACGACCTTCCTGGTCGGGGAGTACACGCTCCAGGATATCGCCACGAGCCCCGAGTTCGCGGTGGCGGACGCGATCATCTTCCTCTCGCAGGAGCTCGAAAGGCTCAGGGGGCTGCGGGAGATGCAGATCATGAAGCTCCGCGGGAGCGGGTTCAACGCGGGACGGCACTTCTTCGAGATCACCGGCAAAGGGTTCGAGGCGTTCCCGCGAGTGGGCACCGTCGAGGAGGAGGAGCACGTCGTGGAGCGGAAGCGCGTCCCTACGGGCGTGCCGGGGCTCGACGAAATGCTCCACGGGGGGCTCCTGGAAGGATCGGCGACCGTCGTGGAAGGGGCGACGGGAGTCGGAAAAACGATCCTGGGGATGAGCTTTGTGGCGAACGGCGCGGAGATGGGCGAGAAGGGCATCATCTTCGGATTCGAGGAGCGGCCGGCGCAGATCAGGGAGATCGCGCGCGGACTCGGGCTCGACCTCAGCGAGGAGAACGGCGTCCGGATAGAGTTCATCAACCCGGTCGAGATGCTCGGGCCGAGGTGGCTTGCGAGGGTGCGCGACCTGCTGGCGGAGACGGGCGCGACTCGCGTGGTGATCGACAGCGTGTCGAGCATGCGGCACGGGATGCTCACGGAAGAGCTCTTCCTGGATCTGATCTACACCCTCGTGAAAATGTTCCGGTCGAAGGGAGTAACGCTCCTGATGACGCAGGAGATCCACGAGCTCATGGGGAGCGGGGTCGTCTCCGGCGTGGGCCTCTCGTCGATCTCCGACAATATCATCATCATGCGCTACGTCGAGGTGGAGTCGAGGCTCGATCGGGCGATTGCGATCCTGAAGACTCGCGGGTCGGGCCACGAGACGGAGCTTCGCAGGTACAGCATCTCCGCGGAGGGGATGAGAGTCCACGAGACGTTCGGGGAGATGTGCGGGGTGATCTCGGGCGTGCCGACGCGCGCGGAGTAGGCGGATTGGGGAAGGGTGATGGGTTGCGGGGTTCCCCATAACCCATAACCCACAACCCATAACCTCCTCACAGCTCTCGCACTCAGGTGAGGCAACATGATCGGGCAGCGCGGGCTCTTGGAAGAAGAAATCGGGTCGATACCGGCGGTCCTCGCGGACATCGCCCATACGCTCTCGTCGATCGACGAATGGCGCGGGCGGGTGAGCGACTCGATGGCGCTCCTCTGCGGCCTGCTCCCCGGCAGCACGGCATTGCTCGGGGCGCAGATCAAGGGATGGGAGCTCCTGCGGCATCAGGATCAGGCCGACTCGGAGGAGCTCGAACGGCTCATCCTGCGGCACTACGAGATCCTGACCGGAGACGAGGCTCCTTCGATCATTGCGAGGAACACCCCGGGAGGAGGCGCGCATCCCGCGGCAAGGGAGGCGGACGGAGCGAGCGCGAGCTTCCTCAGCATGCCGGTGATCGGGGCGGACAAGGTCGTGGGCATCCTCCACGTCAGGAGCGATGAGCGGAACGCGTACTCGATCGAGGACATCAGCCTGGTGTCGGTGGTCGCCTCGCAGATCGGCTCGTACATCACGAACGTGATGGCCTACGAGAGCGAGCAGCAGGCGCGGAGGGAGATCGAGCGCCTCCGGATCGACGCCGAGCGCAACGTCCACATGCTCCGGCAGGCCCTCCTGCCGGCGGAACCGACGATCGGTGAGGGATACGACGTGGCCTCCGCGTACGTTCCCGGGCTTCAGGGGCAGGAGATCGGCGGCGACTTCTACGACGTCTTCCCCACCGAGGACGGGAAGGTGTGCGTCTTCATCGGCGACGTCTCGGGCAAGGGTATCCCCGCGGCTTCGATGGCGGCGGCGACTCGCAGCACGCTGCGGGCCTTCGCGCATGAGCTTGGGACGGCGGGCGAAGTCCTCACGCACACGAACAGGGTCCTGGCGAAGCATCAGGCCGGCCAGGGACTCTTCGTCACGGCATTCCTCGTGATCCTCGATCCGGTGGAGGGCTGCCTCGGGTATTGCGGAGCGGGGCATCCTCCGGCGGCGCTCTACAGCGGCGGCGAGGTGGAGATGCTTACCTTCGGCTACCCGCCGCTTGGGACGTCGGACAGCTTCAAATACGAAGAGGCGCACACGTGCCTGAAGCCCGGAGACAAGCTCATCCTGTACACCGACGGCATCACCGAGGCAAGAGACGGCCACGAGATGTTCGAGACCGAGGGCGTCGTGCGCGTGGTGCGGGAGCACGGCGAGGAATCCGCGGACGATGTGGTTGGGCAGATCCTCGCTGCGGCAACCGGATGGGCCAAGGGAAGGATCACGGACGACATCGCCGTCGTGGTGATCGGCAGGCGGCGTAAGTCGGAGTCTTGAAGGCTTGCGCGCAGGAAACAGGTAGTTTTGCTGATATATCAGCGGTCGGTAGAGATGGTACAATGGGGAAAGCCATTCGGTACTCCCCCCGACTCACGGCCGTGAAGGAATGATATGAGGCACAACTATGCTATCCCCGCCCTCGTGTGGGCGATCTCTCTGCTCGTCTGCTGCACCGCCTGCTCCGCCGACTTCGGTCTGGGGTACGCCAAGAGCACGCTCCCGGACGGCAGCCCGGTCTTCCTCGCCGAGATGTCGGTGACCGCGTCGTTCCCGGGATGCCTCTACGTCGAGACCTCCGACCGCAGCCAGGGAATCCGCGTGGACACCCCCAAGACGTTCGCGGAGGGCACGATCGTCAGCGTATCCGGCGTGATGCAAACCGATCCCGCGACCGACGAGCGCTACATCGCGGCCAACTCGGACTCCCCCGAAGCCACGGGAGGCACGCTGGTCCTCAAGCCGGTGGGAGTCGCGGGCCGCGCTCTGACCGGCGGCGACTTCGGGCTCCAGAAGGGGATCGCCGGCGACCCGAACCTCAACAACATCGGCCTGCTCGTCACCACCTGGGGAACGGTCACCGCGCGGACGGACGGATCGCTCACGCTGAGCGAGACCCCCGGCGCGGACGTCAAAGTCGTCGTCCCGAGCGGGGTCATCATCGACCGGGGATGGCAGTCACTCGTCGTGACGGGGATCGTCTCGGCGGAGAAGGTGGATGGTGAGATGATCCGCGTGCTCAAGGTCCGGAGGAAGAGCGATATCGTGTGCAGGCAGTCCTGGGCGTCGAACCGTCTCAAGACCATGACGCTCGACCAGAAGATCGGCCAGCTCTTCCAGATCCGCATCGACGGAGACACCCTGGACGAGTCCGAGCGGCAGATCATCCTGCAGAAACACATCGGCGGTATCATCTACTTCCAGTACAACGGCAACCTCGACGATCCGGTCCGCTCGGCCAGGATGAGCAATGACCTGCAGGCATGCGTCCTCGGCCCGGGCGGGAGCGGCATCCCCCTGCTGATCTCGATGGACCAGGAGGGCGGCCGAGTCACCAGGATCACCGGCGGAGCGGAGTTCCCCGGCAACATGGGCATCGGAGCGACGAGACAGACGGACATGGCGTATCAGGCGGCGAACGTCATGGGGGCGGAGATCCGAGCGGTGGGCGGACACATGGATCTGGCGCCGGTGCTCGACGTCAACAACAACCCGGCGAACCCTGTGATCGGCGTCCGCTCGTTCGGCGAGCAGGCGGGCCTGGTGTCCCAGATGGGGATCGCATACATGAACGGCCTCCGCGACGCCGGAATCATCGCCACCGCGAAGCACTTCCCGGGCCACGGGGATACGAGCGTCGACTCTCACTCAGGGCTCCCGGTCGTCAGCTATGACTACGCGACGCTCGATAACGTTCACGGCAAGCCGTTCAGAGACGCGATCGCCAACGGCCTCGAGGCGATCATGACCGCGCACATCGTCGTCACGTGTCTGGACCCGGACCGGCCGGCGACCCTCTCGCCCACGGTGATGAACGGCTACCTCCGCGGAACTCTCGGATTCGACGGCGTGATCATGACCGATTCGATGGGCATGGCGGGCATCACCTCCGGGTACGGCGTCGCGGAGTCGGCGGTAATGGCAATCAAGGCGGGAGTCGATCTCCTGTCGCTCTCGCCGGACCTGAATGCGGCCTGGAACGCGGTCAAGTCGGCGGCGCTCAGCGGTGATATCCCGATGTCGAGGCTCGATCAATCGGTCGAACGAATCCTCGCCCTCAAGTATCGGCACGGGCTGTTCGACAACCCTTACGTCAACGCGGAAGTCGCGGACGATATCGTGGGTCAGCCGGCGCACTGGGACGCGGAATTGGACATCGCGCGGGCGGCGGTGACGCTGGTGAAGAACGCGAACGGCATCCTGCCCCTGAACCTGACTGCGAGCCAGAAGGTCCTGGTCGTGACGGTCGAGGGCTCTGAGACTACCACGGATGCCTCGTCGAGGTTCGCCAACTACATCATGCAGAAGCATTCGAACGTGCAGTCGCTTCCGCTGGCGGCGAACCCCACTTCCTCCCAGAGGACGACGATCAAGAATGCGGCGGCATCGGCTTACGTGACGATCATCGGCACGTCGAGGGCTCAGCTCGCGTCGAACGCGGGCCAGGCAACGCTCGTGAACGAACTGAAGGCACAGGGCAGGCGGGTGATCGTAGTCGGCCTCCGCGAGCCTTACGAGCTTGCGAGCTTCCCGGCGGTGGATGCGTACGTCGCGGCGTACAACTACCGGAACTGCGGATTCCAGGCGGCGGCGGACGTCATCTTCGGCGACTGGAACCCGACCGGCCTGCTCCCCGTAACGATCCCCGGCCTATACGCCTTCGGGCACGGGCTGGGTTACTGAGTCGGAATAATCGAATACTGGAGTACTGGAGTACTGAGCCCAGTACTCCAGTACTCCACCACTCCAATACTCCATCACCCCACCACTCCCCCCTCCCGCAACTTCCCCGCCCCCGATGCGTCGGATGATTCAGGGTATACTAGGCATGGGCCGGTCCTTGCGAAGTTGACTTCGGCTGAGGAAAAGCTTACTATTACATGGCTCAACCGGTCCTGATGCCGTCGGAAGGTGCAGCTATGAAACCGTTTCGTGCGTTCACCGTGATTCCGATACTGCTTCTCCTCTGCGGGGCATTCCTCTGCGCCCAGGACAGCCGTCCCATCGTGAAGACGATGCGGATCGACGGCCCGATCAGTCCCGCGGCGGCGCTCTACGTCCGGCGGGCAATCGGCATCGCCGAGCAGAGCAAGGCTCAGGCGCTTCTCATCCATCTCGATACGCCGGGCGGGCTCGACGACTCGATGCGCTCGATCATCAAGGACATCTTCGCGTCGGAAGCGCCGGTGGTAGTCTACGTCGCCCCGAAAGGCGCGCGCGCGGCGTCGGCGGGAGCGATCATCACGCTTGCCGCTCACGTCGCCGCGATGGCGCCCGGCACGGCGATCGGCGCCGCGCATCCCGTGCAGATCGGCGGCGGGGGAGGCGATCCCGAGGGAGAGCGTCCGGGACAGGACGAGGTGATGAGCCAAAAGCTTGAGGAGGACGCGGCGGCCTACGCTCGCTCGATCGCCGAACGCCGGGGCCGGAACGTCCGATGGGCGGAGAACGCGGTCCGCAGGAGCACCTCCTCCAGCGCGACCGAAGCTCTGAAGCAGAACGTCATCGACCTCATCGCGGAGAGCGATGAGGAACTGCTCAGGAGGATCGACGGCCGCAAGGTCAAACTCGACGGCGGGACGGTGACCCTCAGCACCCGGAACGCCCGGATCGAGGATATCGGCCAGAGCTTCAGGGAGCGGTTCCTGGGGATCATCGGCAACCCGAACATCGTGCTGATCCTGATGACGATCGCCATCTACGGCATCATCTTTGAGCTCAGCAGCCCGGGATTCGGCTTCCCGGGCATCGTCGGGGCCATCGCGCTGATCCTGGCGCTCTTCTCGTTTGCGATACTGCCGGTGAACGCGGCGGGAGTAGTGCTGATCGTCTTCGCGGCAGCCCTGTTCATCGCCGACGTGTTCATACCCGAGTACGGGATACTGTCGATCGGGGGGGTGATTTCGTTCGTCATCGGCGCTCTGATACTGTTTGACACGCCGTCACCGGTGTTCCGGGTCTCGATCGTCCTGATCATCACGCTGGCGGCCGCATCGTTCGCGTTCGTCGCGTTCGCGGTAGGAGCGGTTGCGAGGGCGCGGCATGCGAAGATCGTGACCGGCAGCGAGGGGATGGTCGGCGAACTCGCCGAGGCCCGGACGGATATCGACCCGAGAGGCAAGGTATTCGTGGAGGGCACACTTTGGAATGCCGTCTCGGACAGCGGGCCCATCAAGCAGGGCGAGCTCGTCCGAGTTGTCGGTGTAGATGGGCTGACACTACACGTCAGAAAGGAGACGTTGGCAAATGGATGAACTGATCGGGATTATCATCGCGCTGTTCGTGGTGTTCGCGATATTGCTCCCGTCGGCGGTGAGGATCATCAAGGAGTACGAGCGCGGTGTCGTGCTCCGACTGGGACGGTACAACCGCGTCATGACGCCGGGCATCCAGTTCCTCATCCCGTTCGTGGACTCGGTATACCGCGTCGATCTCCGCGTTGTGACGATGGACGTCCCGAAGCAGGAGATGATGACCTCCGACAACGTGCCGGTGACGGTCGATGCGGTCGTATACTTCAGAGTGGTAAACGCCGAGGATGCGATCCTCAAGATCGAGAACTATGTGCGGGCCACGGCGCTGATCGCCCAGACGACTCTGCGGAGCACGGTCGGCCAGCACGTGCTCGACGATCTGCTGTCGGAGCGCGACAAGGTCAACGAGAAGCTGCAGACGGTGATCGACGAGCAGACCGAGCCGTGGGGCGTCAAGGTCACCAACGTGGAGATCCGCGACGTGATCCTTCCGGAGACGATGAAGCGCGCGATGGCGGGGCAGGCCGAGGCCGAGCGAGAGCGCCGCGCGAAGATCATCAACGCGGAGGGCGAGTTCCAGGCGGCCGAGAAGCTCGGTCAGGCGGCGGCGATCATCAGCCAGAACCCGGCGGCGATCCAGCTTCGGTTCCTCCAGACGCTCTCGCAGATCGCGACCGAGCACAACAGCACGACGATCTTCCCCGTGCCGATCGACCTCTTCGCGCCGTTCATCAAGTCGCTGCAGGAGAAGGCGAAGGAATGATTGGAGTAGTGGGGTGATGGAGTGTCGGAGTATTCTCCGTCACTCCAGCGCCCCGGTAGTCTTGCCGGTTTTTGCGGGAGGCCCTTCAGCATCTGGCGCTTGCTGCCATAATGTGTAGTAGCACCAGGATAACGCAGCAGGCGGACCTCACAGAAGGTCGCTGAAGAGGCGGGCCTGGACGAGAGAAGGGACGTCGGCATCCTTTAGCAGTTTTCCGCCGGCGTCCCTTTTGTGCGTCAGGAATCAGGAGCCAGGAGTCAGAATGGGACCGGTCCGCATTCCGCGTCCTACGTCCGCCAGAAGACCTTCAGCCGCGTGAAGGCGCTCACCGCGAGAGCCAGCAGGAGGGTTACCAGCGCCCCGTAGATCACCCCGAGCCAGGGCGTGTTCAGTATGCCCGTGAGCCACGTCGCAAGCCCCGTGAGCGCGAAGACGGCGCCGATGAAGTTGCCGCCCTCCCCGGCGTAGGCGATCATCGGATTCTGGCCGTTGTCGATCAGCAGCCCGAGGACCCATCGCTTGCGGAGCAGGTTGATGATCACCGTGAAGCCGATTAGCATGAAGACCGCGAGACCGCTCGTGACGAAGAAGTAGCTGATCGTCGCGCTGTCCTTCTTGATTCCGCCCTCGTACGGCTCAAGCAGCAGGCCGAGCGCGAGCCAGTAGACCCCCCATGTGAAGAGGTCTTTCAGCAGCTTTTCCGTCGAGTTGTTCGGCTTCCTGAGGAGCAGCCACGATACGGCAAGCGTCACGGCGCCGGCAGCGGCGGTCTGCCAGACCAGGCGGAGGTACAGGCCGACGACCACCACGGCGATGAGACCGAGCATCAGCACGGCGATGGCGGTGAGGCGAACCGGCGTCCACGGCTTGTCCTTCTTCTTCTCGGGCGACTTCATCCACTGCAGGACCATGTCGCCGGCGATCGTTCCGGGAATGGTGATGAGCAGGTACTTCAGGAAGTTCCAACTGAACGCCCACGGAAGCGGCGAGGCGTCCCACCAGGCGGTCCATGAGCCCTCTACGCCGGACGATAGTCGCAATGCAACCACCGCGCCCATGACTCCGAGGCGCAGCAGGTTGTTCCTCTGCGTCGCCAGCCAGACGAGCGAGCCGAAGACGGCCACGACCGCCAGAACGCGAATGATGATGTCGCTCCGATAGAGCGAGAATCCTGTGCCGTCGGGATATCGGATCAGCCACATGAACGCGATCACTCCGCCCCACCCCGCGAGCTTGACCGCCCAGCGGACCCACGGCTTCCAGGTCTGCGGCAGCCTGGTAAGCACAGGGAAGAGCAGCGCGAACCCGAGCAGCGCAAGGAACCAGGTCGTGGTGGTCGGCTGAGGGTTCATGGTGTACGGGCGGACGTGCTGGATGTAGACGGCGAATCCCATGAGCAGGACGCCTCGGAGGAGGACCTGCTTGATCACGGTCCAGCAAGTGTCGCCCTTCTCGAGCCGGCGGGAGAGCGCGAGTGGGATCGCCGCGCCCATCGCAAACAGGAAGAACGGGAAGACCAGATCGACCCACGTGATGCCGGGGAGGTTCGGGTTGAACACATGGTCGGGCGGCGGCACCTGCGCGTGGTACATCCACCTCGGCAGGACGCCGAACGGGATGACCCCGGACAGGACCATGGTGAGCATGGCGAACCCTCGCAGGGCATCGAGTGCGTACGCGCGCTTGTCGGCGGATTGGACAGGCATGAGGGACCTCCGGAATGGAGTGATGGAGTGGTGGAGTATTGCTTACCCGGCACTCCATCACTCCAATACTCCATTTCCCCTCACCTTTCCTGTTGCCCGATGCCCAAGCCAGATGCTATCATCTTCCTGGCGACCTGCTGCCCGCAGTCCAGGGGCTTGTCCGCGTCGGACATGTACGACCTGACACCCACAAGGGGCTTGGCTATGGATTAGGAGGCGCCACAATCCACAGCCGCGGGAGGGCTGGCTTACATGAACCTGGTGCGCACGATCTGTCTTCTTGCGGTCCTGATGCTGACATGCAATGCGGAGGCCGAGAGATTGAACCTGACATTCTGCTGCAGCCCGGACAACGACCTCTACTCGATCCTGTCGAAGTCCGGCCCATACCCGAGATACGACACCGCCGCCGATGCCGTTGAGCGCGCGAAGCCCGGCTCGGCAGTGCTGATACTGGCGGACGGCTATCCGGCGACGACGACGTCGGTCGCCCCTGAGGTGCTCGATAAGGCGCAGGCGAAGGACCTGCGGCTCTATATCGAGTACCCGGCGGCGCTCCCCGGCATGGAGATCGGTGCGCCCCAGCACACGGTCTGGGAGCGGGCGGTCGTTTCGTCCGACGTGTTCGGCGAGGCGCTGCCGAAGCTCCATATCCTCGGGGTGCACGACTGCCATTTCGTGCCGGTGAAGGCCCCAGATCCGCTGCTCGTGGTGGCGAGGGTCGCCGGCTTCGACACCGCCGTCTTCGGGCTGCCCGAGAACGCGTCGCCGCTGCTATTTGAGGCGCCCGAGCGCAGCCTGCTCGTCGCGACTACGAAGTTGAGCGGTTTTGTCACAGGCAGATACGCGCCGACCTACGCGTGGAAGGTGATCTGGGAGCGCGTCCTGGCGATGCTCGACCCCTCCCCAGCCCTCCCCGCCACGGGGAGGGGGTCCTCGGGCAGACTCCCCGCTACGGGGAGGGAGCGCGTGGGTGGGCTCCCCGGCACGGGGAGCGGGTATATCGCGTGGACGCCGACCGTCCGTCCGGCGTATGGCCCGAATGACAGACTGCCGAAGGACTTCGAGCGGCGGGCGTTCGATGCGGCGGCGGATTGGGTATTCGACTCCCGGCTGCTGATCCATCCGACGCGCGAGGCGGCTATCCACAAGCAGCTCGTGGCGGGCGTAGAGTCGATCGAGACTCCGGGCGCCGATGCTCCGGTCGGCGACGGATCGCTCGGCATCATGGAGGGCTACTCCTCGGCGATCCGACACGACGGCTCACAGATCCAACGACTCCCGATCCGCGCCGACTGCCACGCCGAAACCGCCGCGGTCCTGGCGCTCGACTCGATGCTGAACGACGATGCTCGGAGCCGCAAGACCGCGTCGAACTTGCTGAACTACGTCTACTTCACCTCCGGCATGTGTGGGCACGCGAGGGGCAATCCGAAGCATCCCTCGTTCGGCCACATCGCGTGGGGCAACGTCTACTACGCATGGGAGATTGCCAATTACAGTGACGACGACGCCCGAGTGATGCTCGCCACGATGCTCTCCGCCGCGTGCCTCGGCACGGACAAATGGGATGAGCCGCTGCTGAGGGGCCTGCTCGCCAACCTGAGGACCACCGGCCCGCAGGGATTCCGCTCGGACCGGATCGACATGCCGACCATCGAAGCCATGGGATGGAAGCACTTCCATGAGACGGAACGGGTGAACTACTCCGCTCATCACGAGTCCTACCTGTGGGCGTGCAACCTGTGGGCCTACAAGCAGACCGGGTACAAGCCGTTCATCGAGCGCACAAAGACCGCCATACGCATGACGATGGAGGCGTTCCCAGACGGCTGGCGCTGGAACGACAGCATCGAGCGCGCGCGGATGATCCTTTGCCTGGCGTGGCTCGTCCGCATCGAGGATACGCCCGAACACCGTGAGTGGCTCAACCGGATGGCTGATGAGATCATCGGCCTCCAGCAGCCGAACGGTGCGGTCGTGGAACGGCGCGGCGGAGAGAAGAGCGGCTTCCAGATCGCCATGTCGAACGAGGAATACGGCACGACCGAGACTCCGCTGATCCAGCAGAACGGCGATCCGGTGACCGATCAGCTCTACACGACCGGGTTCGCGCTGCTCGGACTCCACGAGGCATACGCCGCGACCAGCGATCCGAAGCTCAAAGCGGCTGAGGACAAGCTGGCGGAGTACCTCTGCCGCATCCAGGTGCGCTCGGAGAAGTATCCGTACCTCGACGGCACGTGGTTCCGGGCGTTCGATCACCGGCAGTGGGACTACTGGGCGAGCAACGGCGACGTCGGCTGGGGCGCATGGAGCGTCGAGGCCGGCTGGGCGCAGGCGTGGACGGCAATCGTCCTGGGACTCCGGCAGAAGGGCACTTCGATGTGGGAGATGACGTCCGGCAGTCGGATCATCGAGAAATGGGATGCCGTCCGCGAGCAGATGAAGCAGAACGACGGCGGCCCGTGGACCGGCGAGCCGTGGAAGGGCAGTCGGGAGTGACCAGTGACCGGTAACCGGTAACCAGTAGCCAGTGATCGGTGATCGGAGGGTGTTTCGAGAGTGTCGTAGGAGGGGATTCCGATCCCCGAATTTGCGGCGTTGCGTGGGCGTTCGCGGCTGGGAAGCCGCTCCTACAAGGCGGGATTCGACGTGTGAGATACGTCCGATATCCGGTAGACAGTGAGATGACGCATAGAGAGCGGACACTGGCGGCGATTCCTGAAGCCCTGATACGCCGGGCTCTTCGAGATCGGCAAACGAGCCGGCAAGCTGATCTGGTTCCACTCCTGCGGGGATATCACGTCCGTGCTGCCGGACCCGATTGAGATCGGCGTGGACGTCTGGGAGACTGTCCAGCTCCATGCGCTGCCGATGTCCGCAGCCGAGTTGGAGAGGGATTTCGGCAGCGACATCTGCTTCTTCGGCGGAGTGAACACGCAGCATCTCCCGTTTGCCACGCCGGACGAGCTGCGCGACGAGGTCAGGCGCTGCATCGAGACCCTGGGGGACGGCGGCGGGTACATCTGCGGCCCGGACCACCACATCAAGCCGGACGTGCCTCCGGAGAACACCGTCGCGCTTTTCGATGCTGCGACGGGCGGGCTCAGTCGGCCGGGATGATGTCCGACGCCGTCCGCGGCCAGAGGACGCGGATCGGGAGCGCCTCGGGGCCGGACGAGGTCCCGCAGCGCATGATACCGGTGATGCGGTAGAACTCGGCGCTTCCCGGTAGGTTGCTCCCGATCTCCGAGAGATCGACCCTGATCCCCTGCCCCGCGCCGTCGTTCAGGTTCGATCCGTCGTCTATCCAGCATAACCGCTCGCCGGGCCCGCCGCCGGAGGTCAGCCTGCCCCACACCGTCACCAGCGAGCCGATGCCGTTCAGGTTGCTCGACATCACGGGCGGGACAGCCGAGACGTTGTCGGCGACTCCCGACTGGCGGCCCAGCGGTCCTCCGCCGGATGCACGGTTGTTCATCGCTACGGGACTTGCATCGCCCGTGCCGCCGAGGGGCATATACCCGGTCGGCACGACGATGACCTCCTTCGAGTACGGAGCGCCCGCGTAGGCGGTGCGGCCGAGTATCACCACCCTGCTGCCGACCGAGGGCATCGATGATACCACTGAGTTCTTCTGCACGCCGATCCCCATAGCGCCGTCCCTGACGTAGAACATCCCGGCGGCGGGAAAGGCGGCCGTCACCACAACATCGTTCAGATAGACCTCCGTGCCGATCGGGCTCTGCTTGGTCTGAGAGATCGAGGGAACCGACGGCAGCGCGGTGACACGGAAATTGTCCGCGCGGGTGCCGAGCATGTTCGAGTTGGTGCTAAAGAACTCGTGGAACCCGATGCCCGCGTATCCTCTCGCGAACGTCGAATCGACGACGTGAGCGATCGGGGCGCCGTCGAGGTAGTACCGTATGCTCGATCCGACGCACTCGATCCTCATCTTGCGCCAGGCGGAGGTCGTGTAGTAGAGCGGGGCGCTTGCCAGGAAGTCGGTGAACGCGCCGTTGACAACCTTGCCGACGCGGATCCGCCCGTTGTTCGTGTCGTAGGTCATCAGATAGCAGTTCCCGCCGCCGAACGAGGTCAGAGTGAACGCGAAGTTGCCGTTGTCGCGCGCGAATATGCCGTATCGCTCGTAGCCGTTCGACGATACCTCGGGCCGATACTGGCAGTAGATGTCCGCCTCGACCGCGTAGTCCGTGTCGGCAAGATCGCCGACGTGTATAGTCTCGCCGCCGCCGGCCGGGTCCTTGACGGTGGTCACGTAGCCGTCGCCTCCGGGAGAGGTCGGGGAGAAGGCGGAGACGCCGTTGTAGCGGAACTTGTCCTCCCAGGGCAGGCTGCGTCCGGTCGACGGGAAGCTATCCTGCATCGGGAACGTCGAAGCGGTGTCCTGTTTCACGAGCAGGACCGCGTTCCCGACCGCCCGCTGGGAGCCGTCGGAGGGCGAGTTCCTGACCGTGCCGTTCACCACCATCGTCGTCGAGCCGCCGCCATCGAGGTTGATCGCGTCAGTCGCCCCGATGCTCAGCATGAAGTCCGCCATCTCCTGGAAGGTCATGCCGACGCTGAACGACTGCCGTCCGTCGACCGCCACCAGGAAGAGGTGCGTCGCATTCCAGCCGATGAGAGTGCGGGGATGGCGTCCCTTGAACGAGTCGGAGAAGTTGCTCCACTGGGCGGTGTTCGCCGCGCCGTTTGCGAGTATCCATCCGGCGCCGGTGATGCCGAACCGGGCGTTGTTGTAGATGATGTAGTTGGTGTCGAGGTAGATGCGCAGTTGGTCACCGACCGCCACGTTCGCAGCGAGGGTCGACGCCTTTGCTCCGTGCGCCGAGAGCACGAGTCCACCGGCAGGGATGACGTTGTTGAGCGACTGAGCGCCGGTGCGGACGGAGGTCACCGTGCCCATAACCTCCTTGTCCGGCCGCATCGGATAGGAGACGTTCGAGAGGATCACCTCGGCGCCTTCGGTGGTGGTCCGGGTGGAGGTATCCCAGTCCATCGTGTAGCAGACGAGCTGCCCGTCGGCGCGGGCGAGATCGACCTGATCGATCGCCAGTGAAGCGCCGTTGGCGAAGGTCACTTTGTTTCCGCTGCTGCTCACGTTCCGCTCGATGCGCGACGTGCGGGCGTCGGTGAATATGTAGGTCTCCCATGAGCTGTTCGGAAGCTGGATGAAACCGTTGGAGTTGATCAGCGTGCCGGTGATGCCGATGCCGGTGGAGAAGAAGCTCCCGTTCACCGCGGCGAGGACATCGTGCGACGGAGGCGCGTCGTATCGGTTGGCGATCGTGGAGGTGGTCTCCCGCGCCGTGTAGTTGCGCTTCTTCTGCGGGAAGCCGAGCTTCAACTTGTATTCCGGGCGCGAGAGGTCTATCTTGACGACATGGGCCACGTTGGGATGCGGCAGGTTGTATACGGTGTACTCCACACCCGGCGCGATCTCGGCCGCCCACGCGGTCGTCGAGATCAGCACGGCGGCAAACGCCAGCAGGATACGTCGCGGGTTGCTCATCGGATACCTCCACCATCAATGGCTGTCATACTCTATCATCGGCAGGTTAGGACGTCAACTGGTAGAAATGCCGGGGCTCTCCCTTGACTTTAGCGGGCGGACACGGCATCATTGTAGCCAGCACAGATGCACAGGAGGCGTACTATGCCCGAACCGTTGATCGGCGAGTTGAGATCGAGTCCGGTGATGACGAGGTACCCGGGGAACCCGGTGCTCTCGAAGAAGGACGTGCCGTACAAGGCCACCCTCATCTTCAACGCGGGGGTGACCAAGTACGAGGGCAAGTACGTGATGGTCTTCCGCAACGACTACGGCGATTTCGGAGAGCACAGGTTCGAGGGGACGAACCTCGGCCTCGCGTTCAGCGATGACGGCATCGAGTGGGAGGTCGCTCCCAAGCCGTGCTGGGAACTCAAGAATGAGGAGATCAGCCGGGCATACGACCCGCGCCTCATGGTGATCGACGGCCAGGTCTACATGTGTTTCGCGGTCGACACGCGGCACGGTGTCCGGGGCGGGATCGCCGTTACCGACGACTTCGACAAGTTCGAGATCATCTCGATGTCCGTTCCCGACAACCGCAACATGGTGCTCTTCCCCGAGAAGATCGGCGGGATGTACGTCCGTCTGGAACGGCCGTTCCCGGTCTACAGCCGGGGCGGAGAGCGCTTCGATACGTGGATCTCCGATTCGCCCGACCTGAAGTACTGGGGCAACTCGAACCTGCTGCTCGCGGTCGAGGACGTGCCGTTCGCCAACACGAAGACCGGGCCTGCCGCGCCGCCGGTCAAGACGCCGAAGGGATGGCTGACGACGTTCCACGCGGTGGACACCGACCCGTCGCGCGGCAAGAACGGCTGGGAGCCGGTGTGGAGAAAGCGCTACACCGCGGGGATCATGCTGCTCGACCTCGACGACCCCTCGAAGGTCATCGGCCTCTACAAGGAGCCGCTCCTCGCGCCGGAAGCGCCCTACGAGGTCGATGAGGGCTTCCGCACGAACGTGATCTTCCCCGGCGGGATGGTGCTCGAGGACTCGGGCGAGGTGAAGCTCTACTACGGAGCGGCGGACACCGTCGAGTGCCTCGCCACCGCCGACGTCGCCGATCTGCTCGCCCTCTGCGGGGTGTAGGGGACTGGAGTGATGGAGTGGTGGAGTGATGGAGTAGTGGAGTATTGGTTCTTCCCATCACTCCATCACTCCAGTCCCCTACTCCACTACTCCATTATCTCAGCACCATCTCCGCCATCGGCGTGATGGTGACCGGGCCGAGCAGGCCGCTGGGGAGCTTCTCCGGCGTGAAGCGGTTGGCGAGCGTGTTGGTGACGACGACCTCCAGGCGGTTCGCGCCCTCCCTGACCGCCGATCGGATGTCCGCCGTGTACGGACGCCAGGTCCGAACCGCGACCTGCGAGCCGTTGACCCATATCTCCGCCGTCTCGCGCACGTCGCCGAGATCGAGTATCAGCGGCCGGTCGAGGTAGTCGGCGTCGAGATCGAACTCGATCGCGTAGACCGCCGAGCCGGAGTAGTCCTCCAACCCTTGCTCGGTCCAGCTCCCGAGATCCGTCTTCCCCCACGCCGTCTCGCGCTCGAGGCGGAACGACCAACCGTCGGTCAGTTCGATGCCGGCCGGGATGTCGAGCGCGTCGCCCGTTCTGCGGCGGACATCGCCCCAGATATCGACGTCGGCGTAGAAGGTCCCGGTGTAGGGCGTCAGTCCGGTGACCGAGTCGACGGTGACCTCCGTGATCCCCGGGAGGTCCGTCCTGACCACGTGCGGGCGGTCCGAGCCCGGCGAGAAGACGACGTAAGCCGATCCGAAGCCCTCGATCTTCATCGGGATGCGCGTGCGGCCGTCCGACTGCGCGTACACCAGGACGTTGGCCGACGTGCCGTCCTCCGCGTTCCAGAACACCGGGACGCCCGTCGCGCGGAAGACGCCGGTGAACGTGTGGCTCTCGGGCGAGCGGTTCGCCAGGAAGTAGATGTCGGTATCCCCCACCCTCCTGTGGAGGTAGTTGATCGTCTCCACGGACGGATCGAGGACCAGGTCCGGCTCGTGGAACGAGTTGACCGCCTGCACGACACCATCGGTGGACGGCAGCACGATGAGCCGCCCCTTGCCCGAATCATCTCGGAGCGAGGCCAGGATCCCCGCAAGCTCCTCGTCCGTGCCGCTCAGGACCGCCTGCTTCGGCAAGTCCCCGCAGATGATGAGCGCGCCTCCACCGCGGACGAACTCCGCGAGCTTGTTCATCGTATCCACCGACATGACCATCGCCGCAGGGATGATGAAGATGCCGTACTCCTCATCCTGGATGAGCAGCCTGCCGTCCTGCACCATCGCGGCGCAGATCGAGTCGTCGTGGAGGTAGTCGAAGTCGAGCTGATTGGCGAGCAGGAGCGTGGATACTTCCTTGAAGCGCGCATCGATCTCGTCGGGCCGGGAGGCGTCGGTCGGCGTGATCTCGGCCCAGACGCTGGAGAGCGGGTAGTAGACCGCGATGTCGGCGACGTGCCGCCCGCGCGTGTTCATGTAGCTCATCCGCCCGACGTAGTCTGCGTAGCGCTTGAAGTACCGCCACCACGTGTTCTGCCAGAACTCCGACGGCGGGCACTCCTCCTTGCGGTCGCCCTCGATCGAGTAGTAGAAGGCGTGCGGGACGAAGAAGTTGATCCCCCGCGCGTACTGGAGGTCGGTGATCTTCTTCATCTCCTCCAGGGTAAGCTTCCACCCGTAGACGCCGAACGTCTCGCTCATGCACCGCTCGCGGCCGAAGACGTGCGCCGCCGAACTGCCGAGCTTCGGCGTGTACTCGTTCGGGTCCTTGCGCAGTTGACCGATCTCGTCAACGCCGGGAACGTGCTCGTACTCGCCGGCCCGGAAGAAGTCGCCGAACATGCGGGCGTTGAGCTTCAACTCCTCCTCGACGGTCACGTGGCCGATCGACACGACGCCGTGCTCCTCGCACCAGTCGTAGAGCGCCCTGAAGTAGACGTCGCGGAAGAGCGCCGAGTAGACGTCGTAGTAGTCCGCGCGCACCCGTCGGTAGTCGCCGACGTCGTCCCAGAGCGAGAGGAGGTTCGGCCGGAGGTCGTAACCCTTCTGCCGCTCGAACTCCTCCAGGAAGTCCGGCGTCCAGGTGTTCGTCCCCGGGTCGCGGTCCCAGAAGTTGTTGTAGAACCCCGGCTCGTCGGTGAAGATGCCGGCGATCGCCCCGCCGAAGTCGTCCTTGAAGCGACGCCAGTACACCTCGTGGGTGGAGCGGATGAACTGCCGGACGCACTTCGGATCGAGCAGATCGACGTACCAGTCGTCGGTATACGCCGGCTGCCAGTGGCCGGGCCGCTCCATGAAGAAGCTGATCTCCCAGTGCTTGTGCTGAGCGACCCACTCGAAGCTCCCGTCACGAACGCCGTCGGTGATGTCGGCAACCTGATCGCCGAGCCGAGCGATGACGGCGACGAGCTTGCCCTGGGGGATCTCGTGCGCCTCGGACGCGGGAACGGTGATCTTCGCCAGGTTCTTCGCACGGCATTCCGGGCGCGCCTTGAGCACGCGGCCGCCCGCGTATCCACTCGGCCAGTTGTCCTCGTCGTAGAGCCACATCCGCATGCCGTACTCGCGGGCCTTGCGGATGGTGAATCCGACGCGGTCGAACCACGTCTCGGATAGATACGGCACCTCGAGGCCCCGGCGGGCGTGGATGAACGCCTCGAGGACGCCCTTGTCGCGCATCTCGCGGAGTTGGCGGTCGAGCTCATCCTCGTCGAGGTCGCCGTTCCAGAACCAGAACGGGATCGGCCGGTACGTGCCCGGCGGATCGAGGAACATCTGCGGGTCGAGTCTGTCGGTCATGTGTATCTCCAGATATCTCCCGTTGTAGGAGCGGCTTCCAGCCGCGATGAACCGGCGCATCGTAGGAGCGGCTTCCCAGCCGCGATGGATGGACGTTGTAGGAGCGGCTTCCAGCCGCGATCGCAGCTAGAAGCTGCTCCTACAGAGACGTCATCCTTCGCGGATCGGAATCCGCTCCTACGGCGTGGTTGCGGGGGTGTCACCGCCGCTTCGAGTAGATCTCCCGGACGGTCGTCTCCGCCTCGGTGATCCAGCCGCGGATCGTCGCCTCGGGGACGCTCCACCGCTCCGACGTCGCGGGGACGTCGATATGCTCGTAGCCGTCCTCGGGAGCGCTTCGCGGGCTGTCGATCCACCCGTTGTTCTCCGCATCGAACCGGTAGAGGTTCGTGTAATACTCGCTGTCCTTGTACCCGATGATCATGATGCCGAAGTGGCGGCCGTCGTACTCGTGGAGCTTCTCGAAGTCGATGGTGCAGCCTTCCTCGGGCTTGCACCTCGTCCGCGCGTCGTCCAGGAAGGCGTTCCAGCTCTCCTCGGCGCTGATCGTCGGCGCGGGAGACGCGGGCGGAGGAGTCGGGCGCGGCGCGGGACTCGGCGTCGGCCTGCATCCCGAGAGGATGACGAGCGCGAGCAGGCAGAT
>CAYXOC010000052.1:0-32807 GCA_964466715.1 uncultured bacterium
GTCCTGAGTAGCGAAGCGTATCGAAGGACGGCGGCTGCTGCAGGTGTTTGGACTTTACATGAGAATCATCGACCGCCACATCCTGACCGAGATGATCGGTCCGTTCATATTCGGCGTTGCCGCGTTCACCAGCCTGATGTTCGCCGGCAAGGAGTTGTTCCAGGTAACTCAGCTCCTCGCCGAGTTCCACGCGCCCGTCTGGCGCGCGGCGCAACTCGTCCTGCTGCACATCCCGGGGCTCGTGGTGCTCACGCTCCCGATGTCGATGCTGCTCGCCACTCTGCTCGGATTCGGCAGGCTGTCGAGCGACAGCGAGACCGTCGCGCTCTTTGCGGGCGGCATCAGCATGTACAGGATAGTGCTCCCGGTCATTGTGATGGCGGTCGTGGTGACGGGTATGAGCTTCGTGCTTGGCGAGTACGTCGCGCCCTACACCAACTCCGAGCATCAGCGGATCGTCCAGGAGATCAAGAAGACTCAGGGATCGAGCAGCAAGCCGTTCTTCGTGATCGACGCCAAGGACGGGGTGACGAACAGCGTATTCTACGTGCAGAACGGGTTCGACATGGCGAGCGGCACACTGCGAGGGGTCGCGCTGGTGCAGTATGTCGAGGGCAAACCGGCGGTATTCATCCACGGCGAGAAGGCAATATGGCTCGGAGAGGATAATTGGGAGTTCAGGGACGGATACATCAAGACCCTGGGCACGAAGCCGACGGTGATGACCGAGTTCAACGGCACGCAGGCGCGCCGGACGAGGATCGACAAGACGCCCGAGCAGATCGCGATGTTCCAGAAGAAGCATGATGAGATGAGCTTCGGGCAGCTCAGAGGCTACATCAGCATGCTCTTGCAGCACGGAGCGGACGTGGCGGAGTACGAGGTGCGCCTGTACCAGAAGATCGCGATGCCGCTCACGACACTGGTGTTCGCGCTGATCGGGGCTCCGCTCGGACTGCGCCCCCACAGGAGCAGTTCGGCGACCGGCCTCGGCCTTTCGATAGTCATCATCTTCGCATACTGGATCTTCATGCACTACATGACGATCCTGGGGCGAAACGCGGCGATCTCGCCGATGCTCGCAAGCTTCCTGCCGACCGGGGCCTGCGCCGCCGTCGGAGTCGGTCTGATCATACGAGCAAGCAAGTGAACGCCACATCCGAAATCCGAAATCCGGAATCCGAAACGTCATGACCTGGCGAACTATCCTGGCAGCCGCCGTGTTTATCGGCATGTGCGGCTTCATAGCGTACTGGGGGGACCTGCTCGGAAGGCGCCTCGGCAAGCGCCGGCTGAGCCTCTTCGGCTTGCGTCCCCGCTACACCGCCATCATCTTCACCACAGTCACCGGGATGCTGATCGCCGTCTTCACCATCGCGTTCATGGCGACCATAAGCCAGAGGGTCCGCCTGCTCATGCTCGAGGGCGACAAGATCATCAGCGAGCGCAAGGTGCTCCTGCGCAAGTACGAAGTCGCTCGGCGGGCGGCGGGCGAAGCCCGGGCGGGCGCCCTGAAGGCACAGGAGGACGCCAGATCCGCCATCAAACAGCGCGACAACCTCGTCCGCGAAGTGAACCACATCTCCGCCAACCTCCGGAAGCTGCGATTGAGCCTGGTCCGAAACGAAGCCGCCCTCGCGCGGACCGAGAAACTCCTGGCTGCCGCTCAACGCGACCTCGCCATGTCAAACCGCAGGCTGGCCGCAGCCGCGGCGGAGATAGAGAACCGCAAGAAGGAGATATCGGCGCAGCAGGAAACGATCAACGGACTCGAGAAGTTCCGCGCCGATCTCATAAGAAACGTCGAGATAATCGAGCAGCGGACCGATACGGCCTATGCCAGGTACATCGCCCTTCGCCAGAAGACAGTGATCCTCAGACCGAACGAGGAACTCGCGCGCACGGTAATCGAGTGCTCCCAGCCCAAAGCCCGGATCCGTGAGGAAGTCCTATCGCTTCTTCGCAAGGCGGATGAAACGGCGCGGTCGCAAGGCGCCACGACCGGCGACAACGGCCGGACGATCAGGATCATCATCAAGAGAATAGAGTCGCCGGACTCCGACAAGCCCATAACCGCGGATGAGTCGAAGAGCATCGACGCGCTCGTCGATGAGCTGTCCACCGGCTCGGGCAGCGTGGTCCTCCGCATCGTCTCGATCGGCAACTCCGTGGAAGGTGAGCAGGTCCTGGTGGAGTTCATCCCCAACTACAATCGCCTGGTCTACTGGAAGGGCCAGGGTGTGGCTGAGACCAGAATAGACGGCTCGGCCTCGCAAGGACAGATCCTGGGGCAGGTCATCAGCTTCCTGCGGTCCGAGGTGCGACCTGCCGCCATCGCAAAAGGAATCATTCCGTACTTCGATGAGGAGCAAGACCAACCCGCCGTCGGATCGATCTCCCCGGACCAGCTACTGGAGATCGTGGACAGAGTGAAGCAACGCGGCAGACCCGTCGTCCTGAAGGCCGTCGCCGACGCAGACACCTGGTCGGCCGGACCCCTCAATCTCGAGTTCCGCATTGAGGACTTCTGATGGGCGTCGTGATCGCGATAGACCCCGGCAGCGACAAGTGCGGGCTTGCGGTCGTGAGCGCGCGGGACGTCCTGCGCCGATGCATACTTCCGCCGGATGAGGTTCCTGCGCTCGTCTCCGAACTGATCACCAGGTACTCCGCCGATACCCTCGTCGTGGGCAACGGCACGCACGGCCGGAAGCTTGCCGACAGACTGCGCGACAGAGTCTCCGTACCGATCGTCTTCGTGGACGAATCGTACACCACCCTCAGAGCGCGCACGCGTTTCTTCGAGGAGAACCCGCCTCGGGGACTCCGACGCCTCATTCCCCGGGGTCTGCTCATCCCCGACAGGCCGATCGACGACCTCGCGGCGGTCATCCTCGCCGAGGAGTACCTCTCCGGCAGATCGTGAACGGCGCTGACGACGCGTCCCGCTCGCCCGGCCGGTCACCGCTCATCTATCCCTTTTCCTTCCTCGAGTTTTCCTTTCGCCACACACGGGTAATGATCTCGCGAATGGACCCGATAGCGTTACCAGGCAGTTCGTCAGCAATTCCCGGACTGACACCCTGTAACCTTCACCAGGTGTCCGGCGTATAACAATTCGGCGGCGGTAGATGAGCCTGCCGGCAGTCCTGCATGTGCAAGGAGGAAAAACGGCATGCAGGGTTGTACAGGAACTCTGAGCGAAACTTCTCACTCAGAGAGTTGACAATACCTAGCATTTTTGCTAGGATGTCCGGTAACTAGGCTATCACACTGGCGCAGCACAAGGTTGAAAGGAGGTGCAGAAACCTTGAATGGCCTGTGAACTGCGCGGTGATAGGATAGGCCAGAGGAAAGACGCTTCGACCGAGACGCGGTCTGACGCAGAGGAAACATGGATACTCGCGCGGATGCCGCAGACATGAGAAGCAGAAGGTCCTCCGGCCGACAGTGAAGTGGATACATTCAAGGAGGATGAAACATGAACAAAGTAGCGTTCTTGATGATCGCTGCACTTCTGCTCAGCCTGAGCGCAATCGCGTTCGCGCAGGAGTTCCCCGATGTCCCGCCCGATCATTGGGCATATGACGCAGTCCAGGAGCTCGTCGACCAGGGAATCATCCAGGGCTACCCTGATGGTACCTTCGGCGGCAAGCGCGCTATGACTCGTTACGAGTTCGCTGAGGCTCTCGCCAAGGCTATCCCCGTCATCGCTGAGATGGCTGGTGGCGGTACTGTGGGTCCCGCTGGTCCTCAGGGTCCTGCCGGTCCGCAGGGGCCTGCCGGACCTCCAGGACCTGGTGTAGACCAGGAGCAGATCCAGGCTCTTCAGCGGATGATGGACGAGTTCCAGGATGAGCTCGCCTCCCTCGGCGTTCAGGTCGAGAGCGTACGCAGAGACCTGAATGCACTCTCCGAGAGAGTCACTGCTCTCGAGGAAGAGGTCAGCCGCGTCGTTTGGTACGGCAACGCTAACCTGATCGGCCGCGGTGAAGTTGAGAACAACGCACCCGCGTTTGACAGAGACAGCCGCCGCCTTTCCGCCGGCACGACCGGCACCGCGGATGCAGACAATCCGCTGTCCAACTCGTCGTTCTTCACCGACTTCCAGCTCGGTGTGACCGGCAGAGTCAGCGACAATGCGTCCGTCGATGCGTTGATCGCAGCCGGCGACTATCTGTCTGACTTCGCCCTGGGCGATATGGACGACTTCACTCTGTGGAGACTGAACCTCGACACCGCTATCAAGCTCGGACCGCTCGGTCAGGGTGAGGTAAAGGTTGGTAGGTTCCCGTTCCAGTTGACCCCGTACACCTTGAAGTTCGTGGACCCTGACAGCTACACCTACGTGGACAAGCTGGACGAGGGGAACTTCATACTCGACGGTGGAAGCATCCTGTTCAACTGGAGCCGGATCGCCCTCACCGCGTTCGCGGCGAAGACCGACAATCAGATCGCTGATCTCATCAGCCCTGACCTGCTTCTCGGCGGAGTCAGCGGAATCGAGACCTCCCAGATCGCCGGCGCCCGTGCCGTCATCGGCACTCCGTTCGGCGGCAACCTCGGCCTGACCTGGTACGAGGCTGGACTGGCTCCTGGTTTCGGCACCGCCGACATCATGGGCGCAGACATCAACGCGATGTTCGGCACCCTCGGTGTCTCAGCTGAGTGGGCGGAGTCCGATCCGGATGCCACTCTGGAAGCCATCACGTCCAACGACGACAACACCGCATGGAATGCCAACCTGGCCTTCCAGCTCGGCGGCCTCGGAATCAAGGCCGGCTACAGCACCGTGGAGCCGAACTACTTCGCTCCTGGTTACTGGTCGAGACTCGGCCGCGCGGTGAACCTCGTCAACGTCAAGGGCTTCAACGCGAACCTGACCTACGCGCTGGGCAGCAACCTTGCCCTGTCCGCTGAGGGTCAGTTCCTCGAGCCGTTCGATGCGGGCGCCAACATCAGTGGACGCACCAGCATCGAGCAGGGTCGCACCGTGAACGTTCCCGGAGCAACCACCGACCAGGTCACCTACTGGCGCGCAGGACTGAAGTACAACCTGACCGCAGCCAACGCAGTCGATCTGGGTTGGGAGCAGGTGAAATGGGAGCCGACAGGCGCCGGCGCCGACACCGAGGAGAGATACATCTCCATCGGCCTCGGCCATACGTTCAACCCGAACAGCAGCCTCAAGCTCCTCTATCAGATAGTGGAGTACGAGCAGGGCGCGCTGGATCCGTACGGTGTTGCTGACAACTACCGCGGCGGCGTTGCGACCGCTCAGTTCGCTCTCAAGTTCTAGTAACCTGAGACGAACCTAAGCTGATACGGACCCCGCCTCGAGCAACATCGAGGCGGGGTTTTTTCATTTGCTCCGCACGAAACCCCACCCTCACTCCGAACGTATACACTAACATACAGACGAGTTCGCATAACCGTCCCCGGACCGCCGACAGACGCCGGCAGTTCCCGCGGATGGATTCTGGAGGACAGGAGGAACAAGATGCTAAAGAGACGTAGACCACTCACACTCCTGCTCGCGGGAGCGCTCATGCTGACGATCTGTCTCACCGCCGTGGCGCCGGTCAGGGCCGGAGTGGGAGACGTTCTGAAGGGCGCAGGCATAGTCCTGCTGATCAACCAGTTCGGTGACGAACTGAACAAGTTCATCAACAAGCTGACCGTCAACAAGGGCGTCGGCGTCGAAGACCGAACCAAGGTTGTGCCGATCATCAGCGTCGGACAGGGCGGATACGCCGGCGCGGCGCAAGTCAGCGGACCGGCGCACCTCGTGGACAAGGTCAAGGCGGTGGCCATGATCGAAGCCAACATGAACGGAAAGACTTTCCGAGTGAAGGTACTGATCCCCGTGGAGACCAAGGACGTGGTCAAGGATATCAAGCGCGTATCCGGGGTCGGTGTAAGCGCGGTCATAGATGTCAGGCTGTAGTGTTCCCTCCCTCGCAACACTCCCCAGGCCCGGGGCCGATCGGCTCCGGGCTTTTCTTCTCTGAGCCCCTATCACTAACCATATTGTGCTGCGCTTGCATGTGAGATCACCGCTTGACGGCTCACTATCGCCCCGATATAATGTATTCGGCGCTTGTATTGCAGACCCGCAAAGCAATCGGCGACCCTAGGCTTCGGAGGAAAGTGTGAGGAAGTACAGATTATGCATCGTGCTGGCGCTGGCTGCAGTCGTGGCCGGCACAGCGGCGCTGCCGGCAATGGCTCAGTTGGCCGCCGGCACTCGAGCACTCGGCATGGGGGGAGCATACACTGCGATCGCGGATGACACAAACGCGGCGTACTGGAACCCGGCAGGGCTGGTGAATGCAAGGGGATTCAGTTTCCAGGCGCCGAACGTCCAGGTCCGGATCAAGTCCAACCTCGACTGGGAGGACATCGCCGACAATCCGCCGACGAGCGATGAGGATCGAATCGCTCTGCTCGAGGAACTCGGACAGGGCGTGACTACCGTCGATCTCTCCGCCAACTTCGGTATCGTCGCGAACGGACTCGCAGTTTCCATCATACCGCTGGCGAGCGCAAGTCTGACCGCCGATGTCAACATCGATCCCGTTACGAACCGGCCCCAGGTCACAATGGTGGGCGGAGTGCCGACGATCGATTCGACCGGCCTTGTCACCGGCGTTGCCGCCTACGCGGTCGGCGTCAGCATGGGCAGAACGCTAAAGAACGGCGATGCGATAGGCTTTACGCTGAAATCGGTGAACAGCAAGACTTTCGCCCAGACGCTGAGATACGACCCTGTGCTCACGGCTGGCGGCGATCCCACCAATCCGGCGGACTACACGGTCGACGAGAACTCGCCTCCCGCCATTGAGAGGAGCAACAGCGGGTTCGGGCTCGACGTCGGATACATGAGGACCATCAACCCTGAGACCACAATGGGCATCATGGTCAGGAACCTGCTCGAGCCGAAGGGCGCAGGACCCTTTGGCGATCGCCAGTTCAACATCGGTTTCGTCCACAGACCCGCAGGCAAGAGCGTGGTGCTCGCGGCCGACATCGCCCACATGTTCGACCATCCGACGCTGAACCTCGGCGCCGAGCTGAAGGCGGGCTAGTTCCTGAGCATCTGGGCCGGCATCTACGAGCGCAAGCTCACCCTCGGCGCGGGACTGAACATCTTCGGAGGCAGCCTGCAGTTGGCCTACAGCCCCGAGAACACCTCTATGGTATCGACTGCCCTGTCCTTCTAGGAGCGGCATATCCCTCTTCCGCTTCCGGCGACCACTCGCCGGAAGCGGACCCTACCCATCCCCTCTACCCGCGATCGATCATCACCGCTCGCACCGCCGGTGGTTTGCCGATGCGGCATCTCCCATGATATAATTCTGAAGCCTCTACAGCCATCGATTCTCACGAGTGAGTGCTTCGGAAGTGCAGGAATACATCAGAGCAGAGAACCTGTGTAAGAGTTGCTGCGGCTCGACAGCCCTGGATGGAGTGTCGATAACCGCGCTGAGGGAGGAGATATGCTGCGTATTCGGGCCGTCCGGCTCGGGGAAGAGCACGCTCCTCCGCCTACTCGCGGGCATCGAAGCTCCGGACTCCGGCTCGCTGACGCGCTCTGACGGCAGCCCGGCGATCTCGTTCGCCGAGCCCGCGCTCGACGACTCGCTCACGCCGATGGAGATCCTCAACCTGCACGCGGCTCTCTACGGCATCCCGCGACGCAAGCGGCGGGGTGTCATCCGGGAGATGATCCTGCTGCTCGATCTCGAGGAGGCGCGCGACTCCCGGGTCTGCGCGCTCTCGTCCGGGCTGCGGAAGCAGGTCGAGCTGGCGCGGACCCTCATATCCCCGTCCGCGACCCTGCTGCTCGATGAGCCGATGTCCGGGCTCGATACCATAGTTCGCGAGCGCGTGTGGAACCACCTCATGATGCTCAAGTCGATCGAGCATCGAACGATCATCATTGCCACCGCACGCCCGGAGGACGCCGAGCTTTGCGACCGGATCACCGTGCTGAACAAGGGACGAGTGCTCGCGGAGGGCACCGTCAGCCGACTTCGGAGCATGATCGGGCCGGAAGCGGTGGTCATCAAACCGCTCGGGTCGCGAAAGCACGGGGCTCGCGGCACTTGGGGAGACAAGCGCGCGATCACCATGGCCGAGCAGGACGGCTCGCTGGTGGTGGAGATGAGCGCCGACTCCAGGCCGGCTGAGCTCGTGCGGGAGATATCCGGGCAGGCCGCCGCCGTGCGCCTGCGCCCGAAGGGACTGGACGTCGTCCTCGAGGAGCTGATCGCCCGGTCGGACCGGCACGGCGACGCCGGGGAGGGTTCATAGATGCTGTCCGTCGTGGAGAGAGTGTGGGCGCTGACGGTCCGCGAGGTCCGGCTGCTGGGACGCAACCGGCCGCGCCTCGTCAGCGCGCTGGCCGTCCCGCTTGCAGGCGGCATCGTCTGCGGCTGGATGACCCGCACCACGTCGCTGCCCCCGGTGTACTGCCTGCTGGTGTTCCTCATCCTGGGGGCGGTCGTCCTGAGCGCTGATCCCCGCACTAAGGCCTCGCGAGCGATATCGGCGGTCGCGGGCAGGGGCATGTTCATGGCCGCGTGGATCCTCACGGCGCTGCTCATCCTGATCCTCCAGGCAGCGGTCCTGACGACGTGCGCCTCCACGATCGGCGGCTTCGAAGTCACGACCGGCGTCCTCGCCGGAGGGCTGGCCGCATCCCTCGCCGTCGGCGCGATCCTGCGTCAAATCCTCTCGGGATAGCATACATGCAGCCGGTCGGTTTGCCGACTATCGCATCCTGCTCCGCCGTCGTCCGCCACGAGTAGACACCGCCTAGGCGTTGTGCTAAAATGCCCTCGGATATCGTGGCTGAAAGGCCTTTCGTTTGCAATATCAGCGTCGGCCGTGTATCCATCCAGGCATTCCACGGCCGGCAGCGGACAGGAGAGTCAGCAGTGGCAGCCAAATCTAAGAGCAAGCTCGAAAAAGTGAACATCGGCGTTATCGGAGTCGGCGGGATAGGCCGCGTCCACCTCGGTGGATACGAGAAGTGCCCCGAAGCGAAGGTGGTGGCGGTCTGCGACCTGATCGAGGACCGAACGCAGTGGGCGGCGGACAAGTACGGCATCGACAAGACCTTCAAGGACTACAAGGAGATGCTGCAGCTCCCGGAGATCGACGCGGTCAGCATCTGCGTACCGAACTACCTGCACGCCGAGATGGCGATCGCAGCGTTCGAGGCCGGCAAGCACGTCCTCTGCGAGAAGCCGCTGTGCATCAACCCGAAGGACGGCGAAGCGATGGTAGCCGCGTCGCAGAAGGCGAACAAGAAGTTCATGACCGCCTTCAATAACCGGTTCCGCGGCGACACCCAGACCTTGAAGAAGTTCATCGAGGGCGGCGAGCTCGGCGAGATCTACTTCGGCAAGACCGGCTGGATCCGCCGCAAGGGCATCCCCGGCATGGGAAGCTGGTTCACCCAGAAGGCAAAGGCCGGCGGCGGCCCGTTGATCGACATCGGCGTACATGTGCTCGACCTGGCCCTGTGGCTGATGGGCAACCCGAAGGCCGTCTCGGTCACCGGCTCGACCTACTCGGTGTTCGGCTGCAAGGGCGAGGGCATGGGCGACTGGGGCACGTCCGAGGCCGGCGGCATCTGCGACGTCGAGGACCTGGCGGCCGGCTTCATCAAGCTCGACACGGGCGCGACTCTCATGCTCGAGGCAAGCTGGGCATCGCACATCGAGAAGGACCTGATCTTCACCAGCTTGATCGGGACCAAGGGCGGGGCCGATGTGGACCCATTCCGCATCTACAAGGATATGCACGGCTCGATCGTGGATATCACACCCGGCTTCAGGAACCAGTCCGGCCACGACATGGAGATTCGGCACTTCATCGACTGCCTGATCCAGAACAAGACACCGATCTCCACCGGCGAGCACGGACTCGAGGTAGTGCGCATTCTGAACGCGATCTACAAGTCCGCAGCAACCGGCAAGGAAGTAAGGCTCAAATAGGAGACATGCAGGAGTGTGGGAACGTGGGAGACGAAACGCCCATACCCTCATACTCCCACACTCTCGTACCCAAGAGGAGGTATGACAAGTGAAAGTCGGCGTTTTTACGGTAGCATTCGGCGATATGAAGTTCGAGGAGGCGCTGGAATACGTCGCGGGAGTCGGCGTAGAGGCTGTCGAGATCGGCACCGGCAACTATCCCGGCAACTCCCACTGTGACGTGGATAAGCTGCTCGGCAGCGAAGCGGAGCGCAAGAAGTTCCTCAAGGCCGTCGAGTCCAGAGGCCTGGTGATCAGCGCCCTGTCCTGTCACGGAAACCCGCTGCACCCGAACAAGCAGATCGCGGAGGAGCACCACAACGTGCACCGCAAGACGGTCGAGCTGGCGCAGAAGCTCGGCATCGAGCGCGTGATCAACTTCTCCGGCTGCCCGGGCGACTCGCCGCGCGCGAAGTATCCCAACTGGGTCACCTGCCCGTGGCCGACCGACTTCTCGGAGGTCCTGGACTGGCAGTGGAAGCGCAAGGTCATCCCGTACTGGAGGAAAGAAGCAAAGTTCGCCAAGGAGCGCGGTGTCAAGATCTGCTTCGAGATGCATCCGGGATTCGTCGTTTACAACCCCGAGACGCTCCTGAAGCTTCGGAACGCCTGTGGTGACGCACTCGGCGCGAACTTCGATCCGAGCCACCTCTTCTGGCAGGGCATCGACCCGGTGAACGCGATCCGGCAGCTCGGCGACGCGATCTATCACTTCCATGCCAAGGACTGCAAGATCGACGATATCAACACGAAGGTCAACGGCGTTCTCGACACCAAGAACTATACCGACGAGATCAACCGATCCTGGATCTTCCGCACCATCGGCTACGGCCACGGCCCGGACGTCTGGAAGGATATGATCAGCAACCTGCGCATGGTCGGCTACGACTGGGTGATGTCGATCGAGCATGAAGACAGCCTGATGTCGCAGAAGGAAGGCTTCGAGAAGGCTGTCGCATTCCTCAAGCACCAGGTGATCACCGAGAAGCCTGGCGAGGCATACTGGGCATAGGCAGACTGCAGACCGCAGACTGCCGGCTGCAGCTTTCAAAGTCGCGGGCGCCTGAGGATCCGATTTGGGCGTCCGCAACTTTTTCGGTTATCGATCTATAGCTAAATATTGGATTGCGACGGATCGCTATCCGGCATGATTGCGAGTTGCAATCGAGGGGGTACTATGATATACTTTTGTTACTGGATTTCAGGGGGGTACAGATGAGTACGGTAGTCTACATCAACGGAAAACACGTCCCGCTGGAGGACGCTAAGATTACCGTGTATGATCACGGACTGCTGTACGGCGATGGGGCATTCGAAGGCATTCGGGTGTACTCCGGCAAGGTGTGGAAGCTCCACGAGCACATCACACGCCTCTTCCGCTCCGCGCATGCGCTGATGATCGACCTTCCCATCACTCCCGAAGAGATGGAGGAGGCAGTCCTCTCGACCCTGCGGGCGAATGGGATCACGGACGGCTATATCCGGATCACGATCACCCGAGGCGTAGGACTCGGGCTCGACCCACGAGCGTGCAAGGGAGATGCGACGGTCATCATCATGACCGACCGGCTGTCTCTGTACCCAGAGGAGATGTATCGCAACGGACTGCACGTGGTGACGGTCTCTACCAGAGTCTGCCCACCCCAGTCGCTCGAGCCGAGGATCAAGTCGCTCGGTAAGTACGTTGCGAACATCCAGGCCAAGCTGGAGGCCAACAGAGTTGGCGCCGGCGAGGGCCTGATGCTGAACATCCAGGGCTACGTCGCGGAAGCGACGGGCGACAACATCTTCATCATAAAGAACGGCGAGATCGTGACGCCGCCGCCGTCTGCCGGAATCCTCGAGGGGATCACCCGGAACACCGTGATGGAGATAGCTCGAGACCTGGGCATAAAGGTCGAGGAGAAGCTTTTCACGCTGTTCGACGTCTACTCCAGCGACGAGTGCTTCCTGACGGGTACCGCCGCCGAGGTCATACCGGTGGTCAAGCTGGACGGACGCACGATCGGCGACGGACGGCCGGGCGCTATCACCAACCGGCTGATAGAAGCGTTCCGTTCTTTGACAAAGACTGAGGGTGTGGTCATCTAATGCGACCGAGGCTCTGCGAATCGTGCCGCAGCAGGCCTGCGGAGTATGCGGTCAGCAGAGTGGTCGGCGGGCATACCCGGCAGGAGAGCCGCTTGTGCGCCTCCTGCGCCGCCAACAGCGAGAGAATACGATTCGGCGATAGAGGACTGCTTCTCACCGACCTGGTGCAGTCCATGCTGGCCGATGCTTCCCTCGCTGATGACGGAGCAAATCGAACAAAGGTTTGCCCCGGCTGCGGGAATACTCTCGATGAGACCCGCGAAACCGGTATGCTGGGATGCAGTATGTGCTACGTGGTGTTCAGGGATGAGGTCCATGCCCTGATAGCCGAGTTGCACAGCTATGTGCCCGGCCAGGGGAATCCAGAGTAGAAATGCAAGCGCAGAGGGTACATAGAAGTACGGCGCTCCCGGCGTGGGTCGGCACTACAGGGCCAGCGGAGGACGTTGTACTCTCGACCAGGGCGCGCCTTGCCCGGAATGTGGAAGGTATCCCCTTCCCTTCCAGAGCCCGAAACACGGACCTGCGGCGGGTCACGGAGATCGTGACCAATGCCGTCCGCGACTCGGAGGGACGGTTCGGCAAGCTCCGGATCATCCACCCCGAGCACATGTCGTGGCTGGACCGCCGGACTCTGGTGGACGCGCACGTCGCAAGCAGGCAGCACGTGGCCGGCGGGAACCACCGCTTGGTGGTAGTCAATGAGCCGGCTACGCTCAGCCTCATGGTGAACGAAGAAGACCACCTGAGGATCCAGTGTATCCTGCCGGGCTTCCAGCCAATGACCGCCTTGCACATGGCCGGAGAGTTCGATGCCTTCCTCAGCGGGAAGATCCGGTACGCTCGTGCCGATAATTACGGATACCTGACAAGTTCACTGGGAAACGTCGGGACGGGCCTGCGTCTTTCGGTGCTCATGCACCTCGCGGGACTGGGGTTCGTCCGGGAAGCGGCGAGCATTCTGACCGCCGCCGCCGAGCTGAAGACCTCCGTGCGGGGGCTGTTCGGCGAAGGGACCGATGCGATCGGACACCTGTACCAGGTATCGAACGCAACGACAATCGGCTTCTCCGAGCGGGAGATAGCATCGAGGGTGCGCGCAGCGGCCGATCACCTCATCGCGAGGGAGAGAGGCGTGAGGCGCGGCCTGGCGAGCGACAGCGAGATGCTGTATGCCGTGGAGAAGGCCCGCGAGAAGCTGATGGAGGCCCGGACCCTGAACGGACGGGACGCAGCGGTCTATCTGTCGATCCTGCGTCTGGGATCGGCGCTGGGCGTCTCGTCCGATCTGTCCTTGACGGACTTCAATGAGCTTCTCGTCTCCATGCACCTTGGAACGACCGCGCTGAGCGGCGGCAAAGGGTACAGAGATACGGGAAGCATCAATGACGATATGAAGCGCGCGAAGTTGATCCGCGCGAAACTGAGCGAAAAACGGGAAGCCGGTCAACTGGCGCTTCCGGAAGAAAGCTAGGCCTCCCCGGCGGCGGGAGTCGTCGGGGGCAGATTCCGAGAACCGGACAGCTAATCCGAACGTCATACTAGTTAGAACATACACCGACCGGGAGGCCGCCGAAGGCCTCCCCTACGGGTTTTTGATAGTGCGGTACCATTCCAGCGAAAAGGAGGGACAGCGGAATGTGGCAGAGGTTTACCGAGAGGGCGCGCAGAGTCATCTTCTTCGCACAGGAAGAAGCAGGACGGCTCGGCGAGAACTTCGTCACCACTGAGCATCTGCTTCTGGGCCTCGTGCGCGAGAACGACAGCGTCGCAGCCCGGATCCTCGACCGGATGGGCGTGAGTCTGAATCGCATCCGATCCGAAGTCGAGCGGCAGGTAACCAGGGGTGACGGTCGCCTCGGCCAGGACATGCAGTTGACCCCGCGCGCAAAGCGGGTCATCGACCTGGCCTACGACGAAGCCCGACAACTGAACAACAACTACATCGGCACCGAACACCTGCTGCTCGGACTGATCCGGGAAGGCGAAGGCCTGGCAGCTCGTGTTCTGGCTAAGCTCGGTGTGGATCTAGAGAGAACAAGGCGAGAAGTAATGAGCCTTCAGGATAACGACACAACGATGCAGACGACCCGAACACGGTCGCGCACCCCGACGCTCGACGAGTTCGGCCGAGACCTGACCGAGATGGCCAGGCAGGACAAGCTCGACCCGGTCGTCGGTAGAAATACGGAGATCGAGCGCGTTATCCAGATACTGAGCAGGAGAACGAAGAACAACCCCGTTCTGATCGGCGAGCCCGGCGTCGGTAAGACCGCCATCGCAGAGGGACTGGCACAGCGCATCACGTCCGGCGACATCCCCGAGATGCTCAAAGACAAGCGCATCGTCGCGCTGGACCTCGCTGGTGTGGTCGCCGGTACGAAATACCGCGGCGAGTTCGAGGAGCGGATGAAGCGCGTCATGGAGGAGGTCCGCAAGGCCAGCGGCGAAGTGATCCTCTTCATCGATGAGCTGCACACCCTCGTAGGAGCGGGTGCGGCTGAGGGTGCTATCGACGCGTCCAACATCATGAAGCCGGCTCTGGCGCGCGGAGAGCTCCAATGCATCGGCGCTACTACGATGGACGAATTCCGCAAGTACATCGAGCGCGACGCAGCCCTGGAGCGCCGCTTCCAGCCTGTCCAGGTACGCGAGCCGTCGGTTGACGAGGCGATCGACATCCTCAAGGGTTTGAGGGATCGATACGAGACTCACCACAGCGTGAAGATCAGAGACGATGCTCTCGTCGCAGCGGCCCAACTGGCCGACCGGTACATCACCGACAGGTGCCTGCCGGACAAAGCCATCGACCTGATCGACGAAGCCGCGTCGAGAGTACGCCTGCAGCGCGCTCTTCCGCCCGCGGAACTGCGCGCGGCAAAGGCGGAGCTTCAGGCCGTGACCAAAGAGCTCGAATCGCTTCCGAGCACTTACCAGTACGACCGCGCCATCGAGCTTCAGGCTCAGGAGCGGTATCTGTCGGACAAGATCCGCGATCTGGACCAGGAGTGGCAGGAGGGCAAGGACAAGAGCGAGCCCGTCGTCACCGAGGACGAGATCGCGCACATAGTCTTCAGTTGGACCGGCATCCCGGTCTCCAGGCTGGTCGAGGCGGAGACGGTAAAGCTGCTCAACATGGAGCAGTCGCTGCACGAGCGCATCATCGGCCAGGACGAGGCGATCGAGGCTGTCGCAAGAGCGATCCGCCGATCCAGGTCCGGTCTGAAGGATCCGAAGAGACCCACGGGTTCATTCGTCTTCCTCGGCCCGACCGGCGTCGGTAAGACGGAGCTTGCGAGGGCGCTGGCCGCCTTCCTGTTCAACAATGAGGACAACCTGATCCGCATCGACATGTCGGAGTACATGGAGCGGTTCGCGGTGTCGAGACTGGTCGGCGCGCCTCCGGGATACGTCGGGTACGAAGAGGGCGGTCAGCTCACAGAGGCGGTCCGCCGCCAGCCGTACTCGGTCGTGCTGCTCGACGAGATCGAGAAGGCGCACCCCGAGGTGTTCAACATCCTCCTGCAGGTCATGGAGGACGGGCGACTGACCGACTCGCAGGGCAGGATCGTCGACTTCAAGAACACGGTCATCATCATGACCTCGAACATCGGCGCTGCACAGATCAGCGGCGATAGCGGCATGGGCTTCCGCTCCACCAAGAAGCTGGACGAGGATGCTAGAGCCTACGAGAGCATGAAGAACCGCGTGACCGAGGAGATGAAGAAGGTCTTCCGGCCGGAGTTCCTGAACAGGGTGGACGAAGTCATGGTCTTCCACTCCCTGACGTCGCAGCAGATCCTGCAGATCGTCGACCTGATGATCAACAGGGTGCGCGAGCAGCTCCAGGCCCAGGGTATGGACCTCGAGCTGAGCGAGGACGTGAAGGAAGTCCTGGCGAAGGAGGGCTTCGACCCGGCATTCGGCGCGCGCCCGCTGCGCAGAGCGGTCCAGAGAGTGATCGAGGACCCGCTCAGCGAGCAGATCCTGCTCGGCCGGTTCAGCGACGGAGACACGATCCGCGCCGAACTCGAGGATGGCAAGGTCATCTTCAACAAGGTCGAGAAGATCGAGCCCGCGGCGGTGTAGATCAGACTGCGGACGGCAGACTGCGGACGGCAGCGAGAGTAGACAGACGAAGGCCCGTTCCGAGACTCGGAGCGGGCCTTCTTGCTTGCATCCAGTCTGATTGACCGAACGCCAAGTCGTGTGGTAGTATCTGAGCGGCATGAATCAGGCGTGATTTGAGAGGTTAGGCATGCTCCTCGCGATCGACGTAGGGAACACGAATATCACCATCGGCGTCTACCGAGGCGACTCGCTCGCCGCGGACTGGCGCATCAGGACCCAACTCGGGCGCACCGCCGACGAGTACGGCATGCTCCTCCGCGAGCTGTTCGAGTACTCCGACGTGCATTTCGGCGATGTGCAAGGGATCGCCATCTCAAACGTCGTGCCGCCGATAATGGCGGAGCTCGACAACGCATGTCGGAGATACCTCAAGATCGAGCCGTTCGTGGTGAATCCGACCGACGACCTGGGAATAGAGATTCGGTACACCCCGAGATCCGATGTGGGAGCGGACCGGATAGTAAACGCGGTGGCCACCTACGCGCTCTACGGCGGGCCGTCGGTCGTGGTGGATTTCGGCACGGCGACGACCTACGACGCGATCTCGCAGGTCGGCGAGTACCTCGGAGGCGCGATAGCGCCCGGGATCGGCATCTCGATGGAGGCGCTCTTCCGCTCCGCCGCGCGGCTCCCGAGGATCGATCTGGTCCGCCCGCCGACCGCGATCGGGATGACCACCCAGGCGAGCATGCAGTCCGCGGTGTTCGGATTCGCCGGACAGGTGGATGCAATGGTGGCCAGGTTCAAGGACGAACTCGGCGGTGAGGCGAAGGTGATAGCGACCGGTGGCCTGGCCGAGTTGATCGCGCGCGAAAGCAAGTGCATCGAGATCGTGAACCCGATGCTGACACTCGAGGGCCTCAGGCTGCTTTTCGAGAGGATTCGAGGGACGAAACCGTAGGAAGGGTCTTCCGGGCGGTCTGTGCCCGACAACCCCGAGTATCACCTAGATACGTCGGTAGCGGAATGAAGTGGCGCTGCCGATGCATCGATCTCTCGTAGGAGGAGTTTTGCGGACGGTTTGTGTCAGCTAACTTCGACCCTCCCCCTACGGACTATATACGCGATTGTGCAAAGCGACTACGAGCCACTCCGCATAGGTAGCATCCGCATCGATCCCCCCGTGGCACTCGCGCCGATGGCGGGTGTGACGAATCATGCCTTCCGCGTCATCTGCCGGAGACTCGGCGCCGGCCTGGTCTACACCGACATGATCAGCAGCTACGCCCTGCATTACCGCAACGTCAAGACGCTCCGCATGTTCGACTGGACTCCCGAGGAACGCCCGGTGGCGGTCCAGATCTTCGGCGCCGAGCCGGACAAAATGGCGGCGGGCGCTCGGATGATCGCCGATGCCGGGGCGGACATCATCGATATCAACATCGGCTGCCCTGTGCCCAAGGTCACCAAGACCGGCGCAGGAGCCGCCTTGATCAACGACCTGGACACCGCGCGCAGGATCATGGAGGCGGTCGTCCGTGCGGTTGATGTGCCGGTGACGATCAAGACGCGCAAGGGACCGGACAGCGCTACCGTCACGGCCGTCGAGTTGTCGAGGATGGCGCAGGATGCGGGGATCGCGGCGGTTGCGATCCACGGGCGGACGGCCGAGCAGGGATACTCCGGAGCGGCGGACTGGAGCGTGATCCGCCAGGCGAAGGAGGCGGTCGACATCCCGATCATCGGCAACGGCGACGTGAAGTCGCCGGAGGACGCGAAGCGCATGCTCGATGAGACGGGCTGCGACGGCGTGATGATCGGGCGAGCGTGCATGGGCAACCCGTGGATCTTCCGGCGGACGGCTCATTACCTGCGGACCGGCGAACTTCTGCCGGAACCGACGTTCCAGGAGCGGATCGACACCGCCCGGGAGCACCTGCGTGGGATGGTCGAACTGCTCGGCGAGGAGATCGGCACTCGTGAGATGCGGGGGCAGATCACCTGGTACGTCAAGGGCATGCCGGGAGCCGGCGCTCTCCGACACCGACTCACGGAGGCCGGCTCGCTGGAGGAAATGGAGACCGCGCTCGGTGAACTATGCATGTGGTAGGAGATGATCTTGTAGGAGCAGCTTCCGGCTGCGATACCACCGATCGCACCGTGAAACCACCGATCGCAGCTGGAAGCTGCTCCTACAAGGAGGAGAATACTTGGAGAAGTTCGCGTTCATAATACACCCCCTGCAAGCCAAGGCGGACGTCGCGCGGAAGTACCCTTTCGTGAAGTATCTGCCGGAGGGACTGGTCGAGTGGGGGCTCAAGCACAAGAGCCCCATGGAGGTCTCGCACATCACGGGTATCAGGTCCATCACGGGAGCTGAAGCTGAGGGCTGGTTCGTCGGATGCCCGCTTACGTCGAGGCAGTTGATCACGCTCCCGGTCGATGTGGTCTACGACAAGATCATACAGACCGGACGGCTTGCAGAGGCGCACGGGGCGAAGATCGTCGGCCTCGGAGCGTTCACCTCGGTAGCGGGGGACGGCGGTATCACGGTCGCCAAGAACCTCGATATCGCCGTAACGACCGGAAACAGTTACACCGTCGCCACCGCCCTCGAGGGAACGATCAAGGCGGCGAAGATGATGGGCATCGATCCCGCACAGGCCAAGGCAGCCGTGGTGGGCGCCGGCGGATCGATCGGACGGACCTGCGCGCGGATACTCACCCCGCAGGTGGACGAGATCGCGCTCATCGGCAGAAACCTGGAACCGCTCAACAAGGTTGCCACCGAGATCACCGACGAGACCGACAAGACCCCCAAGGTGTACACGGAGATCGCCACCGGGATACGCGATGCGGACATGGTGATCACCGTCACGAGCGCCATAGACGCCGTCATTCACCCCTCGGATATCAAGTCAGGCGCGGTCATCTGCGACGTTGCGCGGCCGCGGGACGTCTCCGTGCGCGTGCAGAAGGAACGCAACGACGTGCTGGTGATCGAGGGGGGCGTGGTGGCAGTCCCGGGCGATGTCGAGTTCCACTTCAACTTCGGGTTCCCTCCCAAGACCGCGTATGCCTGCATGTCCGAGACGATGATCCTGGCGCTCGAAGGCAGGTATGAGGACTTCACTCTCGGCAAGGATGTGAGCGTCGAGCAGGTCCGCGAGATCTCCAGGCTGGCTGAGAAGCACGGGTTCAGACTCGCCGGTTTCCGCAGCTTCGAGAGGGCGGTCAGCGATGAATACATCGAGCAGGTGCGGGAGAACGCCGCCCGCGCTCGCCGCTAGGCCCCTTCCGAATCCTCACTCTGTCATCCTGAGCATGCTCCGTGATCCCCCGATGATCGACGACTCCTGTCGTCGATCATCCTCCGTATCGCTCCTGAGAGACCTCGCGCCGTCAGCGCTGAGTAGTGCCGGCCGTCCTTCGATACGCTTCGCTACTCAGGACTAGCGGGTTCTATGCCCCGGAAAACAGCCCAGCCCTGAGTAGTCCTGAACTACGACTGCACCTCGATACCCCCTGCTCCTCAGTGTGGTCGGAGTTCAGGACGTATCGAAGGGCGGCCTGGCTCCACCAAACCTTTGGCTAGCCCCCACCGTCCTTCGATGCGCTTCGCTACTCAGGACTAGCAGAGATCATGCCCGAAACAACCGCGCTTGCTGCGCAGTAACATGCTCGGAACGATATCGTGTGTTCAGGCTGGCAAGACATCTGTCGCACCGCATATCGTGCGCCTCCATGCAGGACAAGCGCCGGTTTCACTCACCCCCCACTTGGGTATCATCACGGATGAGCCAAGTATCCGAGTACCCTGATAGGGAGAGTGTGTAAGTTGTCTGCACATAGCCGTGGAGAAGTGATCCAGTTCAGAATCCCTGGCAACACCAAATACGTGTCGATGGTGCGCCGTGGGATCAACTCAATCGCGCGCAGCATTGACCTCCCGGACAACGTCATCTCCGACATCGAGCTGTCGGTCTCGGAGGCAATCGCAAACGCAATCGAGCATGGAAGCCCGGAGCATACCGGGAACGTCGTTGTCGTGACCTGCAGGCTCGATTCGGACAAGCTCGTCATTGACGTGCGGGATGAGGGTCCGGGATTCCAGCCGAATCTGCACAACCTGGACAGCCCCGACATCCTGCTCGAGCACGGGCGGGGACTTCACCTGATCTGCAGACTCATGGACAGCGTGCAGGTCAGCCGCATGAGGAAGGGCTCCAGACTGCGGATGGTGAAGCGAGTAGATACGATACGGACCGGCAGAGAGGTACTCGCGGCGTAGACTCGCCGGCTATGGGCAAGCTCTCCGGGACAGTAGGACCGATCAGCGCAAGTAACAACGGCATCCCGGCCAAAGCCGGGATGCCGTTTGAGTCTCAGGCAAGCGTGGAGCGTTAGCCTCCGCCGGCTTTGCCTCTCTCGATGAGTTCCTTGACCTTCTGGCCACCCTTGTGGCCGATCTCCTCGTAGAACTCGTGGCCGTACTTCGAGCTGGTAGTCTGGCCACCCTTGGCACCGATCTCCTCGTAGAACGGCGAACCATAGCGCTCGCTGGTGGTCTTGCCGCCCTTCTTGCCTATCTCTTCATAGAAGCCGTGGCCGTAGCGCTCGCTGGTGGTCTCGCCACCTCTCTTACCTGCCTCGCTAACGGTCATCGCGCCTTTCTTCTCTTTGGCCATGTGGAACACCTCCTTTCATCTGTTACCTGTGATCTCATGACCTCGGCGGCCCTGATCTCGAACCGCCGAAGCAGTTATGTGATGAGCCGAGCGGCCCACTCCGCCAGGCCTATTTCTTCCTGGGCCTGGCAGGTGTGGTCTCCATAGCTCTCTTGCCTTCCTCAATCAGTTGCTTGACCTTTTGGCCGCCCTTATGGCCGGCCTCTCGCACGCTCATCTGGCCTTCTTTACGCTGTGCCATTATTTCACCCCCGTCTGCGCCAAGTCATACACTCGCTTGCGCTAGAGAGGTCTACGTGCCGAAAACGGTATCCGTCGGTGCGGTTGTTCTACTAATCGCCCTCGGCCTTCTTGCCTTCTTCGATCAGATGTTTGACCTTCTGGCCGCCCTTGTGACCGATCTCCTCGTAGAACTCATGGCCGTACCGCTCCGCAGTGGTCTCGCCGCCCTTCTGGCCACCCTTCTTGCCGATCTCCTCGTAGAACTCATGGCCGTGGGTCTCGGACGTCTTCTCGCCGCCTCTGCGACCGGCCTCGCTCACCGTCATGTCGCCCTTGTTTTCCTCTGCCATCTCGCTCACCTCCTGCAATGCGCCGTGCGGACATCGGGACCGAGCCACGTCCGCTGAGGCACGTGAATCGTCAGTGCACGATACAGCCATCCCCGGTCCCGGGCGTAACGGGGGGAAGAGGACCGGGGACGGCCCAGCTTCCGGTTAGCTCTCGCCTGTTGCCTTCTTGCCCTCTTCGATCAGCTCTTTGACCTTCTGGCCACCCTTGTGACCGATCTCCTCGTAGAAAGGAGTCCCGTACTTCTCGCTGGTGGTCTCCCCACCCTTCTTGCCGATCTCCTCATAGAACTCGTGGCCGTGAGTCTCGGAGGTGCGCTGTCCACCCCTTCTCCCGGCCTCGCTTACCGTCATATCGCCCTTGTCTGCCATCCTCATTCACCTCCTAGGTTGATGCGAAGGTTTTATAGAATTGCCCACCAGGAACGATCCCCCGATGGGCCCGTCTTCGTTCTGCCGCTCGAACAGAGCTCGTATGCTACCGGTTGGCAGCCTTCTTGCCCTCTTCGATCAGCCTCTTGACCTTCTGGCCGCCTTTGTGGCCGATCTCCTCGTAAAACTCATGGCCGTACTTCTCGCTGGTGGTCTCGCCGCCCTTGCGTCCAGCTTCACTTACGGTCATTGCGCCCTTCTTCTCCTTGGCCATTCTTACTCACCTCCTGCTTTGGCGCAGCCCAAACGCGGATTGGACTGCAGAATTTGGGGTATTACCTTCAGCTTATTAACATGCAGTCAGCATGTGATCAGCACAGCGACGTGGGGAAGCCCATTCAGGATTCCATCACATCGCTCACGGAAGATACGACATCGGCCATGCTCGGATACTCCGCATCCGGGAGTTGATCCAATGCATCGCTCAGCCGCATCTCCTGACCTTTTTCCCATTCGATGGTCGAATCGCCGGCCCTGTCGAGGAGATCCTGCTTAGTTGCCGGAGACTCCACCCCTTCGAGTGCCTGCGTCACGGCTGCGATGCCGTAAGCCTCTCCCTTGGGCGGGCCCGGCTTCTCGGAGGCCATTCGGCGTTCCGACATTGGTCATACCTCCATGCGGCGGGCGATTCGCTGCGCGGGCAGTCGAACGGGTCGCCGATCGCAGGTCAGGGAGCTAGTCCCCCTCAGCCTTCTTCCCTTCCTCGATCAGCTCCTTAACCTTCTGGCCACCCTTGTGACCGATCTCTTCGTAGAACTCGTGACCGTACTTTTCGCGGGTGGTCTCGCCACCCTTATGGCCACCCATCTCGCCACCCTTGTGGCCGATCTCTTCGTAGAACTCATGGCCATGCGTCTCCGCGGTCTTCTCGCCGCCTCTGCGCCCGGCCTCGCTTACCGTCATGTCGCCCTTGTGTTCCTCAGACATCTCAGTTCACCTCCTCACTCGCGTTATAACCATTTGCTAATACTGCCAAACATCGCGCGAGCACGAAATTGCCCGTTTTGGGAGTCGTTTTGACCCCATTTGAACACGAATCGGACATCAGAACCCACTGCGTCCGTCACAGGAAACGGGACACAGTGGGTTGCCTTGCAGACTGGCCTCGTTCGAGCTTCCGGAGCGTGTGGCGTACTATGTCCACCGCCACATTGTGGTTCGTGGCTTCGGCCAAGCCGTACCACGACGGCGCGCCGTTCAGCTCGATGATCACCGGGCCGTCGGGCCCGTCGATGATGTCCACACCCGTGTAGTCCAAGCCTGCGATACGAGCCGCTTCAAGGCACATCTCCCGCATCTGCGGCGTGAGGTCGCAGGCCTGACAGCGAGCTCCCTGGTGAACGTTGGTCTTCCACTGGCCCTCCTGGGCGATGCGGTACATCGCGGCGGGGATGTCGTCGCCGACCACGAAAGCCCTGATGTCGCGTCCGTCATTCGGGATATGTTCCTGAATGTACGCCACTCCGTGATGCTGCATGAAGGCCGTGAGGATCTCCGGGCTGGTCTCCGGAGTGACCAACTCGATGCCTATGCCGTACGAGCCGTACAGCGGCTTGAGGACGAACGTACCCAGCTCGTTGCCGATGCGTTTCGCCTCGTCGATATCCTGGGTGACCGCCGTGCGGGGGACGGGCAGACCTGCCTGCCTCAGCAGAAACGTGGTGAGAGGCTTGCTCTCCGCGATGGACAGAGCCAGAGGTGTGTTGATGACCAGGGATCCCTGATTCAGGAGGAGTTCCAGAACCTCGTACTGGTAGTCTATCTCCCCGCGCCTGTTCAGGCCGCGGACAATGAAAGCATCGTATTCGTCCAAAGACACGCCGTGCATGGAGATCCGGCTTTGGCCGTCGATACAGAGCTCGAACGCCATCGGATCCACGACACTGCCGGATGACAGTTCCTCCGCGGCGCGCAGCAACTGCTGACTGGCCCAGTCCTTCTCGATGCTCGACGTGACGATCCCGATCTTGTACATGTACCTGCTATGCTCTGCGGACCAAGCCCGCGTTCTTGCGTATCGGAGCACCTCCAGGTCTCTGTGAATCCGTGCCGTCTGCATGGGCACGCACAGAGTAGCCTGAGACCGTTACACCTATACCCCTGGGGTATCAGCCCAAAACACGCACTGGGCGGCGTCGGGCGGACTCCAGGTGGATGTACGATACTCGGCATGAACGCGCGCACGGGGGAGATTCGCCGGGCGATGTCCTTCGCTGCGCCGGCCTCGGGACAGGCCCGCGTGGTCGTGAGAGGTCGGTTACAGCCGGAAGATCTCCTGGAGGCCTTCGCGCACGAACTGGATCGCTATCGCCGCGAGCAGCATGCCCATGATCTTCGCGACGACGTCCGCTCCGGTCTTGCCCAGGATGATGTAGAGGTAGCCGACGTACCTGAAGACGATGTAGGATACGAGGAAGACGAGCACGACGGCGGAAACGGTGATCCACAGTCCGCGCGTACCTATGAGGACGATGGTGGTGGTGATGGCTCCGGGGCCTACCAGAAGCGGAACGGCGAGAGGAACGACTCCGGGTCGTCCGCCGGCCGATACCCCGTAGTGAGCTTCGTTGGTGATCCGAAGCGCGATGACGAGCAACAGGATCCCACCGGCGATCTTGAAGTCGGCGATCGATATGCCGAACAGCGAGAGTATGCCGGTGCCGGTGAACGCGAAGAGGAGCATCAGGATGAAGGCCACGTACACTGCTTGCGTGAGGAGCGCGCGGCGCTCCTGAGGGGTCGCGTCGTGCGTCAGAGCCATGAACACGGGGATCAATCCGATCGGATCGATGATGATAAACAGCGCTATCGCAGCCCTCAGTATCTGTCCGAAGTCTTCCATCACATCAATGATTCTACCGCAAAGCCGTCTGCACTGCAAGGAACCGACTGATACTCACCTTTCAGGCGGCTCTGCAGGAGGGATCTGCGGGCGGTTCGTGCCCGGTAACGAACGCACCACCCAGCGTAGGGAACGGGCGCTGTCCCATTCCGTCAGTCGCAGGCATTCACCAGGGCGGAACGCGACGGCGAGCGTTCCCTACGTGGATACCCGAGGGGCTTCGGTAGCGCCGCTATGCTCTGCTTCCGAAGCATCGATGCCCGAACACAATGTAGGAGGAGTCTTGCGGACGGTTTGTGTCCGCTAACTCTGACGTCGGGATTAGCGATCCTAAGGGATCGCTGACTCCGAACGTCGGGGTTACCGATCTTCGATCGGAAAACCCCTCCTACATGATGCCAGGCGCTAGGTGGAGGGATCACCGGCGCGGCTGATCTTGCGAAAGTAGTGGTAGGTACTCCTCGCCAGCGCCCAGTAGATCCTGAGCCGCTGACGCTTGCTGCTCTGGCCTCCATAGTGGATCACGCGCGCGCTGGGGAGATAATAGACCTTCCACCCAGCGACGGTGGCGCGCCGGCACCAGTCTATCTCCTCGCAGAACATGAAGAAGGTCTCATCCAGGTATCCGATCCGATCGAATACCTCGCGGCGGCTCATGAGGCAGGCGCCCGAGACCCAATCGACCGCTCTGGGGCCGTCGGGCTGATATCCATGGAGTACCGGCTGAAGCAGGCCCCTGATCGGCCTGACGTGGTGGAAGAGCTTGGAGACCGCGATGGTGCGAGCGTAGTTCCAGGTCAGCGTCGGGAAGCGGCGGTGTGAGAGCTGTACGGTCCCGTCCACATTGAGGAGCTTGCAGCCGACAATGCCGACCTCCGGGTCCGCGTCCAGGAAGTCCACCATCTCCTGGAAGGCATACGGCAGGACCACCGTGTCGCTGTTGAGCAGAAGGATATGGCGGCCGATGCTCTCTCGGATAGCCCTGTTTGCGCCGGCGGCAAATCCTTCGTTCCTCGAGTTCACAAACAAACGAACGGCGGGAAACTCCCGCCGTACCATCTCGACACTGCCGTCCGTGGACCCATTGTCCACGACCAGGACCTCGTAGTCCATGCGATTAGTGCTGTTGTAGATAGAGCCCAGGCACTGTCTCAGATACTCCCGGGTATTCCAACTGACTATGCATACGGAGAGGTCCAACACATTCACCCCACGAGTCCACGGCTATAGCTCACCTTCCTCCTGGATGATGGCCTGCCGCAGTTCTTCCATCTCCTCCAGCGCCGTCTCGCGGTCCACCTCACCGCCGAACTTGTCTATCACACGAAAGTCCTCCTCATCGGAGTCCGTGTCCATGGCGCTCTCGATCTGCACCGGCTGCTCCAGGTGTGGGCACTCGTGCGAGCCGCCGTCGGTCTGGGTCTCCCCATACTCGCCGGGCGTGGCCGCGGTGTCCGTCTCCCCGCTGAACTCCGTGGATGGGACCGGGCCCAGCAGATCCCCGGCTCCCACGTGGGATATCTCCTCGATCACGTCATCCAGGCCCATACCATCGCCGGGATCGGGGTCGGTGGGGAGCATCTCCTGCACGGAATCCTGCCAGTCGAACTCGATCTCCTCCTCATCAGGGGTATCGAGCAGATCGACGTCGAGGCCGGCTTTCTGGTCTTCGGACGGCTCGTGCTTATGCGGGTAGATGAGTTCTCTCGCAGGGTCGAACTCCAGGTGATCGAGGTCGATATCCTCCATGGCATCGACGCTGTCGGCGAAGTCGGAGTCGCGCTCCTCCCTGGCTTTGATCAGGTCGCCGAGGTTCTCAACCACATCATAGTCCTTGCGCATTCGGTCTTCGGGGTTCCTCATGTGATCCCTCTCGCGCGAGCCGAGATCAGGCTGCACGCTTGACGAACTGCAGAATGGTCCTTCCGTCCGGGTTCTCGATATCGAGCGCCTCTACACGCCCTTCGTCATCGGCCTTGACCCACACGGCGCTCGCATCGGGAACCATGTGCGTCAGGGCCGCCGGCTCGCCGCCCTCAGGATCGCCGGCGACCACCACGATCGTCGCCTCATCGCCGCTCGACGGCTCCGTCTCGATCGCCAGCAGAGGCTGATCCTCGACGATGCGCTGCGGACCGAGCTCGTTACTCTCGAGATCGATACTGACCGGCCGAGTCTGGTTGGCGGCCCCGAATGAACTGAGGTAGTCCGCCCACTGGTCTCTCGGTATCTGCTGTGTTGACATCTGGTATCTCCTCCTTGGAAGGCGCCGGTATGTGCCGACCCTGACGAGCGGCGACCGACCCCTGTGGATATTGCCGTTTGAGAATCACGAGTTATTTACCATGTCGGCACACATCGCCAAACTTGCCTGCCGCGACGAGCAGGCTTGCTGCCCGGGCACATACAGGAGCGAAGGCTTGGTGGATGTGGGCGTGAGCGCTGTCAGTCCAACCGGCTCTTGCGATATGCGAGCAGGCAGAAGGAGATGATGCCGAAGCCGACTACAAGCAATCCCGCGGCACCGCCGTCAGCGGCCCATTCCTCGCGGACGGCGTTCTCGCCCGGGTGACGGCCGATACCGGGAGCACCCACCAACAAGTGACCTCTGCTCGCGGGATGACGGTACAGGTAGTGCTGACCGATCGGGGTCAGGTCCGGTCCTCCGGCGGGGTGCATGTGGCAGAGCCGACACGGCATGCCGACCATCCGGTAGCGATCAGGTTGGGCGGATGCAGCGCATGTCAGGGCAATGAGCAAACCGAGCGCCGCCAGGGCAGTCTGCATCCACCGTACACTCATCCTCGCCTTCTCCTTCTCGCGCTGTGGACATGCGGGCTTCTAGTCGAGCCTTGCCTGTGAGCCCGAGATCGTTCCGGGCTCGCGACTCTCATACCCGAGCGCGGGATGCGGCAAACTGTCGATGCCTGGATGGTGTGCAAGCGGCGGGCAGGTGATGGGAGAGGTCTGCGGGATACGGCGATCCTGCCCGCCCGGCGCGCCGAGCGGGCAGGATCGATGGCTTACTTTGCGATGGGGAGCCAATCGGCAAGGAGGAAATGCACGCGGCCGATCAGGAGCGACATTCGCGCCATGACCGTCGAGCCGAACATTGCGCCGAACGCGAACATGAGGAACCACCGGCCCAGGTTGGCCGGGGCGCGGTGCAGCTTCGTCTTGTGCTCGAACGAGAAGAAGAAGTAGATCATGACGGTCAGCAGGATGACCATCGCGAATATGTTGTTGATGATGTTCGGAGCGGGCACGCCCCAGAGCGGCTTGAACGACGCCTCGATGCGGTCTACGTTCAGACCGGCGAAGCCCTTGAACGCGGCGCCGGCAACGAGGCCGAGGAGTCCTCCGAAGATGATGCGGCTGATCCACACATGTTTCTGGCTGTAGATGAAGTAGAACATCGAGCCGCCGATGAGCGCGAAGATCCACACCCACTGGCCGTCGGTGATCCGGTCCCACCACAACGGCTTGAGCGTCTGAGCCCAGCCGATGTAGGCATAGTATCCTGCCGCCGCGCCGATGTACATGTGCTCCACCAGGCGGTAGATGGGGTTCTCCTTGTAGAGGATCGAGTAGATCCCCAGGGTTGCCCCCACTGCCAGCCAGAGTGCGATGCTCTGGGTTATGCTGCTATTCGAAAGCCATGATGTGAGTGTATTCATGTCGTATCAACTCTCGCTTCGCCGTCGTCGGGAGCTGATGTACCCGATGTTGCCGGCAATGATCAGCACGATAATCAGAAGGTGAGACGTCGAGAGCGCGCCCGCCGCGCGGGTGGCGAAGTCCTGGCGACCAAGCAGCGACTCGTACTCCGCCGCACCTTTCATCCCGGTGAGCATGCCCTTGATCTGGCCCGCGTCGAGCGGATTGTAGCCCTCGGGAGCCATGACCGCCGTCGGGCAGTAGATCAGCGGAGTGCGGTAGGAGCCATAGACGTAGGCGATCCAGTAGTCCAGCGTGCCGGACGGGGTCACCTCCGCGATCACTCCGACGTCGCCGTTCTTGATGCTCTTGATGCCCTTCATGATCGGGTACGATGTCACCGGCTTGCCTTCGATGTCGGATTTGACCGTGCCGGGAATGTCCCGCCCGAGGCCCATCATGAACTGGATCATCGCACCGCCGGGCCGGTATCCCCAGTGGATCCAGTCCTTGCCGTACTCCTTGCCGAGCTCGCTGCCGATCCTCTTAGCCGAATCGTAGGCGAGCTTGTTCCCCTGCGGCATGAAAGCTACGATGGCGAACTTCTTGTTCCTCAGCATCAGGTGGCGGATGAGCGCCTCGGTCTGCGGCCGACTTTCGGCGACGGTGCCGGAATCCCACACGATATCGATGATGGCCAGCTTGTCGGCGGGCATCTTCTCGATGGTGTCGTACGCGCCCTGGACGGGCCATGTGACTACCACCGGCTGCTTGAAGTTCCATATCAACGGCACGGCCACGACCACGGCCAGGAGAGCGTACATGACCCGGCGGTCTATGTGCTGCAGGCGCTCGAAAGCCCTGAGTATCCTGTCGGTCGTGGTGAGTTCTCTACTTCGGTTCTCTGTCTCCACGTTACAACTCTCTCTCGAAGAAGCTGCCTCGCTCCAGACTCAGCCAGGTACGCAGAGCCATCGCAAGTGCGCCGATCTCAACGCCGAACGAGATGCCTCTCCAGGCAGCCATGTTCGGCTCCTTCAGAATCCACAGGTTGACGTTCTCCATCCGGAAGTTGGACAGGAAGCCCGTAGTAGGAAGACCGCTGGTCAGGTATTCCCCTATCGGGACGCTGCCGAGCATGACGACGAACGCCGCCGCCAGCATCAGGGTCGCCTCCCCGGATCGGATGCGGAAGGCTCGGTACGCCGCCGAGACGATGTAAAACGCGATGATCGAGAACATCGTCGCGCCCGGAGCGGCTACCAGGCCGCGGAACAGCATGTCGTAGGTGTTCGACGCAGCCGGCGACTTGCCCATCATCGTCCAGAAGCCGCTAAGCAGCATCGCGAAGAATGCGAAGTAGAGCGCCAGGCTGTTGTGCCATCCTGCCCGCCTGCGAGCGAGGTTCCTCCCGTGGAAGCGAAGGAGGCTGTAGATTCCCAGCCCGAGCGCGAAGGTAGACAGGACCAGCACGACGTCCGTCACCGTCTTCTGCGCGAAGCTGGTCAGGAAGTTCTCGCCGGTGGCCGGATCCGGCGGCACGAAGAACTCGACGGAGTATATCAGTCCCGCCAGGAACGTGACGGCGGCAACCAGGGTCTTCCTGAACCTGCTCGGAACCATCCTGAGCAGGAAGAACAGCGCCCCGCCCATTATGAGGAAATCGCCAAGAACGGCGAGCGCCCATATGTACTGGGGTGCGCCAGGCTTAACTATCCAGTGTGTGAACAACTAGTCCTCCGAAAATGCCCCTTAGGTATGATATCTTCCGCCCGCGAGGTGCAGGGCCGTTTACTGTCCGAACGTGGATAGCAGGCTCAGCAGTTGATGGTCCACACCCAGGACCGACGCTGCGATTATGCCCGCTACGATGACGACGATCAGGACTCCTTTGGCGTAGTCCTGGCCGACGAGGCTTCCGAGAAGCGTCGGCTCGCGGCTCAGGTACGCGCTGGCGGCATAGAACTCGTCGCCGATGATCGTGTAATCGCACGATGTGATGAAGAACGGTATCTGAGTGATGCTCGGCGTGCCTGCCACCTGCATGGCGCCCATGTTGTGGCCTGTCTCGGCCAGGATGAGCGCTTCCGCGAAGAACGCGCCGAACATGAAGCTCGATGCGATCTTCTCACGAGTCAGGATGCCGACGCACCCGGACGCGTACGCAAACTGGTCGTCGGACAGATACCTGATGTCGTCGGCGTTGAACTGCTCCGGCCGGCCCTCCGAGTTGTAGGCGTCCTTGCTGATCTCCTCCGCGACGGTATACACGACCGAGTCGCAGGTCGGCACGATAACCCGGGTGCGGTACCGGGCGGCGACGCTTGTCACATGCCGCAGGATCGAGAGCGCCTGCAGAGTCGGCATGTTCAGGGCATTGATGCCGGGCGAGAACATCATCGGGCGGCCCATCTCGGTCGCGCGACCGACGGCCTCCTCGATGGCATTCAGCCCAGGGATGCGCCGGATGTACAGATCCCTGCCACGCCGGGCGGAGTAGATCTTGAACAGTATCAGGAAGACCAGCACGCCTTCCAGAATGGCTATCGGTAGGTTTGCATGATCCATGGTGCTTGAGGAGCGGGAGTGATGGAATGTCGAGATATCGGGAAACCCGCACTCCGACACTCCATCACTCCACTACTCCGCTACTTACTCCAGTCTTGCCTTACATGCTCAACAGCTTCAGCCACTGGTGATCTCGGCCCAGCACCGAAGCAATCAGTATTCCGAGAACGATGAGCGCCATCAGTATGGACTTCGCGTAGTCCTGGCCGACCAGGCTTCCGAGGAGAGTAGGCTCCTTGCTCAGGTACGCGCTGGCGGCATAGAACTCGTCGCCGAATATCGTATAGTCGCACGTGGCGATGAAGAACGGAACCTGCATGACCCCCGGGGTCCCCGCGACCTGCATCGCGCCCACGTTGTAGCCGGTCTCCGAAAGGATCAGCGCCTCGGCCTGGAACGAGCCGAACATGAAGCTCGATGCGATCTGCTCGCGGTTGAGGATGCCCACGCATCCCGCCGCGAAGGCGAACTGATCGTCGGACAGGAACCGTATGTCGTCCGGCTGATGATGCTCCGGCCTGCCCGCGGCGCTGCAGGCGTCCTTGCTGATCTCCTCAGCGATGGTAAAGACGACCGAATCCGCGGTTGGAATCACCACTCTGGTCCGATACTTGGCCGCGATCTGCATCACGTGCCGCAGGACCGAGAGAGCCTGAAGCGTGGACAGACTCAGCGTGGCGTAGCCCGGGGTAAACATCACCGGGCGGCCCATCTCCGTGGCGCGGCCCACGGCCTCGTCGATGGCGTTGAGGCCCGGTATCCTGCGAATATACAGGTCCCTGCCTCGACGCGCCGAGAATATCTTGTACAGGATCACGAGGCAGAAGACTGCCAGCATGATCGCCGTGGGCCAGTTAGCGTGCTCCACAAATGCCCCCGCGGGAGCAGGAGTATCGGAGCGACCGACATCCTATCACTCCAACACCCTACTACTCCAGTACGCTATTTATGCTCGTCGTGTTTCTGTTCGTCTCTACGTCTATCGGCGAATTCTTCGATCCGCTCGATCAGAAGCTCCACGTTGTCCACCGAACTGAACAGCTTGGCGTACCTCTGCACCCCTTCCGCGCCGAAAAGCGGCACGAGGAAGGGGCTCGCGACCAGTATCGACTGGCTTGCAAGGAACGTCACCGGTTTGTGCATCTCAAGGAACATGATCGCGGGCGTTTCCATCCGCCGGTCCACGATCTTCTGCGCAAGCTCGTCTACCAGCTTGTCCCGCTCCTCGGGAGTGAGCTGGTCCTCATCGTACTCTTCCGGATCAGTCTGTGCCGCGCGCCTGAACAGCATCTCTGATCTCCTTCACCGCCCGGATGATCTCGTCCCTGCGGTCGCCGAACCGGAGGTACACACCGCGATACGCCTCCAGGCGAGTCTGCCTGGACAGCGGGCTCAGTTTGATCCCGTGATCGTCCAGGTAGTACTTCTTTACCCGCCTCCACTCGATGCGCGTGAGAGAGGTAAGCGTCCTCGCGGATGCGCCTCGCTCATCGAGCTGGTAACGGATCGGGAAGAGATACTCAGCAAGCGAGGCCATGATCAAGAAGAGGACGATGAGGCCGAGAGTGAAGGTCTGGAACAAGACGCACGATGCTACCAAGCTCAGGGCTGCGGCGGGTATCACCAGGAGCAGCTTTGAGGGCTGTTCCCGGAGCAGATGCACCTTCCAGGTGAGGATCGGTTCGGCGAGACTCTTCATCGAGCCGGCCTCCAGGATGTCATGCGCTTTCTGCATACAGTCGTCGCAACTCCCGAGAGCACTTTTCGCGCAAGTGTGTCCAGGTATTATAGTCCGGTTCGGGAGACTGTGTCAACAATAGATCAGCGCTCAGGTCATTCCTGC
>CAYXOC010000053.1:0-30438 GCA_964466715.1 uncultured bacterium
GTAGGAGCAGCTTCCAGCTGCGATCAGACTATGTAGGAGCAGCTTCCAGCTGCGATCAAGCCATGTAGGAGCAGCTTCCAGCTGCGACCGCGGCTGGGAAGCCGCTCCTACAATGCGTCGATTCATCGCGGCTGGAAGCCGCTCCTACATATTCCGGATGCTTCGAACAGAGGACTTGCCGCACGCTCCGGTGTATACTCTGATGGACTCATGAGCGCCCGCCGGCATACCCATCGGGCGCTCGAATACACATCAGGGATTGTTCTTGGGATACGTCTACTGCATCATCGCCGTGACGGCCTATGCCGTCCTGGGGCTCTCGTACAAGATCTCCGACGTCAAGAAGTGCGACCAGTCGCAGGTCAACTTCTTCCTCTTTCTGTTCGCGGGGGTCATCGTCCTCATCTGGGGGTTGGCAAAGGGAATCACGTCCGCGCCCGGCGCCGCGATCATACTCGGGGTGGTGGACGGAGCGATCGTCTTCGTCAGCGTTCTGGTCTTCAGGCGCGCGGCGGCACTGGGGAGGATATCAACCTCCTGGACCATCCTCAACCTGTCGCTCGTGATCCCGGTCATCGCATCAGTGGCGCTCTGGCGCGAGATCCCTTCGGCCAGGCACTATGCCGGGTTCGCCCTGACGCTCATTGCCATCATCCTCCTCGGGATTGATGCGGGGAGGTCGGGCGAATGACCTACCGACGTCTGATGACCGCGGCGTTTCTGCTGAACGGCAGCCTCATGGTGGTCACCGGGGCGGTGGGCAAGCTGAACCTCGGCGCGTATATCCCGGCCGTGCTCTTCTGCGTCTATGCCGTCGGCGGCGTGATCGGAGCGGTCTGCGTGTACAGAGCCGGGAAAGCCATCCAGCCGTGGAGTGTGGCTATCGGCGCGATGGGAGGGATCGGCACCGCCGCCGGCCTGTCGACCCAGATGGCGGCGACTGTGATGCTTCCGGGGTACATCGTCTTCCCCGTGACCAGCGGAGGGACCCTGATCGTCGTGGCGCTGATCGGGCGGTTCGTGCTCAAGGAGCACATCGGTCCGTACGGGATAGCCGGGATAGTCGCCGGCGCATGCGCGATCGGACTGCTCGGTTCGTAGGAAGGCCGTCAGCGGTTTCCCATTGTTGTAGGAGCAGCTTCCAGCTGCGATGGCACCGTGTAGGAGCAGCTTCCAGCTGCGATCAGACCATGTAGGAGCAGCTTCCAGCTGCGATCGCGGCTAGGAAGCCGCTCCTACAATGCGCCGGTTCATCGCGGCTAGGAAGCCGCTCCTACATGGACCGGCAGGGGAAGGCCGGCCCCCACGGTATTCGGAGGAGGCTGCTCATGTCTCAGATGATTCTGACACTGCTCTGTCTCTCGCTTATGACCGCATGCTTCGCTGCGGACGAATCCCCGAAGTCGGCGCACTTCCAGGTCTCCGATGCGGAAGGCCTGCTCGCGGCCGTCTCGAAGCTCCCGAACGAGGGAGGAACGATCAACCTCCTGCCGGGAACGTACAAGATCAGGGACACGATCCTGATCAAGCAGAAGAGCCAGGTCTGCCTGATCGGGAGCGGATGGAACACCCGAATCGAGAAGCAGGGCGACGGGGATGCGATCGTCTTCGAGGGCTCGTGCTGGTCGTGCTGGGTGCGCAACCTGCGCATCGTCGGCGACCCGAAGGCGAAGACCGGCTCGGGTGTCGTCTTCCGCAAAGGCGAGTGGTCGGGCATCAACGTGATCGACTACTGCCATTTCGAGGGCTTCCCCGAGAGCGGGGTGCGGTTCGAAGGCGATCCGAAGACGCCCTTCTCCTCGAACACGGTGAGCAACTGCTGGTTCACGAACAACATGGGCGATCAGCTCTACAGCCGCGCGAACAACGACTTCTACATCACCGGCAACCAGTTCGGCGCAGGCGGTGGGAGGAACCCCCGGAGCGGCTGCGTGCTCGATCATTCCTCGGCGGGGAGCTACACGCTGAACTACCACTGGGGCAACGTCGTCGCCCTGCGCCTCGGGCCCGGAGCGAACTTCAACCGCATCGAGAACAACCGGTTCGAGCAGAGCCGTGAGAGCGGCATCGTCATCGGCGATCCGAAGGCCGGGGACGCCTCGCTGCTCAACATCATCACCGGCAACACGATCCACACCAACTCCGAGTTCAACAAGGGCAAGTTCCCTGCCGTGATCGCCTACGACGCGATCGATACCACTTTCTGTCAGAACCAGATCTTCAGTTGGGACTCAAACTCCCAGCGGCACTCCGACGGCCTGGTGCTCGATCGTGGCTGCAAGACCTGGATCGTGAAGGACAACATATTCCGCCATCACGTCGGCAAGGCCGTCGTCTACGACAAGAAGGCGGGGCATATCGTGAAGGATAACATGTCGGAGTAGGCTCCCCCTACTCACACTCGTACTCATACTCGTAATCGTACTCGTACTCGCAATCGCAATCGCACTCGACAATCGACCCGCAACCACGGAGGCTGACATGCTGCTCAGACGCGCGCTCATCATGATCTGTCTGCTCTCGATCCCCGCATTCGCGGCCGACACTTTGCTTTTCGAGGACAAGCTCGACGGCCGGACGTTCGGAAAGGCCGCCGGAGTCACCTTTGACGCAGGAAAGGACGGCAAGGCCGCCGTGCTCGACGCCCCCGGAGACGCGATCGAATATCACGCCGAGATGTTTGCCGCCTCCGCCGGGCGGATCGAGTTCGACATCAAGCTGAACAAGCCCCTCTCAGCCGAGCGTCCGATCTGGTGCGTGCTCTCCGACATCGGCGCGAGCCCATCGCATCCCGGCGCGATCAACGTCCACTGGCGGGATGAGCCGGCCGACTTCGAGTGGGCGATCTTCGACGGTTCGACGCATCACTGGTGTGCCGCTAGGGGATTCGACTGGCAGCCGGACGTGTGGCATCACGTCGCCCTCATCTATGGCTGGAAAGGGATGGCCCTGGAGATAGACGGCAAGGTCGTGGACAGGAACGACTACCGGGGCGGCCTGGCGAAGACCGCCAAACGCCTCGGATGGGACGATCCGTGGAACGACGCGCCTCCCTGCACGATCGACAACTTCCGCACGTATCGCACGAACGTCGATCACCTGTCGGTCTCGGCTCCGATCATCACTCCGAACGACGACGGCCTGCTTGACGCCTGCACGATCACCTACGGCCTCGAGTCCGACTCGACCGTGACCATCGAAGTAGCGGACAAGTCCGGGAAGACCGCAGTCAGGCTCGTCGACGGCAAGAGGCTCGCCGAGGGCGAGTACACAGTCGACTGGAACGGCAAGAGCGTCGCCGACGGAGAGTACACGATCACCATGCGGGCGGGCGATCGCGCCCCGCTATCGACGGATATCCGTGTCGATCGGCGCTGGAAGTGGAAAGAGGCGCCCCCGATGTTCAACGATTTCTTCCCGACGAGCACCTGGTTCTTCTGGGAGGACGACGCGACCTACATCAACCGTCACGTCGATGATCCGGTCAAGGCCAGGGAGTACTACGAGTACACCATCAAGGACTTGGCCGATCACGGCTTCAACATGGTGTTCGGCATCTGGACGCCGCACGATCACCGAAAGCTTCTCCTCGATACCGCGGAGAAGAACGGCGTCAAGGTGATCCTGCAGCTCGATGAGATCAACCACTTTATCACCAGCACCCCTCCTAATCCCCCCCTTCCCAAGGGGGGGATTAGGAGGGGTGAGAATGTGTTCGAGGTGGCTGAGGAAGCCATCAAGGAAGTGAAGACCCATCCCGCGTTGATCGGCTACTATATGATCGACGAGCCGAACAACAGCCCTGAGGTCGCGCGGCGGATCGCGCTCGCGAGACGGGCGCTCGAGGCGCTCGATCCGAAACATCCCGGCTTCTCGTGTCTCCTGGGCGCGTACGAGGAACTGCTCGAGACCGTCGACTACCAGGTGTTGATGATCGACATCTATCCGCTCCATCCGAACTGGTCGGGCGACTGGACGCACTACATCCGCGAGCTTGAGCGCGGGCAGCGAAACCAAGGCGACAGGCCGCTGTGGGTCATCCTCCAGGCGTTCGGGAAGCCGAACAACGCGTGGAAGATCCCGACGGCCGAGGAGATACGGGCGCAGGTCTGGCTGGCGCTCGCTCATGGAGCGAAGGGGATCGTCTACTTCATCTACCAGTCCACCACCGGCTTCCAGGGTGAATGGCTCCAGGGGATGGTCGATATGGACCTGAAGCCGATGGACGGGCGCCTGGCGGAGGTCGGCCGCATCAACGCGCAGATCCACAAGCTCGCGCCGACCCTTCTCAGGCTCAAGCCGGCCGAGTTCGCCCTGCCGAGCGTACCGGATCAGTGCCTCGTGAAGGGACTCATCGGTCCCGGGGGCGCGAAGTACGCGGTCATCGTGAACAAGGACACGAAGCGCGAGGCAGTCATCCCCTGGACGGCGAAGGGTACGGTGGATATGCTCACCAAGGCCGAGATCGGGGCCTCGATCAAGCTCCCGGCCGGCGGAGGAGTCCTGCTAAGGCTGTAAGGATGCATGGGGGTGTGGGAGTACGGGCTCCCACACTTCCCTACGCCTTCCGCCTCGGGGTGAGCAGCGCCGTCCCGAACATGCCCAATGCCGCCACGCACGCCGCTACCGTGATCGAAGTGGTGTAGTTCCCGGTCCGGTCGTAGAGCCAACCTCCCGCGACCGGGCCCGTGATCCCTGAGAGCCCGTAGACGATGAAGACCATCGGGTAGATCGTGCCGACCGCCTCCACGCCGAACGTCGCCGCGACCTGCGCCGCGTAGATCACGAAGTTCGCGCCGAACCCGAATCCCACCGCAAGCGCCGCCAGCGCGAAGACGCTCCCCAGCGCCGACGCCGGCATCAGGAACAGGACCGTGGCGCACAGAACCAGCAGCGAGAGCGGAACCACCACGCCGTCGATCCTGTCCGAGAGGTGCCCCCACGTGACGCGGCCGACCGCATTCCCGACGGCGAACGTGCCGATCGAGAGCGTTGCGACGGAGGCCGGGATACCCGCCGAGAGGGCGATGGTCTTGATATTGCCGACGACGAGCAGCCCCGCGAACGTGCCGCAGAACATTCCGATGGCGAGTCGCCAGAACGGCGGATGAGTCAGCAGATCGATGAACGCCATCTCCGTGCTCCGCCCGTCCTCCAGGCACGGCACCGGCACGGATAGGAGCAGCGCCGAGAGCGTCACGACGGCCCCGTAGGTGGTCCCGACGATGCGGAAGACTTGCAGGACGTCCATCCCCTGGCCGAAAAGCGCAGTGACCGCCTGCGACAGGACGATCGCGCCCGCCCCGAAGCCCGCAACGGTGATCCCGGTGATCAGTCCCTTCGTCTTGGGAAACCACTTGACGCAGGTGGCGAGCGGCGGCACGTAGCCGAAACCGATACCGATGCCGCTGATGATGCCGATGCCGAGCACGATCAGCGACCACGAGCCTTGAGAATACGAGGCGATGATGTAGCCGGTCCCGAAGAGCAGTCCGCCGATCAGCGCGATCGGCCGCGGGCCGAAGCGGACCTGCATGCGGCCCGCGAACTGCATCGACAGCGCAAACGCCGCGATAGTGATGCCGAAGATTGCCTGCGCCTGAGCGGCGGTGAAGCTGTAGTCGGAGATCAGCGGTGGGACGAAGACGCTCCATGCGAAGAGTCCGCCGAGCGATACCTGGATGAAGATCGATGCGATGAGTACGGTATAGCGTTTCACGTGGTTCGGTTGCACCTCTCGATATAAGACTAACGGTAAGTTAGACCTCGGGCCCCGGTATCCCTCGCTCGATCGGACTCCCGCAGGAGTGGAGTCGGCGCGCGCCGAACAAGACTGTGCGGGTGCGAGGCCCGCCATTGCGGATGCACAGATGAGAACCGGTACTGCTAATCTACCCCTTCACGGCGGCGCTGCACCGGCTTGGCTCTTCACGCGGATGACCAAGCTCTCCCGCGAGATCGTCTCCCTCATGGTGATGGAGTTCGGCACGGAGGAGGTGCTGCGCAAGCTCTCGGACCCGTACTGGTTCCAGGCGCTGGGATGCGTGCTCGGATTCGACTGGCACAGCTCGGGAGTGACCACGACGGTCTGCGGCGCGATCAAGGAGGGGGTGAAGGGCCTCGAGAAGGACCTCGGCCTCTTTGTGGCCGGCGGGAAGGGGAAGGTCTCCCGCAAGACGCCCGACGAGATTCGCTCTCACGCCGACAGGCACTCCATAGCCGTCGAGCCGGACAAGCTCGTCTATGCCAGCAGGATGAGCGCGAAGGTGGACAACACCGCGGTGCAGGACGGGTATCAGCTCTACCACCACGTCTTCCTGTTCGACAGGGACGGCAAGTGGGCAGTGATCCAGCAGGGGATGAACGAGGGCAACCGGTGGGCTCGCAGGTATCACTGGCTCTCGACCGAGATGGGCGACTTCGTGAATGAGCCTCATGCGGCCGTGTGCTCCGACTCCCGGGGCCAACTGATGCTGAACATGGTTGCAGGCGAGGCGGATCAGTCGCGGCGGACGACCGCGCTTCTGGCGTCCGAGACTCCGGAGAAGCTCGGCAGGGAGATCGAGCGGATGCAGGCGCTCGACATGCCGAAGCGCCACAAGCTGTTGATCTCCGACCTGAACCCGAAGTCGATCAGCCGGATACTGCTGAAAGCCTACGAGCGCAAGCCGGAGGACTTCCGGTCGCTCCTGGAGATCGAGGGCGTGGGGCCGAAGTCAGTCCGGGCGCTTGCGATGATCGCCGACCTGGTCTACGGCGTTCCGGCGTGCACGCGCGACCCGGCGAAGTTCAGCTTCGCCCACGGCGGGAAGGACGGCTTCCCGTACCCGGTGGACAAGCCCAACTACGACCGCTCGATCTCCGTCGTGAAGAAGGCCGTCGAGTCCGCGAGGATCGGCGACCGCGAGAAGATCGACGCGCTCAGGCGGCTGAGCAGGTTCTACGATTTCTGAGAGGGTATTTCGCATGTTGAACTCCGGCCTGCGAGGGGATTCCGATCCCCGGATTCGCGTGGAATCCCGCTAGTCCCGTCAGGGCTGGGGGTGATTGTTCCCCGGGACATAGAATCCGCCAGTCCTGAGTAGCGAAGCGTATCGAAGGACGGCCGCGGCTAGCCAATGGTATGGTGGAGCAAGTCCGCCCTTCGATACGTCCCGAACTCCTCGCACTGCGTTAGCTCGGAGTTCAGGACTACTCAGGGCTGACGGGGGTGGGTTCCCCGGGGGATAGGAACCGCTACTCAGTGATCTCGGAACTCAGGATTATTCAGGGCTGGGGGTGATTGTTCCCCGGGACATAGAATCCGCCAGTCCTGAGTGGCGAAGCGTATCGAAGGACGGCCGGGTCTAGCCCAAGGTATGGTGAAGCAAGGCCGCCCTTCGATACGTCCTGAACTCCTCGCACTGCGTTAGCTCGGAGTTCAGGACTACTCAGGGCTGGCGGGGGTGGGTTTCCGAGACACAGTAATCCGTAACCCACTACTCAGGGCTAGCGGTGTGGATTTGCCCGGGACATAGAACCCGCTAGTCCTGCGAAGCGTATCGAAGGACGGCCGGGTCTGGCCGAGGGCTGACGGAGAGGGTTTCTCAGGAGGGGAGAATGACACCGTAGCACAATTGCCTGAGATGCTGGGAGACTCACCTGCGGGCTAGCGCCCAGGGAGGGCAATGGTCGGAAGCGCATCCGCCGGGACGCCGGGGCCGCGCCTGCGTCTTGCTCCGACCGCCCGCGGATGACTAGTCTGCCCGCAAACAAGACACCGTTGCCGGGCTATGGAGACAAATTTACCGGCAAACACGCGACCATTCCAGTGTAATGAAGACAAATTCACCGGTAAACATGTCACCATTCCAGTGTAATGAAGACAAATTCGCCGGTGAATTTGTCTTCCGAGAGCCGGGATGGAAGCTACGCCGCAGCATATTCACCCGGGATTCCCGGGAGATCGTCGAACCCATAGGAGCCGTACAATGCTTCAGTCTCTCACCGATACCTGCATCCGACCGAGACCCGACTTCGAGCAACTCCGCAAGGTCCTCCTCCGCGACGGAGAGCCCGACTACGTTCCCTTCTACGAGCTGTTCGTGAACGCGGAGGTCATGGAGCCGTGCCTCGGGAAGAAGATCACCGACCGCCCGACCGTGGTGGAGTTCTACTACCGCGCCGGATACGACTACGTCCCCACATGGGTCCGGATCGATCTGCCGGGCGGGAGCCTGATCGACCGGCGGACCGGCTATCCGATCAAGGACCGGGAGACCTTCGATGCCTATCCGTGGCCTTCGCCGGACTCGGTCAGCCTTTGGGAGTTCGAGGCCACGCTCCCCGTGCTCCCGGACGGCATGAAGATGATCGGCCAGACCGGCGGCATATTCGAGTCCGCCGAGAAGCTCGTCGGCTACGAGCAGCTCTGCTACATGCTGGCGGACGATCCGGACCTCGTGCAGGCGCTCTTCGACCGGCTCGGCGTGCTCTACGAGGCGATGTACCGTGCGATGGCCTCGATCCCGGAGGTCGGCGGGATCGTGATCAGCGACGATCTCGGGTTCAAGACGCAGACGCTCATCGGTGTCGATGACCTGCGCAGGTACGTCCTCCCGTGGCACAAGCGGCTTTCCGAGATCGGGCACGAGGCGGAGAAGGCGGTCCTGCTCCATTCCTGCGGGCAACTCCGCGAGATCATGGAGGACATCATCGAGGACGTGCGGATCGACGCCAAGCATTCCTACGAGGATTCGATCCTGCCCGTTACCGAGGCGAAGAAGCTCTACGGCGATCGAATTGCGATTCTCGGGGGCTTCGACGTCGATCGTCTCTGCCGGAGCAGCGAGTCGGAGGTCCGCGAGTACACCCGGATGCTGCTCGCGGAGTGCGGCCGGGGCGGGGGATACGCGCTCGGATCGGGGAACAGCATCGCGCCCTTCGTCCCCGTGCGCAATTACCTTGCGATGCTCGACGAGGCGTGGAAGGCCCGGTGATCGGCGCCGCACGTGACGCAGGAGGGGTCTTCCGGGCGGAGATCGGTAACCCCGAACATAAGGTAGGAGGAGTTTTGCGGACGGTTTGTGTCCGCTAACTCCGACGTCGGGATTAGCGATCCTAAGGGATCGCAAAGTCCCTCCTGCGGGCGTGGAAGACACCCCGTGGACGGCCTCCTTGCTCGGTTGCAGTCGGCCCATCCGTGTGATATAATCCACAAACTGGAGTCCACGCTGCGATGGGTCGCGTAACCGAGATCTGCGCCTTGCTCGAGAGAGAGTACGGGCGGCCTGATACCAAGCCTAGGTACGGGCCGCTCGATGAGTTCATACTGACCATACTCTCCCAGAACACGTCCGCGGTCAACTACACTCGCGCCTACGCCAATCTCCGCGAGCGATTCGGCGATTGGGAGGCCGTGAGGGTCGCTCCCGTGGCCGACATCGAGGACGCCATCCGCCCGGGCGGGCTGGCGAAGACCAAGGCTCCGCGCATCAAGCAGGCGCTCAACGACATCCTGGAGCGCACCGGCGACCTCAGCCTCGACTTCCTCGCCGACATGCCGGATGCCGAGGCGCGCGAGTACCTCATGCAGTTCGACGGCGTCGGGATCAAGACCGCGTCGTGCGTGCTGATGTTCTCGCTGAAGAGGCCGGTGCTTCCGGTCGATACGCACGTTCACCGCCTGTCGCAGCGTCTCGGACTGATCGGCCGGAATGAGTCGGCGGAGTCCGCGCACCATCTCCTGCAGGCGATGGTTCCGGACGACCTGGTCTACTCTTTCCACGTGAACCTGGTGACACACGGCCGGAGAGTCTGCAAGGCTCAGAATCCCGCGTGCGATGCCTGCGCGCTCCTGCCGATATGCCCTCACGGGCAGTCGGTGCTCGCCGGAGGTGCGTGATGGAGCTTGCCGACGATCAGATGTGCTTCGTCTGCGGACCGAGGAACCCGATCGGCCTGAAGTTGAAATTCGAGTTCGATGGTGACACATACGTCACCCGGTTCACGCCCCGTCCGGAGCATCAGGGATACGTCGGCGTCACGCACGGCGGGATCGTCAGCACGGTCCTGGACGAGGTGATGGCGCGGTTGGTCCATGTCCTGGGGCATGAGGCCGTCACCGCCGAGTTGACCGTTCGCCTCAAGCGCCCGGCGTTCACAGGCCGCGAGTTGACGTTCGTCGGCCGGATCACCGGAGAGCGGGGCCGGATCATCGATTGTGCCGCGGAGGCGCGGGACTCGTCCGGAGCGCTCGTCGCAGAGGCAACCGCGCGGATGATGAAGGTGAGACGTGAGCGATAGAAATCAGGAATCGCAGGAAGGGTTCGTCGCGGTCTACGATGCCCCGAATGAGACGTCGGCGAACATCGTGAAGTGCGCGCTGGAGGACGAAGGGATCACGGCGGTGGTCCGTCCGCTCCACACGTCCTGGCTCGACGGCGCATTGGTTGCCGCCGAGGAGCGCTGGGGCGTGGTGTTGGCGCCCGCCGAAGATGCCGAACGCGCATCGGCGGTGCTGGCGGAGTACGGGGACATCGAGTAGGCGCTCACGATACGGAGGGCAGTTTCGCGTGTACAAGGTTGTAGACAAAGAGAAGATCAGCGAGGTCACCACTCGCCTGGAGATCGATGCTCCGCTGATCGCCGCGAAGGCGCAGGCAGGGCAGTTCGTCATCCTGCGGCTCCACGACAAGAGCGAGCGCATCCCGCTCACGCTCTCCGACTGGAGCAGGGAGCGGGGAACGATCACCATCATCTTCCAGCATATGGGACGCTCGACCCACGAACTGGCGCGGTTGAACGTCGGGGATGCGGTCCGCGACGTCGTCGGCCCGCTGGGAACGCCCTCGCATATCGAAGACTTCGGTACGGTGGTCTGCGTCGGCGGCGGGATCGGAGTCGCCGAGCTTCGTCCCATCGCACGAGCGCTCAAGAAGGCGGGGAACACGGTCATCTCGATCATCGGCGCCCGGTGCAGGGAACTGGTCATCCTCGAGGACGACATGCGCGCGGCGAGCGACGAGCTCCACATCACGACCGATGACGGCTCCTACGGGCGGAAGGGCTATGTGAGCGATGTGCTCACGGAGATCATCGCCGCAAGGAGCGACATCAGCCTGGTCTACACCATCGGCCCGGTCCCCATGATGAAGGTCGTCGCGGGGATCACCAAGCCTGCCGGACTGAAGACGATCGTCAGCCTCGACAGTATCATGGTAGACGGCACCGGAATGTGCGGCGCGTGCAGAGTCACTGTCGGGGGCAAGACCAGGTTCACGTGCGTCGACGGTCCGGATTTCGATGCTCATGAGGTAGATTGGGACGAGTTGGTCGCGAGGAAGCGCATGTATCTCGACGAAGAGAAACAGGCTCTCGTCGCCTTCGAACATCACGTGGGGGGTTGTTGTCACTGATGCCGAGAGAGATCGCGCCGCGCGAGGAGATGCGTCGTCAGTCTCCCAGGGATCGCGCCCGTAACTTCGACGAAGTAGCGTTGGGATATGATACCGAGCAGGCCGTTCGTGAGGCGAGCAGATGCCTCAGGTGCAAGAACAAGCCCTGCGTCAACGGCTGCCCTGTCGGAATCGACATCCCGAGCATAGTCCGGCTGGTATCGGAGGAGAAGTTCCCGGAGGCCGCCGCGCTCCTGAAGCGGATGAATGCCCTGCCCGCCATCTGCGGACGGGTATGCCCGCAGGAGGAGCAGTGCGAGAAGCTCTGCCTGCTCGGGAAGCTGGGCGAGCCTTTGGCGATCGGTCGGATCGAGCGGTTCGTCGCCGACTGGGAGGCCGCCAACAAGGATCTCATGGGCCTCTGCGAGGTTACCTTCGAGCCGCCGCCCGCCGAGCACCTTGCGAAGGTCGCGGTCATCGGCGCGGGTCCCGCGGGTCTCACGGCCGCGGGCGAGCTTGCGTGTCTCGGCTACGACGTCACGCTCTATGAAGCGCTCCACGAGCCGGGCGGAGTGCTCACCTACGGCATACCCGATTTCCGATTGCCGAGGGCGATTCTGCGCCGAGAGGTGGAATACGTCGAGTCGCTCGGTGTCGATATCCAGACGAACGTCGTCATCGGCAAGACGCTCACGCTTCAGGACCTCTTCGACAACGGGTACAGCGCCGTGTTCATCGGCACGGGCGCAGGACTGCCGCAGTTCCTCAATATCCAGGGCGAGAACCTGAACGGCGTGTACTCGGCGAACGAGTTCCTGACGCGCATCAACCTCATGCACGCCCGGGAGTTTCCGGAGTACATCACGCCCCTCAGGCTTGGGAGAAGAGTCGCCGTGATCGGCGCAGGAAACGTAGCCATGGATGCAGCCCGGTGCTCGCTCAGACTGGGCGCAGAAGAGGTCACGATCATCTACCGCCGTTCCCGGGATGAGATGCCGGCCCGCAACGAGGAGATCGAGAACGCGGAAGAGGAAGGCGTCAAGTTCCAACTGCTCACGAATCCCACGCGGTTCATCGGCAATGCATACGGCTGGCTGAACGCCGTCGAGTGCGTGCGCATGGAACTCGGCGAGCCGGATGACTCCGGCCGGCGGCGTCCGGTCCCGATCGAGGGCTCGGAGTTCATCATCCAGATCGACACCGCCATCATCGCCGTCGGACAGAGTCCGAACCCCATGGTGCGGAACAGCGCGCCCGACCTGCAGATGACTCGCTGGGGCGGCATCGTAGTGGACGAGGAGACGGGGGCGACCTCGATCCCCGGCGTCTACGCGGGCGGGGATGCGGTCACCGGCGCGGCGACGGTCATCACCGCGATGGGCGCCGGCAAGAAGGCCGCCCATGCGATCGACAGATACCTCCGCTCGAAGCAGGAACCCGCCTCGTCCTGAGTAGCGTGGCGTACCCCAGGTACATCGCCCGAAACAAGAACCCGCCAGTCCTGAGTAGCGAAGCGTATCGAAGGACGGTGGGGTCTGGCCGGAGGTTTGGTGGAGCGAGGCCGCCCTTCGATACGATGCTGCGCATCACTCAGGGCTGGCGGGGTGGGTTCCCCGGGGACATAGGAACCGCTACTCCTGAGTAGCGAAGCGTATCGAAGGAGGGCCGGACACATGAAGACGCCCGACGGACCACGTCTGTCGGGCGTTTCGCATTCCGCAACCGCAGACTCGGTCTATCTCCTTCTGCGAACCAATCCGAGCAGACCGATCACGCCTCCTCCGAGCGCGAGCAGGCTCGATGGCTCGGGTACGGGGTCCGCATGGAACTCGATGCTGTCGAACGTTGTGGGATTCGTCTGGGCCACAAGCGACCCGATGAAGACGCCCGCGATATTATGGGCGTTTGCCCAGCGTGACGAGGCGCTGTCGAAGTTCAGGACCATGTTGGGAGCAGCGGAACTCTGGTTGATATACCACTTGATCTGGCCGGACCCTCCGCCTGAATAGTAGCTGAAGTCCCAACTGATAGTCACGGAGTTCCACGAATTCCAGAGACGCGGGGCCGCAGGTCCGGCGACAAAGCTGTACCCGGTCCCGGACGGAGCGCTCACGCCGTCCAGGCTCACCACGCCGGCAGCCCACTGGGCGACCCAGTAGCTGCGACCGGACTGAATCCCTGCAGTGAACACCGTCGCAGAGCTGTCGGCTCCGGCGGACGAGAAGACCCCGGCCCGACCGTCTGTCGTCTGTCCGGCAACGTCGCCCGGGTCATAGACCCAGAACTTGGCATATCCCCTGTAGAACTCATTGCCGCCGGCCGGGCCGCGAAGGTCGGCATTGGCATTGGCAACCTTGCCGGCATCCTGCTCAATGCCGGCGCCGCTCAGGCCGACAATCGGCGAGATGACGTGCATGTTGTTCACGACCCAGGGCTCGGGAGTCGGCTGGAGCGGATCCCACGAACTGAACTCCTCAGTCCAGTTCGTGCTGGTACGCTCCGACTGCGGAGGTGCACAATGCCGCAACCATCAACAGCAGTGCAAGATAGACGGATACCGCTTTCACCTCTTTCCCCTTTCCTTCAAAGCGTTCGCTGGGTTATCCCAGTCTTCTGTGTTGCTGAAAACTGCTGATCCTGACAAGTGGCGCCGGCGGACGGGCATCATGCCGGCCGGAGGTAGGTGGGGGACCCGGAGGACAGCAGGTCTACGCCTACTCTCCACCATTGTATACCCGTTGCCGCAAACCGTCGATAGGTTTCTCAGTCCCTTTACCTACGGATCAGCAGCTACCTCATGCGCCGGACAAGCCGTCGAAGGATTCATCCGTCCCGTGGCGAACATGATTCTCGGTTGTGCAGTGTCTTGGATAAGGAGGCGTCTGATATGCCCAGGCTTTTCGGGAAGACATACACAAGGGATGAGTTGCTCAAGCGAGTGGGGGACATCAGCCAGATCGGCGGAGTCCGACTCCAGGATCGCGCCGACGGAGTGGAGCGCGGCGTCCGAACCGCCGATTTCCGAACCGGCACGGGACTGAACTTCTCAGTCCTCATCGACCGCGGGCTCGACATATCGACCGCCGAATACTGCGGTCAGGCGCTGGCGTGGCGGTCATCGACCTCCGACGTCGCGCCGCAGTACTTCGAGGAGCCGGAACTGCGGTGGCTTCGCAGCTTCTACGGAGGGTTGGTAGTCACGTGCGGACTCACCTATGCCGGCGCTCCGAACGTCGATCAGGGCAAGGCGCTTGGACTGCACGGCAGGATCTCCAATACTCCCGCGACCAACGTCTGCGCCGACGGCGAGTGGCAGGGTGACGACTACGTCATGTGGATCAGCGGCAAGATGCGCGAGACGGTCGTGTTCGGCGAGAACATCGAATTGGAGCGGAAGATCAGCGCCAAACTCGGTGAATCGAAGATTTGGATACACGACAGAGTCACGAACATGGGCTACCAGGATACCGAGCACATGATCCTCTACCACATCAACATCGGCTTCCCGGTGATCGATGAGGGATCCAGGCTCATCGGCCCGATCAAGGGATACCAGCCGCGCGATGCGGAAGCCGAGATCGACAAGGAGAAGTACGCCGAGTTCCCCGCGCCGACCGTCGGCTTCAAGGAAAAGGTCTACTACCTCGACATGGTCGCCGACGGGAACGGCGATGTCTCCGCGGCCCTGGTGAATCCAGGCTTCAGGGACGGCCAGGGGTTCGGTGTCTACGTCCGCTACCCGAAGGCTGAACTGCCCGAGTTCACCGAGTGGAAGATGAACGACGCCGGCACATACGTCGTCGGCATGGAGCCGGCCAACTGCCGCGTCGAGGGACGCGCCAAGGAGCGCGCGAGGGGCGCTCTCCAGTTCCTGAAGCCGGGCGAGACGCGCGAGTACCATCTGGAGATCGGCCTGCTCAACAGCGCCGAGGAGATCAGGGACTTCGAGGCCCGGGCGAGAGCATTGCTCGGTTAGCCTCGCCGGATGGGCCGAACGAATCACGAGCTGCGGACTGCGGTCAGCGGTCCGCAGCCTGACCGTTTGACACCGATCCGGGCGCGGTGCTAGACTGACTTGATCATCCGAGGACTGGCACCGCAGCATGGCATTCAAGGATCTACACGACTTCACATCGCACCTGGAGAGAGCCGGACAGCTCAAGCGCATCAAGCACGAACTGAGCCCGGTGCTCGAGATACCGGAAGTCGCCGACCGCGTCATGAGAGACTGCGGCCCGGCGCTTCTCTTCGAGCATCCGACCGGGTTCGATATGCCGGTCCTGATCAACGCTATGGGCTCGACGGAGCGCATGGCGACGGCTCTCGGCGTCGGCTCCATCGACGACATCGGCGCTGAGATCGAGGACCTCCTGCGCATCGAGGCCCCGCAGAGCCTCTTCGGCAAGCTGGCGATGCTCCCGAAGTACGGCAAGCTGGCAGGCTATGTGCCGAAGACGGTGAAGTCCGCGCCCTGCCAGGAGGTCGTCAAGACCGACGACGCCTCGCTCGACGAGCTTCCGATCCTCCACTGCTGGCCCGACGACGGCGGCAGGTTCATCACTCTGCCGATGGTCTTCACCAGGGATCCGCACACGAGGATGCGGAACGTCGGCATGTACCGCATGCATGTCTACGACGGCAGGACCACCGGCATGCACTGGCACCCGCATAAGGTCGGCGCGCGGCACTACGCCGAGTTCGAGCGTCTCGGGAGGCGGATGGAGGTTGCAGTGGCGCTCGGCGGCGATCCGGCGATCACCTACTCCGCGACCGCGCCTCTTCCCGAGGACTTCGATGAGATGATCTTCGCAGGGTTCCTGCGCAAGTCGGCCGTCGAGATGGTGAAGTGCAAGACGATCGACATCGAGGTCCCGGCGCACTCCGAGATCGTGATCGAGGGATACGTCGATCCGCACGAGCGCCGGATGGAGGGACCGTTCGGCGACCACACCGGGTACTACTCCCTCGCGGATCAGTTCCCCGTGTTCCACGTGACCTGCATCACCCGGCGGAAGGATGCGATCTACCCCGCGACGATCGTGGGGCGTCCGCCGAAGGAGGACTGCTTCATGGCGAAGGCGACGGAGCGCATCTTCCTGCCGCTTCTGCGCATGCAGTTGCCGGAGATCGTGGACATTAACCTTCCGATCGAGGGAGTCTTCCACAATCTCGGCGTCGTGAGCATAAGGAAGCGCTACCCCGGCCACGCGCGGAAGGTCATGCACGCGCTCTGGGGCATGGGCCAGATGGCGTTCACGAAGATGATCATCGTCGTCGACGAGCACGTGGACGTTCAGGACATGCGCGAGGTGCTCTGGCGGGTAGGGAACAACGTGAACCCGAAGCGAGACGTCGAGTTCGTCCAGGGACCGCTCGACATCCTCGATCACGCCTCGACCAGGCCGGGCTACGGGAGCAAGATGGGCTTCGATGCCACGAAGAAGCTCCCGGGCGAGGGACACTCCCGCGAGTGGCCTGACGAGATCACCATGAGCCCGGATGTGGTCGCGAAGATCGACTCGATCTGGGACGAGCTGGGACTATGACACCTGTCCGTCGTGGGTGCAACCCCACGACGGCGAGAGGCGTCTGCCGCAGGAGAAGAGCATGAGCAGGGAGAGAAGCCTGGTAGTCGCGATCACGGGCGCGAGCGGAAGCATCTACGGAGTCCGTTTCCTCGAGAGCATCCTCGAGCACTACGACCGCATCTACCTGACCGTCTCCGAGAACGCGTCTTCGGTGATCCGGGCGGAGCTCGGCATCGATGTCCCGACGGACTGCATCGACACGCGCGCGCTGCTCGGCAAGTACTACGAGAAGGTCGAGATATGCCCGCCGCACGATCTCACCGCTCCCCCTGCGAGCGGCTCGGTCTGCTACGAGGGAATGGTGATCATCCCCTGCTCGATGGGCGCCGCCGGACGGATCGCATCCGGCGTGTCGAACGATCTCACCACCCGCGCCGCCGACGTCTGCCTCAAGGAGCGCCGGAAGCTGGTCATGGTTGTGCGTGAGACTCCGCTGAATCTGATCCATCTCCGCAACCTGACTGCGCTGGCGGAAGCAGGTGCGATCATTCTGCCCGCGGCGCCGGCCTTCTACAGCAACCCGAAGACCGTGGAGGACATCGTCGAGTTCGTGGTAGCCAGGACGATGCAGCAACTCGGGCTCAAGCATCCCCGCGTGCCCGAATGGCAGAGGATCGAGGAGTAGGCCCATGCTGTCGAAAGTCCGGACCATCCTCGAGATGATCAAGTTCGAGCACACCGTCTTCGCGCTGCCGTTTGCCCTGACGAGCGCCGTGGTGGCCGCCGGAGGCTTTCCCAACGGGCGCACCATCCTCTGGATACTGGTTGCGATGGTCGGCGCGCGAAGCGCCGCGATGGCGTTCAATCGCATCGCCGATCTGCACTACGACAAGCTGAACCCCAGGACCGCCGGACGCGCGCTCCCCAGGGGCATCGTCAAGCTTGCCGAGGTCTGGGTGTTCACGCTCGTGTCCGCGGCGGTGTTCGTGTTTGCGTCCTTTATGCTCAACACGCTGGCCTTCGCGCTGTCGCCGGTCGCACTTCTCGTCATCCTGGGATATTCGTACACGAAGCGGTTCACGTCGCTCTCACACCTGGTGCTCGGTCTCGCGCTCGGGATCGCCCCGGTCGGCGCGTGGATCGCGGTCACCGGGCGGCTGGAGTTCGCTCCGATGGTGCTCTCGGCGGCGGTGATGTTCTGGACCGCCGGCTTCGACATCATCTACGCCCTCCAGGATCTGGAGTTCGACCGGGAGCAGGGGCTCTTCTCGATTCCGAAGGCGCTCGGACCGGGGAGGGCGCTCCTCGTCTCGCGGCTGTTCCACCTGACGACGCTCGGCATGCTGGTCTGGTTCGGCTTGTTGATCGGATCGGGGACGGTCTACTGGATCGGAGTCGCTCTGGTGGCGGTCCTGCTCGCCTACGAGCAAAGCCTCGTTCGTCCGAACGATCTCAGCCGGGTCGATGTGGCGTTTTTCAACACCAACGGTTTCATAAGCATCGGTTTCGCCGCCTTCACGATCCTGGAGGCGTTTTTCAAGAGGGGCATGTGATGAGGGAATTGGCCTTGAAGTCGGATATCGGCGACATCGTAGAGAAGGTGGAGCAGGGGGCGCGCCTCGACTTCGAGGACGGCGTCCGGCTGTTCAACTCCCACGACCTCCCGGCAATCGGCTGGGCGGCCAACCTCGTCCGCAGGCGGATGAACGGCGACCGCACGTACTACATCGTCAATCGGCATATCAACTACAGCAACGTCTGCAAGAACCGGTGCCGCTTCTGCGCCTTCTCGAAGTCCGATGGCGAGCCGGGCGCTTACACGATGAGTATCGACGAGGTGATCCGTCGCGCGGAGGACGTAAGGCGCGAGATCGACTACACCGAGTTGCACATCGTCGGCAGCCTCGAGCCGAACCTGCCGTTCAGCTACTACACGGACATGCTCTCCGAACTGAAGCGCCGGATGCCGGACGTCCACATCCAGGCATTTACCGCCGTCGAGATCGATCATCTGGCGAAGGTCGCCGGCATGAGCGTCAGGGACACGCTGATCACTCTACGCGACGCCGGACTCGGATCGCTTCCGGGCGGCGGCGCGGAGGTCTTTGCTCCGAGGATCAGACAGGAGTTGTGCGCCGAGAAGCTCTCCTCCGACGGCTGGCTGGATGTCATGCGGACCGCCCACGAACTCGGCATCCGCTCGAACGCGACGATGCTCTACGGACATATCGAGACGCCCGAGGAGCGCGTCGACCACATGGTCCGCCTCCGCGATCTGCAGGACGAGACCGGCGGCTTCCTGACGTTCATCCCGCTCGCGTTCCATCCGCAGGGCACGGACATCGAGGGCTTGGGGAAGCGCTCGGGGATCGACGACCTGAAGATGATCGCCGTATCCCGTCTGATGCTCGACAATTTCCCGCACATCAAGGTTTTCTGGATCATGCTCGGCCTCAAGCTGGCGCAGGTCGCCCTCCATTTCGGCGCGGACGACTTCGACGGCACAGTGGTCGAGGAGAAGATCACCCATTCCGCAGGCGCTGAGACTCCTCAGGGCCTCTCCGTCGCCGAGATCCTCCGACTGATCTCCGAGACGGGCACGGTCCCTGTCGAGCGCGATACTCTCTACAACGAGGTGAAGAGATGAAGATCGGTGCGGTACCCTACCTGAACGGCAAGCCGCTGGTGCACGGACTCGACCGCGAGCCGCGAGTCGAGTTGGTCACCGATGTCCCGTCGAGGCTGGCGCAGATGCTCCGGGACAAGGAGATCGCGGCAGGGCTTCTCTCCGTGTTCGCATGCTTCCGGAACCCGAGGCTGCATATGGTCCCGGGGATATGCATCGGCTGCGACGGCCCGGCCGACAGCGTCCGGATCTTCCTCGGCAAGCCGATCGAGCAGGTGCGGACCGTCGCCCTCGACACCAGTTCGCTCTCGTCGGTCAATCTGGCCCGCATCATCCTCCGCGAGCGCTATGAGATCATGCCGGAGTTCATCGACATGCGGCCCGACCTCGAGGAGATGCTCGACCGGTGCGACGCCGCCGTCACGATCGGCGACATCACGATGACCGCTCCGCAGGATCGCTGGCCGATGCTCGACCTCGGCGAGGAGTGGAAGCTGCTCACCGGCCTGCCTTTCGTCTTTGCGGTCTGGGCGGTCAACCCCGATATGGCGTCGCCCGAGCTGACCGATATCCTCATGCGCGCCAAGCAGTTCGGCATGGAGTCGCTCGATAAGATCAGCGCGTCGGAGTCGAGGCGGCTCGACCTGTCCTACGAGACCTGCTACCGATATCTCAGCGAGGTCATGGACTACGACATGAGTGAGCGGCACTATCAGGCGTTGGAGCTGTTCAGGGAGAAGTCCTGCGCCATTATGCCCGGGCTCCGCACGGGCCCCGTGCCGATGTTCTCATCGTCGCCCAAGGGTGTCACCGTGAGCGAAGCGAGGAATCCGGCAGAGGGTTCTTCCCTTCGGTCGGAATGACAGGGCGGTGATATGACCGATTGCGCCACTATCCTCGAATCCGTCCTCACCGGGCGGCGGCTGAACGAATCAGATACCCTGACGCTCTTCGAGTCGGGCCGACTGCTCGAACTCGGGCTCGCCGCCGATGCCGTCTGTCGGCGGATGCATCCCGAGGCGTATCGAACCTACGTCGTCGATCGGAACATCAACTACACGAACATCTGCACATCGAAATGCCGGTTCTGCGCTTTCTGGAGGGATGCCGATTCGCCCGAGGCATACCTGCTCCCAGACGAGGAGGTCCACCGAAAGATCCGGGAAGCCGTCGATCTCGGTGCGACCCAGATCCTGATGCAGGGCGGCCTGCATCCCGACCTCCGGATCGAGTGGTACGAGCGGTTGGTGGCCGGCATCAAGACGCGCTTCGACATCGACCTGCACTCGTTCTCCCCTCCGGAGATCGTGCACATTGCGAAGGTCTCGGGCCTCACGGTCGAGGAGACCATCCGCCGGCTGAGGGACGCCGGGCTCGACTCGATCCCCGGCGGCGGCGCGGAGATCCTCTCCGACTCCAGCCGGAATGCCGTCAGTCCCGGGAAGTGCTCCGCCGACCAGTGGATCGGGGTGATGGAGACCGCGCATACGCTTGGGATGCGTACCACCGCCACGATGATGTTCGGCCACACGGAGACCTATGCCGACCGCATCGAGCATCTCTCGCGGATCAGGGCGCTTCAGGATCGAACGGACGGGTTCACCGCCTTCATCCCCTGGACCTTCCAGCCGTCGAACACCGATCTCGGCGGGCAGCCGGTCGGTTCGTACGAGTACCTGCGCACCCTGGCGATATCGAGGCTTTTCCTCGACAATGTGGCGAACCTGCAGGCATCGTGGGTGACTCAAGGTGCGAAGATCGGGCAGATCAGCCTTCGGTTCGGCGCGAACGACCTCGGCAGCACGATGATCGAGGAGAACGTCGTCGCGGCGGCGGGAGTGCGCTTCCGCATGAGCGAGCAGGAGCTTCGAGAGGCGATCTCCGGCGCGGGGTTCGTGCCGAGGAGACGGGATACGTACTACAACCTGCTGGAGAATCCGGGAGTCGGTAGTCAGGAGCCGGAATAGGGGCGGATTCGCATGGGGAACGCCTGCGGCTATCGGGTATCAATCCGTCCAGCCCTGAGTAGTCCCGACCGTCCTTCGATACGCTTCGCTACTCAGGACCGGCGGTTCCTATGTCCCGGGAAACTCACCCCGTCAGCCCTGAGTACTCCTGAACTCCGACTGCACTTCGGTACGCACAGCTACTCAGTGTGGTCGGAGTTCGGGACGTATCGAAGGGCGGCCTAGTAGCACAACCTTTGGCTAGACCCGGCCGTCCTTCGATGCGCTCCGCTACTCAGGACTGACGGGTTCCAAACCTGTGACAATGGAACGGCACGAAGGCACGTTCCTTACTCTGAGCAAGAGGTTTCACCATATGTCAGATCGGATCGCAGTCATCGGCGGGAGCGGCGCATACACCCTCCTGCAGAACGGAAGCTTCACCGGCGAGCGCGTCGGGTCGATCGGCACCCCGTTCGGGGAGTCTCAGCCGGTCTATCGGTTCGCCGTATCCGACGTCGAGTTCCTGTTCCTCTCGCGCCATGGCGAGAAGGGCTACCAGGTATCCGCGCCGTTCGTGAACTACCGGGCCAACATCTGGGCGCTGAAGGAACTCGGCGCGGCCCGCATCATCTCCTGGTCCGGCCCCGGCGCGATCGACGACAGCCTCACCATCGGCCAGTACGTCCTGCCCGACGACCTGCTCGACGAGACGAAACGCCGCGCGTACACCTTCTTCGAGGGACTCGGCATCGGGTTTGTGAGACAGAATCCGGTGTTCTGCCCGCAACTCCGCGCCTCCGCATCCGCTGTCCTCTCCGACCTCGATGCGCTGCACCGGGACACAGGTACATACGTGTGTACCGAGGGCCCGCGACTCGAAACGCCTGCTGAGATCCGGAAGTTCAAGATGCTCGGCGGCGACCTTGTGGGCATGACTCTCGTGCCCGAGGTCTTCCTGGCCAAGGAACTGGAGATGTGCTACATGCCGATCTGCTACGTGACGAACTACGCGGAAGGCATCAGAGCGAGCCGGTTTGTTCCGGGCGTGCTCTTCGAGGGCCTGCTCAGCGACGACGAGAAGTGCGCCGTGGACGCCGCGGTCAACCGCTTCCCGGAGATTATCCGGGAGCTGGTCGCTGCGGTGTCGGGTCAGGAAAGAACCTGTGCGTGTGGAAGGCTCATGGAGCGCTACCGGCGTCGGGGCGACATCGGCGCGGACTGGCGAACGTGGATCGAGCGCAGGTAGCTGTTGGAGGTCTGCTTCGATGCGTAACGGATACCTCAGGGCCCTTCTTCCTCTCCTGATACTGATCACCGCTGTTGGCTCGGCGAATAGCGCCTCCTATACCAACACCATCGATCTGTCGGGCGAATGGAATGTGACCACCGACGACGGCGTGGAGCGGCGGGTGATGGTGCCGGGATCGCTCGAGTCGCAGTTCGCGGACCTGCGCTCCTACTCCGGGAAGGCGGTATACCGGCGCGAGTTCCCGATCCCTCAGACGTGGGCGGGCAAGCAGATCGTTCTGGAGTTCGGCGCAGTCGACTGGCTGGCCGAGGTCAGCGTCAATGGCAAACGGATCGGCGCGCACGAGGGCGGCTACACGCCCTTCCGCTTCGATATCACCTCCGACGTGATCGTCGGCCGGTGGAACGAACTGGAGGTGGCGGTTACCGACGTCGCGCCGTCGCGTTCGATCGGCGCGTTGGTCTTTGACGAGATTCCCCACGGCAGGCAGGCCTCGCACGGTACCCAGAGCGGGATATGGCAGAACGTGAGGCTGGAGGCCGTGGACCGTGTCGGCATCTCGAAGGTCCGCGTCACGCCGGACATCGATCGTGGGGTGATACGGGTGAGCGTCGCCCTGAACCAGGCGCCGATAGCGGGCGAACTGCGGCTGAACGTGATCGGCGAGGGCGCGGCTCCGGGCGCCACGGTGATCCCGCTGGCGGCCGGCAAGAGCGAGTACGAGACGGAGATCAGGCTCGATGCTCCGAAGCTCTGGGAGCCGGGCAGCCCGCATCTCTACAAGCTTCAGGCCAGGCTCAAGATCGGCGGCCGTCTGTCCGACGCGCACGTGACGGAGTTCGGCATGCGCAAGATCGAGGTCAGGGACGGCCGGATCTACCTCAACAACCAGCCGATCTTCATCATCGGCGCTCTCGATCAGGACTACTACCCGCTCACCGGGTTCACCCCGCCGTCGGATCAATACCTTCGGGCGCAGTTCCAGCGCGCCCGGCACATGGGGATCAACCTGGTCCGATGTCAGGGCAAGATCCCCGATCCGCAGTACCTGGAATGGGCCGACAGAGCGGGAGTGATCGTCTGGTACGAGATGCCTGGCTTCGAGAAGCTGAACGAACGCTCGCAGACGCGCGCCAAGCTGCTGATGGCCGAGGCCTTGGAGCGCGACTACAACCGCGCTTCGCTCTGCATCGTGAGCCTCATGGGCGACGGATGGGGCATGGACCCCTCCAACGCCGAGCGTCAGGCCTGGCAGCGCGTGATGTGCGAGAGCGCGAGGGCGCTCGATCCGACGCGATTGATCATCGACAACTCGCCGAGCGAGACCTACAACTACATCCTCTCCGCGCCCGTGGAGCCGGATGACTTCGCCGCCTGGGTGTCCGGCGTCGCGAGCAAGTCCGGCGATACCTTCTCCGCCCTGAACGAGTCGGGCAAGCGCGCCTCGGGACCTCTGCTGATCTCCGCTCCAGGGAGTTGGGGCCTTCCGAGACTCAGCGACGTCAGAAAGACCTATGGCGGCGATCCCTGGTGGTTCGAGACGGGGAGCGGCGCGTCGAGGGCGGCGGGTGTCGAGCAGCGTTTTGCGGAGCAGGGACTCGGCGACGTATTCGGCGCTATGGACGTGCTCGCGGAGGCCTGTCAGTGGCAGCAGTGGGACAGCCTGAAGTCCCGCATCGAGGAGATGCGCCGCCATCCGCAGATCGCGGGCTACGTGCTCGGTCAGTTCAGCGACGTGAACTGGGAGTCCGACGGCCTGCTCAGCGCCGACAGGAAGCCGAAGGTTTTCTACGACAAGGTCAAGTGCGTGCAGGGCGTGGATGTGATCATCCCGGACCGCCGGGCCGCGAACTACTGGTCGGGGTCGCGGTTCTCGATGGATGTCCTCGTCTCGCATATGTCGAAGAGCAAGCTCCGGGACTGCAAGCTGAAATGGCGGCTGGAGGGGCATGACCTCCGGGGCGAGATCGGAGTCTCCATCGACGATCCGGGAGTGGCGAAGGCCAGCGCGATCGAGTTCGCCGTCCCGTCCGTGAGCAAGCCTACGGAAGCCAGGCTCGCGCTGACCCTGGTCTCCCAGTCCGGCGCGGCGATTACGGACAACTATGCGGACATCGGGATCTACCCCCGGCCCAAGCCTTCCTCGCGAACGAAGATCGCCGTCCGGGACCCCGATGGTGAGCTCTCCGGCCTCCGATCCCACCTGTCCGCCGACGGATACTCCGTCTCCGAGGCGCTCGATCAGAACGCCGTGGCGATCACCAACAGGCTCGACGCGCAGGTCCGCGACTTCATCGCGAAGGGCGGCCGGGTGATCCTGGTCGCGGATGACCCGGAGAGCATCCCCAGGTTGGCGAACAGCGACCTTGCCGTACAGGAGCGGGACGGCTCCGAGCAGTGGGGCGACTCGTCGAAGTGCTTCACGTGGGTGAGGAACGCCGGCCCGATGAAGGACCTCACCATCCGCCGGGTCGGCGGGGTCGCGCTCTCCGCGATGCAGCCGAAGTCGGTGCTCACGGGACTCGACATGACGAAGCGCGCGGACGTGTTCGGCGGGTTGTTCGTCGGGTGGCTGCACTATCCCGCGACGATCGCGGCGCAGTTCAAGGCGGGCGACGGCAGGGTGCTCGTCACGACGCTCGACGTGCTCTCCGCGTACGGGATCGATCCCGCGGCGACGACCTTTCTGGCGAACGCGATCACCTACGCGTCCGGCGATGATTTCCGCCCGTCGATGAGCGTGGACCTGACGACCGCCCCGTAGCCTCCGGATTGTAGGAGCGGCTTCCCAGCCGCGAACCGACACACCCAGCCATGTAGGAGCGGCTTCCCAGCCGCGATACCACCTGTCGCGGCTCGGAAGCCGCTCCTACACGACCTCATACTCTATCCGCCCGGGCCGATCACTTCGACGCGCGTCCCGACCGGCGTCATCTTGAAGAGCTCCATGGCATCGTGCCGCGTCAGCCGATTGCACCCGTGTGACGCCGGCCTGCCGAGGTAGCGGTACATGTTCCTGCTCGTCGCGTGGATGAAATGCCCGCCGTGATACCGCAGTGCGTAGGGCATCGGGAGCTGATACTCGTTCGACCAGTGGAGCGTCGTCTTCTCCTGGACCTTGAACACGCCGTAGTGATCGTGCGGAGTGCTCGGATGGACTCCCGCGGGCACCCAACGGTAGTTCTGCGATGAACTGCAGAGGTATGCCCTCGTGATCCGCTGGTTCCGCTGCACGTACAGTCGCTGGTTTGACCGCCGGTGGAGAGCGATATATATCCCGTCCGCCAGGCGGTCTGCCATCACCGCCGGCCTGAAGCGGTACGTCCTCTCGTCGGTCGCCCTCAACTGCCCCAGGTCGTCGTATCCCTTGATCTTCAGCCCGAACGCGATCGAATCGATCCAGGGAACGGTCCAGCGGACGATCCCGTTCTCGGCCGGGACCGGCTTGCTGACGATGATCGTGAACCGTCCGCGCGACGCGGTCCCCAGCGGAGTCTTCGTCCCGTAGACGACGACGGTGACGCTCCTGAGCCCCTCGGCGTACCAGGTGATGTCGTAGGTCTCGCCCTCGAGCATGCCGTTGCGCGACGGGCCGGTGATGGAGAGCGTCTGCGCCGCCGTCGATCCGATCGCGGCGAGGAGGAGGACCATGGCAACAGCGACTCTCTTCATCGCGCCCTCCTCACAACAGAATGCCCTCCGGCCCGATGACCTCCACCCGCGTGCCGATCGGCGTCTGGGAGTAGAGTTCGCGCGCATCCTCGAGAGTCAGGCGATTGCACCCGGCCGATGCCGGCTCGCCCAGGCTGTCGTACAGACTGGGGCTGGTCGCATGGATGTAGTGACCGCCGTGATACCTCATCGCGTAGGGCATATCGACCCGGAAGAGGCTGGAGTAGTGGTTGCGCTCCTTGCTCAGCACGCGGAATATCCCGCCATGGTCGTGCATCCTGCCGGGATGGGAGTTGCGCGGCTGCCACTCCCAATTCTCCGAGGAGCTCGACAGATACACCTTGGTGATCCGTCCGTCCTTCTGGACGTAGAGCCGCTGGTTGTTGCGGGTGTGCAGATCGAGGTATATCCCGTCCGCCGACCGGTTCACCATCACGACGGGCCGGAACTCGTACTCGCGGCTGAACGATCGGACCGTCCGCCCCTCCGAGTCATAGCCCGCCACCCTGATTCGGAACTTCCGGGCGTCGATCAGCGGCGGTTTCCAGCTAACCCGGCCCTGGCTCGCCGGGACCGGGTCGCTGATGCGGATGTTGAACGTGCCTCTCGACCGCCCGCCGAGCGGAGTCCTGTCGCCGTATGCGGTCACGCCGACGGTCCGGATGCCGCTCGCCCTCCAGGTGATGTCGTAGGACTGCGCCTCCGTCAGCGTATCGCGGTCCGGTCCCTCCAGCACCAGGCTCGGAGCGGGCGTCGGAACGCGCGACATCAGGAGGATCAGGCCGATCGCCAATCCCGCCCTCAGGGTCATCGATGGTCTCCTGCGCAGAACGTTGCTGTCAGGAGAATACCCGGCGCGATTCCGCCGGAAACGGCGCGTGCGGGGCGGGGGAGCGCGGTGACTTGACACCGCTTTTCGGAGTCGTGGCTCGACACGCCGGGGTGGGAATGAGAGACATCTGACGATCGCTACTCCCACTCGGATACACGTGTGCGTGTGGCCTGTGCCCGACGTCCGAAGGGGTTACTCGCCGTTCAGGTCTGCGCCCATGCCGATCGGGGAGTTGGGGTTGCGGTCATTGTAGATGTCGAGGAGCATTCGGAAGTACTCCTCCTCCGTCATCTCTCGTTCGGTGTCTGCGTCATAAAGACGAATCCATGCATTATTCCCCTCCGCGTCGGGAGGCTGGAAGAGCATAAGCGTTACGTTCTCGAACTTCTCCATCGGGCCTGTGTACTCCTCACGCCCGCTGATGCTGCCCAGGAGCTTGACCGCTCGCCTGAATGTCGATACCGTCCTTACCTTCGTCACATCCTCGTCGGCGGCTCTTGGGAATGCGAAGATGCTGCAGATGACGGAGTACGGAAAGCGCATGTGGAGGTTCACGCATTCCGAGAACAGGTCGCCGAACCGATTCTTGAGGTTCTTCCCGAACGGCGGCGCAGTAATGCTCTTGATCGATACCGCCAGCATGAGTCCGTGCCGCTCGTCCGAAAAGCTCACGTCTACCTTCTTAGGCTGAACTCCACCTTGGAACTTAATCTCACCCGGGCCATCTCTCAGAGGCTTCACATTCGGAAAACCAATCCTGCGCAGGCAGTCGGCACACCCGATGGCTAGATTCCGTGAGAGTATCTCAGAGTAGCGCTTCTTCTCGGATTGGGGCGCGCCTTCCGGAGGGGGCGTTCCCGTGTCAATGATAGCATCGAGCAGGCTCATGCGGGTGTTCTCCTGTTCTGTCTACGGTATCTCAGTGAATCCGCGGCGTGGCGGAGTAGATCGCAGTCTCTCTTGCTCAGGCCCAGCCCGGATCGCAGAAACTGATTGTCAACCATCTGCTGTGCCTCCGACTCCCGGCCGGACCGGAGCAGAGAATCCAGGCAATCCGACGAGACGGCCTGCCCCGTACCGGGCTTTTCAGGCAGCGCTATGACGACGTTCTCGGCCTCTGTCGGTTCAAGTTTGAGCATGCCGCCGCCCATGGCGTGTCCCTCTATCTCCGTACTGAGCTGCGTGAGCGAAGTATGCCAGAGGGCCGCCAGAGTATCACGGTCCATGGCCGATCCCTGATGGAACCTCACGAGGTGCAGACTGTTCGATGCAACGACTCCGGCATCGTTAGCCACGAGGTAGGGCATGTTTCCACTCATGTAGGAGAGGAACGCATCCGGTCTGTGAACGTTCGGGACCGAATACCACGGCGTCCGTACCATGCATTTGTACGCCTTCGAGACGCCCTGCTTCTCGCCCATCTCCACATACTTCCGAACGGGATCAGGCAGGTCGGCGTCTCGCGGAACGTGCAGCAGGTAGATTCCTTCACCGGCGTCGAGCATTCTGCACCAGTCGGCTGTCGAGAAACGCAGACCCGACACGCATCGCCCCCTGCTGATCGTTGGCTTGAGGAAATCGTTCGGTATGCCCCAGAGACGGATTTGCTCCTGTCGCAAATGGAAGAAGCTATTTGCCCCGCTGACGTATCCTATTCCTACATCGGCAATTGCACCCAGCCTTGCCGTCAAGGTTGATCGCTTCAACTCCTGATAAAGCTCTCGTGCCTTCTCCGGCAGCAGGTACTCGACCAGTCGTTCCTTCCCGGACGAGATGGCTTCAGTGTCCATCCGATGAGCGGCCACGGATACCTCGCCTTTCAGTTGCTCGTCGAGTAGGCCGGCATGTGCGAACTCCTGGATCACGAAACCCGCCGAGTGCGTACCATTGTCATCCGCCAGGAGCAGGAGAGTGTCCTCGCTGAGATCGGGGAAGAGCCGCTTCCTGAAGAGCAGAAACCTGACCTCCCTGAACGAAGACGACAGATGCCGCAGGAGAGGCAGCGCATAGGATGCGTGGCCCAGCTCCATCGGGATCACCATCGCCAACCGCCCGCCCGGCTTCAGCATGGAGATACTATGGACCAGGAACGGCGCCCACGAGCTCGACAGCTCCGTCAATCGGACCCCTTGTGCCTTGGCGCGTGCCAGCGCCCGCTTGCGGACCTCACCCTTGAAGCGATGGTAGCGTATGAATGGGGGATTGCCGACGATCACATCGACGAGTCGGTCAGGTGTGCTGTCCACGGCGAAGAAGTCACTCAGGAGCAGGTTTGAACGTGATACGCCGAACTCGTCGGACAGCTTGTCGGCGATGCGTGCGTGTACTTCCTGATCCAGTTCGACTCCGAAGACCTGCGTGCTCGGTCTGCCTCCCATCTGGAGAAGCTGCCGGCTGGCTGATCGCAGGAACACCCCTCCGCCGAAACTTGGGTCCATAACGGTATCGCTTCCGGAGCGGATAGCCCACTTGACCAGGAAGTCGGCTATCTGGACGTCCGTATAGAACGCGCCAAGTTCCTTGGCGGTCAACGGCCTCTGCATGTCGGTTGTATCGATCCTCGCTACTGCGGACATCAGGGTCTCCTCGGGGAGGCGGCGATGGTTTTCGTCGGAAACTCTGGCTTGGGCAGCATCCGGTGTCAACAGTTGTCGACATTATATTCGGGTTTGCCGCGCAGACTCCTTCTGGGCGGTTGTAGGCCAACACTGTACAGCTCTATATAGCCGCCAAGACCGGATCGGCCGCACCCCGAAAGAATGCCTGATGACATCCGCCGTCCATACCGCTAACAAGACAAAGCGCTCCTTGCACAACCGAATTCACGGTGGGCGGGCGGTGAGGCCATCGAGACGAGTGTCGCGGTACGAGCGGTGAGAGGTAGACCTCTCCTTGAGCGCCGGTCGGTCAACCGATGCCCGGATCGATGTTTCCCATGAAGCCTTGCCCTAAGTCCTGCTACTCTCCGCCCCAACCCGTGAAAGGTCCGACCCTGGAGTGAACGCTTGACTCCTTGGAATGAACGCTTGACTCCCTGGAGTGAACGCTTGACTCCCTGGAGTGAACGGTTGACTCCCTGGAGTGAACGCTTGATTCCTTGGAATGAACGCTTGACTCCCTGGAGTGAACGCTTGGCTCCCTGGAGCGAACGGTTGACTCCACGGAGTGAACGCTTCGCTCCAGGGTCGGATCGGTTACCGGACGGGG
>CAYXOC010000054.1:0-29629 GCA_964466715.1 uncultured bacterium
CCAAACCTTTGGCTAGCTCCCACCGTCCTTCGATACGCTCCGCTACTCAGGACTGACGGATTTTGTGACTCGGAAAATAACCACCGCTAGGTCTGACTAGCCGCGACCGTCCTTCGATACGCTTCGCTACTCAGGACTAACGGATTACTATGTCCCGGCAGACCCACTCCGTCAGCCCTGAGTAGTCCTGAACTCCGAGCTAACGCAGTGCGAGGAGTTCAGGGCGTATCGAAGGGCGGCCTAGTTCCACCAAACCTTTGGCTAGCTCCCACCGTCCTTCGATACGCTCCGCTACTCAGGACTGGCGGGTTCTGTGTCCCGGGAGACAAGTGTGCCTGCTGTGCAGGAACATGCTCGCAATGACACCACGGCAGGATTGCCCCGGACTCCCTAGAACTCCACTACGACCTTCGTCGCTTCTTCCTCGCGATCATCGGCATATCTCAGCGCGTCCCAGATCCGGTCGAACGGGAAGCGCTCCGTGATGACGGCGCCGAGATCGACCATCCGGCGGGTGATCACCGTTGCAGCGGGCTCCGGTGATTCGACATGCCGGAAGACTCCGCGAACGTCGATCTCCTTGACGATGATGTCCATCGTGGGGATCTCCGTCGGGATCGGCGGCATCACGCCGGCCGACACGACCACCGATCGACATCCCGCCATCCCGATCGCATCGGCGAGCGCTCCCGGGCGGCCCGAGCACTCCAGCACGATATCGAGTCCGTCCCCGCCGGTCAGTTCGTCCACCACCGCCGTCGGATTCGTTCGGGAGGTATCGATCACCTCGCTCGCGCCGAGCCTGTTGGCGGCCTCGAGCTTCCCCGGATAGGCATCGGCAACGACGATCCGCCCCGCGCCGGATATCCGTGCGGCGAGGAGGCACATCAGCCCCACCTCATCGGCGCCGATGATCCCCACACTCCGGGCGACGGACATGCCCGCCCTGCGCACTGCGTGGAATCCGACTGCGAACGGCACGAGCATCGCACACTCATCGAAGCCCACGGTGTCCGGCAGCACACAGGTGTGCCACGCCGGCACGAGTATGTGGTCGGCATACGAGCCTCCGAGCGGCGGATGCGACAGAAGAAACGTCGCCGGGCAGGCGCCGAATTCGCCCGACCTGCACGCCTCGCAGGTCATGCACGGGTGGCCCGGAGTCACCGCAACCCTCTGGCCGGCTCGGCGGTCCTCGACATCGGAGCCGACACCGACGATCTCACCGGCCGTCCCGCGCCCCATGCGCAGATAGTCCTCGACGGCGGTCTCGATGTCGGGGCCGTGCTTGTAGTAGTGCAGGTCTGCCTCAGCGATGCCGACGGCCTTCACGCGCACGAGCACTTCATGAGCGCCGATCTCCGGAACGTCGGACTCATCGAGCCGGATCTCACGCGGTCCGACTACGACAGCGGTCTTCATCTTCGCCATAGAGTGTCATCCTTCCATCGGTTGGGTAGTCATTTGACCCGGCGCCGGAGTTCGGGATGCACGCTGCCCGATTATAGCACCGGCGTGACAGTTCGGCAATCGCAGGTGATTCGTCCTGAACCGGGTACAAAATGTGGGGTTCCCACGTATATACACTTGGACGCGCGGATACCAACCATTCACGCCTGCCGTTCCTTGACACAGCGGAGGCGCTACACCTATAATTTGACCATTGGAGGCGTCTTTTATGCGCGGTGGACAGCGAACACGTACCCGGCGGCCGTTCCGCAGGCGGCTCAAGGTTTTCATCATATACATGGAGATCATCGCCCTGGTGCTGCTCGGGATCCTGCTGGGAAGCATCGCAGGCGCATTCTACAGCCTCTCCAAGACTCTTCCCTCCGGCCTGGACGTCGCCGAGTACACCCCCACTGAGGCGACCAAGATCCTCTCCAACGACGGAGTGGTACTCGCCGAGGTCTTCGAGGAGAACCGGGAAGTCGTGCCGATCACCGATATCCCGGAGGATCTCCAGCGGGCGACGGTCGCCATCGAGGACAGCCGCTTCTACCACCATATGGGCATCGACGTTCGGGGAATCGTGCGCGCGGTGGTCGAGAACATTCGCACCGGCCACATGTCCCAGGGTGGAAGCACGCTCACCCAGCAGCTTGCGAGGAACGTCTACCTGACGCGCGAGAAGAAGATCTCCCGGAAGCTGCAGGAGGTCATCCTCGCCCTCAAGATCGAGCGCAACTACTCCAAGGAGCAGATCCTGGAGCTGTATCTGAACCAGGTCTATTACGGCAGCGGCGCGTATGGAGTACAGACCGCCGCGAACGTCTACTTCGGCAAGCATGTAAAGGACCTCACCCTCGCCGAGTGCGCGATGCTCGCCGGACTCCCGCAGAAGCCGTCGGGCTACAACCCGCATGAGAACCTCGAGGATGCGGTCACGCGTCGGAACGTCGTTCTGAGGCGTATGGAGGAGGTCGGATATATCACCGAGGAGCAGCGCGACGAAGCCCTCAAGGAAGATGTCAAACTCGCCGAGCTGAAGCCGAAGGGAATCGCAAAGTACAAAGCGCCGTGGTTCGTCACCTACGTCATCAAGGAAGTCACGAAGGAACTCGGGCCCGACCAGGTCTACCGCGGAGGGTTGAGGATACACACGACCCTCAACTACGAGATGCAGCAGACGGCGGAGAAGGCGCTCCGCGAGGGCGTCGCCCGGGCGAAATCGGGCAACGCGAGCCAGGGTGCGCTGGTATCGATCGATCCGCACAACGGGCACATCAAAGCGATGGTCGGCGGCGTGGGCGTGGACTTCACCAAGGACCAGTTCAACCGGGCGGTCCAGGCGAAGAGACAGCCGGGATCGTCGTTCAAGGCCTTCGTTTACACCGCCGCGATCGACAACGGCTACGATCCGAACTACCGTGTCTCGAACGCAAGGATGACGTTCACCATACCCGGATCGAAGCCCTGGACTCCGAAGAACTACGATGGCAAATACGGCGGCACCTACACGCTCACCAACGCGGTGGCGAAGTCGATCAACCTGGTGGCGATCCGCATGGCGGAGAAGGTCGGTATCGATGAGGTCATCAAGTACGCCCGCCTCTGCGGGATCACATCGCCGCTACCCAGGCATCTTTCGCTGGCGCTCGGGTCAGCGGTAGTCACTCCGCTCGAACTGACCTCGGCATACGGCGTGTTCGCCGCTCGCGGAATCAGGGCCGAGCCGATTTGCGTCACGAGGATCACCGACCGCGACGGAAGCATCATCAAGGAGAACACGCCTCAGACCGCACAGGTGCTCAGCCAGCAGACCGCAGACACGATGAGCGAGATGTTCCGCGCCGTCGTTACCAGGGGTACCGCGATCAGGCTCACTAGCAAAGCCTACTTTGTCCCGAACGCTCACGGCAAGACCGGCACAACCAACGAGGACAGGGACGCCTGGTTCGTAGGTTACACACCGGAACTGGTCACGGGAGTCTGGATCGGCAACGACAACAACGCTCCGATGCGGAACATCTGGGGCAGCACCGGCTGTCTGCCGATCTGGGCCGAGTTCATGAGGAAGGGCATCGAGGTCGTCAAGCGCGAACAGAAGCCGAAGGAAGAGGTCCCCGTCGTCACTCGGGAATCGTCCGAGCGGCGGAACGAGCGACGTCGCGACAAGCCCGAGACTCGTCAGGATGAGCAGACCGAGACTCAGGCGATGGTGACAATCTGCTCCCAGACCGGGCTGATCGCGGTATCCGGCTGCCCGACGACATACCAGGTGGCCGACGACGACGCCACGGCGTCGCTCGGCAGATGCACGGTCCACGGCCTACGACGTCAGGAGCAGCCGGCGGAGACCCGTACCCCGAGAGCCGAGGAGCATTCGCCCCCAACGCCCACTCCGCCGCCCAGTCGCACGGGGGAGTACCTGAACATACCGATCTGCGCCGACTCCGGGCGTGTGGCAACAATCTACTGCCCGGAACGGGTGACAAAGAGGTTCAGGGCCGAAGAAGCGCCCAGCCGTACGTGCGGCATCCACCTCCCGCCGCGTGACTAAAGGCGGACGGGGGGACACGGAGACACCGGGACGCGGGAACACGGGGAGACGGAGATGGCAAATATGCGGGACTACCGGGAGCTCAACGTATACCAGACCGCCATGGAGACTGCAATGCGGATCTTCGAGTTGACCAAGAGCTTCCCCGATGAGGAGAGGTACTCCATGGTCGACCAGATGCGGCGTTCCTCTCGCTCAGTGTGTGCGAACATCGCTGAGGCCTGGAGGAAACGTCGGTATCCCGCCCACTTCACGAGCAAGATCAGTGATGCGGAAAGTGAGGCCGCTGAGACGAGAGTGTGGATCGAGTTCGCGGGACGTTGTCAGTATCTGACGCCAACCCAGGTCAGCGAACTGGACACGGCCTACAACCAGATCCTCGGGCAGTTGGTCCGCATGGCAAGCGATCCGGATGCATGGACCATCCGTCGCTCCTAGACATCTCCCCCCGTCCCCGTGTCCCCGCGTCCCCGTGTCCCCGCGTCCTACCTAAGGAGGCTCAGGAGGATGATCCCCGTTCCGAAGACGAGCCGGTATCCCACGAAGAGGCCCGTGCTCCGGGTCCTCAGGTAGGACATGAGGAATCCGATGCACAGGTATCCCACGATGGCGGAGGCCGCGATCCCCACGCCGAACGGGAGCAGGTCCGCCGCCGTCAAACCGCTCCTCAGGGCATCCGGCATCTCGTAGATCGCCGCGCCGAGTATGATCGGCGCTCCCAGCAGGAACGAGAACCTCGCCGCCGCATCCCTCTGCAGACCGCATGCCAGACCCGCGGTGATCGTGATCCCCGATCTCGATACGCCGGGGATGATCGCGAGGGCCTGAGCCACTCCGATGATCAACCAGTCTTTCAGCGTCACTCCCTCGGCGGGACGGCGCTTCGCCCCGAACCTGTCTGCAAGGAACAGCAGCACGCCCAGCGAGATGGTGACGATCCCGACCAGCAGGAAGTTCGAGCGGATCTGGTTCTCAATGGTGTGCTCCAGGAACTTGCCCGCGACGGCCGCCGGGATGCTGGCAATCACGATCGGCCACACGAGCATCGTGCTCGTAGAGGCCGGCTTCAGGCCCATCATCCTGCCCAGGCGAGTGGTCCTCGCATAGTCCCTCAGCAGTTCATACCAGTCCCGCCAGAAGTAGGCAAGAAGCGCGAACACCGTTCCCAGATGCAGGGCGACGTCGAAGGTGAGGCCGAACGGCTCCCACCGGAAGAGCCACGGGACTACTATGAGATGTGCCGAACTGCTGATGGGAATGAACTCGGTCAGCCCCTGGATGGCGCCGAGGATGATTGCCTGCAATGTGTCCACTGGTAACCTGCTTTCAACAGATCGGCCTGTCTCCGCTTAATCGGACACAGGCCGGTCGAATCCTATCCGAGGCCGTCAGCCTCAGAGACTATGCGCTTTCGATTGTTCCGGCGATCGGCTCTGCGATGGCGGGAGCATCGACGGCAGCCGGCGACGGATTCGTGAGACCCCACACCCGCAGTTCCTTCGGCTTGATGATGTAGTAGCGGATGAGAGTCCGAATGATCGCCGCGACGGGAGCGGCCAGGAACATGCCAAGCACTCCGAAGAACTCCGCGCCGATCAACAGCACGATGATGACCAGCGCCGGATGAAGCTCCATCCGATGACCGATCAGCTTCGGCATGATGAACTTGCTCTCGACGAAATGCAGGATCGAGAAGAAGATCAGCATGTACAACCCCAGCATCGGCGACTTGATAGTCGCAAGCAGGACTATCACGACACCCGCGATGATCGGTCCGATGATCGGAACCGCCCTGGTGACGCCGGAGAGGATGCTCAGGAGTATCACATACGGCATCCCCACCATGCTGAGGACTCCGCCGACGACCACGCCCGCGATCACGCAGAGGATGATCTGGCCGATCACGTAACTGCGCATGACGCAGTTGATCTCGTGCAGGATCGCCAGGGCCTCCCGCCGAGCGCGTCTCGGGGCGAGGGCCACGAACTCCCGCTTCAGGGAACGGCTGTCAAGCGTGAAGTAGAATGCCAGCACCGGAATCAGGATCAGCTCCACCACATGGCCGAGCCAGTCCACGGTCTTGCTGACCGCGGCGGTGCAGAAGCTGATGACTCGTTCCTGGAGCTTGCCGAGGTTGTCGGTACTGAGCAGCTTCTGGAGATCCGGCGACAGAGTCCCATACCACGCTCTGATGCCGGACATCATCTCGTCCAACTGGGCAACGTAGCTGCCGAAGTTGCTCTTCAGGCCCGTGACCTCGACGCCGATCTGCCCGAAAAAGGCGAGCATGAAGCTCACGCTCAGGCTGATCATGACGATGAACACCAGGATGGTGGCGACTACGCGCTGCGTGCGGCGCTTCATGCCGCGCACGTGGTACCTGCAGAGGAAATCGACGAGGGGCAGGATGGCGTAGGTCAGTACCGCCGCCAGCAGTACCGCGACTATGACGGCTCTCACTCGGTATACGAAGTACCCGATGCCGAACAGCAGTACGAGTCGGATGCCGACTCCCCAGATCAGATCGAAGACACTCTCGACTCGGGATTTCGCTTCCATCATGCCTTAGTCAATACCGAAGAACTTAAACAGCGCCTCTCGTATCCGCTCAGACGCGCTACCGTCGCCATACGGGTTCACTGCTTTCGCCATAGTACTATACGCATTCGGATCGCTCAGCAGTTTCGCGGTAGCATCGAATATCTTGTCGGTCTCGGTCCCGATCAACCGCGCGGTTCCGGCCTCGACTCCCTCGGGACGCTCCGTCGTGTTTCTCATCACCAGGACCGGCTTCCCGAGCGAAGGCGCTTCTTCCTGCACTCCGCCCGAATCCGTCAAGACCAGATGTGCCCTCCTGAGCAGGTGCACAAACGGCACGTAATCGGGCGGCTCGATCAGGTGGACCCTGTCGACGCCTTCGAGCGCGGGAAAGACCGTCTCACGCACGATCGGATTCTTGTGAACGGCGAAGACGACTTCCGTGTCGGGGAACTCGGTGACGACCCGCTTGATCGCCTCGCAGATCCGTGCCATCGGCTCGCCCCAGTTCTCGCGCCTGTGAGCAGTGACCAGGATCATCCGCTGGCCGTTCGACCCAACGGTGGACAGGAACGGATCGTCGAAGCTCCACGGACGACCGGCGACCGAGAGAAGCGCATCGATGACCGTGTTGCCGGTCACGTAGATGCGACTCGACGGAACGCCTTCCGCCATCAGGTTCTTGCGCGCGGCCGGGGTCGGCGCGAAATGGAGATCGGCGACAACGGACGTCAACCGCCGATTCATCTCCTCGGGGAACGGATCGTACTTGTTGTCCGTCCGCAGCCCTGCCTCGATGTGGCCCACAGCGACCTTGTTGTAGAACGCCGCCAATCCCGCGACGAAGGTGGTCGTGGTGTCGCCCTGCACGAGGATTATGTTCGGCTGCTCCTTCAGTATGACGCTCTCAAGTCCCTGCAGGGCCCGCGTCGTGATCTCCGTCAGGGTCTGCTTCGGGCGCATGATGTCCAGGTCGTATTCGGGCTTGATCTGGAAGACATCGAGCACCTGGTGAAGCATCTCCCGGTGCTGTCCCGTGACCGCGACGACCAGCTTCACCTTGTCCGGAAACTTTCGAAGCTCGTGGACCACCGGCGCCATCTTGACGGCATCCGGCCGAGTTCCGCATATGGCCATTACTCTTATCGGCATTTCGTCCCCTACTCTCTCAGTCTACAGACTCCGGGCCAGGTACAGCACGGTGACCGCGGTGATGCCCAGCGCGAGGCATATCCCGTAGATCAGCAGGACCGTCTGTCTGTGGCTGAAACCTCGCTGCATCAGGCGGTGATGAAGATGGCTTCGATCGGCACTGTGGATCGGACGTCGCGCCCTCCAGCGCTTCCATACGACGAACATGGCATCGAAGATCGGCACACCGAACACCAGGATCGGCAGCGCAACCGCCGCCGCCACGGCGACCTTGAACGCGCCGATGATCGAGATTGCCGCGAGGGTGAATCCGATGAACTGGCTGCCGGTCGTGCCCATGAATATCTTGGCGGGGTTGAAGTTGAACCGCAGGAAGCCGATGCACGCGCCGCTCAGGGCCGCCGCCATCAGCGCGACTCCCGGCTGGGCGGTGGTGTATGCGATGACCGCCAGGCATCCGGCGGCAATCGCCCCGATCCCTGCGGCGAGTCCGTCCAGGCCGTCCATCAGGTCAACGGTCTTCGTCAGCCCGAAGATCCAGCAGATGGTGACCGGCGCTCCCAGCCAGGACAGCCAGATCATTCCCTCGCCGAACGGGCTCGACAGGAACTCGATCTTGACGCCGAATCCCATGAGGACGATCGCCGCCGCCAGAATCGCCAGCGCCTGTATGCCCGCGGACAGCTCCTTGAGGTCATCGATCATGCCGATGGTGGCAACGATCGCGCCGGAAATCAGTATGCCGAGCACGCGGACATCGAGCTGGAGATCGGGATTCCATCGGGCGCCGATATGTGAGACCAGCACAACTCCGACCGCGAACCCGACGTAGATCGCCAGACCGCCCCAGAGAGGCATCGGACGTCCATGGATTCGACGTCCGCCGGAGTGGGCGACGACGTTGAGGCGAGTAGCAAGGGTGCGGACCCGCGGGGTCAGCAGGAATGACAGCACAAGGGCCACCAGAAATGCGAGTATCTGGAAGTTCATTTCTCCGACACCTCGATCAGACAGTCTTCCGTTCGAGAACTCTCCTCGCCGGTGATACGGACTGTCTCGATCCCGGCCTCCTGGAGCAGTTCCATCGAGAAATCGTCGGGGTAGCCGCCGGTGTAGACTACGCGAGTGATGCCGGCGTTGATGAGCATGCGGGCACAGACGCTGCAGGGCTGGTGGGTGCAGTATAGAGTCGCGCCCTTGGTGGAGACTCCGTGCTGAGCCGCCTGGATGATGGCGTTCATCTCGGAGTGCAGAGCCCGGCACATCTCGGTACGAGTCCCGGAAGGAATGCCGAGCTGGTCGCGCAAACAGCCGGTCTCGAGACAGTGCCTAAGCCCGGACGGAGCGCCGTTGTAGCCGGTCGTAAGTATGCGCCGGTCCCTCACGATCACGGCCCCGATCTGCCGGCGCACGCATGTGGACCGCTTTGCCACAACATGAGCTATCTCGAGGAAATACTCGTCCCAACCGGGACGCTGTCGTCCGTTGTTGCTCATCCTTTGCCTCGAATCACGTGCTGCGGATTACCCATACAGCGGGAACTGGGCGCAGAGTTCCTTCACCGTGCCCTTGACTTCTTCGCGTACTTTCTCATCGCCGATGTTCGTGAGAATCCGGTGTATCAACCTGCCGATCACCTGCATCTCAGGCTCGCACATGCCGCGAGTCGTCAGCGCGGGCGTGCCGATCCTGATCCCGCTGCCGATATACGGCTTCTGTGGGTCGAACGGGATGGTGTTCAGGTTCGTGGTGATCCCGGCTTCATCGAGCGCGTATTGTGCCTGTCGCCCGGTCACGCCGAGCGAGATCAGGTTCACGAGTATGAGGTGGTTGTCGGTTCCGCCCGAAACCAGGTTGATGCCCTTCTCCATCAGGCTTGCGGCGAGCGCGGCGGCATTCAGACGGATCTGCCTCTGGTATGCCTTGAACTCGGGGGTCATGGCCTCTTTGAAGCAGACGGCCTTCGCCGCGATGATGTGCATCAGCGGACCGCCCTGCATGCCTGGGAAGATCGCCTTGTCGAGCATCTCGGCGCACTCGGCCTTGCAGAGCACCATCCCGGCTCTCGGACCGCGAAGAGTCTTGTGCGTCGTCGTCGTCACGAAGTGCGCGTGGGGCACGGGCGACGGATGTTCACCGGCAGCGACCAGACCCGCGATGTGGGCCATATCCACCATCAAGTACGCACCGACCTCGTCGGCTATCTCGCGCATCTTCGCAAAGTCGATGAACCTCGGGTAGGCGGTAGCGCCGCCGACGATCACCTTCGGCTTGTGCTCGCGAGCCAGACGAGCCATCTCGTCATAGTCGATCATCTCGGTCTCACGGTTGACGCCGTACGGGATGACGTTGTACAGCTTACCGGAGAAGTTGACCGACTTGCCGTGGGTCAGATGCCCGCCGTGCTCCAGGTTCATGGCCATGTAGGTATCGCCCGGCCGCATGGTGGCAAAGTATACGGACATGTTCGCCTGCGATCCGGCGTGAGGCTGGACGTTGGCATGGTCGGCGCCGAAGAGCTGCTTCGCACGCTCTCTTGCAAGGTTCTCGGCGATGTCGACGAACTCACATCCGCCGTAGTACCTCTTGCCCGGGTAGCCCTCAGCGTACTTATTAGTCAGGATGCTGCCCTGGGCCTCGAGCACGGCACGGCTCACGAAGTTCTCGGAAGCGATCATCTCCAGCTTCCCGTTCTCGCGAGTCTTCTCCAGCTCGATTGCCTGAGCGAGCTCAGGGTCTACCTCTGCAAGGCTTGCCGTAAACGAAGGATTCTTGACCTTCAACTCCAGCTCTTCCACCTATCAGCGCCCTCCTCCGTTGATTCTGTTCTCGATTTCGTGGATCAGTCGAATCCGCCTGGCATGACGTTCCTCACCCGGGAACTCCGTCGATAGCCAAGCATCGACGATATCCAGAGCAGGACCAACGCCCGTCGTTCGCTCACCGAGGACCAGGATATTCGCATCGTTGTGGAGCCGCGACATCCGGGCACAGTAGGTGTCGCCGCAGAGGGCGGCTCTGATGCCCGGCACCTTGTTGGCCGTGATGCTCATCCCGATGCCTGAGCCGCACACAAGTATGCCGCGGTCGAACTTACCGTCGGCCACGGCTTCGGCTACTTTCACACCGATGGCGGGGTAGTCGACAGGCTCAGCTTCCCTGGTACCGAAATCCTCGACTTCCACGTGTCGGTCGGCGAGGTGGCGCACTATCTCATCTTTCAGCCGGTATCCGGCGTGATCTGATCCGATGGCGATTCTCATGCATGAGATTATACTACGCCCCGAATCGGGTTGTAAAGCGAGCGACCGTCCAGGCCGCGCCGGCCGAACGTGATATAATGCCGATAGAATCATGGATGCTGAGCGTCACCGGCACGGTCATAAGTAGTGACTGCCCGGATCAGGACAGCAGATGAAACAGGCGACCGACAAGGAACTGGTGGAACTGGCGAAGGCGGGTGATGTCGCCGCATTCGAGACTCTGTACAGGCGGTACAACGCGCGGCTGTACAACTTTGCCCTGCTGTTGACGCTATCGCACGACGACGCGGCCGACGTCACACAGGAGTCTTTCATCCGCGCATGGAATTCGCTCCCCGCTCTCAGGGAAGGCGCCGTATTCGGAAGCTGGGTGCATCGGATTGCGCTGAACGTCGGGCGCGATCTGCTCAAGAAGCGGGGACGATCTCCGGTCGCTAGCATAGACGGCATCGACGGATCGGAGACGTCCGAGATTCCGAGCCGCGCCCCGGGACCGGAGCAGACAATCATCTCCGGCGAGGTGAACGATGCCGTCCATCGAGCGATCAGGTCGCTGAGCGAAGACCACCGGACGGTAGTCACCATGCACCACCTGGAAGGAATGGACATCGAGTCCATCTCCAGCGTACTGGGCGTATCGAAAGGAACAATCATGTCGAGACTCAGCAGGGCGCGGGAGATCCTGCGCCGAAAGCTGGTCCCGTACGTTGAAGGAGAGTCCAGATGAGCGACTCGAGCAGAGATTGCATCGATATCAGGAGCATTCTGGCCGACTACGCGGTCGGAAGCTTGCGCGACAGCGATCGACTCCGAGTGCGCAGGCATGTCCAGGACTGCGAGCACTGCGCTGCCGAACTGCAGGCTATCGAGGCCACGGGCGCACTGCTCGATCAGGCCGTACTGACACCCGCTCCGGACCAATGGGAAGCGATACAGGCCGGTCTCCGTCCTAGAAAGAGCACAGTCGGATCGTGGTTAGCGCGACACCGACTGCAGTCGGCACTCGCGGCAACGGCATCTGTCGTGGCGATTGCGGCAGGTCTCCTCTTCAGCAACCGGCCCCCGGCGGAGGTCGAAGCGCAGACACTCTTCGTCGATCACGCCACGATGAGTTGGCGCGAGCCGTTCGCGGATAGGGCCGCGCTCGGCTTGGCTGTGGCAGTACCTGTGGAGAAGAGGTCGGAGGATACCCCGTGAGACGCTGCGTGGTATTGCCGGTTGCGATCCTGTGCATGCTGATGAACTGCTCATCGGGAGCACAGCCGAACGCCACCGACATACTGAAGAAGTCATATGAAGCCGAGACTCGCGCGAGCCTGACCGGACGCATGCGCACGACTCTGTACACAGGATCAGCCGCGACCACCGGCGACATCGCCATATGCCGAAGTGGAAGACAGGTGAGAATGGACTATCTGAGCGGGCCGTCGGCGGGCATGTCGATCCTGGATGACGGACGATCGATGACCAGGCTTGACAGCCGGACCAAGACCGCGTACGTATCGGGGACCCCTGAGGCGCCTGAGCACCTCAGCCTGCTTCTCGCGAACTATACACCGGTCGTGACAGGAACCGGCAGGGTCGCGGGAAGAGACTGCTACGTCCTCGCCATTCGCCCGAAGTATCCGGGCAACCCATCGAAACGCCTCTGGATCGATCAGTCCACGTTCGTAGCGCTGAAGACGGAGAGGTTCGGTTCGGACGGCAAGCCGACTATGTCCACGGAATACACGAGCGTCGACTACTCGAAGCGCCCGTCCGCATCTCTGTTCGTTGTTGCGAAGGGATGGAGGACCGTCAGGCTAGCCGCATCCGGTGACAGCAGTCTCGATGCCGTTCGAAAGGCAGTCGGGTTCATTCCCGTCAAGCCGGGATATGTTCCCAAGGGGTACAGATTCGACGGCTACTATCTTCGCGAGAACCCTCGGGGGATACGATTTGCCGGCCTCAGATACACGAACGGCATGAACACGATCTCGGTCTACGAGCACGATAGGCCGTGCCTAGGCGGACGAGGCCCCGGACGCGGAATGGGCATGGGCCGTGGACAAGAGCCGAGAGCAGGACGATGCGCAGGATGCATCCTGGCCGAGACTCCTCATGCTCAGATGGCACGGGTGTTCGTCGGCGATCTGATGGTGATAGTGGTCGGCGACATATCTACCGCCGAGTTGCAGAACATGGCAAACAGCTTCAGATAGAGGGAATACACGCGCGGAGTCCAAAGTCTAAAGAGTGGAACGCAGTTTTCCAGGAGGTACGACCGATGAAGAGATCTACAGTGATTGCGGCGCTTGCCATACTGGCAGTCATCCTCAGCATCACACTGGTGTATGCTCAGGGCCGAGGCGCAGGCGTCGGACGCAACGCACAGGCTTGTCCGTATCGGAATACCTGTCCGAACCCGGATGCCGGGGGATGGTGGACAAAGGTTCAGCCGACGACACTCGAGCAGAAGGCCTTTGTCGATCAGGTCACCGCTTTCCACAACCAGGTCCGTGAGAAACAGATGGCGCTCGCGCAGTTGCAGGCCGCCAAGGGTGATGCCGGCAAGATCGCCCAGTTGGAGAGCGAGATCGCCGCGCTCCGCACCCAGTTCCACGAGTTCATGCTGAAGAATCAGCAGATCCGCCTGCAGTTGGGCGTACCGGGCTGCGGAGTCTGCTGCGCCGTCTGCCCTATGGCGGGTCAGTGCCCGGGGCCGAACGGTCAGGGATGCCCGCTGGGCATGCAATGCAACATGAACGGCGGCGCATGGTGGACTCAGGTCCAGCCTAAGACTAAGGAGCAGAAGGCTTTCGTCGATACGATAGCCGGCCTGCACAACCAGCTTCGTGACAAGCAGATAGCGCTGATGCAACTGCGCACGACCAGGGGCGACCAGAGGAAGATCGCTGCCCTGGAGCAGGAAGTCGTCGGGCTACAGACCCAGATCCGCGACCAGATGATGAAGAACCAGCAGATATGCCGGCAGATCGGAGCCCCGGTCTGCAACGGCACAGGTCCCGGCAACTGCGGAATGATGGGCCAGTGCCGGATGCAGACCGGTATGACCGGCCCCGGCATGGGCAGAAGGATGGGCGGCGGCATGGGCCGCGGCGCATGTGGCGGTATGAACGGAAGCTGTCCGCTCGTTAAGTAGGCTGACGGTATCCGAGGATATAGTAGACAGAGGCGGCCCGTGTACATGGACCGCCTCTGTTGCGTCATAGTCCCGAGTCAACTCGGAAACGCCGCATCATGCTTGGAATCAGAAGAACTCACAGCCGCCGGCCTCGTAGACGGTCCTGGCGCCAGGGTAGTCAAAGACTCGAATGTTGAACTTGGTGTCCTTGATTTTGAAGTACGGCGAAGATGTATGCATCCGTGAGGTTCACCGGAAACCGAGCTTCGCCCCATTCGGAGGAGTTCGGACTCGGAAGATCAAACCTATAGCCGTAGACTTCGACAGAAAACTGAGACCGTGGAGGAGGCACCCGATGCCGTTTCGGATTGCTTTGGTACTGGCGATGGTGTTATCCGTCGCAGGAGCATCGATCGCTCAGGAGGCGCAGGGAAGGAGATCCGCAGATATGAAGAAGATAGCCGACGTGGTCATCTATCGGGACGACATGTTCTACTCGGCGTTTCCGTCGCTCGTAGCGCGGAAGGACGGCGAGATCCTGTGCGCATTCCGACGCGCCCCGGATCGCCGCGCGCTCTGGGAGGGCGGGCTCTCCCACACCGATGCCAACAGCTACCTCGTCCTCGTCCGCTCGAAGGACGGCGGCAAGACCTGGACGAAGGACCCGGAGTTGATCTTCGCTCATCCGCTCGGCGGCTCGCAGGATCCGTGCATGGTTCAGATGACGGACGGCACGATCCTCTGTACCAGCTATGGATGGGCTCTGCTCCCGCCCCAGACCGTCGAGAAGCTTAAAGACAGCCTCTCCCATGCGCCATACGCCTTCCTGGGAGGATACATCCTGCGCTCGAACGACGGCGGCAAGACGTGGGACGGCCCGATCATCCCTCCGCATGTCGAGGCCGACGGGACCGTCGATGCGCTCGGGAAGCCCGTCCCGGCATACAACCGAGGGGCGATGATGCAGGGAAAGGACGGTAGGCTCTACTGGGCTGTCTGCTGCAACAAGGGACCGAAGGAACGAAGCTCGTCGGTTCATCTGCTGACATCGTCCGACAAGGGCGGCACATGGCAGTACGCCGGCCTCATCGCCGAGGATGGGAAGGCGTCCTTCAACGAGACATCGCTCGTGGAAACAAACAGAGGCGACATCGTAGCCTTCATGCGCACCGCGAACTACGACGATCATCTGGCGGTAGGACGCTCGACGGACGGCGGGAAGAGCTTCAAGTGGGAGGACGGCAAGATCATCGGCCATCCGTATCATGCGCTCAAGCTCAAGGACGGCCGCGTGTTCCTGGTCTACGGATACCGCCACGTACCATACGGCATCCGGGCGAGATTGCTCAGTCCGGACTGCACCGACATCGCTGAGGCGCCCGAACTGGTCATCCGCGACGACGGCGGCAACGGGGATCTCGGCTATCCGTGGGCGGCGCTGCTGCCCGACGGGAATATCCTTGTGGCGTACTACTTCAACCAGAAGGACGGCACGCGGTTCATCGGCGGGAGCATCATCGAGGTGGAGTAGGTTTCATGAGCGGAGGGCCGGTGACCGCCGGCTACTCCGCCATCCCCGGGTCGGGCATCTTGGCAGCGAGGGCCTGCAGTAGTTCGATGTTCGGGGTATCACCCTTCTGCTCGGCGAGGTGGACCTCCCTCCACGCCTCCGCGTAGGAGCCCTTGTAGTACAGGGCCATTGCGATATTGCGGTGGACGACGCCCAGGTCCGGTCGGACGTCGAGCACTTTGCGGAACTCCGAGATCGCCTCGTCGTAGCGCCCCTTGTCGGCCAGCGCCACCCCGAGGTTGAGTCGGGCGTTCAGGAAATCTGATTTGATCCCGACCGCCTTGCCGTACTGCTTGATAGCCTCGTCGGTCCTGCCGAGGTTCTGGAGGGCAACGCCGTAGTCGAAGTACGCATCGGCCCAGTCAGGACGAAGCTTGATCGCCCTCTCGAAATGCGGCAGCGACTCCTCATGCCTGCCGAGATGCACGAGCACGTGCCCCATCGTGGCCTGACCGGTCCACGAGTCCGGATTGAGCCGAAGGGCCTCAGTGGAAAGCTCCAGAGCTTCGTCGTATCGACCCTGCTCGTTCAACAAGCTCGCCAGGTTGTTGTAAGCCATCCACGACGAGGAGTTCTTCGCAATCGTGTCGCGCCAGAGATGCTCCAGGTCGATGTACGCGTGCGCCTGCTTCCAGGTGAGCAGGCTGAGGGCCGCGAGGATCAGGCCGGGAAGCACGTACCTCACCGTCTCCCGTACGCTCACGCGCTCCCCCAGCCTCGCCAGCCCGGCCGCGATGAGCGCTATCGGCCCGACGCTGGCGATATACTGGTAGTGATCGGCCACAAACGTGTACCGAAACGTGAAGAGCGAGAAGAAGCCGAGCATCGGCCCAAGCGCGGCTGCGAAGAACACCACCGCGGAGATCGGGCCACGGCCAACCGTTTGTCGGAACCTCCAGAGAGCGAGGGCTGTCGCCGCGCACGCGGCGGGCCAGAGGTACTGCACCGGCTCCGAGGGATCGATTTTCCAACGCGGGTAGCTGAACGCAAGCTTCGACGGCCAGATGAGCTTTGTGAGGTAGAACCAGAGCGCGCGCCCGGCGATCAGGATGCGCTCGGCGACCGTGAAGTTGAACATCTCGCCGGTCGTGCCCTGTTTGTTGTGCTCCCACCAGATCGAGACCAGCCCGGCCCCGATTCCGAACGCGACGAACGGCACCACCAACGCGAACTCTCGCCGACCGATCCGCTCCCGCCTGATCCACGAGACGAGCAGCAGAGCGACGGGGATGGTGCACGCGGTGGTCTTGGCGAAGAGCGCGAGCAGGCACGTCAGGAGAGCGAGGCCGTAGAACTTCCAGTCGGACTTCTCCCGGAACCTCATCCACGAAAGGACCGTGAGCAGGTAGAAGAAGGTCGATAGGACATTCTTGCGCTCCGTGATCCATGCGACGGACTCGACGTGGACCGGGTGGAGAGCGAAGATCGCCGCCGCCAGCCAGGCGCCCTTGATAGACAGCCGCCTCAGAATCAGCCAGACCAGCAGCGCATTGAGGATATGGAGCACGATGTTGGTGACGTGGTAGCCGGTGGTCTCCAGGCCCCAGATGGCATGCTCGATCCGAAAACTCGTGTAGACGAGCGGAAAGTACTGCGAGGGTGAGTCGGTCGAGAACCAGATCCGTTTGAGGCCGTCAGGAGCGGTGAGAAGCTCGTTCTTGGAAACGTACTCCTCGTCGTCCCAGATGAAGCCGCCGTGAATCGCGGGCGAATAGGCGATGAACACCATCACGACGATGATGGTCACGCCCATCAGAGACATCCAGCGTGTAAGCGGATTCTGAGTCCACTTGCGTGATGACTTGCCCATTCCCGGCGGTCACCTCTGCGGTAGGAGGCATCTCCAAACGGCGATCTGACTGTTGTAGGAGCGGCTTCCAACTGCGATCGCATCATGTAGGAGCAGCTTCTAGCTGCGATCAAGTCATGTAGGAGCAGCTTCTAGCTGCGATCGCGGCTGGGAAGCCGCTCCTACGATACGCCGGTTCATCGCGGCTGGGAAGCCTCCTACCAACAATGCTAGACGACGATGTTGACCAGCTTCCCGGGCACGACGATCACCTTCCGGATCGGCTTGCCGTCGAGGAACGACTGAACACGTTCGCTCTCCAGGGCGATCCGCTCCAACTCCGCGGCGTCGACACCGACCGGAACCTGAAGGCGGTCACGGACCTTGCCGTTGATCTGCAGGACCAGCGTGATCTCGTCGGCCTTGGCGATCTCGGGATCGAACTCCGGCCACGGCTGGTGATAGGTGAAGCCTTCCTTGCCGAGCTGCTCCCATAGCTCGTCGGCGATGAACGGAGCCATCGGGGCGAGCAGGATGACCAGCATCTCGATCGATTCGCTCAGGACTGCGGATTGCAGACCGCCGGCTGCAGGACCGGAGGCAAACTCGGTCATAGAGTTCGTCATCTCCATCAGGGCGCTGACGGCGGTATTGAACCGGAATCGCTCGATGTCGCCCGTCACCTTCTCGATCGTCTGGTGAGTCTTCCGGCGCATCTCGCGCTCGGCAGGGGTCAGTTGGGCGCCCTTCAGAGTCTCACGCCAGTTCGGATCGAAAGCGCCGACGTTGCCGGTCACGATCCGCCAAACGCGGTTGAGGTATCTGAACGCGCCGTTCATCCCCTCTTCGCTCCACTGGACGGCCTCCTCGAACGGAGCGACGAAGAGCTCATAGATGCGCAGCGAGTCGGCCCCGAACTTCTCGGCCATCGCGTCGGGAGTCACGACGTTGCGCTTCGACTTGCTCATCTTGACGTACTTCCAGATGATCTTCGCAGGGTCCATCTCCGCGGCCTGCTCAGGGGTGAGCGGGATCAGGTCGCGATCCTCCTCATCACCCTCCTCGACCTCCGCGGCCTCTCCGACCTCCATCGTGCGGTGGGGCGTGTAGGCGAGCACCATCCCCTGGTTCATCAACTTCCGGAAGGGCTCGACGAACGGGACCCAGCCGGCGTCGTGCAGGACCTTGGTCCAGAACCGCGCGTAAAGCAGGTGCATGACGGCGTGCTCTGCGCCGCCGACGTAGAGGTCCACCGGGAGCCAGTACGCGGCCAGGTCCTTGTCGAACGGGGCGGTGTCCAGGTGCGGGCTGACGTATCGCAGGAAGTACCAGCTCGAGCAGGCGAATCCGCCCATCGTATCGGTCTCGCGCTTCGCCGGTTCGCCGCAATTCGGACACGGCACATTGACAAACTCGGGTATGTTGGCGAGAGGCGACTCACCGCTTCCGCTCGGCTCGTAGTGCTCGACATCGGGCAGAACGACCGGGAGCTGATCCTCAGGGACCGGCACCTCGCCGCACTTCTCGCAGTGGATGATCGGGATCGGCGCGCCCCAGTAGCGCTGGCGGGAGATCAGCCAGTCGCGCAGCTTGTAGTTGACCGCGGCCTTGCCCTTGTCCTGCTCCTCCAGCCACTGAGTGACCTGCTTCTTGGCGCTGATGCCTGGCGTGCCTGTGAACTCACCTGAGTTGATCATGTCGCCGTACTCGGCGTGGAACAGCGCATCAGCCAGGAACGGCTCGCGTGCCAGGATCTCCATGACGGTCTGAGCATCGCCGATATGCTCGTCGATCTCCTTGAGGCGGGCGAGGATATCCTTGTCCGCCTCGTAGGAGTTGAAGTCGACCACATCCCCTCCGCCGAAGACGAACTTCCAATCAGCCCCGACGACCGCCGCCCATCGGTCGGGCTTGACGTGCTCCTTCAGCAGCCCGACGAACGGATCGATCTCCTCGCCCGTCAGGACGACGTGATAGTGATCTCCTGCGTCGGCGAAACTGATATGCGCTTTCTCCATGGCGGCGTCGAAGCCGTCGAGCACGTAGTCCTTCGCCACACTCGACTTCGCCAGGCCGTCGATGCGAGCGATGACCGGGATAATCGGGATGCCGTACTTCAGGGCGAAGGCGAAGTCGCGCTCGTCGTGAGCGGGGACGGCCATGATCGCCCCAGTGCCGTAGCCCATCATCACGTAATCGGCGATCCAGATGGGGATCTTGCGGTCGTTGACCGGGTTGATCGCATATGCGCCGATGAAGACACCCGTCTTCTCCTTCTCGGTCGACTGCCGATCGATCGCGCTCTGGCGGGCGGCGAAGGCACAGTACTCCCGGACCTCGGCCTTCTTGTCGTCGGTCGTCAGCTTCTCGACGAGCGGATGCTCCGGCGCCAGGACCATGAAGGTCGCGCCCCAGAGGGTGTCAGGGCGGGTGGTGTAGACGACGATCTCATCGCCCTGCTCGGAGTGGAACTTGACCTCGGCGCCTTCGCTCCGGCCGATCCAGTTCCTCTGCATCAGCTTGATCGATTCCGGCCAGTCGATGGTATCCAGGTCGTCGATCAGGCGGTCGGCATAGGCCGTGATCTTGAAAAACCACTGCGGGAGGTTCTTCTTCTCGATGAAGTTGTCGCACCGCCAGCAGCGGCCTTCCTTGACTTCCTCGTTGGCGAGCACGGTGGCGCAGGTCGGACACCAGTTCGCAGGTGCGAGCGACCGATAGGCCAGACCGCGCTTGTAGAGCAGCAGGAAGATCCACTGGGTCCACTTGTAGTAGTCCGGCGACGACGAGTTGATCTCGCGAGACCAGTCGTACCCGACGCCGATCAGGTCCATCTGGCGCTTGTAGGTCGCGATGTATGCCGGAACGGTCTTCTTCGGGTGGCTTTTCTGCTTGATCGCCTCGTTTTCGGCGGGAAGGCCGAACGCGTCCCAGCCCATCGGATGGAGGACGTTGTAGCCCTTCATCTTCATGTAGCGGCAGGCCACATCGGTCGGGATGTAGTTGCGGCAGTGCCCGACGCTGAGTCCCGCGCCGCTGGGGTATGGGAAGAAGTCGAGGCCGTAGAACTTCGGCTTGTCCGTCGAGTCTTCGGTCCTGAATAGATCGGCCTCTTTCCACCGCTCGCGCCATTTCTTCTCGATTACTTGAGGATCGTACTTGTCCGCCATTGTCGCACCTTATCGAAACGTATTCGCCGCCGGATAGGTCAGCTCGCTCTGAGCAGCATGACCACCGACAGGATCAGAAATGCGAGGAGGATGACTCCGACCAGGATGATCGAGAGGATCTCTCCCCGCTTGAGCTTGAAATGCCTGGTATTCGCGCCGACTACCGCTATCGCTATCGGGACCAGCGCCGGGACCGCGTTCAGCCAGGGCACCCGGATGACCGCGATCATGGTCGCGGTGAGAAGAGCGTATCCCAACCAGAACGCCCCGACGATGTTCATCCCGTAGCGGTACATCACGGCAAAGAACAGCGCAAGGAACACGAAATCGCCGACGCCGATCATACTGACCGGGACCGCGTGACCTACGGCCGGCACCTGCACGGCTGCGGCCTCCACTACTTCGGGCCGAGTCGCCAGGAGGATCGCCAGCGGGCCGAAGTTCACGCTCCAGAAGTCTACGATCGCCGCGAAGATCGCCACGGGAAGCAGAACGTTCGGCTCGCGCACGATGACGCTGACCGTGTATCCCAGGCTGACGGCGAAGAACATCAAGCCCAGGTCCCTCAACGCCGAGACCGCCACAGAGGGCAGCAACGGCATCTTCACGGCGCCCGAAACGAGGCTCAGTCCGACGACTACCAACGCGAAGGCGGGTATCAGCCATCCGGTCACCTTCGGACTGACCCGCAGGCCGGACGCGCCCCGGATGATCGCCAACTGCAGGAGCATGAACAGGGCAACCGATAGCAGGATCAGTAGTTCCTGACGCGCGATCCTGACCGGGACGACCTGTGCGCCGATTCGAAACAGGAGGTACACGACAGCCGCCATGATCACTCCTCTGGCGCTATTCAACCGCATGTTGTGCTCCTTTTGCCGGCTTCCTGACACTTTGACAAAGATTATACCACGATGTAGAATATGCGGACAAGACTTGCCGATCCCCGGAGGTATCCATGGACTCGCTGCGCATACTGATTGCGGACGATGAATCGATAATCAGACTCGACCTGCTGAAGACTCTGGAGAACATGGGGCACAAGGTCGTCGCCGAAGCCAGCGATGGACAGAAGGCGCTCGAACTCGCTCGCAGCACGCCGATCGACCTTGCGATCCTCGACATAAAGATGCCGGAGATGGACGGCCTCGACGTTGCAAAGATCATCACCGAGGAGAAGATCGCGCCGGTGCTCCTGCTGACGGCGTACAGCCAGCGCGACCTGATCGACCGTGCTAAGGAAGCGGGCGTTTTCGGCTATCTCGTGAAGCCCTTCAAAGAGGCCGACCTGGTCCCGGCGATAGAGATCGCCATCTCCCGATATCAGGAGATGCAGGAACTCGAAAAGGAACTGGGAGATGTCACCGATCAGCTCGAGACCCGCAAGATCGTGGACAGGGCGAAGGGCGTCCTGATGGACAAGCGCGGCATGAAGGAGCACGAGGCATTCCGCTGGATCCAGGTCCAGAGCATGAACACCCGCAGGACGATGCGCGAGATCGCGGAGGCGGTTATCTTAACGCAGGATGTGTGAGTGGACTGTTGGAGTAGTGGAGTAGTGGAATACTGGGGTACTGAATCCCGGATGATCACCGGCTGGCAATGAGCCTGCGTCGAGCAGGCTTTTCTTCTCAGAAGCGCCATGACGACAAAGCCCGAACAGAAGAACCAGGTACAGGATGAGATCAGACGGCTGAAAGATGCACTCGCTGAGAAGGAGATCGAGGTCGAGGCGCTGCGCAAGCTCGGCCAGGCGATCGGCTCCTCGTCGGACGTCCAGCACATGCTGGATGTCGTGGCTGAGATCGCCATCCAGATCACCGGTACGGACACATGCTATATCTACCTCCTGGATGACGCGGGCGAGGAACTGGTACTCCGGGCCGCGAAGGGCGGCCCCGAGAAGGACATCGTCGGGAAGTGGCGGCTGAGGATCGGCGAAGGGATCACAGGCTGGGTGGCGAAGACGCGCCAGTTCGTCTCCATCGGCAAGGACGCATACCGCGACCAGCGCTACAAGGCACTCGAGACCGAGGACCCCTTCCAGTCGATGCTGTCGGTGCCGCTCATCGCCGAAGACCAGCTCATCGGGGTCATCAACATCCACACCAAGCCGTCGCACGAATACACCGAGGGCCAGCGCAGGCTCATGGACCACGTCGCCGAGCAGGTCGCCAACGCGCTCCACAGCTCGCAGCTCTATCGCCAGATGCAAACGCAGGTGTCGCACCTCACCACACTCTCCGAGGTCAGCCGCTCCATCACGTCCGGCATGTATCTCGACGAGATCCTCAACCTCATAGTCGCGATGACCGCCGAGTCGATGAACTTCAAGATCGTCACGGTGATGCTCGTCGATGAGGAGAAGCAGGAACTCGTGATCCGCGCCACTCAGAGCAGCAGCCGGGAGTACATCCACAAGCCGAACCTCAAGCTCGGAGAGAGCCTGGCGGGCAAGGCGATAGCCGAGGGACGACCGATCACCGTCCTGGACGTCCGGGAGACGCCCGAGTACCGCTACCCGGACATCGCCCGCCGTGAGGGACTCTGCTCGTTCGTCTGCGTGCCTCTGAGATTCCGCGACAAGATCATCGGCGTGCTCAACTGCTACACCGACAAGCCGCACGTCTTCACGCCCGAGGAGATCAGCGTTCTCTCGGCCCTGGGAAGCCACGCCGCCATCGCCATCGACAACGCCAAGCTTCTCGTCCGGTCGGCGATCGTCCAGGAGATGCATCACCGCGTGAAAAACAACCTGCAGACGATCGCCAGCCTGCTCCGACTGCAGATGCACTACTCCAAGTTCGCGTCCGTCGAGCAGGTCCTCCAGGAGAGCATCAACCGCATCCTCAGCATCGCGGCGGTCCACGAGGTGCTCTCGCAGGAGCAGTTCGATGTCGTCAGCATCAAGACCGTCACGGAGAACATCCTTACGGCTACGTGCCAGAGCCTCGTCTCGCCCGGGAAGCACATAGACATGGCGGTGCGCGGCACGGACATCGCTCTCCCGCCGGCGAAAGCGACTTCCGTGGCGCTGATACTCAACGAACTGATCCAGAACGCGGTCGAGCACGGCTTCAAGGACATCGACTCCGGGCGGATCGACGTCAGCATCGAAGATACCGACCGCGAGGTGTCGCTCACCGTGACCAATGACGGCACTCCCCTGCCCCACGACTTCGATCTCCGCAAGCACCGCAATCTCGGCCTCCAGATCGTGGAGAACCTCGTGCGCGAGGACCTCCACGGGCGGTTCTCCCTCACGAACGGAGACCGCATCCGCGCGACCGTGGTATTCCCGAAGTAGCCCGAATCCCTGTCGCCATCATCGCACCGCGTTTAGCCTCAGACGTCCGCCGGGTACCGCGCCTATGTACGCGCTCACTGCAAGGAGGTACGACGATGGCAATGGGTTACGGAAGCGAGGGACAGATGGCTGCCCGCGAGCAGAGCGAGGGCAAGGTCGCAGTATGCACCGCCCGCGATTGCCGGTGGAACGACAACACTCTGTGCGTCGCCAGGGACGGTATCGTGGTCAACTTCCACAGGGACCACGCGGACTGCAACACGTACACGCAGAACACTCACATCCCGGGGCAGGACGACTCGTCGGATATCTGAGCGCTATCGGCTCCAACCGGCCTCCATGTTTCCGCGCGCGCCCTCCACGGGAATGACTCTGGGGAGAGCTTCAGTCGGAGGTCACACATATGTCCTTAGAGCTGCGTGACATGGAAGGCGTCAGCGCGCCCTACCTGGAAGGCGGGCCGTGGATCAATGCCGAGGCGGTGGATCTGGAAGACCTGCGGGGGCTCGTCGTGCTCCTGGGGTTCTGGACCACCTCCTGCCACACGTGCATGCATTCGATGCCGTTCATCCGGGACTGGTGGAACAGGTATCACGACAAGGGCCTCGCCATCATCGGAGTCCATACCCCGAGGTTCGAGTTCGAGAAGGACTGGGACCACGTCGAGCGCTTCTGCCGCGAGAACGGCATCGTCTGGCCGGTTGTGATGGACAATGAGCGCCGGATATGGGACGGCTACAAGGTGCCGGAATGGCCGTGGTTCTTCCTCATCGACAAGGACGGGATCATCCGCTACGACCACGCCGGATCGGCGGATCACTCGCTAACTGACGAACTCATCGTGAAGCTGCTGGCGGAGGTCAACGCCGACATGGAGGCATCCGCGGAGATCGTCGAGGAGCATGCTCACGACAAGAACGAGCAGACCTGCTACACATTCGGCCCGGACGTCTACTGCGGCTACGAAAAGGGCGCGATCGGCAATCCCGAAGGCTTCCACAGGGACGAGATATGGAGCTACGAGGATCCCGGCGTCTACGAGGAGGGTCACATCTACCTGGAGGGTCCCTGGGAGGCGACCAGGGAATACGTGCGGCTGGCCGAGGGATGCGAACGGTTTGACTACTACATCGCAGCGCCATACACGGGGATCGAGGCGAACGCGGTCGTCGGCCCGGCGAGGGGCGGAGAGTTCAAGGTCTACGCGACGATAGACGGCGGTCCGGTGCCGAGCCATATGGCCGGCAAGGACCTTCAGATCGACAGCGGCTACTGCTTCGTGACCGTCAACAGGCCGGGTGTCTATCAGCTCATCAGAGACAACGACTCCGGCACGCACGTGCTCCGACTGACCTCCGACTCGGACGAACTCGCCGTCTACCAGTTCACATTCGGCGATTGCCTGGAGCGATAGGTTCTACCTGCACACTGAACTGAGGAGTGAACATATCATGGCAGTACAGGATATGCTGAAGTCCGTAAGCGACAACATCGGCCAGACGGCCACCGTGAACACGGTGTTCGGCGAACCGAAGGTGCTGGACCATCGAGCGCTCATCCCGATCGCGCTGGTAACCGGCGGCTTCGGGGCGGGCGGCGGTGAGGGCAAGCGTCCCGCCGACGAGCAGGGCCGCCAGGAAGAAGGGTCCGGCGGCGGTGGAGGTGGAGGATTCGTTGTCCGCCCACTGGCGGTGCTGGAAGTAGCCGACGGTCAGACGCGGCTGATCCCGATTCTCGACATGACCAAGGTCATCCTGGCCGGCATCGGCATCCTGGGAACGGCGCTGTTCATGCTCGGCCGCTCGATGGGCAAGCCGAACAAGATCCCCAAGCAGCATCTCCGCAGTAGGCGCAGTTGTTTCGGGTAGAAACCCCGCTAATCCTGAGTAGTGGAGCGTATCGAAGGACGGTCGGGACTACTCGCTGTCGGTGCGAGGCTTCTGAGGGACTCCCAACCTGTCACTCCTGTGACTCCGATCACGGCGCGAGAGGCAATCACATGTGTGCGGGGATCGAGGCTCGCTGGCCGGCTGCGCGCGCAACTTCGGCGCCCCGGAGATCCTCGCGCAGCAGGCCCATGACGAGCACATCCGTGTACTTCCCGTCCATGTAGTGCGCCTCCCGGAGGCGTCCCTCGTGCCGGAACCCGACCTTCTCGTAGGCGCGAATGGCCCGCTCGTTCGACGCGTGGACGAAGAGGTTGATGTGGTGGAGGTTGAGCTGCTCGAACGCGTACTTCATCAGGCAGTGGGTGGCGTCCGAGCCGTATCCGTGGCCCCAGTACTCTCTGTTCCCGATGGCGATGGTGAACACCGCGCCGCCGGACCGCTGGTCGATCTCGCGGAGAGACGTCTCCCCGATCAGCTCGCCTTCGTGGGTGGTGATCGCAAAGCGAAGATTCCGGCCGCAGTTGTCCGCTGATTCCTCGAAGTCCTTCAGGGTGTCGTGGAGTGACACGGGAGGCGCTGGGTAGTCGCGCAGGCGCATGAGTTCCTCATCCTGCAGCCACTCCCACAGCCTGGGAATGTCGTCCGGCTCGACGGCGCGCAGCACCACTTTTTCGCCTACGATCATGCTTCACACCTCACGGTCTCATTCTACCTCTGCGGCCGGATGAGCCAAACCCGCAGGCGGAGGGCAGGCATCCCCAAGTTGGGTATCATTCAGCAGAGGAGATCCGACAATGGACTACGACTGCGCGATCGTAGGCGCCGGACCGGCCGGACTGCACTGCGGCACGTACCTCGGCAGGTATCTGCGCCGAACCATCATATTCGACGGCGGGAGGCCCAGGGCGTCGTGGATTCCCGTCACCCGGAACTTTCCGTGCTTCCCGGCCGGGGTGACCGGCAGGTCGCTGCTGAACTGCCTCAGGGAGCAGGCCTTGATGTACGGCGCTGAGATACGGCCCGGCATGGTGGAGGCCATCGATGGGTCCGACGGGGAGTTCGTCCTCCGAACGGGCGACGGCACGGTGACGGCCCGGAAGGTGATCCTCGCCACCGGCGTCACGGACATCCCGCCCGAGATCCCGAACCCCGATCGCTACAAGGGACTGACGATCCGCCACTGCCCGATCTGCGATGTCTACGAGGCGCGGAACAGGAAGATGGTGCTGTTCGGGCACGGCAACCATTCGGCGCTGGAGACGCTCTGGATCGCTCACTTCTCGAAGGACCTGACGCTGTTGACCTGCGGACACAATCGCGGTGAGATCCGTCAGGGCATCCTCGAACAACTCGCGGAAGCCGGCATCCCCGTGATCGAGTCACCTGTTGTCGAGATCATCGAGAACGGAGACGAACTCGGCACAGTGGTTCTGGAGGACGGCACGCGCATCGAGGACGTCTACCGCGGGTACAGCACGATGGGGCTCCGACCGAACTCCGATCTGGCGAGGAAGACGGGGGTCGAACTCGACCACGAGGGCTACATCAAGGTGGACGACGTGAAGCAGACCAGCATCAAGGGCATCTATGCGGCCGGCGACATCGTAAGCGGTGACGTGGCGCAGGTCGTGGTCGGCATGGGACACGCGGCGATCGCAACCACGAGCATCCACAACAGCCTGTGACCGGGAGCGGACGGGCTATGATCCCTGCCGAGGCGTGGTCTCGATCTCGCCCTCGGGGTTCATCTCCTCCTCTTCCATCGACTCCTCGGTCCCCGGGTCGCCGTCAATGCCCCACCGCTCCGGGAGGCCCTGCTTATCCACCTTGATGGCGCGGGATATGCCCGACTGGTAATCGTCGAACGGCTCGCCTCGTTCTCGTGTGTCTGACATCGTGTTCCTCCGTGACAGTCGTCAGAAATGAGTCTACCCTCGGGAGGCCCTCCGGGAAAAGCGCGCGGTTCCCGCCATTTGGGTAGATATGTCTCAGCAATGTGTTCAGGGAGGTGAACTGATATGAAGGTAAGCGAAGCGATGACTCCGAACCCGTTGACCTGCAAGGTATCCGACACGCTCACGGACTGCTCTATCGCCATGAAGGACCTGAACGTCGGCGTGATGCCGGTGGTGTCGGACGGCGACGACCTGGTCGGCATCATCACCGACCGCGATATCACGGTCCGTGCGGTGGCTCAGGGAGTGAATCCGAACACCGCGCAGGTCGGCGAGTTCATGACGCCGAGCCCGGAGACGATCAACCCGGACATCAACGTCGAGGACGCCGCGGAGAGGATGGCGCATCTGCAGGTCCGCCGACTCCCCGTCGTGGACGACAACGGAAAGCTGGTCGGGATAGTCTCGCTCGGGGATCTTGCGGTCGACGTCGGCGAGGCTGAGATGATCGAGCACACGCTGGAGATGATCTCGGAGCCGGTCCGCTCGCGCGAATAGTCGTCGGACGGGATTCCGATCCCCGATACGTGGACACAAAAAGAGCGGCCCGGAGCGTATGCCCCGGGCCAAATACCACGAAAGGAGAGAATCGGAACTTGAAAGCTACATGACTGGATGCCGAGGAAGGGGCTGTTCAACCCGTCCTCACTACTCATTATCGGCCGCCCGCCGGGTTTCTTTAGGTATTTTTCTCAGGTAGCGCGGAAAAACTGCGAGGACCGTGCAGTCGAGCAGACGTCGGGTGTTCGAGGTTCGATGTCGGACCGCAGACCCGGCGTCCTGCGATACACGTCCTGGAGGACGTACTGAGGACCGGGCGGGGCCGCCTGCGAGGCAAAAAAAGGGGCCCAGGGCAAACGCCCCGGACCCAGAGATCGGAAAGGAGTGTAATGGGTAACGGACTACCTGCCGAACAACGACGCGAAACTTCTAACGCCCTTCGGAACGAAGGGTGTGGGAGGAATCGTACCGCTAGTAAATGGGTATCAGCGTACGGTACGATTCCTCCCCCGGCGGAGATGCGGCTCAGGAAACACACGACGTAGCAGCAATGACCGGATGTGATAATGTCTCAGAGTTCATCGAGGATCGGACCGTCCATCCCGCCCTCACTAATCATTATCGGCGTATCCTTGGGTTTCTTTAGGTATTTTTTACAGGTAAGGAGAAAAGTTTCGCGACCCGCTTTGGGCCTGCCGAGCACGCATAAAGGCAAAGGGCGAGACCATCACATCCGGCCCCGCCCGTCACCACTTACGGGACTGGATATTGCCTTGCCTTACATACCGCCGGTGTCGGCGGGTACTTCACATGCCGTCCGCCCTACGCCGCCGGTTCGCCTCTCGCAGCGATCGTCTGCGCGTTCGACGGGATGCTCACGCCCGTCGCCTTCGTGCCGCGATACCGAACGATGTACGTGTAGTCCGCGGCGGGACCGGTGATCGAGTCGATGTACGGCGACGAACTCGCATAGCCGATCAGCGCGCAATCGTCCTCACCGTCCTTCTTGCGGTAGATGTTCGCCGTCTTGACGCCTGCGGGCTTTCCGTTGATCCGCTCGTTCGAGGGATACGGTCCCCAGTGTACGACCACGGTGCTCGCATTGGTCTCCAGCGAGACTTCAGGCTTCTGAGCGTCACGGAATTCTCTCGCAGGAGAATTGCTTCGGATAGCTACCTGACGGAGTCTTCGCGCAGGAAAACTGCTCCGGGTAGCTACACGGAGGATTATTCCCGCTGCCATCCGCCTTCCGGCGGCCGCCTGATGACGCATGCGTGTCGCCCTCGACCGCTCAGGGGCGGCCCGGCGGCGAATCTCCGACGGATTCCCGCGCCGGGCATCGATCGATCGACTGCGCGCAGCCGTCTT
>CAYXOC010000055.1:0-5988 GCA_964466715.1 uncultured bacterium
TGATCGCGGCACCCGTAGGGTTGCCGTTCGCGTCGGACGGAAGAATCTGGATCGTAACGTCGGCAGTGCAGTTCAGCGTGTAGTCTATGAACGCGGGAACGAGACTGGAGGCCTTGACCTCATACAGCTCGACCGCTGCCTGCACGCCTACTGACAGCGCCATCAGCGCTGCCAGCAAGAGAAGCCCGATTGCAGTTTTGCGCATTGACGCAAATCCCCCTTTCCGAATTGTGCCCTTCATCCACTCGCTCTACCAGCGTGGATGCGCCTACGGGTGGAGCTGTGGATACTGGGCCATTGCAATCTGCGTGTGTTTGCCCGAAGGCATATCGTCGGGGAGAGTGCCTGGAAACCTCAGGCCTACCCCATACGATGAGTAATGTGACAGAACGCCTGAGCACCTACCCGGGATCTGCCCGGGATGCGGTGTTGGCACGGAATCGCAGCACTCCGTTGGTCCAACGGAATGCGTCGTCCTTATCCGGTGAAGTCTGGGAACGCTAGAACATCGTGCTATGAGTTCAACACATCAGGAGCGGAGGATCGATCACCCATCGGTGATCTTTGCCCCTGAACGCACAGGAGCAAAATCCGGTTTTGCTGAAAAAGGCCGCCGAATCAGAGGACCCGGCGGCCGATTTGTGTGCACCAAGAACGTAAGTCTGACCTAATCAGCCTGTTATTCTCGGATAGCTAACTTAGGCCCTGCGGCGTCTGGTCACGAAGCCGGCCAGACCCATGATGCCAGTGCCAAGAGCAAGCAAGCTGCTCGGCTCAGGGACGACTACGTCCGCCCGCTGAATGAGCCGGAACCTGTAACCTGCCGCCACCAGAGCCTCGTTAGTCTTGTAGGGCATCTTGACGATCGGCAGGTTGACCGGGCTGGTCCAGAACGCTGCCGTGCTGTGCGCCGTGGGGATAGGAAGCTCCCACTCTGTGCCGTTCGCCGGAGCGCCGGCCATGCCCTTGTTGTCTACCATTTGGAGGAAGTACTTCACGGGCACGCCGTCGAACTCCGGGGTAGGCAGGGCACTGGGGTACGTCACGGCGAGAACGCGGATGCTGCTGTACTCTGCGCTCGGGCCCGCTGCCATGTACACATCCCAAGTCTTCTCAGGATTGGGCATCGTCGGAGCCTTGATGCTCTTCGGGTAGACATCAGCCTTGCCGGGAACAACGGCTACGGTGTGGACGTTCGTACCGGGAAGATCGGCACTGACGCCACCGTAAGGGCTGGTGCCATCCTGGAAGTCCCACTCGTCGCTCGACGTCGGGTAGACGCCCAACGAGGCGCCGCTGGCGCCGTCCATTCCTGCGCCGCTATCGCCTTTGATGTTAATACGCCAACTCTCCTGGTTGGCCGCCATTGCGACTGTTGCACAGAGCAACAGCATGAGGGTGATTGCAAGAACCTTCTTCACTATGTCACCTCCCTTCGTGGCTTCTGAGCATGGCTAGGATGCAATCTTGCCGGTGGGTGCCGTAGCCCCACTCAAGGCTGATCACATCAGTGGTCCTCTATCGAGACTTTAGCTCGGGACCTATTCCGCAACAAGCGATTCAGTCCTTCGAACAGGCTCTGACGCGGACCTTTCGGTGGCTCTGAGCGCTTGTTGTAGAAACTGGATTGGCAGGATTGGAAATACTGATAATGGCTTGTTGTGCCTGCCCGCTTGTCTGCTGGGTGGATGGAAAGCTGAACCTCTAGTGTATGGTTGGAGTATACAGTTTCACCATGCACTTGTCAAGTCCTTGACGCACAATCAGGTAATTTTACCAGTATGCGCCGGAACCCGTTCCATCTCGCTGCAAGATCCGTTGTGAAGGTGCGGTTGTGACGATTGTGTTACATTTTGGAGTATACACCCGGAACGGCATCCTGTCAATCGCTCTAGACGAAAACTGGTATTTGTACTGGGTTCCGATTGCCTGCATGCCCGGAGATCGGCGTCCGGGCTATGCCGGACCGCTCTTCGATGGGATGGGAGGGTATACTGATGGCGAGCGCGACAGGCGGGCAGCGGCTTCGGATTTGCCAATCTCGAACCTGCTGTGGAAGAATATAGTATGAGGAGGTAGACGCTCATGTCCAGGGACGACAGCTTGCCGATTCGCGAACCGGCGGTTGCCGGCATGTTCTACGAAGCCGGAGCCGATGAGCTGCGCGCAGAGGTGGAGGCATGCTTCCTGTCGCCGCTTGGCCCGGGACGCTTGCCGACCGCCAACCCCGGCGGCCCCCGCCGGATCGCCGGACTGGTAAGCCCGCACGCGGGGCTGATATACTCCGGGCCTACTGCCGCCCATGCGTACTACCGGCTGGCTGAGGACGGACTGCCGGAGGTGGCGATCCTTCTTGGAGTGAACCACCGCGGCTATGGCGCTCCGGTGGCGGTCGATGTTCGACCGGCGTGGCGCACTCCTCTTGGAGACGCGGAGATAGACGTGGATCTGGCGCGGAGCATCGTCTCGCTCTGCGAATACGCGGAGGAGGATGAGCTCGCGCACCGGATGGAGCACTCCCTCGAGGTACAGGTCCCGTTCCTGCAATACGTGGGACGCGGACACATACGGATAGCGCCGGTGCTCATGGGGATTCCGGTCTGGGACGGCGCGGCATTGACGATCGCTCGGAACCTTGGGGCGGCGGTCGCCGAGGCGGTCGCGGGCCGAGACGCGGTCATCATCGCCAGCACGGATTTCAGCCATTATGAGAGCCGAGAATCGGCCGAGCGGAAGGACTCCCAGGCGATCCGGGATATTCTCCGTCTCGATGAGCGGGCGCTGATCGAGACTGTGCGCGCTCAGGAGATATCGATGTGTGGAGTCGCGCCTACCGCGGCGGCGTTGGCGGCCTGCAAGCGGCTCGGTGCGAAGACGGCAAGGCAGCTCGCGTACGGCACGTCCGGGGATGTCACCGGCGACTACCTGCAGGTGGTCGGATACGCGGCCATCGAGCTGGACAGGTAAGGATTTCGGCGCCGACGCGGCGCGGTCCGCTCCTACACCTTCGAAACGCCTTCAATGGATCAGGATGGTGATCTTATGCCCAATTGGATCGATGCCTTCATACTGGTAACGTTCGGCGGAGCGATCTGCCTGGAATTCAGGCGAGGCTTCGGTCGAGCGGTTTTCGATGTGGCGGCGCTGCTCGTCGCGTTGAGGGTCACGTGGATGCTGAATGAGACGCTGTCGGGCTCAGTCCGCCTGGCAGCCGACCCGGACACGAACAGGGCCGTGCTCTACGCGGCTGGTTTCATAGTGCTGAGCAGCCTGCTGGTCCGGATAGGAAAGGCCGTGCACGCTGCGACTCTGGTGTCCACCGACGTCTTCGATCCCGCGCTTGGAGCTCTGTGCGGCGCGGGGATTGCGACGATGATCGGTCACGTGCTGGTGCAATCGATCGATCTGGGCGCCGGCGGCACATCGATCCCCTCGGCGGTTGCGGGCTCATGGCTCGGCACGGAGTTCCTGCGGTTCGACACCTATCACGAGGTGCTCAACCTGCTCTACAACTTCCACCGTGACCCGGTGGTATAGTATGCCGCCAAGCCGGATCCCCGCGCCGTGCCATTCAGAGCATGCTACTGCGCGAGAAGCGCAGTTGTTTCGGGTGGGTTCCCCTGGACACAGGAACCCGTCAGTCCTGAGTAGCAGCGCGTATCGAAGGACGGTCGGGGCTAGCCAGAGGTCTGGTGGAGCTAGGCCGCCCTTCGATACGATGCTGCGCATCACTCAGGGCTGACGGGGTGGATTTGCCGGGACATAGTAACCCACCAGTCCTGAGTAGCGAAGCGTATCGAAGGACGGTCGGGATTACTCAGCGCTGACGGTGCGAGGTTTCTGAGGAGCGACAGGGAGGATGATCGACGACAGAGTCGTCGATCATCGTAGAGGAATCCGGCGAGCTACCGTCCGCCGACCTTCTCCGCGAGCGCCTTCACGAACTCAGGATGCGGAGTCACGCCGTGCTTCCGGGCCAGTTCCATCTCCCTCCACGCCTCGTCGTAGCGTCCGACCGCGTAGAGATCGATGGCGAGGTTGTTGTGCGCCTCACCAAGATCCGGCTTGAGACGTATGGCCTCCCGGTATGCCTCCATCGCCTCGTCGGTTCGATCGAGTGAGTCGAGCGCTCCGCCCAGATTGTGGTGCGCCCTGGCGTAGGTGGGCTTGATGCGGATCGCGGCCTCGAACTCGCGGGCGGCTTCGTCGTACTCACCCCGCTCGGCGAGGATCACCCCGAGATTGTAGTGAGCCCGGTAGTACCGATCGTCGATCGCCAGGACCTCGCGGTAGTGCCGCTCGGCTTCATCAGCTTCGCCCAGGTTGACCAAAGATAGAGCCAGGTAGTAGTGCGAGTCGGCGTTGTTCGGCGCGCGGACGATGGCTTGCCGGAAATGCTTGACGGCATCGTCGTAGCGGCGCTGTCTGAAGAGCGCGTGCCCCAGATTGTGGTGCGACGGAGCGTAGTTCGGGCTGAGCTGCAGAGCCTTCTCATAGTACGAGACCGCCTCATCATGCCTGCCCAGGCCCTCGAGCGCCACGCCGATGTTGTTGTACGCCCGCATGTCCGGCTGGATCCTGATCGCCGCCTCCGAGTGCTCGATCGCCTGCCTGTACTTCTTCTGATTCGCGTATGCGATGCCGAGATTCGCCTCGGCCAGGGCATTCCTCTCCGTCACGGCCACCGCGCGGGTGAAGAGCGCCACTCCGTCCTTCCAGTATCCGGTCTGGTGCCATGTGCCGATCGCGCAAGCGATGATCACGGCGACCGCGGGGACGGCGAGCGTCCGGGCGCCGATTTCCCGCCTCCGCTCGCAGCATTCGGCGATCCCCCACGCGAGCATGACGAACACGCCGATCAGCGGGATGTAGGTGAACCGGTCGGCTCGCCCGTGCATTCCCGTCTGCACGAGGCCGCTCATCGGGAGCAGCGTGCCGAGATACCACAGCCAGCCGACAGCAAGATAGGGTCGGGTTCGGGCGGCCCTCAGGGTCAGGACCGTGAGGCAGATGAGCAAAACGGCCGAGCCCGCCACCTGCCAACCGGGGATAGTGTCGAAGGGATGAGGGTAAAACACCGCGAGCTTCGAGGGCCACACGGTCTTCACCAGGTAGACCACGTACGAATATGCCGCGTTTGCCACACGGACGCCGGTGGGCAACTGCTCCATCATCCCCAGCCCACCGCACTTCACATGCGCCGTACTGGCGGCAACGACGGATGCGGCGGAGAGACATACCAGCGGGCCCTTCTCGAGTATGAGACGGACAGGCGTGCTGTCCTTCGAGAGCCTCCCGAGCGGCCAGTAGTCCAGAAGCAGGAGTGCGAGCGGAAGCGTCACCAGCATGGGCTTGGCCATCAGTCCGAGCGCCATGAACAGAAAGACCGGAACGTGCCTCTTCCAGCCGGGCTTTTCATTATATAGTACGTAGGCGCCCATGCTGAGCATCCAGAACAGGGTGCTCAATACGTCCTTGCGCTCAGCCACCCACGCGACCGACTCCACCCTGAGCGGGTGGACGGAGAACAGCGCGGCCACAAAGGCGCTCTTCCAGAGCGATCCGGTCATCCGGCGGAGGATGAGAAACAACAGCAGGACGTTCGCCAGGTGCAGGAGCAGATTCGTTAGGTGGAAGCCCGTGGCGTTCAGGCCGTAGATCTCCCGGTCGAGCATGTACGACAACCAGACCATCGGCTGCCACGTCGATTCGTAGGCCGCGGTGAGCGCCCACCTGACGCTCGCGCCGGTCAGCCCGGCTCGGACCCAGCGGTTGGCCGTGACGTAGACATCATCGTCGAAGTTGACGAAGTCGCAGCCGAGCACCCGCCAGAAAGCGGCGAAGGTAAGCGCGGCAAGCAGCAGGCATATGAGAATGGTCAGTCGTGACTTGTTCAAGGCCTATCTCCCCGGCTCAGGCATCTTCGATGCGAGCGACTTGACGAACTCGGGATGGGGCTCGCCGCCGTGCTCCCTGGAGAGCCGGACC
>CAYXOC010000055.1:6088-27068 GCA_964466715.1 uncultured bacterium
CGACTTGACGAACTCGGGATGGGGCTCGCCGCCGTGCTCCCTGGAGAGCCGGACCGCCGCCCGGTACTCCCCTATCGCCGCCTCCGTCTCGCCTCGCATGTCATAGGGCACTCCGAGGTTGAAGCGGGCATCGGCATTGGCCGGGTGCAAGCGCAGGGACTCACGATAGTGCTCCGCCGCCTCGTCGGAACGGCCCAGGTTTGCGAGCGCATATCCCAGGTAGTAGTGAGCTTCGGCGTTGTCGGGCTGATCGGCCAACGCCTGCTCGTAGTGCTCGACTGCCGGCTCGTATCTCTCCTGCTTCGCCAGGGCACGGCCCATGTTCAGATGAGCCAGCGGATGATCCGGCTGCATATCGAGGGCTCGCTCGAGATGGATGATCGCCTCCTCCGTGCGGTTGAGGCTCAGGAAGGCGGTGGCGAGGTTCAGAGGAGCTTCGGCGGTGATGTACGGCTTCGGGTAGGGCACGAGCGATACCAGGAATACGGGGGACATGCATACCACCGACATCCCGAGTCCGCGCAAATCGCGCCTGGCGGCCAGGCCGATCAGCGTAGACAGTCCGACGCCCGCGAAGACCGCCAGCGGGGCAGCGGCCGGCGCGCGGAAGCGCGAACTCACCGAGAACAGCAGCAGGCTCAAGAAGATGGAGAGCACCGGAAGCGCGAGGAGTCGCGCGTCCCTGCTGACATTCCTCCGCATCTCGTGCGCGATGCCGAATAGACCGAGAGCCAGCAGCGCTGAGAACGGCATGAACAGCAGTCGAAGCGCGGGAACCAGTTGCTTCTCGAGGTAGACATTGCAGACGCACGCGGACTCGCCGTTGTGGAGAGACCATACCACCTTCCGTAGCAGCAGGGCGGCGTAGCTGCCGGGATGCTCGCGGATGTACCGCAGCCCGTATCCGAGCCAGTATGACGAGCACTCCGATGGCTTGACAGGATGCCCCAACGCCTCGCCCGCAAGCCGTATGCCCTCTTCCTGCTCCGTGTGGACACTGCCACTGAACTCGGGAAGCGAGGCGAAGAAACCGGTCGATGACCTGCTGTTTCCCTGTGCAAACACGATCCCGGCGTTCGTAGTGATAACTGCGAAGTCCTTGCCGACTACGTAGTTGCGAACGGTGATCGGGAGTATGGTCGCGGCGATCCCGATGACGAGCAGCGCCGTGAATCGGGCACGTATACCGTGCCTCATCCGGACCGCCGGCAGCACGAGCCACACAACGACGAGCGCCGCGGTGATCAGAGCAGCCGGACGGCAGATGATGCTCATGCCGAGCGCAAGACCCGCGATCAGGAACCTCGCAGCCATCGGTCTGTCGAGGGCGCGCATCACCAGCAGGATCGAGGTCAGGTTCAGTGCGACGGCCAGTGTCTCAGTGAGCAGCTTGCTCTCGAGGTAGACGAGAGGCGCGTAGAAGGCCAGGAAGACCATGGCAAACAGACCCGCACGGTGACCTGAGATCCTCCGACCAAGTATATATACAAGGAATAGGCTCAGCGCCCCGACGACGGCCTGGAGCAGATACACGAACAGGAGCTTGTGACCGGCGATCTTGTACAGCAGGGCAAGCAGATACGGGTAGAACGGAGCCATGTAGAACGGCTTCGGGCCGTATCCCTCACCTGCGACGAGCCTCTGCGCCCACGCATCGTATACCTGCGAGTCCACGATCGGGACGCTGAAGTACGGCACGCTTCCCTTGTACTGGAGCAGGTAGACGATCCGGAACGCGATCGCCGCCAGCAGGATCAGCGCCACAGACATCAGTTCGCGTCTGGACGATGGAACAGGTGCGGGCGCGGTAGGCCGGGCAGTCGGAACGGAGTATTGTTTCTGTGTGGACATGCGGCGTGGCAGCCTCCGGGGAAGGTGCGGTCGGGTGCACGATTCCCCGATGCAGTGTAAGGGATGATCCCGATGCTGTCAATATGCGCCTGAGGTAGGTGGGCATCTGCGCCGGCCCAGGGTCCGCGTGAGGTCTGCCGGATGCTTGACGCCTATTCGGAAACAAGATAGAATTGCTCAGCTTTGCATGCCGTGGACCCTTGACGGTACGACGGATTGCGACGAGAGGTGTCACATGCCTGCTTCGACTAAACAGTCTCCCACCCTGACCCGACGCGCTTCGGCGAAACAACAGTCCCCGCTCCTGATAAGGTCATTTGCGCTCTGGATGCTGGTCTTCTCGACCGGATGGTTCGTGATGCTGACCGAGCTCGTCGGCGCGAGGGTGCTGGCGCCGTATTTCGGCAACTCCATCTACGTCTGGGGAAGCGTGATCGCCATATTCATGCTGGCGCTGGCGGTCGGATATGCTCTCGGCGGCAGGTTGACGCAGCGGTTCTCGTCCAGCCTGGTTCCTTCGATAGTCACCGTCTGCGCAGGACTTTACGTCGCTTCGACGCCGCTTTACCAGGGCGGTCTGTCCGAATGGCTCTACAACACCGGGATGCACGTGAAATGGGGATCGCTGCTGGCGACCATCATCCTGTACGGATTCCCGATGGTGCTGCTCGGAACGGTCTCTCCCTACACGATCCAGATCGCCACCCAGACACACTCGGAGGCCGGAAGCCGCGCCGGGCTGCTGTATGCGGTCTCCACCGTGGGAAGCTTCATGGGCTGCCTGGTCACCGCGTTCGTACTGATACCCGGAATGCCGCTGTCGTACGTGGTGTTCGGCGGCGGAGTGGCTGTCGCACTGGTGGCGGGAGTCGTCGCGGTGCTCCTGTCCGGCCGTGCGACCATCGGTCTGGCGCTCGCCGTGGTCGTCGCAGCGGTGGTGGTTACGGGGATCGCGGGTTTCACCGACAGGCAGAGGCACAAAGAGCCCAAGTCCTATCAGTATACTCTGGCGGAGGAGATAACGGGCGCCATCAAGCCGGAATCGATCGCGGCAACGGCGCAGGCCGACTGGGACCGAGCGCGCGCTGAGGCAGCCAAGTACCCCGAGGGCCGGGAGCAGATTCTCCTCGAGAAGGAGACGCCGTACCATCATCTGTCCGTCAGGCAGAACGGTCCGCTGCGAGAGATGATCTTCGGCAAGACCGGCTTCTACGCCGCGCAGACGGTCGTGGACCTGCGGGACATACACAAACATGTGGGAGAGTATACCCACCTGGCCTTCGCCGGACTGCTGTATCGATCTGCGCCGAAGAGGGTATGCATTATCGGCACCGGCGGAGCGGTCATCCCTCGGTCGCTTGAACGCTGCTTCCCCGGAGTGGAGATCGACTGCATCGATATCGATCCGGAGGTCATAGAGGCGGCCAGGAAGTTCTTCTACTGGCAGCCGAGCTCCAACGTGCGAATGTACGCGATGGACGGCCGGTCATTCCTCAACTGGGTGGTCGCAAACGAACTGACGAGGTATGACTGGCTGATCCTGGACGCCTTCAGCGACAACTACGTGCCGTTCCACCTCACCACCTACGAGTTCTTCAACGTCGTGAAGACGGTTCTCGTGCCGGGCGGCGTCCTCGCCATGAACATGTTCATCGACGATGACATCTACGGCTACGAAGCTCGAACGATCCGGGGAGTCTTCGGCAACGTGAGCGCCTTCGCCGGCCACAAGAGCGGCAACATCGTGCTGACGGCCCAGAAGGGACGCAACTCGCCTCTCACCCTGGACGAGGCCGGACAGGCGGTCCGCACCGTTGCCCTGCCGGCGGACTCGCGCATAGACTTGCGGTATATCATGACCTGCCTGGTGACCGCTCAGAACTTCTCGGACGAGGGCCCGATGTTGACGGACCTCTGGTCTCCGGTCGAGAACCTGGTGGAGTAACCGATTCCGTTGCCTTGCCTCCAGGGAGCAAGGGATGGGGTTTGGCGGATCTGTGACGTCCAAATGAACACCCAGGGCCTGCTCGTTCCAGGAATCGAGCGTATGCAGCCTGCAAGAACCTGGTATTTTTGCCGGTTTTTGACTATAGGCCTTGACACAAAACGGAACTGGGTGTATCATTCGCAGTGTAAGTGGTACATCTGACGCAAGTGCACCAATTACGAAACCGCTCGGTCGGCCCGGCATCAGCCGGGTCCAGATGCAGCTTAAGCCGCACGTGACTGAGCAATGTCTGATCCACAGCCTCTAAAAGGGAGAGGGTCCCAAGCACCACCCGGAATGAATCGTCGAGGTTAGGAGCAGTTCCGTCCCTGCGATTTGGACGACACGGCTCCGGATCTCGGAGAGACCGGCCGGGCGGTCTGAAACCCACTAACCCAGTGAGAGGCGACTTCTCCTGGCGAGAAGCGCCATCCACAAGAGGAGAGGAGAGAAAGATGAAGAGAGTATTGCTACTGACAGTAGCGCTGTTGGTCGTCGCATCACTGTCGGCGTCCGCGGCCTACATGATCAACTGGACGGCTCAGGACTTCGAGAATCCTCCGTACGGCGCCGGAGAACTCGCACCGTTGCCGGTGAATACTCCGGGCGACCAGGGCTGGTTCAATGTGAACCATGCGAGCTACACCGATGAGAAACCCATGCTGGTCGACCCCGCTGGCGGCCGCCCCGACGTTGAGGGCAATCCCACCCAGGGTCTCGTTCAGCAGACCGGCCACTGTGCCGCCGCCAAGGACATGCGAACGCTCATGGGGAACGGCAGCGGGTACTACAAGGGCTATGCGAAGTTCTGGGTGTATGACCCCGGCTACGACACCAGCGAAGGCCTCATCGATGCCCGCGTAGGCGTGTACAGCCCCGCAGGCCCCGACAACATCGGCAAGATGGCTACCGCGCAGATCCAGGATGCCTCCACCCGCGACCCGAACTACTGGTATGCCCAGTGGAGCTACAGCGCCATCAAGATGGACGGCGCTACGCAGGAGTCCGGCGGTGGCTACAGCTTCGTCCCCGGCCTCGCTGCGCCGCGCAAGTACGGCCAGTGGAACTACGTCATGATCACCTGGGTGTTCAACTACAACACTCCTGGTGATCCGGAAAGCGGCGGCTCTGGTACCATCAAGTGGTTCATCAATCAGCAGAGCGTCAGCCCGAACCTGACCCTGAACGTAAACAACACCAGCGGCCGCTGGGGCAACTTCCATGAGGTCGCCGGCTTGTTCGTGGGCTCCGGACAGACGACAGCCGCCAGCACCCGCATTGCGAACTACGACGGGTTTGAGTTCCATGCGGACCCGACCGTCCCTGAGCCTTCGAGCCTCCTGGCCCTGGGCACCGGTGCGATCGGCCTGCTTGGCATGATCCGCCGCAGGAAGTAAGCTGATCAGTCAGCTACGCAAAGTAAGCAACATCGAAACCGCCGGGTCGAAAGATCCGGCGGTTTTTTCGTGCCTGCCTTCAGAAAGGATTCACCCGTCCCTGCACGCAGCGATCCGGCACTCGATCAACCTGATACCTCGAGGCTGTCATTCCGAGCACGTTACTGCGCAGCAAGCACAGTTGTCTCCCAGGATATAGGAACCCGTCAGTCCTGAGTAGCGAAGCGTATCGAAGGACGGTCGGGCTAGCCACAGGCATGGTGGAGCTAGGCCGCCCTTCTATACGTCCTGAACTCCGACCACACTGAGCAGCAGCGCGTATCGAAGTGCAGTCGGAGTTCAGGACTACTCAGGGCTGACGGTGGTTATTCCCCGGACATGGAACCCGCTAGTCCTGAGTAGCGAAGCGTATCGAAGGACGGTCGGATCTACTCAGCGTTGACGGTGCGAGGTCTCTTGGGAACGACACGGACGATGATCGACCACAGAGTCGTCGATCATCGCGCCGGTATCCGGCGGACAGGCTCTCCACTACGGGGACAACATCGCGTCGTGAACCGCAGGAAGAGCCACCGCGCGTGCGAGAACGGGGTGGGAAGGGAAGAGCGCAACCCGGAACGTCATCACGACCGATGCGTTGGCATGGACTCACCCGAATCCGGGTAAGGAAATGGCATCGATTGACTTCGCAGCCGCCGACTCTCAGGCGGCGCCGGTATTGCCGGCTGTGACAGGTGAGTATGGAAAGGAGTAGCTGCCATGGAGAGGGAACACAGGCGCAGCGTGCGCGCCAAGGGCGGCCGACGACAATCCATCTTCCGCAACCCGGATGACTACGAGCGGCACATGCAGAGCAGCGTGGCCGTTGATGACGACCCCGACTTCGAAGAGTTTCCCCGCGAGGAGTACGCCAGGTCCTCACGCCGTGACGATGCGGAGCCTATAGTAGACTTGTAGACCGCAGACACGGGCACCGGGAGAGCGCAGGATTCCCGCTATGCTGGAGCACCCATCGAACGGACTCGGCGACGAGGACGGCGGGCGCGGGCCCGCGGGCGTGATCAGAGAGTTGATCTTCGGTGCCGAGGACGGACTCGTCTCCATCCTCGGCCTTGTCACAGGCGTGGCCGCGGGGACTACAAGCGCATCCGTAGTACTGCTCGCGGGAACCGTCGGCGCCCTCTCGGGAGCGATCTCCATGGCGGCGGGAGACTACCTCGGCGTCAAGTCGCATATGGAGGTACTCGATCGGCGACTGAGAGACGAGCACCGAAACATCCGGGAGCGCCCGGTTCAGGAACGCGAGGAGTTGGTGGACTACTACCGAAAGCGTGGGTTCTCCGACGAGGAGATCGACATCATAGTCTCGGCCACCATGCGAAATCCCCGATTCCTCATGGAGGAGATGGCGGTCCACGAACTCGGCATCTGCCCCGGTGAGATGCGAGATCCCCTCTCCAACGCCTTCTGGATCTTCGCCGCCTATCTGGTGTCCTCGATCTTCCCGGTGCTGCCGTATGCCCTCTTCGGCCGGGACATTGCACTGTGGGTGTCGATAATCGGCACGGTGCTAGCGCTCTTCGCCGTCGGTGCGGCCAAGACGGCGCTCACCGGACGCAACTGGTTCCGGAGCGGGCTCGAGATGCAGGCGATCGCGGCGCTGGCCGGCATCGCCGGGTACCTGGCCGGACGCATAGCCGCCGTGTAGCCCGTCCGCGTTGACAGTCGCCGCCTCCTCAAGCTATACTGGCATACGCAGAATCCACTCAATTGCTTAACAAAGGCCGGGGAACTGTGAAGATATCCACAGAGAGATCGAAGCTCGCGGGGTCGGTGCTGATACCGGCATCGAAGTCGCATACCATCCGCGCGGTCGTCATCGGATCGCTGGCAGACGGAGTGAGCACCATCCGCAACCCGCTCGGAGCCGCCGATCCGCTCGCGTCCGTGCGCGTGTGCGGCAAGATGGGAGCTCAGATCACGCAGAACCACGATTGGACCGTCCGAGGGGTCTGCGGCGCGCCCTCCGTGCCCGATGATGTGCTGGACACCGGCAACTCCGGCACTACGCTCTACCTGACGATGGGGACCGCCGCACTGATTGACGGCTACTCGGTCTTCACGGGCGACGAACAGATCCGCAACCGGCCCGCCGGTCCGCTACTCGACGCGCTGCGCGGCCTGGGAGCCGAAGCGTTCTCCACCCGACGGAACGACAGGCCGCCGCTCATCATCCGAGGCCCGATGAAGGGCGGGAGCATCGAGCTAGACGGCAGCAAGACCTCACAGTACTTGAGCGCGCTGCTCCTGAACTGCCCGCTCGGCCGAGGGCGCAGCGAGATCCGCGTGACCAACCCGTGCGAGCTTCCGTTCATCGAGATGACGCTCCGATGGCTCGACGAGCAGCGCATCACCTACGAGCGCGACGGCTTCGAGTGGTTCGGTATCCCCGGCGGCCAGGACTACCATCCGTTCGACAAGCAGATGCCGGGCGACTTCTCATCGGCGGCGTTCTTTCTCTGCGCGGCGGCGATCACCGGATCGGAACTCACCCTCCTCGGCCTCGACATGAACGACACGCAGGGCGACAAGGCGATCGTGCACATGCTGAGCGAGATGGGCGCGAAGGTCGAAATCCTGCCGGACGGAATCCGGATCGCCGGAGGGAAGCTGATCGGCGGGGAGTTCGACTTGTCGGGCACTCCCGACGCTCTGCCCGCTCTGGCGGCGACGGCGTGCTTCGCGGAGGACGAGACGCGGCTCGTGAACGTGGCGCAGGCCCGGCTGAAGGAGACCGATCGCATCCGGGTGATGCGCCAGGAGCTGTCGAAGATGGGCGCGCAGATCGAGGAGCTTCCGGACGGCCTGGTCATACACGGCAGCGAGATGCACGGCGCGCAGGTCCGCGGCCACGGCGACCACCGAGTCGTGATGGCGTTGGCGATGGCGGGGCTCGCGTGCGACGGGATCACCGAGGTTGACACCGCCGAAGCGGTCTGCATAACGTTCCCCAACTTCGTGGAGTTGATGCAAAGCGCGGGCGCCGTGATGCAGCTTGCGTAGCGCCCAGGACTTTGAGATTCCGGGCGAACGTGATATCATATCCGGCGGAATGTAATCACTCAGAGGTGGCTGTATGGTTCGCACTCAGATCCAGTTGACCGAAGATCAGGCAAAGCGTCTGAAGAGAATCGCCGAGAAGCAGGGGATCTCGGTAGCCGAGGTGATCAGGCGGTCCGTTGACCGCACACTCCGAGAGGACTATGCGCCGACTGAGGACGAGCTTTGGGATCGAGCGATGAGAGCGATAGGATGCGGCAGGTCGGGCCTTCATGATGTATCAGAAAGACATGATGATTATCTAGTGGAGGCGTACAAGGATTGGTGATCTTCGTCGACACATCTGCGTTCTACGCTCTCCTTGATGAAGATGATGACTGTCATCAGCGCGCTGCCGAGACGTTCATTGCCCTCCGCGAAGCCGGAGCCCAGTTGGTAACTTCAAACTACGTCGTTGCTGAGTCCTGTGCACTCATACAGAAGAGACTCGGGATGAAGATCGCGGGCATGTACAGAAGCGGTCTTCTGGCAGTGGTGAGCGTTCGCTGGGTGACTCAAGCAGTCCATGAGGACGGCTTCAACTGCTTCCTGGCCTGCGGCAGAAACGGTCCGAGCTTCACTGACTCAGTGAGCTTCTCACCTATGCGCGATCAACGGATCGACACAGCATTCGCATTCGACAAGCATTTCGCAGACCAGGGGTTCAAATGCCTGACTCGTCCGGAGGATGTTGCCTAACACTACCACTGAGTCTCATGTAGGCTGAGCGACACGAACTCGGAATGACACGGTTGTGCAATTACCTGAGATTCCGTAGTATCGCCGCCTCATCACCCCATTGTGTAGGAATATCTTGGACATGAGCGCCATTGAGAGCAGGAGCACCACGTGAAGATAGTCCTTACCGGGCCGAAGTGCGCCGGGAAGAGTTCGATAGGCCGGATCGCGGCTGAGCGACTGAACATCCCGTTCGTCGAGACGGACGAGATCATCGAGTCGCTCTACGCCGATGCGCACGGCGAGAGACTGACCTGCCGGGAGATCTGGAAGACCCTCGGCGAGGAGGGATTCCGAGCGATCGAGCGGCAGGCGGTCGAGGAGGCCTCGGGGATGGACTGGTGCGTCCTCTCGACCGGAGGCGCGACGATGCTGCATCCCGAGTCCCGCAGACTGCTCCAGCGCGACTCGATCATCGTACTGCTCACCTCCCCCGCGGACATACTCTGGCAGCGGATGGAGACCATTGGCCTCCCACCATTCTTCGCCGTTCCCGACGGCCGCGAGAGATTCGAAGAGCGGCTCGCGAGCATCGACGAAGCTATCCTTCCGGTCGCGTCGTTCGTGATCGACAGCTCATCCGGTACGCCGGAAGAGGTCGCGGACCAGGTGGTGTGCGGCATCGAGGAGGAGATGGCGCTCCGTGCGAACCAGCCGAATACCTTCGGCGAGATCATCCGCGTAACGACGTTCGGCGAGAGTCACGGGCCGGCGGTCGGAGCGGTGCTCGACGGCGTCCCTCCCGGCATCGAACTGAGCGAGGAGGACGTCCAGAAGGAGCTCGACCGCAGGCGTCCCGGCCAGAGCAACGTCGTCACCCCGCGCAACGAGGCCGACCGTGTGCACATCCTCTCGGGCGTCTTCGAGGGCAAGACCACCGGCGCTCCGATCGCCATGGTGATCTACAACCAGGACCAGGATTCCTCGAAGTACGAGAAGCTGCGCGATGTCTTCCGGCCCGGACACGCTGACTTCACTTTTTGGCACAAGTACGGCATCCGCGACCACCGCGGCGGCGGACGCTCATCGGGCCGTGAGACGGCGGCGCGGGTAGCCGGTGGCGCAATTGCGAAGAAGATCCTGCAGGAGCGCGGCATCAACATCACCGCCTATGCGCTGGAGATCGCGGGAATCCGCGCGCAGACCATAGACCACTCGCAGATCGAGAAGAACTCCGTCCGCTCGCCCGACCCGGAGGCTGCGGCCCGTATGGAGGAGGCGATACTCGCCGCCCGCGCGGAGAAGGACTCGGTCGGCGGCATCGTGCAGCTCGAGATCACCGGCGTCCCGGTCGGGCTCGGCGATCCGGTCTTCTGGAAGCTCGACGCGCGGCTCGGGATGGCGCTCCTCTCGCTCGGCGCGGTCAAGGGCATAGAGTTCGGCGAAGGCTTCGGGGCCGCCCGGATGCGCGGGAGCGAGAACAACGATCAGATGCAGGACGGCCGGTTCCTCACGAACCACGCCGGCGGACTGCTCGGCGGGATGTCCACGGGCGAGCCGATCATCGCGCGACTGGCGGTGAAGCCGACCGCAAGCATCGCCCGCCCGCAGAAAACGATCGACACCTCGGGAGAGAACCGGGAGATCACCGTCGAGGGGCGGCACGATCCATGCATCGTACCGAGGGTCGTGCCGGTCGTCGAGTCTATGGCGGCGCTGGTGATCCTCGACGCGCTCTGCGCGCAGGAGAGGATCAGAGCGGCATCGGGAGGTTTCGCAGGATGAAGGTCATAGCAGTCAACGGCAGTGCGCGGAAGGATGGGAACACCGCCATCCTGATCCGCACAGCGTTCAAGGAACTCGAGGCCGAGGGCATCGAGACGGAGATGGTCCAGCTTGCCGGTAAGAAGATCCGAGGCTGCGGGGCATGCTACAAGTGCTTCGAGAACCTCGACCGGCAGTGCGCCTACAAGGACGACCTCAATCCCGTGATCGACAAGATGGCGCAGGCCGACGGGATCATCCTCGCGTCGCCGACGTATTTCTCCGATGTGACCGCCGAGATGAAGGCGCTGATCGACCGCGCGGGATTCGTCGGGCGAGCGAACGCCGGGATGTTCCGGCGGAAGGTCGGCGCGGCGGTGGTGGCGGTCCGTCGTGCGGGCGCGATCCATACGTTCGACACGCTGAACCATTTCTTCTTCATCCAGGAGATGATCGTCCCGGGGTCGAGCTACTGGAATATCGGCATCGGGCGCGAGGCCGGCGCAGTCGAGTCCGACGAGGAGGGTCTCAAGACGATGACCGTCCTCGGGCGGAACATGGCATGGCTCCTCAATGCGCTGCGCGGCAGACCGTAGGGAAGGACTTCAACGCCCTCCCCTACGGTTGTAGAAGCAGCTTCCATCTGCGATAGGCCGGTTCAGCGCAGATGGAAGCTGCTCCTACAACGTGGTAATGGCGACGCAGAAGGTCGGCCCAACTGTCGTTTAGTTGCGTTTGGTGGTGTTTGGTGGTACAATCAGCTTGAGGTAGGACTATGAGCAAGACGATCACCGTTGAGCAAGCAGCAGACAGGCTGCAGGTCAAGCCGAATACCATCAGGACATGGATCAAGCAGGGGCGCATCCCCGGGCGCAAGATCGGACGCGTCTACCGTATCCCCGAGCAAGCGCTGGATCGACTGATGTCCGGAGCGGAGACGCCACCGGAACAGCGCAAGCCTATCGATGCGTTATCCCTGCTGGGTAAGTACAAGCAGCCTGGACGGTCCCTGGACGATTTCCTCCGAGAGAAGCACGAGGAAATCGATGAGGAGGGACGCAGGTGGGAGGAGGCGCATCGCAAGCCTGGCCGTCACGAGGGTGAAGCAGCATGATCCTCGTCATGGACGCTAATGCGCTCATCGCCCTGCTCTACGATGAGTCGGGAGGGCGCGAGGTTGGCGAGATGCTGAACGATCCTGCGAATACCTGCTTTGTCCATGCGGTGAACCTCTGCGAAGTGTACTATGACCACCTCAGAGTGAGCGGCGAGCCGACGGCCAGGCAGGTAGTGGCTGATCTGACGTCAACCCGTCTGATCGTCCGTGACGATATGGACCCCGAGTTCTGGCAAGCCGCGGGTATCCACAAGGCCGCATTGCGATGTATCTCTCTCGCCGACTGCTTCTGTCTGGCGCTGGCCCTGCGAGTCGGCGGCGAGATAGTCACGGCCGACCATCACGAGTTTGATCCCGTGCAGCAACAGGGGATCTGCTCAGTCAGGTTTATCAGGTAACAGCATGATCACAAACGAACAACTCGACGAAAGAATCGGTGGGCGCTTCGAGCGGATGTCGCGCGATGAGTTGACCGCGTGGCAGGTCGAAGCGCTCCGAAAGGCCGTCGCCCAGGCGAAGAAGTCGTCGTGGTACGCGGCGAAGTTCGCGGAAGTCGGCGTCGAACCGGAGGACATCAAGTCGCTCGATGATGCCGCCAGGCTTCCGCTCACATCGAAGGAAGACCTGAGGCTGAGCTACCCCACCGGGATGCTCACCGTCCACCCGGACGAGATCATCCGCATGCACACCTCGAGCGGCACTACCGGCAAGCCGACCGCGATCTTCCACACACGCGAGGACATCGACAACTGGGCCGAACTGATGGCGCGGTCGCTTCACCTGGCCGGCGCTCGTCCGAACGACGTCTTCCAGAACATGAGCGGCTACGGGCTCTTCACCGGCGGACTCGGGCTCCACTACGGAGCCGAGCGCCTGGGGATGTGGACCATCCCCGCAGGCGCCGGGAACACCGCGCGCCAGATCCTGCTGATCCGCGACTTCCACGTCACGGTCATCCACGCGACCCCGAGCTACGCGATGCACGTCGCCGAGCGGATGGTCCAGGAGGGCGACGACCCCAGGTCGCTCGGCATCAAGATCGCCGCGCTGGGAGCCGAGCCGTATACGGAGGAGATGCGCGCCAAGCTGCAGGATCTCTATGGCTTCAAGGCCTTCAACAGCTACGGACTGAGCGAGATGAACGGCCCGGGCGTGGCGTTCGAGTGCTGTGAGCAGAACGGCATGCACATCTGGGAGGACTCCTACCTCGTCGAGATCATCAACCCCGACACCCTCGAGCCGGTCAGACCGGGTGAGGTCGGCGAGCTTGTGCTGACTACCCTCCGCCGCACCGGGATGCCGATCATCCGCTACCGGACCCGCGACCTGACGCGCATCATGAACGGCGAGTGCCCGTGTGGGTGCGAGCACGCGCGACTGGCACGGTTCGTCGGCCGGTCGGACGACATGCTGATCATCCGCGGCGTGAACGTCTTCCCGAGCCAGATCGAGGAAGTGCTCATGAAGCACAAGTGGCTCGGTGGCAACTACGTCATCCACCTGACCAAGAAGGCCGCGCTCGACCAGATGACTGTGAAGGTCGAGATCGCGAAGTCGGAGTTCGACGGCTCGATCGAGGGACTGCGCGACCGGCGCGCGGAACTCGGGAGGCAGCTCAAGGAGCAGGTCGGGTTCACCGTCAACATCGAGATCGCCGAGCCGGGCAGCCTTCCCGCGAGCGAGGGCAAGGCCAAGCGCGTCATCGACGAGAGAGTGTAGGAGGGGTTTTCCGGGCGGTCTGTGCCCGGCAACCCCGATCACACCACGTCCCGACCGTTGGGGTTACCGATCTCCGATCAGAAAACCCCTCCTACATCACATCGAGAGGAAACGGGAGACCGTCATGTACAACGAGCTGAGAGTATTCGTTGAGAACAAACCCGGCAAGCTGTCGCGGGTGGCCGAGTTGCTCGGACAGGCCGGGATCGATATCCTGGCGCTCGAACTGGCCGACGAAGGACAGTTCGGCGTGCTCAAGATTCTTACCGCTGAGCCGGAGCGGGCGAAGGAGGTCCTATCCAACGCAAACATCGCCGCCGCGCTGAACCAGGTGGCGTGCATCGAGATCCCGGACAAGCCGGGCAGCCTGGTGACGCTCTCGAAGGCAATCGAGAAGGCGCAGTTGAATGTCGCCGACGCTTACGGATGCATTCTCGAGCGGGGCAAGCGCGCCGTGTTCGTCGTGAAGGGCGACAACCTGGAAGCGATCGAGGCCGCCGCTCGGGACGCGGGGTTGAAGCCGCTCGACCGGCTGGAGTGATCGAATCGATGGAGTAGCGGAGTATTGGAGCGATGGAGTGGTGGGTAGTTCTGCCACTCCTTTGCGTTATGGGGCACGGAGTTCGAACATGAGTGTTGTCCACGTAGACCTTGGCGAGAGAGGCTACGACATCCACGTCGGGGAGGGAGTGCTCGATTCGGCCGGTGGGCTGATCGCCGCAGTATCGAAGGCGCGGGCCGCCGCCGTGGTGACGAACCCTCGGATCGGGAACCTCTACGCCGAGCGGCTTGTCAAAAGCCTCGGGAGCGCAGGCATCGACGCGCACGTCATCACCATCCCCGCGGGCGAGCGATACAAGACGCTGAATACCGTCCGGCGTGTCTACGAGAGGATGCTCGACCACCGGATCGACCGCACGGGCACGGTGATCGGACTCGGCGGCGGAGTCGTGGGCGACCTGGCCGGGTTCGTCGCGGCGACCTATCTACGCGGCGTCGAGTTCGTCCAGATTCCGACATCCCTCCTGGCGCAGGTCGATGCGAGCGTCGGCGGCAAGGTTGGCGTGGACCTGCCGAGGGGTAAGAACCTCGTCGGCGCGTTCTACCAGCCGAAGATCGTTCTCGCCGACATAGGCACGCTTCGCACGCTCCGCAGAGCGCAGTTTCGGTCCGGCTTGGCCGAGGTTATCAAACATGGTATAATCCTTGACAGCGACTATTACAGCTATCTTGAGCGGAATCTGGCTGCCGTGATGCGCCTGGAATCCGAGGCTCTGCAGCACATCGTCGAGCGCTCCTGCGAACTGAAAGCCTGGGTCGTGGCCCAGGACGAGAAGGAGTCCGGGCTGCGCGCCATCCTCAACTACGGGCACACCGTCGGCCATGCGGTCGAGTCGCTCACGGGGTACAAGCGCGTGCTCCACGGCGAGGCGGTGGCGATAGGAATGGTAGCGGCGGCGCTGATCGCCCGGGAGATGGGTCTCGCGGACGAGTCGCTCGCCCGCCGGATCGCGGACCTGCTGGCCCGAGTCGGATTGCCGTCCAAGCCGCCGGCCGATGTGAGTCACGACGCGATCCTGGAGGCGATGAAGCTCGACAAGAAGGTCGCGCGCGGGAAGCTGCGGTTCGTCTTGGTAAGGGAGATCGGCTCGGCGTTCGTGTCCCAGGACGTGACGCCGGAGATCATCCGCAAGGCGCTGAGGGAGCAGGAAAGGCTCTAGACCGCTGACTGCAGGTGTAGGAGCGGATTCCGATCCGCGAAAGGCGACGTCTTTGTAGGAGCAGCTTCCAGCTGCGATCAGGCCATGTAGGAGCAGCTTCCAGCTGCGATCGCGGCTGGGAAGCCGCTCCTACAGGGAAGACCACAAGGATATGCGCAGACTTGGTGATCTGGCAATCGAGATAGTGGCGTCGGTGTGGCTGGTGATTGTGGCCGTTCAGTTCCTGAGCAGCTATTTCGGCACATACAGCCTCGATCTGACGTATACATATTGGGCGATGCTTGCCATCCTCGTGGTGGTATGCGCCGCGCGGGTGGTGAGGCGCGCCACCGGAGATGAGGCGAGTACGGATAGGATGCACGAGTAGGAGTAGGAATCTTTGACTGGCACTGTGTTCAAGCACCGATACGAAGTGCAGGAGAAGATCGGTGAAGGCAACCTGTTCACCGTCTATAAGGCCGAGGACAAGATCGACAACCGGGTCGTGGCCGTCAAGGTGCTGCTTCCCCAGTACGCCGCAAACCGCATGTTCGCCGAGCGGATACTCGTGGAGGCGCAGGCGATGGCGGGAGCCTCCCACCCCGGCATCGCGGAGGTCTACGATACCGGCGAGGAGGAAGGCAACTACTTCGTCGTCGTGGAGTACATCCGCGGCGTCGATCTGAAGGAGCGCATACGCCGGAACGCGCCGTTCACGCTCACGACCGCCGTCGATGTGGGAATCGCCATCTGCGACGCCATCGACTTCGCCCACAAGCGCGGCTTCACCCACGCCGACCTGAGGCCGGGCAACATCCTGGTCACCCCGGACGGCTACATCAAGCTGACCGACTTCTGGGTCGGCAACGCGGTCAACTCGTCGCAATCGGTCCGCACCAGCGCGATGATGCGGTCGGTCCACTACATGGCCCCCGAGGTCGCCGAAGGAGTGCCCGCGAGCCCCGCGTCCGACCTGTACTCGCTCGGCGTCCTGCTCTACGAACTGCTGACGGGAAACGTGCCGTATGACTCCGACACCCCGATCTCGATAGCGCTCAAGCACGCGCGCGACCCGATCCCTTCCGTGAGGGCGGCGAATCCGGGCGTCCCGAAGGCGTTCGAGGCTGTGATCGTCAAGGCGCTCCAGAAGGAGCCCGAGAACAGGTTCCGCTCCGCCAAGGCGATGCTGAACGATCTGCGCGCGGTGCGTGAGGGCCTCAATCTCTCCAAGCCCGTTACCTGGGCGCCGGTGACCGAGAAGAAGGCGCCCGAGCCGATACCCGACGACCTCTCGGAGCTTGAGGAGTCGGCGCCGGTCTGGCTGTCGACGCTGCTCAAATCTCTGGCCATCACGGTGGCGGTGATCGGCATCATCGCAATGTCGATGATCGTCTACGTCTGGATGAACCCGGGTGAGGCGCAGGTGCCGGAGATCATCGGCAAGGATCGTGCGACGGCTGAGGCGATGGCGAAGAAGGCCAAGATCAAGTTGCTCGTGAAGGCCGAGGAGTACAACGAGAAGTACGACGAGGGGATCATCTACTTCGCCAATCCCGGCCCCGGCCGCACGATCAAGGTCGGAAAATCGGTGGATATCTGGGTGAGCAAGGGCTCGAAGTACGCCCGCGTTCCCAGGCTGAGCACGCTCCCGGAGGAGACCGCCCGCAGACGGCTCACCGACGCCGGGCTTGCGGTCGGACAACTGACCCAGGAGTACAGCGACGAGGTCGAGCCGGGCAACATCATCAAGCAGTCGCCCGGGCCCGGAAGCCGCCTGATGCGCGGCGATCCGGTCGATCTCGTCATAAGCCTCGGCCCGAAGCCGACCGAGGAGGACTTCGAGACGCCGCCGGATACCACCACCGAACAGGGCACCGAGACCTACGCCCAGCCGCGGACCTTCAACGTGAAGTTCGAAGTACCCGCCGGCAGGGAGAACCAGATGATCCAGATCACCGTCGTGGACGACTACGGCGAGAACGTCGTGTACTCGGACATCGGCCACCCCGGTGACGTGATCAAGCAGACGGTCCAGGGCATCGGCAAGAAGATCGCCATCCGCATCTACATAGACGACAAGCTCGTTGAGGAACAGAAGAAATGAGAGTCGAGATCTCCCCGTCGCTCCTCTCCGCGGATTTCAGCAATCTGGAGCGCGATGTACGCTTGGTAACTGCGGCAGGCGCCGACAGCCTGCACCTCGACGTGATGGACGGCCGCTTCGTGCCGAACATCACGTTCGGGCCGCTGGTGGTGCGCAGCATCAGGGACAAGAGCGACTTGCGCTTCGACGGCCACCTGATGATCGAGCACCCGGAGCGGATCCTCGACGAGTTTGTGAAGGCGGGATGCGACTCGATCACCGTTCACGTCGAGACCTGCCCCCACCTGCATCGCACGATCCAGCAGATCAAGGAGACGGGCGCGAAGGCGGGAGTATCGCTCAACCCTCACACACCGCTGTGCACCATCGAGCACGTGCTGGGAGACATCGACCTGCTGCTCCTGATGACCGTGAACCCCGGATTCGGCGGGCAGGAGTTCATCCCGGCGATGCTCCCGAAGATCGCGGAGGCCCGGAAGATGGCTCCCGATCTGGACATATCGGTGGACGGCGGGGTAAACCTGGAAACCTGCTCGCAGATAGTCGCCGCCGGAGCGAACGTACTGGTGGCGGGATCGTACGTTTTCGACAACCCGAAAGGCCCGCAGAAAGCGATCGACGACCTCCGGGCCGCATGTATGAGGTGATGCGATGCCTCCGGAGACACTGCGGCTTGTGCTGAGCTTCGGCATCCTGATGGTTCTCGTGCTGCTCGCACTCGAGATCCAGGGATGGATGACCGGCAAGCGGCTCGTCAACCGCAAGCAGAAGGTCTTCCGCATCACGTCAGCGGCCCTCATCGTCGCCATCCTGGCGATGATCCTGGTCGGCGACGGACCGGCCAGGGCATTTCACCCGCTGATGGCGATCGGGTACTGGGCGCTCTGCTTCTCGCTCGCATGTGTGGTGGTCGTGCTCGCGCTGGCGGACATGAAGCAGGTCGCGCTCCGGTTCGGTGAGGAGCGTCGGCACAACTACGACGATCTGGCGGGACGGGAGGATCGGGAGACGCGGTGACGCGAGGACACGGAGACGCGGGGAATCGTAGACGGAGCGAACCTCGCCTACTAGCACGTCGCTTGACGTGTCGAAGGGAACCATCATGACTACCGTGTATGTCTTCTCGGGGACCATAGCATCCGTGGTCGTGATCTAGATCATCCGCGACCTTGTGCGGTTTGGCCGCTGCGAACCGGACGCCAAGATCATGGCCGGACTGCGCATATGCGCGGTCGGTCATGCTCTACTTCGCAGCCAAGACCGCATGGCGTGTTTATCTGCACGGAGACATCCAGGCAGCAGTGCCATATATCGCCTACCTGGGGATCGGCCAATGGCCCGCCATCCTCCTAAGCTTGACCGGCCCTGGCAAACGACGAAAGAACTAATGAGTAGCGCATTCTACATGAAACGAGCGCTGAGGCTCGCGCGGCGCGGACGGACCAGCCCCAACCCGATGGTCGGGGCTGTGGTCGTTAGGGACGGGCGAGTCGTCGGCGAGGGATATCATCCGAAGGCCGGGGAGCCGCACGCGGAGGTCTTCGCGCTCCGTGCGGCGGGCGATCTGGCGAGGGGCGCGGACCTCTACGTCACTCTTGAGCCGTGCTGCCACCACGGGAAGACCGGCCCTTGCACCGAGGCGGTGATCAACGCCGGGATACGGAGAGTCTACGCGGCGATGGTAGACCCCTACCCCGGGGTCGCCGGCAAGGGGATCGAAACGCTCCGGGCATCGGGGATCGAGGTCGAGGTCGGCCTGCTCGAATCCGAGGCGCGGGAGCTGAACCGCGGGTTCATCAAGTGCGTGACCTGCGGGCGGCCGTTCGTGCTCTGGAAGGCGGCGATGACGCTCGACGGCAAGATCGCCACGCGGACCGGCGACTCCCGCTGGGTGAGCGGCGAAGCATCGAGGCGGTACGTCCACCGGCTGCGCGCCCAATCGGACGCGATCATGGTCGGCATCGGCACGGTGCTGGCGGACGATCCGTCATTGACCGCTCGGACTAACCGCCAGGACGCCAGGGGCGCCAAGAATGCTCAGAATCAGCCGATAAGAATAGTGGTAGATAGCGAGGGGCGAGTGCCTGCCGGCGCGAAGGTGCTGAACGATGAGGCGGCGACGATCGTCGTGACGAAGCGGTCGGCTCCCGAGGCGAATCTGGACAGGCTCTGGAGCGCGGGCGTTCGCATCCTCGGGGTGCGCGACATCGACGGCAGGATCGATCTCGGCTATCTGCTCGGCGAACTCGGCAAGATGGGGATCAACAACGTCCTCCTGGAGGGCGGCGGGGAGCTTGCCGCGTCGATGATCGCGGCGGGACTCGTCGACCGCGGGCTGATCTTTGTCGCGCCGAAGATCGCGGGCGGCCGGGACGCGAAGTCGCCGGTCGAGGGCGAAGGCATCGAGCTGATGGCCGACGCGCTCTCCACCTCGAAGCCGCGAGTCCGCCGGTTCGGGGATGACGTGGCGCTGGAGTTTGGTTTTGGGGTTAAGAGCTGAGCGATAGGCAGACATGCCACTTGTCTGTACCGGCAATATGCAGGCTATCAAGAACACGAGGAGGTATGGGAATGAGAGTGTGCTGTGTCGCAATCATGCTGTGCCTGTTTGCCGTAGGCTGCGCCAAGCAGAATCGTCCGCATACGCGACAGACTCAGGTTCATATTGCCGCCGATCCTCCGGGCGTGCAACTGCACAAGGCGATTGAGAAAGGCGATCTGCAGGGCGTTACAGCACTGTTGGAGAAGAACCCAGATCCTAGCCTCGTGAACTGGAGGGACAAGTCTGGCAACTACAGTCCGCTAGATAAAGCAGCCTACTACGGTCATGTAGACATCGCCAAGCTCTTGATTAGCAGGGGTGCAGCTGTAGACTCCGAGGACAAGAACGGCAATACCTCGTTATGGGTAGCGGCGATGAAGGGAAACACCGCTGTAGCAGCGTTGCTCATCGCTCACGGTGCACGCGTAAACGGTGGTGATAGCGCGCTGACACCGTTACACGCGGCTGTACTCAATGGCCATGGGAAGGTCGCACAGCTGCTCATCGCCAAAGGAGCTAACGTGAACAGGGCCAATGACCTTGGCTCTTCGCCTCTGCATACCGCAGTCACCTACAATGAGCACAGCATAGCTGCTCTGCTCATTGCCAAGGGAGCCGATGTGAATGCAAGAGACGGGGATGGGTTCGCACCGCTTCATATAGCCGCCCGAGGCGGCTTCACGGAGATAGCGCAAATGCTGTTGGAGAATGGAGCAGAAGTAAACGCAACGGGAGAACATGGCGAGACACCAATGAACATGGCCGGCATGGGCGGCGATCAAATGAGAGCCTTGCTAGAAAGCTATGGAGGTCAGCGCGGATCCGTAGACTATGACCTGCAGCTGTAAACAGACTAGCTAGCACGTCATCACAAACTGATAGACAGGACCGATAATGTTCACAGGCTTAGTTGAGGAAAAGGGAAAGATCGTACGCGCTCAGCCGAGTGCGAATGGGCTCAGGCTGACGGTCGAGGCTCGCGTGGTCACGGACGGCACCGTGATCGGTGACAGCATCGCGGT
>CAYXOC010000056.1:0-23708 GCA_964466715.1 uncultured bacterium
CCGAACTAAACCGCCACTCGGCAGTGCGGACTCATATCCGTAACTGCAAGGCATACACACAGCCCGCTCTGATCGGAGCGGGCTGTGTGCTTTTCCTCCATATCCTGTTTCTGCTCGCATGCGCTTGACACGCGAACAGATGTTCGATATCATAGGTGACGGAAGTCCCTCGTGCCGTGGGGGAGGACTCCGCCACAGTCAGAAGCGCAGAAGGAGCAGGAGAGAAGTGAAGAATTGTGCCTGGCGACTGGGAAGCAAGTATGGCGCCGCATACATGGAGGACAACACCCTCGCAGCAGAGGTGCTCAAGATGGAGGGTGTCAACTCCAAGCCTTCGGATGCCGCCATGGCGACCTACTATTCCCCCAAGGGGAAGGCCTTCGCATGGCAGATCAGGTTCAGCATGGACCGCTGGGACAAAGTAGCCAGGAAGCTCGGCATGCCGGTGGATGAGAAGAAAACGACGTCCAGGCAGGCGCCCAAAGCAGTGCGCTCCGCTGCTCCGAAGACGCAGAGAAAGACGGTCACCAAGGCTGCCGCACCGGCCGGGAAGCCGAAACGCACCAGGGTGCGGTAGCTATCCATGCGCTTTGATACCGGAAAAGCAGAGAAATCCTCCTTGTCCGCTATTGCCTATTCCAACGGGCTAGTGTATAATGGGCCAGGTGACGCCCATGGAGTCCGAACTCGAGAAAATCGACATCCTACGGAACAGGTTCAATGTCGGCTACGACGAAGCATCCCGAGAGCTCGCCGCCTCCAACGGTGATGTCGTGCAGGCGCTGATCGCCTTCGAGAAGAAACGCGATTCCCACCCTGACCTGCTGGCTCTCGGCCTGGAGATGGTCGATGAGGCTCAGAGACTCGCATCAGGTTCCCCCATCAAGCGATTGAGGATCAAATACGGCAACAGGACTGTCACGGATACCCCCGTAGCGTTGACAGCAGCGGCTGCGCTGGCCATCGGCGTGGCTGCCGTGCTTATCAGCAAACTTGCAATCGAGCTAGTCAAAGACGAGGAAGAGGCTGACAGTGAGTGATTTGACGTGTGACCAACCCGAACAGAAACCCCGAACGTCGAGCACGCTGCTACCATCCTGCGCCCGACATGACAAGTATGGGCACGTGCAGGACGCCGAAGTCGTTAGGCGCGCGCAAGCAGGTGCCGAGGATGCCGCAGAGCATTTGCTGTACAAGTATCGAAATCTCGTCCGCAACAAAGTGAGATCCTATTTCCTGGTCGGTGCGGAGAAGGAAGACCTGCTCCAGGTCGGCATGATCGGTCTCTGGCAGGCCATCGTGGATTACCGCGCTGACAAGGCCATTTCGTTCCCGGCGTTCGCTCGAATCTGCATTCAGCGTCACATCATCACCGCCATCAAGACTGCCACGCGCCAGAAGCAGATTCCGCTCAACACGTCGCTCTCGCTCGAATCGCCCTCGGACGAGTATAGCTCTGAGTGGACTCTCTCGGATATACTGACCTCCGAGGACACGGTAGATCCCGAAGAGCTGGTTCTCAGGCGAGAGGACTCGAAGCACCTTCAGGACATGCTCCAGCAGGTGCTCAGCGACTTCGAGTGGCGTGTGCTCTCCGGGTACAAGGTCGGCAAGTCTTACCGAGAGATCGCCACCGAGCTGCAGTGCAAGACCAAGTCGGTCGACAACGCACTCGCCCGCATCAAGCGCAAAGTATCCAACACACCCTTCGACATGCTGGATTACTAGCACGCGGCTGAGTTGGATTTCTCCGCCCTCAACGACAACAATCTCGCCTGACTTGCTATCTTGAGAAGTGTAAGGAGTAGACCGTCGTGAGCAAGAAACACAGGCGCATTGTCCGAGAACTTGCTGAGACTACGCTGATGACAGTCGTGGTCTTCATCTTTCTGGTTACCTTCGTAGTCCAGGGGTTCAAAGTCTACGGCAGTTGCATGGAGCCGAACCTGTTTACCGGCGAGCGGCTGTTGGGCAATAAATTCGTGTATCGTTTTGAGAAGCCGAGCCGCGGCGATATCATCGTGTTCCGCTTCCCGCCGGATCCACACAAGATCTTCATCAAGAGGATAGTCGCGCTGCCCGGCGAGACAGTCGAGATACGACAGGGCAAGGTCTACATCAACGGCAAGCCCATGCACGAGCCCTATATGCGGAAAGTGGCGCACGGCGATTTCCCGCCACAGAAGGTGCCGAAGGGAAACGTTTTCGTTCTCGGTGACAACCGCGATGCCAGCAACGACAGTCGGTTCTGGGGCGATCTCCCCATCAAGAACATCCAGGCGAAGGCATGGCTTCGATACTGGCCGATGGCGCGCATGACCGTCTTCAACTCACCCTGGCGATAGCCGTCTGCTTCGCACAGCGTATACGGACTTTGCACAATGCTTGAGATGACCACCACAGGCATCCGATTCCAGCAGGAAGAACTGGAGCGGCAGAGTCTCTCCCCCTACGCCGCCCTCAGCGCCGAGTCGCGGGGGAGGGCGCGTCAGGAAGAGAAGTGCCCCATCCGCACCGACTTCCAGTGCGACAGAGACCGTATCGTCCACTCCAAGGCGTTCAGGCGCCTCAAGCACAAGACCCAGGTGTTCATCGATCCGGACGAGGACCACTACCGTACCCGCCTGACTCATACGCTCGAGGTTGCCCAGATCGCCCGCACGATCGCGCGCGCCCTCAGGCTCAACGAGGACCTCACCGAGGCGATAGCTCTCGGGCATGATCTCGGCCACACGCCCTTCGGACATGCCGGCGAGCGCGCGCTGAACGAAGTCTACGCCGAGCACGTTCCGGGCGGCTCGTTCCGGCACAGCGAGCAGAGCCTGCGCGTCGTCGATTTCCTGGAGCGAGACGGACAGGGGCTGAACCTCACCTGGGAGGTTCGGGACGGCATACTCCATCACTCCAAGGGCAGCGGCGACATCGATCTCGGCAGCGGCAACGGAGGCGCCGAGACGCTCGAGGGCAGGGTCGTCCGCATCGCCGATCGGATAGCGTACATCAACCACGACATAGACGATTCCATCCGGGCAGGCGTCCTCCGCGAAGATGACCTCCCTTCCGAGTGCATCGCCGTTCTCGGGCGCGGATATTCCGAGCGGATCGCCACCATGGTCGCCGACCTTGTCGACAACAGCCGCGGTAGCTCGGACCTGAGCATGAGCGGTGAGATCGTGACGGCCATGGACACGCTGAAGGACTTCCTGTTCCGGCAAGTGTACAGCCTCGACAGCCGCCGCGTGAGCGAGCTCGAGAAGGCGGAGCACCTCGTCAAGGAGCTGTTCCGCTACTACATGGCGCATCCCGACCTTCTCCCGGAGTGGAGATGGGCCGAGACGGGCGACGCTCACGGGAGGGCGCGCGTCGTCTGCGACTTCATAGCGGGCATGACCGACCGCTATGCCGAACAGCGCTACGTCGAGTACTTCATGCCCGAACACTGGGCTTCCTACTAGGAAGGAGGCGGATTATCCGGAGCCGATTGACCTCCTCCGGTCCCTTCCTCGGCGAGGAGGGATATGGGGAGGATTGCGGACGCCCCGGCATTTGCAGAACTTCGCCGCTATGGTATAATGGGAGCGAACCCACGACAGTGATCTCCCCCATCTTCACGGGCCATGGAGTGTACTGCCGCTTGTTGCGTTCCCAATCTAAGTTACGGAGGTGGATGTCATGAGTGTAAAGCCGATGATCAAATGCAACTGCGGCCAGCGCGTTGTCGCCAAAGACGTCATGCAAACCGGCTATTACCTGAGGCTTTTCGGGCCCAGTTTCGTATACGTAAAGTATCGATGCTCCCGGTGCAAGAAGCTCGGGGAGCAGTTCATCAAGCAGGAAGACTGGGAGGACGGCATACTCAAGGACGTTCCCACCGAGGTCAGCAGCGACGAGAGGCAGCGCTTCCAAGCGATGGGCAGGATCGATATCCACGAGGCCATAGATTTCCACTTCGCGCTCAGCGAGGGCGATGCCCTCTCCAAACTGCAGGAGTTCATGGAGTTCGACCGGTCCAGCGAATCAGAGGCGGACACGGAAGCCAGGTAGTCTACAGCGCAATCCACTGTGACATCATGAGGCCCGGGAGGCATCCCGGGCCTCTGCGTTTACACTGCCAATCCCTTGTGATAGAATGCTGATGGAGAGAGTCCGGAGCAGAGAGTGATTCCCTTAAGAGACGAGAACCCGACCCGTACCGTTCCGTACGTGGTCTACGTGTTCATAATCATCAACATCCTGGTGTTCATCTACAACGGGGAGCTCGATCCCGGGGTACGGAATCCGCTGGGAGGGTTGGAGCTGACCCCGGTCGAGTTGACGACCGGTCGTGATGTGCCGCCGCCGACTCCCGTGTCGCCGTGGGTCACGATATTCACCTCGATGTTCATGCATGCGAACCTGCTGCACATCGGCGGGAACATGCTGTATCTGTGGATCTTCGGCAACAACATCGAGGACACGCTCGGGCATTTCCGGTTCACGCTCTTCTACCTGCTTGCCGGAGCCGCCGCAGCGCTGGCGCAGGTAGTGACGGATCCTCATTCGACGGTTCCGATGGTCGGCGCGAGCGGAGCCATCGCGGGCGTTCTGGGCGCGTACCTTGTCCTCTTCCCTAGGGCGAGGATCATCACGCTGCTGTTCCTGTTCATCTTCATACAGATCGTTGCTCTTCCCGCCTCCATCGTGCTGGGGTTCTGGATACTGCTGCAGGTGGTCAACTCGCTTGTTTTCGCCAGCGGCATGACTCCTGGAGGCGGAGTGGCATATGCCGCGCACATCGGCGGGTTTCTCGCCGGTGTGATCATGATATCGATACTGGGCGGCCGGAGACTCATCGGGAACCGACGCGCCCGCGAATGGTAGCGATGGTTGAGAGCCGATAGAGAGACCGGATACCGAGGTTCATGCGACCTCCGTATCCAGGCTCCACGCTCCAACTTACGAACTCAACAGACTGCCGGGGGTATACATTGACGAGAAGAAACTGGCTGCTTGTCCTCCTCATGCTGCCGGGATTGGTGACCGCCCTGGTCCTGATGGGACAGAGATACAGCCTCGAATCGCGCAACAAAGCGGTCGAACTCGCGCTCGACTACGCCGAACTCCAGAACCTTGCCGTGTCATCCGGCGCGACGATGCCGGAGTTGCTGGACAAGTTCAAATCCGTCGGAGTGACCAGCGTCGCGGTCAGCGAGCAGTTGCTGGGCGACCTGGTGGCGACCGGTCAGGTCTCGTACCAGGAGCGTTCGTCCCAGACCGGCCCGCTCACCGTCGTGCGAGTGACCGACCGTGCGCTCGCCGAACGAATCCTCCGCACCCTCAGCGTGCGTCTCGACCGAGGCATGGTCTCGCCCGATCCCACGACACTCAACGGAAAGGTCCCGAGCGCCTTCGTCGTGCGCGCTGCGCCGGCCACGCTGAACGGCATGGGGATCGGACTGCCGCCGGACGCCGTGGGCCTGGTGAAGCGCTCGGGGCTGGGCGTCGTGGCGCGCCTCCAGAACCATCCCGCGATGACCAGTGAGGCGATCGCGGCCGCCATGTCCGACATGCGGCGTGACGGCATCAAGACGCTGATCTGTGCCGGTGAAGAGGTCCTCGGATTCCGCGGGCTCATCGAGAATGCCGCCGAGCAGATGATGTCCTCAGGGGTCTACTATGGCTCCGTCGAGTTCGCCAAGCAGCGCGGCGATTCGGGCATGTGCCGCCACCTCCGCGGGCAGTTCATCCGCGTGCACAGCATCCCGTCCGCCGAGATGGCAGGGATGGCGCCGAGCACCGCCATCGAGCGATTCGCCCGCTCGGTGAAGGAACGGAACATACGGCTCTGCTACGTCAGGCTCTTCGAGTCAACCGGCGACGACCCGATCGCGGCCAATGCGGCCTTCGTCCTCGGCATCCGCCGTGAGATCACGGGTGCCGGCTACACTATGGGCGCGGCGCATCCGTTCGACGACACCAGGCAGGCTCCGGCGCTGCTCATCCCCATCGCTCTCTCCGCCGCGGCTGGAGCGGTGCTTCTCGTGAGCTCGCTGGTGACGGTCTCGGCGGCCGTACAGTTCGGCCTGCTTCTGGCCGCTTTTGTGGCGCTCGCCGGACTGACTGTGATGGGCAAGCACAACGCGGCCTTCATCATTGCGCTCATCTTCCCGACCCTGGGCGTCATCCGGGTGTTCGGTCCGTATCTCGGTCGTGAGATCACAGGCTCGTTCAAGCACCCGGCCCTCAGGTCGTCCTCGAGATTCGTGCGGGCGTCCATCTACACTCTCACCGGCGCCATCCTCATCGCCGGGATGCTGGGGACGCGCCCGTATATGATCAAGACGCAGCAGTTCGTGGGCATCAAGGCCGCCCACCTGCTTCCGCTGCTGGTGGTCATCTTCGTCATGGCCGCGGGTCTGCCGATGATGAACCAGCCGATGTCCGCCGTGTGGAAGAAGCTGCGGGCGAATCTGAAGGAAGTGGTGTCCAGCCCGCTCTTCATCTGGCAGGCGCTCGGCCTGATGTTCGCCGTCGGGATCATCGGATTCGCGCTGCTTCGGACCGGGAACGATCCGGGCATCGGAGTCAGCGGTCTAGAGCTGAAGACTCGCGCCGTCCTCGACAAGGTGATGCTCGTGCGACCGAGGACCAAGGAGTTCCTGATCGGTCATCCGGCGCTGATCGTCGGCGCGGCATTCCTGTTTGCGAGGCGACGGGCCATCGGTCTGCCGCTGGTGGCGCTCGGGGTGCTGGGTCAGGTCTCGCTGCTGAACACGTTCTGCCATATCCACACTCCGCTGGCTCTGACGCTGCTCCGCGCCTTCAATGGGCTTCTCCTTGGACTGGTGATCGGTCTGGCCGTGTGGTGGTTCATCGGCAGGCCGATCGTGAGCGCTACCGCTCCTTCGGCGCTAGAGACGGACGAAGAGTAACCTTTGGCGAGCCCCAAACGTATAGTTATATCAGGATACTACGGATTCTCGAACACCGGCGATGAGGCGGTACTGGCGTCGATCGTCTCGGGACTCCGACGGCACATAGGGGATGACATCGATATCACGGTCCTCTCCGCCGCGCCGGACGAGACTGCGAGGATGTACGGAGTGAGCGCCATCCCGCGGATGGACATGCGCCGGATCCGCGAGGTCGTTCGAAACTGCGATCTTCTCATCAGCGGCGGGGGCAGCCTGCTCCAGGATGCCACCAGCTTCAAGTCGCTGGCCTACTATCTGCTCGTGATCACGACGGCCAGGCGCGTGCGCCGCAGGGTGATGATCATGGGGCAGGGGATCGGACCGCTCAGACGGCTGTCATCCCGCGAACTGACCCGTCGTGTGGTCGACGGAGTGCCGCTCATCACCGTGAGGGATGCCGAGTCCGCTCACCTGCTGGCGAAGATCGGGATCAGGCGGTCCGAGATCGAGGTGACCGCGGACCCGACGTTCGCGCTCCGACCGTGTCCTCCTGAGGAGATACATGCGCTCCTGGCCGGAGTGGGTATCCATCCCGATGAGGATGTGGTTGCCGTAGCCCTGAGGGAATGGCCGGAGACGCCGGGCATCGAGACGGCGTCGGTCGATGCGCTGGCCGATCTTGCCGACCGCCTTCCGGCAAAGCTGCTGCTCATTCCGATGCAGGCGCCGGACGACGTGCGGATGGCTTCGCGGATCGCGCAGTCGCTGGGCGGCCGAGTCGCGGCGCTGCCCGACGGATGCTCCCCGGCGCAGATGATGGGAGTAGTCGCAGCGTGCAGGATGGTCGTGGCGATGCGGCTGCACGCACTGATATTCGCCGCTTCGGCGGGAGTCCCCGCACTCGGGATCAGCTACGATCCCAAGGTCGAGAGCTTCCTCCTGGCGGCAGGCCAGGACTGCATCTCGCTCGACGAGGCGGCATCGGGTCTGCTCGCAGACCGCGTGACGGCCTCCTGGGACCGGCGGAGTGAGCTCTCCGCCCGATTGGCCGAGCGGATTCCGAGGATGCGGGAGCTGGCCGAGCGCAATTTCACCCTGGCTGCCGGACTTCTGGCTGCCGATCACTGACCGTCTGCTTTGTGTTTTTCGAAGGACATGGTACCTCAGATGAAGCAAGCCATTCAGCGTATTCTCATTCTACTTGCGGTGGCGATCATCGCTGCTCTCCTGCAGGGCTGCGGCGGGAGCACGAGTATCAGTGTCGTGCACGGCTCCGTCTCGGATATCGACCGCAATGTCGTCGTTGACGCGAAAGTGTGGGTCGGCGCTCTCTCGACCAAGTCGCTCGTCACCGGCGCATTCCGGCTCGAAAACGTCCCGAGCGGCTGGCAGACCGTTCGTGCCAGCGCCACAATCGACGGCCGGCTGTGGGTCGGCGCCACCGCTGTCGAGGTTCTCTCGAACCAGCCCACCATGAACGCGAATATCGTGCTCTCGCCGGCTGGTGACGTCACCGATATCGAGGGCTACGTCTTCGACGACACGGGCCGGCGGGTCGCGGATGCGCGCGTGCTCGTGACGACACGCGCCCTGCTTCCGTCTGAATCATCCGCCTGGGACGGTGCCTACAACTCCATCGTAGCCATCACCGACGATCGCGGCTATTACCGCCTGAGGGATGTCCCGGTAGGCCTCAGCGCGGTCATCACGGCCTCGAAGGTTGCCTACAACAACGATGAGGTGAAGATCGACTCGATCCGCGACGGCATGGATCTCGACTTCGAGCTCACCGCATCCACCCAGGACACTCCCGGCAGGCCGACTCTGGAGTGGGTCGAGTCGTGGACGATGCCCAATCCGCTGGTGAAGTCGTTCTCCGCCAAGGCGGAGTCCGGCGGCAACCCCTACGAGGCCGTCAAGGCGCACGTGTCCAGGAGATATCGTGATGTGCTGGCCTCGCGCAAGACGGCTGCGGCATCCATGCAGACTGTCCGATCGGCTTCCGACGGCTCGCTGATCGAGATCGACGTCTATTGGAACGGGCTGGACACCACGCTCTCCAGGTACGTCGCGGGCTACGGCATCTACCGCAGCGTCGCCGGCGGCGACATGCTCGCCATCGACTTCGTGCGCGATCCATACGCCAATTTCTACGGCGACATGGGCGGCGAGATCCGCGCGGGCACCCGGTACAGCTATCGAGTCTCGACGGTGCACGTGGAGTTCCTGGACCGCTGGAACCGGCCGATCGAAGAAGCTGAGGGCGTCTGGAGCGAGGATGAACTGGGTGTGTCGCCGCTCGGATACCTGAACGCGACTGCGCCGGCGAACGGGGCCTCGGTAGGAACCGCCCCTCAGTTCTCCTGGCGGGCGGTACCCGGCGCGGCTGCCTACTCTGTCTTCGTCTACGACAGGTTCCCGAGCGTTCCGCTCGATCCCGCGGGCGACTACGGCGGCAACCCGCCTTCCTACGGCGTCTTCCCGGTCTGGACTTCGCCCTGGGCGAACGTGACATCCGTGATCTACGACGGACCGGCCCTCCAGGTAGGCCGCACCTACTACTGGCTCGTGATCGCTCGAAATGCGGATGAGAATGCCTATTCCTACGGCGAGTTGAGATCATTCGGAAGATAGCCGATGAAGCGGTGGCTGCCGTTCACAACCGCCATAGTCCTGGCTGCGGGGCTGGTATGGTCGTTCATGTACTTGCGAGCCCTGCATCCCTTCGGCACGGCGGTCTCCGATCTGAGCGACAAGCCGATGCAGGATATCGGCCTGCGGTTCAACGATGCGACCCTCGTCGGCTGGTCGGACCACGCCAAGGTCTGGCAGATCCACGCGCGGACGGTCGAGGTCAGCAAGGACCGGCGGCTGGCGACCTTTCGCGGCATCTCGAAGAGCTACCTCATGCAGAAAGGCGAGCCGGTTGCATCCGTCAGCGCGAATGAGGTAGTCTATAACACCGTCACGCGCAACGTCTCCGTGCCCGGCGCGGTGCAGATCAAGGTGAAGGACGGGCCGTCGCTCAAGACGAAGAACGTCATCTGGCATTCGGCCCGTTCGAGGCTTGCGTGTCAAGGCGGAGTCACCGCGACCGTGGATGGCAGCACCTTCCACGGTGACAAGCTGGTGGCGGATCTCGGCAGGAAAGAGCTCACGATCACCAAGGTGCGGGGGACCATCCGCATCCCGGAGTGATACGGCGGAGGACGGACATGCGCAGACTGATCAGTCAGCGGAATATCGCGGTTGCCAGGCTCGCGGCGGTCCTGGTGGTCCTGCTGCTCGCCGCCGTGATGGTCGTTGCCCAGCAGGCCGCGAAGGCGCCCGCCGAGCCCAAGTACACGGAGATCAAGTACTCCGCCGACGCATCCTCGTATCGATGGGAAGGCGACGACCGGATCATCGTCCTCAAGGGGAACGTGAAGTTCGTCCAGGGTGACACCGTCGTCACCGCAGACAGGGTCGACTACCGAGAGAGCACCAAGACTGCGCAGGTGTCCGGCAACCTCAAGATCACCGATCCCCAGTGCGACGCGACCGGCGATGCGTGCACCGTCAACTTCCAGGAGAAGAAGGCCGTGCTCACCGGCCATGTCCGCATGACCGCCAGGCCGAAACAGAAGCCCAAGCAGGAGCAGCCCGCCGCCGACAAGCCGAAGACCCTGAGGTCCGAGTGGAAGGACGAAGTCGTGATCACCTGTGACAAGATCGAGTACTTCTACAAGGAGAAGCGCGGAGAGAGCGCGGGCAACCTGAAGATCGTCCAGAAAGACAGGGTGCTGACCGCGGACTCGGCGACGTATCTCGGCAAGGAAGAGATCCTCAAGCTTGCCGGCAACATCCAGGCGAAGGATGAGAAGAAAAAGCACAGCTTCTCCGCTCCGAAGGTGACGGTCTCCCTGAAGGAGAACGAGGAGTGGATCGAGGCGGAGAAGGCCAGCGGCACGTTCTACGTCAAGGACGAGGACGAAGAGACCGAGACGCCGGCGGAGACTCCGAGCACGCAGTAGGTGTCAGGACAGATCGGATATCATCCTGCGGACAGTCTCGATCAGTCGAGGGATGTCATCACGACAGATGGCGAACAACTGCTCAGGAGATCCCTGTCATACATAGACCGCCTCTTTTTCGACGCGGGCTCTCAGCCGCGGATCGGTTAATCCCCGGAGCTGAAGCAGATCGACAGGCCGCCCCAGAAACTCCTCCAGATCCTGTCTGAGCCGGACTGCGCGAAACAGGTTGGGGGCATTTGTGTCGAACACGATGTCGACGTCGCTGTCCTCTTCGGCCTCGCCGCGAGCGAACGAGCCGAAGATCCCCAGCGAGCGCAGGCCGTATTCCTCGCCGTGGCGTTCTTTGAACGCCTTTAGCTCCTTCAGTAGGGACTCTCGCGTCACTGCCTTTGCCAAGTCGCTGCCTCCGCGATCATGATATCATATTATACCACAGACCTGCGCACTTGCCGGCAGATGCAGAGAGGGAGGCGGCAGGAGGCCGATCCACAACCGGTCACTTCGGCTGGGGCATTTCGGCAGAGAGCGCCTTGAGGAACTCTGGATCGAGCTGTGCCCCATACTTGCGGGCCAGATCGACTTCCTTCCATGCGCCGGCGTAGTCACCCTTCACGTACAGCGCGGCCGCCAGGTGCTGATGGGCTTTCGCGTAGGATGGAGCGATCCTCACCGCCTCTCTGAAATGCTCGATCGCCTCGTCCATCTTCCCCTGTATGCTCAGCGCCACCGCCAGATCGTAGTGCGCCTCCGGGTAGTCCGGCCGCATGCTGATGGCGCTCCGGAAGTGTTCGATCGCCTCGTCGTACTTCTGCTGCTGCGCCATGATGCTCCCGAGGCGGTAGTGGGATATCGGATCAGGGCTGATCTCGATGGCGGCCTCGAAGTGCCTGACGGCTTCGTCCGTCTTCCCTTGCTCAAGCCGAAGGGTCCCGAGCCGCTGGTGCGCCGGCCCGAAGCTCGGGTTGATTCGCAGCGTCTCCTCCAGTTCCTTCGTGCCTTCGCCGATCAGTCTCTTTGACAGGAGCGCGAGTCCCAGCTCGTAGTGCGCCGCCGGATCGGTCGGATCGAGCTCGATCGACCGGCGGAATTCCTCGATCGCAGCATCGGTCTCGTTCCGGCGGGACAGCGCCAGCCCCATGCAGTAGTGAGGCAGCGGATTCTCGGGCTCGATCTCCAGTACCTCCTCGAAGTGGCCGATCGCCTCGTCGAGCTTGCCGATCTCCATCAGCGCGAATCCCAGGTTGCACTGCGCCTGGGGGAACGCGGGTCGAACGCGGAGCGCCTCGGTGTACTCGCGGATGGCACGCTGAGTCTCCCCGCGGAGGCTGAAATCGACCGCCTTGTCGAAATGCCACTTGGCGGCATCCGGCGCGTAGCCGGTGGGGTTCCAGGAAGTGAGTCCATGGGCCGCTATGAGTCCCACGGCCCAGCACAGGGCCGGCGTCCACATCCTGGTGGCGATGAGCGCGATGCCATAGTCGATCGCGTGCGCGCCGAAGAACATCAGGAACGGGACGACCGGGACGCGGTATCGACCGGCGGCGAAGAAGGGGACGTAGGACGCGAAGTAGGCGGCGATGAAGAGCAGTACCAGGACGGAAACCTCGAAGCGCCTGTCCGCGATGCCTTCCTTGAGCGTTCCCCGACGCCGAGTCTCCCACGCGAGCGCCACCAGCCCCACGATCGACAGCGCCAGCGCCACCGGGAAGTCTACCGGAATGCGCTTCAGCACTCCCGAGTTCATTCGCTCGAGCTCGTCCTCTTTGTTGTGCCCGACCTCGAATGGGCACCAGAAGAGCAGCGCCTTCTGCCACGAGAGGCTGAGCACCCTCGCCGGCTCCGACTTGATGTACTCGACCGCCTTCCGCGTGAAATAGGCGGACACCTCGGTGTGCGTCAACTCACGGCCCACCTCTCGCTCCACGCTGCTCACGATACCGGGGTAGTCGAAGCAGGTCTTGAAGCTCCCGTGTCCGGGGATGTCGCCGACGCATCGGGCATCGGCCAGTTCGTTGTTGCCGATGTAGAGGTTGATGCCGGTGTTCGTGGAGATCGGCACGAACTCATGCGCCATCACGTAGTTCCTGATGGTCGCCGGGGAGATCATCAGTATACTCCCCAGCGCCAGTCCCACGACCGCTCGTCCGAAATCGCGGACGCAGTTCCTGCGCCTTGCGATCCAGTATGCCCAGATCACCACGGCCGGCGCGAACATCAGGACGTTCGGCCTCACCAGCGCGAACAGCCCCATGATCGCGCCGCTGAGGAGCCCACGTCGGAAGGTCATCGCTTCCGTCCACCGTCCTATGCCGTACACCAGCCAGAGCCCCAGGACCACGAGCAGGACCGGTTCCAGCAGCTCTCCCTCGAAGTAGATGAACACCCAGTAGACAGACATCAGCGCGGCGAAGATCAGGCCCGCTCTCGGTCCGAGGAACCGCCTGCCCATGAGGAACGCGAGGAGACAACTCACCAATCCGATCAGCATCTGGGCGATCCTGATCCCGAGGTAGCTGCCGTGGGTGATCAGATACACGCCGGCCATGAACCATGTGTATCCCGGCGGGCGGAAGTACGGCATGCTGCGGATCTCCGGATCGGCCATCGGAGGAGGTGGGGTCCAATTGCCGGTGACGATCCCTCGCGCCCAGTAGTCGTGATAGAGCGCATCGACCGCGGGCATATCGAAGTCGGGATATTTCACCAACTCGGAGACATAGAGCCCCCGAAGCAGTGCGCCGAGAGCCAGGATCGCCGCAAGGATCAGGAGTTCGCGCGAGAGTCTCATGAGGGTAACGAGCAATGAGCAAGGAGCAACGAGTGAGACTGCAGGCCGTGGCCCTTACTCGTTACTCCTTGCTCGTAGCTTCACCGCATTTCCGCCAGCGCCGTCACGATCTTGTCCTGGATCGCGTTCACCTCTGCGGAGCTGCACAGGTGGTGGTTCATCAGTATCGAGAACACCAGCGGCTCGCCGCCCTTGGTGGTCACATACCCGGAGAGCGTCCGTACCCGGCTGATGTAGCCGGTCTTCGCCCTGCAGTTCGCGGCGGCGGAGGTGCCCTTCATCCTGCTGCGGAGAGTGCCGTCTACCCCGGCGATCGGAAGCGAATCGAGGTAGACCTTGGAGTCCTTGTGGCGATACATGTAGGCCAGCAGCGTCGCCAGGTTGTGCGGCGAGATGTAGTTCATCCGCGCGAGTCCCGATCCGTCCACGATGCTGATCGCCGTCATGTCGAGCCCCGCTTCTTTCAGGAACTCCATCTCGACCTCGGCTCCCCTGGACGAACTGCCTCGCCCCTTGAACTCCGCGCCGAGTGCCTTCAGGAGAGTCTCCGCGATCAGATTGTCGCTCGGCTTGTTCAGCAGCTTCAGCATTTCGGACATCGGGACAGACTGGTGCGACGCCACAAGCACGGCGCTCTCCGGCTTCGGTCCCCTGACCGGCTTACCCTTGACCTCGGTGCCCGACCTCTGGAGCATCTCCTTCAGCACGGTCACCGCGAAGAGAGTCGGCTCCTCCATCGTGATCGCCTCTTCCGGGCTCTCCGACTTGTAGTCGAGCGGAACGTTGCCCGTCACGCGGATCACGTTTCGGCCGCGGAGTCTGTCCACCGAGACCGTCTTGTCCGAGCCGGCCTTCGTCGTCACGGCGTCATTCTGCACAACCATGTAGGATGTCCCCGGATCGACGCGGACGATGGGCTTCGCGCCTACCTTCACTCCAGGACGAACGTACACATCCACCACGTTCTTGTTCAGGCAGAGAGCGCTGAGCTGCGCCGAGTAGTAGTAGGGCTCATCGTCCCAGTTCCAGCCCCAACCCAGGCGTATCTCGTCAAACCACGTGTCGTCGCCGACTATGTTGCCCTCGATCACCTTGATGCCCTCGAGCTTGTCGGCCATCAACTGCAGTTCCGACGGCTTGAGGATCGGATTACCGCGTCCCACGAGGATGACGTCGCCTTTCAGGACGCCCTCCGGAGTGATCTCGCCGTTGGTGTAGAGCTCGGTCCTGAAGCGGTAGTCGGGGCCGAATTTGGCCAGCGAGGCCGCCGACACGAGGAGCTTGAAGTTCGATGCCGGGATGAAGATAAGGTCCTTGTTCTTGTCGTATATCGTCCTGCCGTCCTTGAGTGATCGGACGACGACTCCCTGCAGGCCGTGCTTCAGCGCCGGGTCCGCGAGCGCCTGGTCTATGGTCCGCACGACCTCCTGTTCGGTCGCGGCCTGGACGCACGGGGCGGCGGATACGCACGCCTGCACGATCAACGCCAGCAGCACGAGCCGCTGCAGATATCTTCCGTGTGATGCTTTATGCATGGGTGGTTTCCTTTCAGATCGGATCGCCGAACGCCGGAGCGGGCGTTCACTACGGTCTGCCGTGTCCCGTCATACTGGTCTACGGCATATACATTAGATATGTTCCGACGCGCATTCCTGGTTGTCCTTCCCTTGAACCCAAGGAGAGCCGGTGCTATAATCGGGTAACCGCCAGTTCGCGAGGTAGAGCAATGCTTCAGATCAGCGAGATCACCGCGTCAGTCTCAGACTTGCCGCTCAAGGAACCGTTCGAAACCGCCAAGGGGAGGAAGACTTCGTCCCCCGCCGTCGTCATTGAGATGCGCCTGTCCAATGGCCTCACCGGCCTCGGAGCGGCGACTCCGGTGAAGTACGTCACCGGCGAGGACATCGATTCCGTGCTCGCGGCGGTCGATATGTGCAGGAACGATCTGATCGGCCAGGACCCGCGCGCCTACCGCGTGATCTTCGAGATGCTCGCCGAGGCCCTGCCGGACGATCCATCCGCTCGCGCCGGACTTGAGATCGCGGCCGTCGATGCGTTTTGCAAGCTCTATGACATGCCGATGTACCGGTTCTTCGGCGGCGCGCTCAGCGAGGTCGAGACCGACGTCACCATCCCGATCACTCCGCCCGACCACGCCCGTGAACTGGCGAAGGAAGCCGCCGCGAAAGGTTTCAACAGCCTCAAGGTGAAGGTCGGTTCAGATGTCGAGGAAGACATCGCCCGCATCCGCGCGATGGCCGAGGGCGCGCCGAACTGTACCATTCGCGCTGATGCGAACCAGGGGTTCGTTCCCACCGTGGCCGTCGGTTTCGTGAACTCCCTGCTGAGCGCCGGCATCAGGCTCGACATCCTCGAACAGCCGGTCGACTACAAGGACTTCGACGGCCTGCGCTACGTCACCCAGCATACATCGATCCCCGTGTTCGCCGATGAAAGCGTGCAGACGAGGGCCGACGCGATCAAGCTCGTGGAGCTGGATGCGGTGGACGGCATGAACATCAAGCTCATGAAGTCCGGCATCGCGGGGGCGCTGGACATCATCGCAGTCTGTCGCGCGGCGCGGAAGGAACTGATGCTCGGATGCATGATCGAGTCGGCGCACGGGTTCTCGGCAGCGATCCATCTCGCCGCCGGAACAGGTGTGTTCAGCCGCCTCGACCTCGATGCGCACCTGCTTCTCGCCGAGCAGCCGGGTGCGTCCGAGCTGTTTGCCGCCGACGGTCCGATACTCAGGCCCGGGCCGTTCGCCGATCACTGATCTCCGGAACTCATATCAAGACCGTTGTAGGAGCGGCTTCCCAGCCGCGAATGCCCACGTAACGCCACGAGTTCGGGGATCGGAATCCCCTCCTACACGGCGATGAGGTACGTTCTGGTCACAGCCTGTCTCTGCATTCCGGACGTTGACATCATCTGCGATTGCTTGACAGGAAATGAGTCATTTTGTATACTTTCCCAGGCATGGAAGCCTCGCGGAACCGGCTGAGGTCCGCTGTGCTTGATATGTCGATATTTCCCGTACCGATGGGTATAGTGCATACCGGCGGGCCGTTTGTGGTTGTCCTGCAGGTTGCACTGATCCACCGTTCGACCCCAAGCTAGCCATTCGGAGGACCCGTTATTGGACACAATCTACATCGCAGGCGGACAGCGACTTGAGGGCGAGTTCAAGGTTAATGGAAGCAAGAACGGCACACTAGCCGTCATGGCGGGAGCTCTTCTTGCTAAGGGTACTACCGTCCTGCAGAATGTGCCCCGGATTGGGGACATATACACCATGGTCGAGATGCTTCGGCAGCTCGGCGTCAAGACCAGAATCGACGGCAACAACGTCGAGATCGATGCTACCACGATTGATACGAACGAAGCCCCCTACGAACTGGTAAAGAAGATGCGGGCTTCGTTTAGCGTTGCAGGGCCGCTGCTCGCGCGGCTGGGGTCCGCGAAGGTCCCGATGCCGGGAGGATGCGACATCGGCGCGCGGCCGGTAGACTTCCATGTGAAGGGACTGCAGGCGCTCGGCGCTCATGTCACTATCGAGCACGGATACGTCACCGCCACCGCGGACAAGCTGCGCGGGGCCGAGGTCTACCTCGATTTCCCCAGCGCCGGCGCCACCCAGCACTTGATGACCGCCGCCGCCCTCGCCGAAGGCGTTACCCGGATCGAGAACGCCGCCCAGGAGCCGGAAGTAGTCGATCTGGCCAACTTCCTTATTGCGATGGGTGCGCAGATCCGCGGCCACGGCACCGGCACCATCGAGGTCGTAGGAGTAGATGAGCTCCACAGCGTGACCTACCCGATGATCCCCGACCGCATGGAAGCGGGCACCTTCGCGATCGCCGTCGCCGTGACCCGAGGCGACGTGGTGATGCGGGGAGCGCTGGCAGAGCACTGCACCGCCGTGCTCCAGAAGCTGCAGGAAGCAGGCATCAAGGTGAGCTCCGGGAACGACTGGATTCGCATCTCGAACGATCAGCGCCCGACGGCCGTCGATATCAAGACCATGCCGCATCCCGGCTTCCCGACGGACATGCAGCAGCCGTTCGCCGCTCTGCTTTCGATCGCTGAGGGCACATCGGTCATCAGCGAGAACGTCTACGAGCGCAGGTTCAGGTACGTGGCCGAGTTGCAGAGGATGGGCGCCGACATCGTCCAGGAGGGCCGCACCGCCATCATCAAGGGTGTGCCCAAGCTCACCGGTGCGCAGGTTACCGGCACCGACCTGCGCGCGGCCGCGGCACTCATCATCGCCGGCCTTGCCGCCGAGGGACGGACCGAAGTCTCCGGCATCGAGCACCTCGACCGCGGCTACGAGGATATCGTAGGCAAGCTGGCGAGCCTCGGGGCGATGATCGTCCGAGCGGACTCCGATCAGCCTCAGGTCAAGGAAGCATCGTAGAGCACAACTCCGATTGTCCGATAGGCCGACCACCAGTGCCCTGTCTCGCAATGAGGCAGGGCACTTTTGCATCCACTCCCTTCTGCGCGAGACAGTACTCCGCGCGAGTTTGGCCCGTTTGGCACGGGGGGTAGAACCTCCCTGCGGTAGTCTTGCGTAGACATGTGGTGAAGAGATGCCAGAGGTCAGATTCACGGTCATCATCAGGTGTGCCGGCGGAACGCAGGGTCTCGCCAGACTCCTGCGGGCGCTTGATGACCTCGATTACCCTGCCGAGCAGTTCGAAGTCCTGATAGCCGACAGCAGCGATCGTCAGGAGCCGGACGGCGCCTATCCCCAATTGCCGCAGACGGGCTACGCCCTCAGGTACATGTCGCTGCGAGATGCAAGCCTCCCCGAAGCCATGAATGCCGCAGTCCGTGAATCGCAGGGCGAGTTCCTCGCATTCCTCGACGAGGACAGTATCCCCACGCCGGAGTGGCTTTCGGCCTACGACATGGCGTTCGATTCATGGCTTGCGGGGATCGTCGGAGGCTCGTCCGGTCCACCCAGGGACGGCGATGTGTACCAGAAGTGCGTGGGACTGGTCCACAGTTCCCTCGCTCGTACCCTCGGGCTGGTGACCGGCCAGCAGCTCGTAGGCAGATACTATCCCCGGCTGAGCAACATGGCGGCCCGGAAAGAAGCGGTACTGCTCGCGGGAGGCTTCGACGAGCAAGCGGTCGAGTGCCCGGAGATCCGCATGGTGCTGCGCATGCAGCACATCGGCTATCGGACCTTCTACTGTCCGAGCGCTGCAGTCCGGCATTACCAGGAGGACGATCTGTTCGGGTTCATCGGCACGGATTTCCGCATCGCCATGGAGCGAGCCCGATACTGCCATCAGTCAGGCGTCAATGTGCTCCCCGTCGGCGTGGTCGCACTGATCCTCCTGATGTTCGGGCTGGCATACGATGCGCATACGCTCGCCGTCCATGCCGTGAGGATAACGGTCGGCGGATACGCGCTTGCACTGGCCCTGTCCGGCTTGCACGCAGCGGTATCAGTCGGATCCCTTGCCGTAGCCTTCTTCCTGCCGATTTTCCTGGCCATGCACCACGCGGTCTACCTGATTGGCTTGGCGTTCGGACGATTCACCAGGGTCTGAACCAGAGGTTCGACATGGATCTTGCCGGCAGATTAGCTGTTTTCGCTAGAGCGCTGGTGACCGGGAATCTCGAGTTCGAGTACGAGCGCATGCCGTATCGACTGGAGGGAGTCACCTCCCGGAAACTGGCAGCCGTGGTCCGCACCGAGTTAGCCTGCATGAGACCCAGGTTGTTTCGCCCCCGGTACCCTACTCAGCTCCAGATCGAGACATCATCCGTCTGCAGCCTGAGATGTCCGCTCTGCCCGGCCGGTATGGGAGAAGTGGACGGACCACACGCGACTATGCCGTTCTCCATCTTCAGTTCCCTGCTGGACGAGGTCGGCGATCACGCCCTGGTTGCTTCCCTCTGGATGTGGGGCGAGCCCCTGATGAACCCCGATCTCCCGGAGATGATCGCCTACGCTCACTCGAAGAACGTAGGGACGGTCATCAGCACGAACGGCCAGCACACGCGCACCAGAGACGACGCCGAACGGCTCGTCGCCTCGGGCCTGGACAACCTCATTGTAGCCCTCGACGGCGCAACTCAGGAGACCTATGCCGGCTACAGGATCGGTGGGGATATCCGCAACGTCCTCCGCTGCCTGGAACTCGTCCGGCAGGCCAAGATCACGCTCGGCAGCCGCACGCCGTTCGTGAACGTGCGCACCGTGGTGATGAAGCAGAACGAGCACGAACTCGCCGACATCGACGCGATTGCCAGGATGTATGGGGCCGACATGGTCTCTCGCAAGACCGCATTCATCCCCGACCGCTTCGACGACGCCGCGGACTGGAAGTATCTGCCGTCGGATCCCCGCTATCAGCGGTACCAGTACCGCGACGGTCGGAGAGTCCGGCGGTACGTCCAGGATATGCGCTGCCGACGTCCGTGGAACAAGATCAGCGTCTCCGTAGACGGCACGGTGCTGCTCTGCGAGTTCGATACCCGCAGGGAGGCTACCCTCGGCCAGGTGGGCTGGGACGGCTCATTCATGGATATCTGGCGCGGCGACAAGGCCCAATCCATCCGCCGCCGGTTCGTAGACGACCGGGCGTACTTCGGCTTCTGCGCCGACTGCCATTTCCGCGACAGCGGGGGCTCCGACTGCACGGTCGAGGCAACCATGTTGGCCGGGAAGTAACCCTTCTCTCACGGCTAGGCTACCTGCAACCATATCCTCTGTTTGCGCGTCAAAGGTACTAGTGTTTCTGTCCGTACTGATTCGATCAAGCGCGTGGGAAGCGAGGTAGCATATGCCGGCCAAGCCAGCAAGCCAATCACCCCGAATCTACGAGAAGCCGCCCCAGACCATGGCGGTCGTCACATCGAAGGGCGATCCGAACGTGGTCGGGGAGACCGTCTTCCCTGCGCTCTATGGGGCGGTGTTCGCGCTGAAGTCCCGACTCAAGAAGTCGGGGCAGGGCGACTTCAAGGTCACCGGCCTGCGCGCTCGCTGGCCGGATGCGCATCTGCTCCCGAGAGACCAGTGGACCGGCATCTGGGCGCTCCCGATCCCGGAGGAAACAGCCGAGCTTCCGAAGAAAGTACCTGAGCAGGAGGTACGGATCGAGCGCTGGGAGTACGGTACGGTTGCTGAGATCCTGCACATCGGGCCGTACTCCGAGGAAGGGCCGACCGTCGAGCGCCTGCACAAGTTCATCGAAGAGAGCGGCTACGAGATCGCGGGCGACCACGAGGAGGAGTACGTCACGCGCCCGGACGCCAAGGTGCAGAAAACGCTCATCCGGTATCCAGTGAAGCAGAAGGAGTGATGGAGTACCGGGGTGATGGAGTAATGGAGTACTGGAGTATTGGGAACCCATCACTCCACCACTCCGTTACTCCATTGCTTCAATCCTCCGGAGAGGTTTCGTCGTGTCTGACAAGATCGTCATCCAGGTAGAGCACCTACGCAAGACCTATGGCTCCCTCACCGCCGTGGACGACATCTCGTTCGAGGTCTACGAGGGCGAGATCTTCGGCATCGTCGGGCCGAACGGGGCAGGCAAGACCACCACCATCGAGTGCATCGAGGGCCTGCGCCGTCCGGACGGCGGCCGGATCAGCGTCCTTGGCCTCGATCCTGACCGTGACGGATGCTCCCTCTGGCCGCGCATCGGAGTCCAACTCCAGCAGTCGGCCCTTCAGGAGCGCATCAAGGTCCGGGAGGCGATCGATCTCTTCGCCGCGATCTACCCGCGCTCGGTAGACCGGAAGACGCTTCTGGAGCAGCTCGGCCTCGCCGAGAAAGCCGACTCTCTCTTCTGCCAGCTATCCGGCGGCCAGAAGCAGCGGCTCTTCGTGGCGCTGGCGCTCGTCAACGATCCCGAGATCGTCTTTCCCGACGAGATCACTACCGGTCTCGACCCGCAGGCTCGGCGCGCGATGTGGGACCTGATCCGGGGCATCCGCGATCGTGGGAAGACCGTCGTGCTGACGACGCACTTCATGGAGGAGGCCGAGCGGCTCTGCGACCGGGTGGCGATCGTCGATCAAGGGCGCATCGTAGCGCTCGACACGCCGTCGAACCTGATCGGGAGCCTTGGGGTGGGGACCAGGGTGGTGTTCTCCGTCGAGGGGACGTTCGATGTCGATGCGCTGAGCAGATCGGCCGACTACGGCGGGATCGAGCGCGACGGCGAGCGGATCGCCGTGAACTGCAAGTCGAATCAGCAACTCGCACAGCTTGTCAACACCCTCGTGTCGGACGGCCTTCGGTTCCGCGACCTGCGGACCGAGCAGCCGACGCTCGAGGACGTCTTCCTGGCCACCACCGGCCGGGCGATGAGGGATTGAGGCTGTTGAGAGTTTAGAGCTTAGCGTTAAGTGTTTAGTGTTTATTGTTGATGAGCAATGGGGCCGGTCTCCATCCACCACCAACCCTCAACCCTAAACTCTCAACTCTCAACTCTCAACTCTAAACACTCAACTTTCAACAAATCCGGGGGCCCGATGCGTTCACTCCTGAAACTGATATCGACCGAGATGAAGGTCGTCATGCGCGAGCCGATGTCGGTGTTCTTCACTATCGCGTTCGCACCGTTGCTCATGTGCCTGTTCGGCGTGATCTTCGGGAACAAGCCGATGTCTCACCATGCCCGGTTCGGCTATATCGACATGTCGGCGGCCGCATATATCGGGATGATCATCGCCACCGCCGGACTGATGCACCTGCCGGTCACCGTGGCCACATATCGGGAGAAGGGGATCCTCCGTCGGCTGAAGATCACTCCGCTATCACCGCAGGCGATTCTCGGCGCGCAGTTGGTGGTGATGCTGCTGATGACGTTGCTGGGGACAGCTCTGCTGGTCATTCTGGGGAAGGCGCTGTTCGATCTGCGGTTCTCCGGGAACGCACTGAGCCTGGCCGCCGGTCTGATACTCTGCTGCATGAGCTTCTTCACGCTGGGGTTCGTGCTCGCCGGTCTCGCCGGGTCTGCGCGAGTCGCTCAGACCGCCTCGATGATCATCTACTTCCCGATGCTCTTTCTCTCCGGGGCGGCGATCCCCAGGGAGATCATGCCGAAGAGCGTCCGGGCCTTCTCGGAGTATCTGCCGCTCACGCACGTGATCACCCACCTGCGCGGGCTCTGGTTCGGCGAGGCATGGGGCAAGCATCTCACGGAGGTCGGTGTCCTCGTCGGGATGCTCATCATCGGCGTCCTCATCTCCGCCAGGACCTTCCGCTGGGAGTAGGTCGGCTTAGCTCCTGTTTAGCAGGGATACTCAGGACAAGCAGGCTAGGAAGAACCAGGCGTTCCTGTCCGATACCTCATCCTGCAAATCCCGCACACCCTTGCTGATGCGGTACTAGAGCCGCTTCAGGTCGTCAGGCTCGTTGATCCAGTCCTGTATCCAGACCTTGCCGCTGTCATCGATGTCGAGGTACCATCCCTCATCGAGGTCGCCGCACCACGAGCCGGAGTTGACATAGTACCCGCTGACCCCGCGGCCCATTCTCACCGGTCCGCTGAAGTCGGAGCTATGGGTGTGCCCGTAGATCTGGTACGTCACCGGTTTGACGGCATGCCCGTCTCGTTTGATCTCCTCAAGATACTCGCGAATCTTCTTGACCGCCGCCTTGCGCCAGATGTCCCTGCGCATCCCCAGGGTGGCACGATCGCCCCACCGCCATACCGACTGCTTCAGACGGCCTAACAACGACGGACTCCCCGGCTTGGAACGCTTGATGGCATCGAAGGCGTTCTCCCCCGGAGCAACCCGTACCGGTTCGACTGCTCCCAGCCCGGCGGTCTTCTCCGGGGCGCTGGGGTCACGTCTCTGCATCGTCCAGTTGTAGGCTTCGAACTTGCTTTTCTTGTAGGTGCGGTGTCTCAGGTCACGTGCGTAGAGAGATATGACCGGATCATAGAAATGCCCATGCTCGACCAGGATGGTGCTTCCTGGGTAGTCGTCTATCTTGTAGTTCGGGTAGCAGAAGTTGACGTTCCGGAG
>CAYXOC010000057.1:0-23103 GCA_964466715.1 uncultured bacterium
TTGAACACCTCCTCTTTCTATTATACTCGGTGTCCACTTCTTCGATGGAAGGTCAAAGCGTGCATCTGCTCCGCGTGCCATCAGGGGAGGGGCTTAAGGTCCTCTTCTCATTAGCGGTCCGAGGAGAGGCGATGAGGGAGTAACCCGCGCTCATAAGTCCGCCCATGCGCCGACCTTGCGACTCCACAGGCGGATGTCCCGGTCATGATCGGCTGGGATGGGCTAGATATGGCGTGCGATGGCTCCGATTTGGAGTGCGACGGCTCGACGTCGCTCTGCATTCGGGCGGCTCGACGCCCATCCGTCCCCGGCGTGTCGAGCCACGCCTCCGAAAAGCGGTGTCAAGCCACCGCACTCCATGCCGGAGCCCCCGGTATTCCATAGCCCGCGAGGTTGACTCAGCCGGTCGAATCATGTAGGCTTGCTGGGTGAGAACCGAGTACGAGCGCGATCACGAGCACGAGTAAGCGCAGAGAAGCAGGAGGAAGCCATGGGGCTTGAGAAGTACGGTCACTTTTCCGAGGACGGTCGTGAGTTTGTCATCACCCGCCCGGATACACCCTCGCCGTGGGTGAACTACATCAGCAACACGCGATTCACCGGTCTGGTCACGAATTCCGGGGGCGGATACAGCTTCTACATCTGCCCGAAGGATTCGCGGATCACCCGCCACCGCTATAACTGCCTCCCGTGGGACCGTCCCGGGCGCTACATATACCTCCGCGAGGACGACGGCAAGTACTGGTCGCTCACGTGGCAGCCGACTCCGAACAGGCCGATCGACTTCTATGAGTGCCGCCACGGACTCGGGTACACGACCATCGAGCAGGAGTACCGCGCGATCCGAAGCAAGGTCACATACTTCGTCCCGCAGGACGACGACCTGGAGATCTGGCGCGTTTCGATCGAGAACAAGTCGCTCAAGACGCGGACGTTCGATGTCTTCTCCTACGTCGAACTCTGTCTAGGCCACGCGCTCGTAGACTTGATCAACCAGCCGAACGATCAACACTTCAACCTGGTCAGCTATGATGAAGATAACGAGATAATCTTTGCCACCAAGAACTACTGGGTCACGTATCGAGGCGCAACGGTCAAGCAGCCAAACCAGGCTTGGGACAAGTGCGTCTACTTCGCCTCCTCGCTCCCCGTGAAGGGCTTCGACGGGAAGAAGGACGCGTTCATCGGGCCCTGGAGATCGGAGTCCGATCCCGCGGCGGTCGAGGAAGGCTGCTGCCGAAACACGGAGATCACCGCGGGCGACGCATGCGCGGCCTTGCAGAGCAAGATCAAGATCAAGGCCGGCGAGACCCTGGAGTTCGTGATCCTTATGGGGGTCGTGGACAGCGAGACTTACGATGAGTCCGCCCCACCCCTCGTCGATAAGTACCGGGATCCGGCCAATCTCGATGCGGCTTTCGAGTCGCTCAGGAAGTACTGGGACGATTACATCTCGGTAGTGACCGTGGATACTCCCGACGAGAACATGAACCTGATGCTCAACGTCTGGGCGAAGCGCCAGGCGTGGGTCACCTTCCACATGCACCGCACGGCCGGCTACTATCACGGCGGACTGCTCTTCGGCACGGGCATAAGGGATCAGTCCCAGGACCTGATGGGCCCATTGCTCGCCCATCCCGCCGAGATCGCCGACAGGATCTGCGACGTCATCTCCCATCAGTTCGCGGACGGAAGCACGCTGCACAACTACTTCCGCCTCACGGGCCAGGGCGAGAAGACGGGCCACTCGGATACCCCGCTGTGGATACCACTTGCGATCATCAGCTACCTGAAGGAGACCGGCGACTTCAGCTTCCTGGACAGAGTCGTGCCCTACCATGACGAGGGCGAGGGCGACGTGCTGGAGCATCTCACGCGGGCGATCGATTACCCGCTGAGTCAGCTCACTCCGCGCCATCTGCCGAAGTTCGGCCCGGGCGACTGGAACGATACGCTCGACTACGTCGGCAGGCAGGGCATCGGCGAGAGCGTGTGGGTCGCGGAGTTCCTCTGCTACATCCTCCGAGAGGCCGCCGACCTGCTGGAGCGGATCGGTGCGCACTCGAAGGCGGAGAGATACCGCGTGGAGTACGATCTGATCGCCGAAGCTCTGAACGAGATCGCGTGGGACGGCAACTGGTACATCCGAGGCACGAGAGATGACGGCAAGGTCATCGGGTCGAGCAGCAACGAGGAAGGCAAGATCTTCCTGGAACCGACCACATGGGCGGTGATCAGCGGCATAGCGTCGGATCAGCGGGCTCATGCGACGATGGGCTCGGTCTACCAGTACCTGAACACGGAGCGAGGCCCGCAGATCCTCTGGCCGGCGTATCGTACCGTCGATCCGGGCATCGGGCTTGCGACTCGATGCGTGCCGGGCAAGAAGGAGAACGGCGCGATCTTCAACCACCCGGTGGCATGGGCGATCATGGCGGAGTGCATCCTGGGCAACGGCGACCGCGCTTACGAGTATTACCGCAAGACGAATCCCATCAACCAGGCACACGATCCCGATATCTACCGGATGGAGCCCTACGTCTACTCGGAGTACGTCACGAGCCCCGAGCATCCGACCTTCGGCGAGGCGAGCCACTCATGGCTCACCGGATCGGGCGTCTGGATGTACCGCGACGGGATCGACTACATCCTGGGAGTGCGCCCGACGTACGAGGGGCTGATCGTCGATCCGTGCATCCCGCATGAGTGGGACGGGTTCAAGATCACGCGAAAGTTCAGGGGAGCCGTCTACGAGATCGAGGTCAGGAATCCGAAGCATATCGAGCACGGGGTGGCATCGGTCAAGGTCGATGGCAGGAAGATCGAGGGCAACATCCTCCCGCTGTTCACTGAGGGGGTACATAAGGTGCACGTTCGGCTCGGATAGCGGGCTGCAGAGCGGCGGCCCGTGACTCGCGCGCGAAGTGATTGAGTAGCCGGACCTCGCGGCAGAACCGGCGGTTCAGGAGATACTTGAGGCCCGAAAGGCTTCCCATCAGGCTGTTCCAGCCGATCGTCATCAAGGGGCGCTTCCCGCGAAGCGCCCCTCCGCACATCAGCCAGCCGAACTCATACGCGAGCTTGCCGGCCATGAGCAGAGAAGCGTGCAGGTCGCCGTATCTCACCCTGGCTCCGAAGACGGCCGCGACCGAGATGGAGTATCCGCGTTTCTTCTCGATCACCGACCGAAAGTCGTCAGGCTGAGCGTGGTAGACCACGGCATCAGGCAGGTAGGCGATCCATCCGCCCGCGGAGAGCACGCGGTAGAACAGGTCGATGTCGTCGCCGGCGTAGACGTGCGTGCCGACGCCGATCATCTCGTTGAACGCCCCCATCTTGAGCAGATCGTCCCGGCGGAAGGCCATATTGTTCCCCCGGCCGATGATGATCGGGTTGCACTTGCCGCGGAAGACTCTGTAGTGCCCGCAGTCCATTGTGGAGATCAGGGCTTGCCGGGGCCGGTCGTCGTGAGCCGCAGGTCTGGTTCTCCCACATACGCCGAGAACGCGCTTTCCGATGAGTCCCGATGCCAGCTTCTCGATCCAATCCTTGTCGACGATGCAGTCATCGTCGGTGAAGGCGATGATCTCTCCCCTGCTCATCTTGATGCCGATGTTGCGCGCCTTGGTATGGCCGATGCTGCCGAGCCGCTGGTAGCGAAGCGGGATCTCGCCGCCGGAGTAGGATGCGACCAGATCCGCGGTTCGCTCGTCGGTGCTCTGATCGACGATCACGATCTCCATGGGCGGGCATTGACTTGCGAGGAGTGAGTTCAGGCATCCGCGGAGATACTCCGGCCGGTTTCGAGTGCAGATCAGAACGGAGACGCTCGGTTCCATAGCCATGCGCGTACCACCCTTCCTACACGGCGGACACCTCGATCTGTCCGGCGCCGTAGAAGCAATCGAGGTAGCTGCCGGCGACCTCTTCGATCGTGCCGTCCATGTGCACCGATCCGTCCCGGAGCCAGACTCCCCTGGTGCAGACCTTGCGCAGCGCATCGATATCGTGGCTCACCATGACGATCGTGATCCCCTCGGCGATGGCGGACTGGAGCCGCTTCAGGCACTTGAGCCGGAATCCCTCGTCGCCGACCGCCATGACTTCGTCGATGAGGAATATGTCGGGCGCGGCGCACATCGCAACGGCGAATCCGAGCCTGGCCTGCATTCCGGCGGAGTAGTACTTGAGGGGAGTGTCCATGAACCCCTCCAGCTCGGCAAAGTACTCGATGTCCGGCATGATTGAGGCCAGATACTTCTCCGACAGGCCGAGAATAGTGCCGTTGATGAAGACGTTCTCCGCCCCGGTCAGTTCGCCGTGGAATCCCGTCCCGATGCCGAGAAGGGCACAGACTCTGCCGACACGCCGCACCTCGCCGCTCGTAGGCTGGAGAATCCCGGCCATGAGCCTCAGGAGCGTCGACTTGCCGCATCCGTTCCGACCGAGGATGCCTACGGTCTCGCCTCGCCGGATCTCCAGGTTGATATCGCGCAGTACGGTTCGGGTCTCGGTCTCCTTGCGCTTACCCAGGACCATGTCGAGCATCTCTCTCCGCAGCCACCGGTCGCGCCCCTGGTAGCGTCGAAAGTCCTTGCTCACGTTCCTGAGAACGATGGCGGCGGTATCTCTATGCGGCAGACTAGATGACCTCAGCGAACTCATGCTTATGCTCCGTGAACAGTATCCATCCGAATACGAACAGGCTGATTGAGAATGCAGCGGCGATGCCCAGAGTCGACCATGGCGGAAGCGTCCCCGAGTAGAGCGGGTCTCGGAAGCAGGCCGCGATATGGACGGCGGGGTTCATCTGATACAGGAAGCGGTACTGCTCCGGCACGTAGCTGACCGGATAGAAGACCGGCGTCAGGAAGAACCACGCGGTCATGATGATCGGGGAGATATACTGCGTATCTCTGTAGTACACGAATCCCAGCGCAAAAAAGAAGACCACTCCGGTGACGAAGACCAGATGCATGAGCATGACAAGCGGGAGGATCAGCGCCCCGGGGAAGATCGGCGCTCCCATCAGCACCAGTATCAACACGAACAGCCCCATCTCCAGGCAGAACTCCGAGAAGGCGGAGAGCATCCCGCTGAATATCAGAGATTCGGACGGGAACGACGCGCGGTTGATGAGATATCCGCTCTGCCAGATGATCGGCGCTACGACCGATATGCATCTCACCAGGAAGTTCCAGGGCAGCAGCACCGGCACCAGGAAGAGCGGGAACCGGTCTACGCCCATGCGTATCACCATCGAGAATACGAAGGAGTATATGCCGATCATGACGAGGGGATTGACCAGCGTCCAGAGGAAACCCAGGGCTGAGCGCTCGTATCTCAGCTTCAGATCCCGGATAGCCAAGTGCTTGACCAGATCACTGTACTCCGATGCGTGGGACAGCCGTCTCAACAGACCCATATCGTACCTCTATCCTTCTGCAGATTTGCTTCCGTCGTCGCGATTTCTAACGGTGAATCCTTGCCAGAACCCACGCATCCCCGCCGCAACACCGGCGATCCCGGCAAGGAACGGCCAGTCAGGCGGATCGTCGCCGGCGGCCCCGAACGCCGGAGGATCGGTCCTGAGCAGCCCCGCCACCATCCGCAGGGCCTTGATCCTCGATCGTCCGCGCAGGCTCAGTCTCTCGGCGGCGGCTCGTCGGATCATCCGGGAGTGCTCGATCCCCATGCGCAGGACTTCCTGCACGCTACGCACCGGCTCCCGCCAGATTATCGCTCTGGGCTCGTAGACGACTCCCTGGTACAGGTAGAACATCGCCACAAGCGCCCTGGTGATCAGCTCCATCTCGTCGGACGACCGGTATGGGAGCGACTTGAGCGCCGATATCAGCGCATCCCTCCTGAACACCGGGCGGTGACAGCAGACCGGAAAGCCGCTCAGGATGTCGGCCGGCCGCATCCAGTCGCTCAGGCAGGTATGTTCCCATGACCTGACTCGCCCGAAACTCGCAAGCTGATGATATAGCTCGTCGGCCCTGCTGCACACGGAACGAAGGATGGCCGGTGTCAGCACACAGCCGATGTCCGATCGGGCGAAGCAGGCTCTCACGGCATCCATCCAGCCGGGGTCAGGTCGGTCGCTCGGCGAGAGGAATGCTACCAGGTCGGACCGGCGCTCCTCCAGCGCTCGCATCAGGCATGATCGAAGTCTGCCTGCGTCGGATGCGATCCGGATGATATGGTGACGGCTCAGTTCCCGACTGGGACAGACCTCCTGCTCGGATAAGACGACCACCGAGATGGACAGGCGATGCTCCGGCGCAGGCCCGATACGGCGTCGCGTCGAAGCATTGCGGCTCGACGGGAGACCTTTGGCTCTCGGGATAACCTCCCATATCGAGCACCGCTCGGCAGGCGATCCCTGTCTGGCCTGCTGCCACATCTCATGCCCGCACGACAGGGAGAGATGGCGCGCGAGTATCTCCGGGTGGAGTTCGTCCTGCGGAGAAGCCTCCACCCACTTGGCGGGCGGCCTACCCACGCGCGGCAGCAGAAAGAGCGTGTCGTGCTCCGGCTTGGGATGAACAGTACACAGCCCGGAGAACACGTCGACGTCTTCCACCACGATGCGTCTGCGGGCGCGATTGTCCAACTCCATGCTCTCTCTCAGCAAGTCCTCGAATCGACCCATACCGCCGCAGGCGGAGACCGCGCCCAGGAAGTAGACGGCGTTCCGAACGCACTCCCAGAGCTGTCGGTATCCGGGGCTAAGCAGACGGTCCAGGTTGCGCTCGAAGAATGAGCCGAGGACTCGGATCGCCGCCTGAGGTCGGCCGCAGACGGGGATGACCAGCCTGCTCATTCCGCAGCATACCGGGCTGATGCGCCACCACCGAGCCAGTGGAAGACTGTGGAATAGATCGGGATGCTTCTCGGCAAATCTGATGTCCGCTCGCCCGAATGTGTACCACTTGCGCAGCGAAGAACGCGGCGTGTTGGTCGGGTAGTGATATGCCAGCGCGCGAGAGGCATGGTCCATCGCCATGCCGGACTTGAGCAGCCTCGCGCCAAGCTCATAATCCTCACGGCCGTCCTTCTCGAAGCACTCGTCGAATCCCCCGACGGCCTCGAAATCCCGCCGAGGAAGCGATATGTTTCCCGTGACGCAGTCCTCGTAGGTGAATCTGTGGCCGGGGTTAGCCATCTCTGTGAACCGCTTGTGCCACCAGTCGCGAATCATGAAATCGAGGGGATTGACGGGCATCTCGGGAGCATACGGATAGGGGCCGACCGCGATGAGCCTCTCTCTCGACTCCTGGGCTTGCAGGTGGGCGTCGAGCAGTCCCGGTTGGGGCATCACGTCGTCATCCATGAAGAGCAGGATGTCTCCCGACGATGCCTCCGCGCCCCGGTTTCGCGCCGCTGCGGCGCCGGCTCCCGGCGTCTCGATGATATTCACCCTGTGACGGTGGTCCACGGACTCGAGCGCTTGCCGAGTGTTGTCGGTACACCCGTCCAGTACGAACGTCACCTCGACCTGAGATCGGCATTCCAGGCGATCGAGAGCCTCCGCCAGGCGCACCACGGACCGAGCTCGATTGTGTGTAGGGACCACTACACTAAGCACTTCGCTGCAGCCTCCTGCCTGCGTACACACGGCCGGCGAGCGCGCTCGCCCGGTGGAGGAAACCCGCATCTCGCCCACCCTCGCCCTTGGCGAGACCTCTTCGCTCCGTTCCCTCCTGCAGACGAACCTGCGAGACGTACGCTTTGGCTTTGAAGTAGCCGATCGGTCCCCGCAGGACCCCGGCGATCTCGGAGAGCGTCAGCGACAGGGGAACGCGCCCACGTCCCGTCAGCCCTCGGATGAGATCGGGCAGATGGTGATGTCTGAACCAGGCGCAACCTATCAGGAAAGCTCTCGGTTCGCGGTATTCGAGCAGTGCCTTAGTCAGGAAGGCATACGTGCCGGTGTTGTAGCACTCGAGCTGACGTCGGTACTCCTCCATGCTCCTGCGGTGGGTATGCCAGACCAGAGCGCCCGGCTCGTAGCAGATCTTGTAGCCGCGTGTCAGGAGCCTGTAGAACATGTCCGGCTCCTCACCGCATCTAGCGGGAGTTCCGGGGCAGAGAGCCTCGTCCAGCCCGCCGATGACACCCAGCACCGATGCCCGGAAAGCCATGTTGCCGCCGACGCCGATCCTCCCGGAGGAAACGGGATCGAGGTTCGTCTTGTCGTAGATGCGGCGCTCATAGCCGCGCCGCATGCCGCCGTCACCCCACTTCTCGAACAGTTCCTGGGCTCGGGTCTCCAGTTCGTAGGGCATGATGAGACCGGTGACACACGCGATCGCCGGATTGAGCCGGAACGCGCCTTCGATGGCGTTCAGCCATTCCGGATCTACGACCACATCGTCGTCCGTGAAAGCTATGATCTCCGCATCCGCCGCACGGATGCCGGCATTCCGAGCGAAATTGGCTCCCCGCTTCTTCTCTCGCACGTAGCGCACGCCGAACTCCCGGCAGAGCGCATACGTCTCCTCGCAGTCCACGCCGTTGTCTACGACGATGACTTCCTTCTTCGGATACGCCAGCTTCGAGAGGGAATCGAGGCATCTGCGCAGATGATCGTCGGGCCTGGTCACCGGCACCACCACGGCTATGGAGGGAAGCGACTCCGGCGCAGGACGCTCCTTCGGAGGGATCACGGCCTCCTCTACCTGCAGGCGCAGTATGCGATCGGTGAAGCGCGACTCGATCTGCTGGCGGAGCCAATCGGCGGGGATCGTCTTCTGATGAGTCTTGATCCATATGTCGCCGAGCGTGCTTCCGCGATAGGTGATCAGCGCGAACAAGCCTGAATGCCCGGACGGAAGCGGGATGTCGGTCAGACCGTCAGTGATCTCGATCCGGCGGACAAGGCTGGCCATCGCCGATCCGTATCTGGTGACATAGCCGTCGGAAGCAAAGGATGCTTCGACCTTGCGCGCATGCCTCCTGGATCGGAGGTAAGCGATCGGGCCGTGGAGCGCGCCCCACATCTCCACGAGCAGTAGGCTCATCGGCATGCGCTCCCGATGGCAAAGTCTCCGAACCACACGGCCTGCGTTCCAGCGAAGGTACGGTCCGAAAAGGTATCTGAGGATCAGCAGACGAGACCGAGGATCGCTGAGGAACGCTTTGGTCTGAAGCGCGATGAACGACTTGCCGTAGCCGTATAGCTGCCTGCGCAGTTCGTCCATGCTCCTGCGGTGGCAGTGATAGACCAGCGCTTCCGGCCTGTACTCGATCCTGCACCCGGCGCGCATCAGCCTGCGGAACATGTCGAGATCGCCGCAGCCGCCGGTGGGGGTGCCCACGTCGAAGGCGACGTCGAATACGCCGACCCTGTCGAATGCCTCCCGACGGAACGCCATGTTGGCCCCGGTGCCTATGCTCGGCCAGCATGTCTGGTACTTCCGGAGCGCGCCGGGCTGGTATACTAGAGGCTCAAACCCCCTGCCGAAACCGCCGTATGCGATCTCGAACAACTCCTGGGCATAGGTCTCCAGTTCGGCGGGAAACACCAGACCGGTGACGCACATGGTCTCCGGATCGCGGAACCCCTCAGCTATGCCCTTGAGCCATCCGGTGTCCGCGTAGGCGTCGTCGTCTATGAACGCGATGATGTCGCCCTTCGCCTCGGCGATCCCCCGATTCCGCGCCCAGTCGAGCCCCGGCCTGGGCTCCAGCACGTATCGGAACGGGTACTTCCGCAACAGATCTCTTGTTCCCGGACCGGAAGGCGCGTTGTCGATGATCAACACCTCGAAGTTGTGGTAGTGCAGGGCCTTGAGCGACTCGAGAGTGCCGCGAATGGACTCATGGCGGTCTCTCGTGCAGACGACCACGCTGATGAACGGCTCGTCGGCACGGTTGGCGCGCGACCTCCGGCGCTCCGAGGGTATCGATCGGCCCGCGAGTCGAACGTAGACTTCATCTCTGGCAAGATCGGGCCAGAACCTGTCGCTGATGGCGCGTGCTAGCTGTTCCGGACGGATTATGCCCGGGCATCCATGAAAGTCCACGACTCCCAAAGGCACTCCGTTGCGCATCACGAGTACGCGCGTGAACTCATAGCGGTCGACGTCCACCACCACCGCCGGCAGGGGCTTGGTGACGTCCACCGGGACGATCTTGATTGCCATGTGCTACGCCTTCCTTCGGAACGCGATTGCGCGGCTCAATCGCGGACCCGGACTCCCTATCACGTATCCGATCAACGTGATCGGATACTGCATCAAGATGAGGCCAACCCTCACTTTCACGGGAAGCCTGGAGAAACCGATATCGTGCGCGATCACCGTCAGCGGGTTCAGATACGGGGCGACGCCGGTCGGCTCGCAGCTCGGGAAGAGCGCGATTACCTCGTCTTGCGTATAGCCCCGACGAACGTGTCCCCATTGGTCCCAGATCTGCTGTTCGGTGTAGCAGAATAGCTTGAACGGCCACTTGTAGTAGGGATGACGGAAGTGCTCCGTCGGCGTCGATACCAGCAGCAGACCACCGCGTCTCACGACCCGCGCCAGCTCCCGCGCGGCCCGCTCGTGATCGGGCACGTGCTCCAGAACGTCAAACGCCGTCACGCAGTCAAAGCTCTCATCCTCAAAGGGCAGATTAGTGGCGCTGCCGGGAACGAGCCGTGCGGTCGTGTTCATCCACGGCCAGATGCGCGCCACCTCGGGATCGGAGTCGACGTTGGTTACCTGAGCCTCGGGGAAGAGCAGCGAACAGAGGGAGCTCCGACCGCCCCCGACATCGAGGACGGATGAGAACTCCTCGGACGGTATCAGCGATGCAAGCGCGCGCATCTTCTCGCGGTAGTACATGCCCAGAGTGTATCTGTGCGGGTGCGGGTTTCTGGACAGCAGCAGTCTGGTTGCGCTGGACTCCATCAGTGTACACTCCAACAACCGAATGGACCGGCAGCAGTCGTGAGCAGGAGCAACGGCCGGCTCATGTATCGTCCGCATTGATACCCACTTCGCGCTCCTCTTACACTTACCGATATATCTCCGTCCAAGGCATGCGCTTGCTTTGCATACGGGCTTGGCGAAGGTGATTAGCGGAGCCTATGAATGGCCTTCAGCCGGAGTCTCTGATGCCCAACCTGCTGAAGAACCCGCCTCCCGGTGTCGGGTGCGGGCGCATGAACACGCGGTGCGGCACCTCGGCGTTCACCGGCTCGACTTCGATACAGCCGTCGGCCCCGTCACGGACCCAGTCGTCTATGCCCTCGTCTACACCGGGGTGAGGCACCTTGTCCCTCGGCCATGCCTTGTAGCCGGAGTCGTGGAATATGATGTGTCCGCCCGGCAGAAGGTTGGGCGCGGTCTGCGAGAGGTCGTAGCGAACCGAGTCCCGGGAGTGGTCGCCGTCGATGTGGATGAACCCCCACTTCATCCGTCTCAGGATGGGGGCGGCATGCTCCGTCGTGTGAACGATCGGGATCACATACTCCCTCAGCCCGTGCTTCTCCAGGAGAGAGAAACACATGGGCATCGCCTGACAGACGGACGGGTATTCGGGCAGAACGGCCCCACCCGCCTCGAAGGGCGGCTCGGCGTTCGGCCAGACGTGCCATGGGTCCACCGCGACGACGTACTGCCCCGCCTCCCTGGCGCCCAGAGCCAGGATCGCCAGAGACCGGCCGAGCCATGCGCCGATCTCGAGTATCGGCCCCGGGCTAGTGCGCGCGCACTCATAGAGCCTTGTCACGTAGCCTCTGAGGAGCCAGCTTTCGTGGCAGTCCAACTTGTCGTACCACTCCTGAATGTCCAGTCTGCCTCTGCCTTTGAGCAGCATATCGCTAACCTCCGAATGATGATCCCCTCGATGTCTGTGCTGCATATCCCGCATGGATGCCGTGGGCGTCTCTAGCCGGTTGCGTCATACCCTGTGCAGGCTACGGCAAAACAGCACGGAGCGCAGTGCGCCGACACGACCGAATGGATCCGGCATGAAGCTCTGACAGCCGGCGGAAGTGTTGCCTTACTATCCGGCGTGTGATACAATGCGTGGACGGACGGCAAGAGGAGGTCATCTATCAATGGCATGCCCCAACACTGATTCCAACATGAGCCACTGCAACTGCAGCTATCCCGGATGCTCCCGCAAGGGGAACTGCTGCGAGTGCCTTCGGTACCACCTGAGCAACAACCAGCTTCCCGCCTGCGCGTTCCCGGACGACGTCGAGAAGACCTACGACCGTTCGTTCCGCCGGTTCGCGCAGATATACAGCTAACCTTGAGCCCGCTCCGGCGGACCCCTCGGTCGCCGGAGCGACCGGTCCCCCTCATCGAGGAGGACGGCAGACGACATCCGGCCGTCACACCCCGGAGACCTGCAACAAATCGCGGCATCGCGAGTCTAACCACTATGGATGCTCATTAAAGCCATCCGGGAAGAGCCCACCCGGACCGGCATCACCCGCTGGTAAGCGCAACCGGAAGGGAGGCGTGTCAACATGGGACTGCAGGATATGCTTCAGTGGTGGAACCTGATCTACGTCATTCCGCTGTTCATCTCGGTGCTCTGGCTTGCCGCAACCGCGGTCGCCGGAATGCAGGAGGGAGCGGACCATGACGTTGAAGTGGATGCCGACCACGATGCGGACCTGGACCACGATGTAGACGCGGACAACGATGCGAATCTGGACCAGCACCATACATCGCACCACCTGGACGTGGAGCACGATGGATCGCTCCTGATGAAGGCGATGGCAGTCCTGGGTCTCGGCAAGATGCCTGTAACCGCCATGTTCGGCATATTCCTGCTGGCATGGGGCGCGTTCGGCATGTTCTCCAACCAGCTGTTCGCGGCAGTGTTCGTCTATCCGGCGGTGTACATCTGGCCGTCGATGGCTGCGACGTTCTTCATAGGCGCGATCCTTACCCGGTCCATGGCGGAGATATTCGCCAGGGTCATGCCGAGCAATGAGACGTACGGAGTCACAAGGATGCAGCTTATCGGGAACCTGGGCGCCGCCGTGTTCAGGATCACCGAGACGACCGGCACGATACACGTCAAGGATCAGTACGGGACTCTCCATCGCGAGCAGGCGAAGGTGGACCCCGGATGCCCCGAGATACCCGCCGGAAGTGACATCATAGTCGTTGACTTCGATGATTCGGACAAGCGCTTCATCGTGAAGCGAAGTGAGTTGTAGGAAAGGGAGGTTGCTATGGGTGCTCTTGCACTGTTGCTGCTGGCAGGACTAGGAATGATCGTGCTGGCTCTGTTTCACCCGGCGATAAGCGCGCTCAGCCAGGGTATTCTGTTGGTGGCAGGGTTTGCTGTCTCCGCCATTACCGTGATCGCCATGATTGCCGTGAAGCTGTACCAGAAGGCATCAGCGGAGGAAGCACTGGTGAGAACCGGCCTCCGCGGGGCCAAGGTCGTAATCGACGGCGGTATCATCGTCTTTCCGGTCGTTCACAAGATCACACGAGTATCGCTGAAGGTCATCAAGCTCACATGCGTCCGTGAGGGCGCTGACGCCCTTATCACCAAGGACTACCTGCGCACGGACGTCCACTCCGAGTTCTACATGAGAGTCGGCGCGAGTCCGGAGCAGGTTCTGAACGCCGCACGGTCATTCGGCGAGCAGTCGGGCCAGGTGGAGGCTATCGATCAGGTCGTCGGCGAGAAGCTGATCTCGGCGCTCCGGTCGGTTGCGGCGAAGCATGAGCTCGCGGAATTGCACAGCGATCGTGAGAGCTTCGCCAGTTCGGTACAGGAAGTGGTCTCCAAGGAGATCGAGCCGAACGGTCTGATCCTGGAGACGGTCACCATCTCCCGACTCGACCAAACCGATCCGTCGCACCTGAACGACAACAATGTCTTCGATGCTCAGGGCAAGCGGAAGATCACCGAAATCACGACCGCGGCTCTGGTCGCACGAAACGACCTCGAGCGCACCGCCGAGCAGGCGATGACCGAGAAGAACGTCGCCACCAGGAAGAGTGTCCTGACCATGCAGCAGGACCAGGCGTTCGCGGAAGCCGAGCAGAGCATGCAGGTCAAGAAGGCGCAGTCGGAGAAACAGCGTGAGGCAGACGTCTACCGCATTGAGCAGGAGCGTCAGACCCAGCAGGCGCAGATCCTCGCCGAGCAGAACGTCCGACAGACGGATGTTGCCAAGGAACAGGCGATCCAGACCGCTGAGGTCGAACGGGTGAAGGCCGTCGAGGTCGCCAACCGCGAGCAGGAGATCGCTGTCGCTCATAAGGAGGCGGAGCGCGCTGCCGCGGAGAAGGCCAGACTCGAAGCCGAAGCTGCCCGAGAGCAGGCGAACCAGCAGGTCAAGACCGTCGAGGTCGTCGCAAGCGCCGAGCGAGAGGCAAAGCAGAAGCTCATCGCCGCGGAGAACGAAGCCCTGCAGGCTCTCGTCCGCAAGCAGAAGGATGCCGACGCCATAGCCTATCAGAAGATCAAGGAAGCTGAAGGCGAACTGAAAGCCGCCGAGAACCAGGCGAAGGCGAAGCTGACCCTCGCGGAAGCCGATGCCCAGGCGAAGGCCAGGCTCGCGGAAGGCGAGAGAGCCTACCAAGTCGTCCCGGTGCAGGTCGAGGCGGAGCGCGTCGAAGTTGCGCGCAAGCAGATGGAAGTCGACAAGGCGACCGCCGAGTTCAAGCAGCAGTTCGAGAAGTCCGCGATCGAATTCGAGCTGAACAAACTGGAGATCCAAGCGAAGAAGGAAGTCCAGATCGCCCTTGCGAACGCGATTGCCAGCTTCACCGAGAAGGGAAGCTACACCGTATACGGCACGCCGGACACGATGGCCGACATGATGGAGAAGTTCTCCAAGGGCCTCGGGATCGGGTCGTTCGTGGATGGACTCGGCAGCGGCTTGAACGGCGGCAACGGACACAAGAGCGCCGGCGAGACGGTAGACGATCTCGCGGGGATGCTGGGATCGATCGTGAAGAAGGTGACCGGCAGGGATGTCAGCCTGTCCCCGGAGATGGCGCAGCAGATCGCATCGCTGGTGACCGCGAATCTCCCGTCGGCGTCCGAAGCCGCGCCGAAGAAGGCCGATCTTCCCGCTGCCACCGCGGCTGACGGCGGCGAGAAGAAGAAGGCGAAGTAAACGCGTGGAGTGACGGAGTATCGGAGTGGCGGAGTATCGGGGAAACCCGGAATTCCGTCACTCCATACTCCAGGAGACTCTCATGTCCGACCCCTTCATCAGCTCCATCGAGTTCCGGGAGACCCCTGCCGACACCATCATCGTCTGCTGCTCGGACGGCCGCACCCGCCGCCACATTGCCGAATTCCTCGAGAAGCACGGCATCGAAGCCGATATCTACGCCGTCCCCGGCGGGCCGCTCGTCCTGGTGCGCAGCGTCGAAGTCTTCCAGGACTCCATGCTCGCCCAGAAGAGGATCAGATTCCTCACGGATGAGCACAACACCAAGCGGATCATCCTGATCAGCCACGGGAGCGAGGATGAGTCGTGTCAGTGCGGGATGGCGAAACACCTGTGGCCCGGACTGACGCCGTCGGAACGGGCGAAGAGACAGAGGGCCGAACTGGTCGAAGCCGCGAGACGCCTCCATGGCGTACTGTCCCTGCCGGTCGAGTGCTGGTACGCGAACGTGATCGGTGGGATGGTGCAGTTCGAGCGGATAGCGCACGAGTAGCCATCTCGCAGGGCAGCAAGAAACGGAAAGGGCGGGTCCCCCGCCCTCCAATCCACAATCCCAAGTCCAAAATCCGCAGTCGGCAATCCGAAATCCACAATCCACAATCCGCAATCCGCAATCCGCAATCAGTAGCTGTTCTTGTTCTTCAGGATCCACTTCCCGATTTCGAACTTGCGCTTCTTGATCTCGGGCGAGACGCTTCCGATCATCCAGCAGTTGCGACCGCAGTTGCGCGCCAACTTGCGGACCTCCTCGGCGCGGGGACTGGTCCAGATCTCCTCGAAGGTCTGCTCCTTGATGTTCCCCATGCTCTCGTCGAGCACGTTGCACGGCTTGATATCTCCCCAGGGCTCGCAGAGGAAGATATCCTGCCCCATGTTGCACGGGAGCAGGCGATCATTGCCGTGGACGTAGTTGATGATCCCGTGGTTGAAGTAAGCGCGATACCAGTTCTTCGGCTTCTTGGTCTTGAACAACTCGCGGATCAGCTTGCGGACGTTCTCCGAGACCTCTTCTTTCTTGGTGATCGCGTTGTCGAACTTGTGGAAGTAGTAAGCATTGTGAACGACGGCGGTGGCGAACTCGACTTCGAGGTGCTTGGCAAGCTCGAACAACTCCAGGACGTCGGCGGAGTTCCGGTCGGAAATGGTGATGCCGAAGCCGATGTCCTTCATCCCCATGCGCTTGAGCTGCAGGAGCGTGCGCAGGCCGTGGTCGAAGCCGTCCTTGATGCCGCGGAGCTCATCGTTCGCCGCGGGAAGCCCCTCAATCGAGATCCGTACGCCGATGTCGCCGCAGAACTTCTCCGCCAGCGCAACTATCTTCTCCGTATAGTAGCCGTTCGTGCTGATGCAGATGCGCTTGCACTTCGGCTTGACGATCCTGACGATTTCCTCCAACTCCTCGCGCAGGAAAGGTTCGCCGCCGGTGATGTTGAGGAAGTCCAGGTTGGGGAACCTCTCGTAGTACTTCGGGTCCATCTCCTGCTCGGGTGTGGAGGGATACTGCCAGGTGTTGCACATATGGCACCGCGCGTTGCAGCGGTACGTTGCTACCAGAATGCCTTCCATAGCTAACCTCTTTCGCCCCAGCTCGAGGCCTGGGGAGTCTGCTCTAAGGATACATTATCGGAAGGAATAGTGCAAGAATACAGGAGACAGGAGCCGGAAGTCGGAATCCGAGACGAGGCCGGTCCCATGCTGACTCCTGACTCCTGACTTCTACTGCATGAAGCTGTACGTCGGCACCTTCAGTATCCACCCAACCACCGGCCAGAGGCACCCAATGATGAAGTCGCCGAGCAGCAGGCCGATGAAGAAGTCCATCGCGACCCTGTAGAGCTTCATCCCGCCGTACCTGAGCACCAGGAACTTGGCGAGCCATGCGATGAACATCGGAAGCCAGAGCGTGCCGATCGAATAGCTGGTCGAGATGGCGAATCCCAGTGGATGGAACGGCCACCATCCGACCCTGAGCTTCATGAAGTAGAGGAAATAGGCGAACACCATCCCCCACCCGATCGCCAGCGTCGCAAGGATATCCGGCTGCTTCGGGACAACCAGCCAGTTGTGCAGCCGCCCGACGAACGCCTGGGAGCCGAAGTACGTTATGTGCCCCGCCATCCCCACTGATGCGCCTCTCGCATAACCGAACTTGAGGAAGATCCAGAACCCGCTGATCACTGCGGCGACCGATGCAAGGCCGAGCGCAATCGCCATGTATCTCTGCGGAGTCTCGGTACGATGGGCGAGCTTGAAGCCGTCGAGCTGATATGCTATCGGGATGCTCCTGTAGGCTCGGTTGAACCAGAACAGCCAGTTCATGCTCGCGAGCTGCTGTGGAGAGAATGCCGCGGGTCCGAGCGCGCCGATCAATACGACCTCCGGGCCGATGCCGTGCAGGTCGTGGGCCGGCGGCCCGAACTCGGCGTGCATCTTGGCGATCGCCAGCGCGAGGAAGAAGTACATCACCACGACGGCGACGGCTATGTACCATCCCATGCCGATCACCTGGAAGAACCACATCAGGGCGATCAGACCGACTGCGATCCCGAGAAACGCGGTCCGATATCGCATCGGCCCGTTCGCCTCATCAGGATCATAGTGACCGTGGAAGGCGGCCCGATAAACCTTCGCCAGATGCTTCCTCGCCGACCATAGCGCGAACACGGCGACGAGGTAGTACGCTCCGAGCGCCTGCTGGTCCATGAACGGAAATGTCGGCGTAGACTGATAGATGCCGTACATGTCGCCGAAGATGCGGATCACCCTCCACATGACGTAGAAGAACCAGCAGGAGAAAAGCATATCGAGCGGGAGCAGGAAGCTCAGCCCGATGCCGTAGGGATAGAACGAGATCGGCGTCCATCCGATCGCGCTCCACGGACGACCGGGCATGAGCGGCGAGATGTCCCACATCTTCACGTTCAGAGTCGGCAGCGACGGATAGAACAACTGCATGCCGTTGAGGATCGAGATGCCCGCCGCGATGGAAAACCCCGCCCACATCAGGCGGCTGCGGAAGATGCGCTGCCCCGGCTCCGTGATCTGGAGAGGAAGCTCGACGATCGGGAAGAGCAGCTTCTCATTCTGGATCCACTGCTGGCGGACGAGCGTATTGATGCAGTACATCACCGCCAGCATGATCAGGATCACGGCGGACCAGACTCCGATCGGCAGGAGCCAGTGGCGCATGATGCTCCATGTCAGGACGGTGTGTCCCTCGTACCAGCCGCGGACCGCCTCCGGGTCGCTCACGCTGATCCAACTCGGGATGTACGGAAGCATGATCTGCGCCCAGCGGTTCTCCGGCGTGGCGAACCGGAAGGGATAGGTGATCATCGGCATCAGGACGTCGAGGAAATCGATGCTCACGATGGCTGTGGAGACGGTGAGCATCGCGTAGATGACCAGGAGTTCCCCGCGCTCGAGGGCAGCGGAACCCCTCCCCGACCCTCCCCGCCACGGGGAGGGAGTTGATACTCCATCCCCGCCACGCAGAGCGTTGAATGAGGGAAATGCCGCCCCATCCACACCACCTGGAGGGTTGGGGGAGGATGATGCTACCCCCTCCCCGTGGCGGGGAGGGCTGGGGAGGGGTCCGATCCTCCCGATCAGGCTATTGACCAGCGTCAGGACTATCAGAAAGAGGATCGTATTGGCAAAAAGCGAGATCGTCGACGGATACGGGCCGGCGCCGGAGTTGCTCATGTTCCGGAAGCCGACCTCCATGTAGAGCAGGAAGTAGACGTTGACCGGCACGAGGATCGTCCCGAGGATGATCGCTCGGTAGTGGCGCAGGAACCCCGTGAGCCTGCGCTTCTCGACTTGCCCTTGCATCTCTCTGATACCGCTCTCCATACCAGCGAGTATAGCGGTCAGGGCTCCGATAGGTCAAGAAACGCGTCACAAGTCGCGTTCATCCTGTTTAGCGGATCACGGCATCCGGGCGATAGAGAATATCGAGGGCGCGGGTTGCGCGCCCGAAGAGTTGTGGTATAATCAACCCAGCAATCCAATACCGAAAGGAGGCGTCTGCAGTGGAGTCCATGTTTCCAGGAATCCGTCAGCACAGAGTACGTCGCAACTGCTACTCTGTGGAACACATTGCCCGCCTCGTTTCGGCAGCTCTCGTGCATGATTGCAGCCGGATAGTCTAGGGCCTTGCGCCCGTCCGACGCCCACGAGGGGCCAGGCTACCGTGCACAGATAGAGCCGCCGAATCCGTTCCCGACTCTACATCCGCCTCAGGAAGATCGAGGGATGAGCATTCCTCAGCGAGATCCTGCCCGAACAGCGAGATCCACCGCATGATGCGAGGATGATTGACGGCTCCGCTTGCCTAACACTCCTGTAGGGAACAACCCAGTTCTCGCAGGAGGAACACGCACGCAAATGGCACGACGCATTATCTTCGCACTCATCCTCATCGCTCTCTGCCTGACAGCCGGACTCGCGGGGGCACAATCCGACCGGAAATACCCCGAGGTAGGGCCCGGTCTCCAGTACACCCATGAGCGTATCGGAAACGTCCCCTGGGCGACGCACATCCTGAAGATCGACCGCAGGGTCACGGACTTCCGATTGATATCGACCCTGGCGCAGGGCACGATCTACGGGCTGAGCGGTATCAGCAAGCACGTGGCCGCGGTCCCGGCGGATCTCGGCACGCCGGTTGCCGCCATCAACGGCGACTTCTACCGGATCGCCGTCGGGCCTTATCAGGGCGATCCGACCGGCCTGCAGATCATGCAGGGCGAACTGGTGAGCGCTCCGACGGGAACAAGCTTCTGGATCGATCCGTCGGGCAAGCCGCGGATCGGAGAGGTTCGCTCGCAACTCAACGTCGCCTGGCCGAACGGGAGCGCGACTCCGTTCGGACTGAACGAGGAACGCAGCGACGACGCGGCGGTCCTCTACACGCCGACGCTCGGGCCGTCCACGCGCACCGTCGGCGGACGGGAACTGATCCTGGAGCAGGTTCCCGGCGAGCCGTGGCTGCCGCTCCGTCCGGGTAAGACGTACAAGGCCCGCGTGCGCGAGGTCAAAGACAGCGGTGACACGCCGCTGTCCGCCGACACGATGATCCTGTCGCTCGGGCCGAAGCTGACGGAGGCTGTCCCGGCCGTGAAAGCGGGCGACGTCCTGCGGCTCACGATTGCGACTTCACCAGACCTGACCGGAGTAGACACGGCGATCGGCGGGCATCCGATACTCGTCGCCAACGGCAAGCGCATGCAGTTCGGGCCGAACGATCCACGCCATCCGCGAACGATGATCGGGTGGAACTCGCGCTATCTGTACTTCGTGGTGGTCGATGGACGGCAGCCGGGCCTCTCCGCGGGGATGACGAACGCGGAGATGGCGTCCCTGATGCGAAGGCTCGGGTGCACGGACGCGCTCAACCTCGACGGCGGCGGGTCGTCGACCTTCTGGCTCGGCGGCATGGTGATGAACGTTCCGTCCGATGGTCGCGAGCGGTCGATCGCCAATGCGCTGGTCCTCCTGCGCAAGCCCGCCGTGTCCGCTGCCGAGTAGCCGTCTCGGACGGCCGGCTCAAGGTTCGCGCCGAATCGGCCGGGTAACAATTGCTCGACGCCGGGCATCTCGTTCAGACCCTCTCAGCGTGATCTCACGCCGAGAAGGCCGAGTTCGCGTCTTCGGAGATCCGGTTCCTGGTGGGCAAAGGAAAAAGGGCCCGGTTGTCGAGGCCGGACCCTTCGTTCTAGGAGGTACATAGGTATGCCGGATACATACTTGCCACTACATATCATCGGCGTTGTCGTGGCCGATCTTTAGGCCTGTCCTGAAAAAAAGCGAGGCGGCGTCCCGAGACGCCCGCCCCGCTCTCTTCTACCCATGTTGCACTTCCAACCATCCACCTACGCGGCCATCGCGCCTCTCGCTGCGATCGTCGCCTCGAGCGACTCGTTGCCGATCTCGTCGGCCTTCGTGCCGCGGTAGCTGACCACATACGTGTAGTCCGCGCCCGGACCGGTGATCCGGTCGATGTAGGGCGATGCGCTCTGGAATGCGATCAGTTCGTAGCGCTCATCGCCGGTCCGCTTGCGGTAGATGTTGCAGCCCTTCGCCCACGACGGCTTCCTGTTGATCCGCTCGTTCAGCGGCTCGGTGCCGAAGTGGACCTTGACGCTGCCCGGAGCCGTCTCGACGAAGATGCCCGGGATCTCGCTTCCGACCGTCGCCAGGGTGCGAACCGTGTCGCTCCTCTCCGGCAGGCCCAGATTGCTCCGAAGGGTGTTCGTCATCCCCGGATGGTTGTTGATCCGGCGAACGAGCGGCCGCAGGACTGCGATCGCCGAAGCGCGGAAGTCCTTCTTGGTGCTCGACTTGGTGGCCAGATCGTTCTTCGCCGCCTGGTACGCCGTCACCGCGGCGCCGAAAGCCGCCGATACGCCCTCGATCGGCGCGAGATCGTCCGGAGCCAGACCGACTTCGGCGGTATGCGCGCTGAGTACGGTCACGAAGTTTGCGAGCCAAAGCTTGAACTGCTCATCGTTTGAGGACACGTAGTCCGTAGACATAGTACATACCTCCTAACCGGAGAGATTCTGCTCCCCCTGATCGATCGGCGATCGATGCCGGCGGCCCCGGTCCCTCGTGTTCTCACACCCGCGATGCAGGCTTACGGAACGGCAATGTAAGCTTACATTTCGACAATGCAAGCTTTCATTGCGCCAATGTAAGCTTTCATTGCGGGAATGTAAGCCTTCATTGCGGGAATGTAAGCCTTCATTGCGACAATGTAAGCTTGCATTCCGGGAATGTAAGCTTGCATTGTGAGACGGGAACGGGCCGACGGCGTTACGGAACTCGATGAAAGAGATCAGGAATGAAGGACAAGAGTGCATCCCGAAACCAGGAAGCTGTCTGCACATGGAGCAACCGGTATCCCCAAATCTGAAATCGCAAATCTCAGATCTGCAATCCCGATAGCGCTCCACGGACTCACCTCGTGGTGGTCTGATCAATCCCCGTCCGTAACTCTAGTTGTACAAGGAGCAGTTAGATCTCTCATTCCATGATCTGCATCATTTCTCTAGGTATTTTTACGTGGGAGCACAGGCTTTTTTCGGCCCTTGGAGTGCGATGGCTCGACATCGCCATGGAGTGCGACGGTTCCGATTTGGAGTGCTACGGCTTGACGTCGCTTTGGTCCCGGGCGGCTTGACGCCCACCCACCCCCGGCGTGTCAAGCCACGCCTCGGAAAAGCGGTGTCGAGCCACCGCACTCCATACGAGCCTCGATACTAGAAATCGTCGTGGATATTCAGACGGTCGGTTCTAAAGCTATTAACCGTCTTGAGGAGCCCGTCAGGCGCAGTGCGCTCGAACCATGAGGCGGAGCACCACTGATAGTCGGCTGGTATGCTCACGATGCCATGCTTCACGGGATTGTCGTACACATACTTCAGCCGGGCGAAGTAGGACTCCTGGTAGGTGAGCTTGGTGTCGAAGTACTGAAACCAGACCTTGCGTCCGGGAGTGCTATCGAGCTTGTTGACCGCCGTAGCGGTGACGGTATGCAGGTGGCTCATGAACCTGGGGAGGTTCGTCGCATCCTCAGGCGAGTTGGCTATCAGGTGGTAGTGATTGCTGAAGACGGCCCAAGCCTGGAGCATCCACCCATAGCGCTCTGCAAGCTGGAGGAGCGTGTCGTGCAGAACAGCGAGCCGATCATCGCCTCGGAAGTAGTGCTCCTTGTGGAGGGTTCCGCAGGTGATCATGAAGGCTCCCGCCTCGGACAAGCGGTGAACCGGCGCATGCGGCCAATCCATATAGTACCTCCTGCATTCCTATGGAGTGCGACGACACCAATATGGAGTGCGACGGCTTGACGTCGCTCTGGTTTCGGGCGGCTTGACGCCCCTCCACCCCCGGCGTGTCAAGCCACGCCTCGGAAAAGCGGCATCAAGCTGCCGCACTCCATA
>CAYXOC010000058.1:0-19267 GCA_964466715.1 uncultured bacterium
CATAGAATGGAAGCGAGTCACCGGCAACTTTCCACTACCGCCGGGACAAGCTCGTAGTCAAGGAGGAGGGCATGAACAGAGGTGGCTTTTCGTGGAAGCGTCTTCTAGGGGTTTCGGCTGCGAAGTCCAGAGTGTCCCGTACCATTGGCGTACCGCTAACGCGATCTGGTAGGCAGCGCAAGGCGGGGGCAGCGATGGGGTGTACCTCGTTCCTGTTCCTGGTGGCTGCTGGATTCATTGTACTTGGGCAGGCGTCGCAGAAGCAGACTGTGCCGGAGGTGATCCGGTCGCAGCGCTATGAACTGGTCGACGCGGCGGGTGAACTGAAGGCCACACTAGCCTGCTCACCGGATGGCACGACCAATCTCTACTTCTACGACGACAACATGAAGCGTCGGCTCAAGCTGTACACGGAGAAGGACGGAACGCCTCATGTCGTGTTGTCCGATGCTGCCGATCAGGTTGTGGTAGAGATGCCTGATCCCAAGAAAGGTAGTACGATCACCATCACGCACAAGGGTGAGCCCGGACAAGTGTCCTCGACCGACAAGGCTTCGGACAAGCCGACCGAAGCCAAACAGGCTGACAAGGCTCCTCCCAAACCTAGTCAGGTAGATCTGGTACTGAGCGACGTACGCATGGGCTACAATCAGTACAGAGAACGAGTTCTCACCGGAGTTGCCACCAACAACAGCAAGTACACACTCGAGCATGTTTGCGTGAAGTTCAACTTCTTCGATGCCCGAGGCACACAGGTCGGGGACAATCTCAGCACCGGATCCAACCTTGCGCCGGGTGGACGGTGGAAGTTCGAGATGAGCGTAATCGAGGCGGCCGCAACGCAGTACAAACTCACCGAAGCGTACGGAAGACCTAAGTAGAAGGGAGAACGAGCATGAGCGTTAGCGGACCCCGCGTCTGCTCAAAGTGCGGCGCTACCACCACGCCCGGTGCAGCTTTCTGCGCTGCCTGCGGTTCCAGTCTCCAGCAAGCATCACGGCAGTCCCCGGCCGTTCCACCAACTGTGAACCAGGACGCAACGAACACGAGGAACGGAGCCATCGGATGTGTGGTGTTGCTCCTGCTGCTCTTTGTCATCATCACGCCCTTTGACAGTTGCGTGGGCCCATCTTCGGTGAGCACCGACATCGAAGAGTCTTCACCCAGCCCATCCAGCAGTCTGCCGTACGAGATTGTCGGCGACTTCGGCGATGTGAAGACTGTCTACATGTCACCAGAGAATCTCAAAGACACGGACCTAGTAGGCCGGGTACTCGGTGAGGTTGTGGATGAGTCTGTGATGGTCATACAGGTTGACTTCTTCGACGACCGCAACGCTACGCCAGGCAGGTACCCGATGACGGACAACGAACTTGCTCACTGGAGAGCCCAGTACACGTTCAGCCGACAGTACAACGAGGAGAAGTTCATGTACGTCACGAACGGCAACTCCGAGAACCCTGTTACCCAAGCAGTCCCGATCAGACCGATCCGGGAGTAGGTTGAGGTATGGGGAAGCGCGAGCATCTTCCAGGCAGCCAATACCGGAGGAATGACAAGCCCGTATGGACTCAGGACGGCATGTCCGAAGAGCTGATCCAGTACACGATCGACTTCTGGAGTAAGCGCACCGGCCAGGAGATCACGGCCGAGGATGCCAGGGAGATGATCGTTAACGTACGGGGCTTCTTCAAGACCCTGGACCAATGGGCGAGAGAAGAGGACATGGAGGGTGTAACGGATGATCGATTGGCTCGATGACCACAGCGGCTTCTGCACGGTGCTCCTAACGGCGGTTCTCGCCGTCGTGACTTGGTGGTACGCCAAGTCGGCCAAGAGGACTGTCGCCGAGATGCAGAGACAGCGCGAGGACGCGGCGCTGCCGGTGGTGTCCGTCGTCTGGAGATCCTTCAACGCGCAGACTGGTGAGACCAAGCTTGCAGTTGTCAACGAAGGTCCCGGAGTAGCCCTGGGAGTGCAGATCGAGATCAGTCCTGACGTCGACAAGCAGCCAAAGCAAGCCAAGGAATACTACCTCGCATCTCTGGGGTCGAGCGGTTCAGCATGGACGCAACTGACTCCGGTGCACGAAGTGCTGTACGAAGTCAGCATCTACTGTGAGGACGTCTATGGCAATGGCTACGGAACGGCTCAGACATTGGACGGGCACGGTTCACTTGAGTACAGCGGACCCAAGAGATTGGGAAAGGGTAAGCGGCCTGAGTTCACACCGGCGAGGACGCGGGGCGACTCGTTCGTCGACGATTATGCGAAGCTCGTGTCAAACTGAGCCTGGATCGTAGCATCCCCAATCCGCGCCGGAGTTCATCTTTCCTCCACATTTTCCACCATCTGGAGAATAGAACTGGTACCTTTCCGGAATCTGTGGTACAATGGGGTCTAACAAAACCATGTGTGCTAAGATGCCGTTTTGGTAGCCATGAGGCATCGTCGGGGAGTGTCGAAGGACCGAAAAACCGAGTGATGGTGCGGGTTTCTAAGATGTTGGCTCCCCGGCGTGGACTCGAACCACGAACCCCCTGGTTAACAGCCAAGTGCTCTGCCGATTGAGCTACCGAGGAGCGTCGGAAGTTTGGCAGGTATGAACACCGGTTCCTGCCTGCGATGGAGATTATAGCACGGTTTTCGCCGTTTGTCCATACCCTCCACACAAGAATTTTCGGCGGATCCGCCCGGATTTTGGAGTCCGTTATGCGGCGCACAGGTAGTCGCGCACCTCGACCCGCCCCATCTCGTCCAGCCTGGCGCGGATGAGCCCCCTCGCGCCTTCCGAGCCTACCGCCGCGATGATGAAGGCGTCCGGGCGCTCATCGAGTTGCTCCGGCCAGATGATCGGCGCCCCGCGAAGTGTGCGCCCGACCTTCCGTGGGTCAATATCGACTACCGCGATCGGCTGAATCCCCTCGCGGACGAGATGCTTCGTGAGCCGACGACCCATCATCCCGGCTCCCCAGACGATCACCGGACGCTCCTTCCGACGAACCAGAATCGCCAGGAAGTGCGCCTTCGCCCGCACGAAGTTCTCCAGCGAGTAACGCGAGTCGGTGAACGTCAGGCGCTCGGGCGATTCGCGCCAGAAGAGGAGCGTCCGCGATACCTTGCCGAACCGCTTGCCGGCCGTGAAGAACCGCAGCCAGAGGTCGTAGTCCTCCGGCCAGCCCATCTCGCGGTAGCCGCCGATCTCGCGCAGGTCGGATGCCCGCATCACAACGCTCGGGTGCGCTATCGGGCTCTCGATGAAGATGTCACGGGTGATCTGCTCGTGCGTCACGAGCGAGTTGAGCCACTCCTCGTACCGGAGGAAACCGGCCCTGATGGAACTCCTGGGGAACGAGCGGACGAGACATCCGCAGACGCTCACGTCGGGATGCGCGCTCATGTACTCGACCTGCAACCGGAGCCGCTCGGGATGGCTGATGTCGTCCGCGTCCATGCGGGCGATGAGGTCGCCCCGACATGCCTCGGTCCCCGCGTTGAGCGCCGGGATCAGCCCCGAATGCGAAAGATGGACCGGCCTGATGCGGGGGTCGGCGGATGACAGCTCGTCGAGGATCTCCCCGGTGCCGTCTGCAGAGCCGTCATCGACCGCGATCACCTCGAAGTCGGCGAAGGTCTGACGTTGGAGGCTGATCACCGCCTGGCCGATGGTATTCACGGCGTTGTATGCGGGCATCAGGACCGAAACGAGCATCTCTACCGCCTCGGACGCACGATCAGGCATCGGGCGACGACGACCTCGTCAACCGTGAAGTGCAGGCCGTCGGTGTCGCGAGTGACGGACAGGGGGCTCCCGCCCTCCACCGGCACGACTTCCAGCTCCGAGGCGTCGATCCACGGAGGAATGCGCAGGTCGATGCGCGCTCCCTTCACCGGCAGAGCGACGAAGGTCTTCAGCGCCGATCGGTGGTTCAGGTTGAGGAGGATGACGGCCATCCGGTCCCCGCTCACTACGACGCTCGGGAGCAGGTTCGGTGAGCTGCACTCCATCCAGCCGGACGGCGCCGGGGTCCCGGAGGAGACGACTTCGCCGACGCGCCGGAGTTCATCGTTGAGGCCGGTCATGCCGTCCCACAGGGCGGGCGTGCGGCCGCCCTCTCCGCCGCCGGTCGAGCCGGAGTGGATGTAGTGAAGGAATCCACGAGCGCCGGCCGCGAGCATGGTGTAGCACTGGAGGCGCATCTCGTCGATGCTCGGCGCGCGGCCCGAACGACCCGGGCCGAGGTTGAAGAACTGCGGGACCATGAAGAACGGCTTAGGTTCGGTGGCCGCCCGGAAGCGGTCGAGCGTCTCGACCATGTCTTCGAAGAACGGCAGGACCTTCACGGTGGATTCGCCGGCCTCGCTCTTGAGGTAGTTGCCGAGGGAATACCTGTGCGTCGCCATCACATCGGCAATCTCTCCGTACACCCGGTAGTTGCCCGGACGGAATGTGTTGTCGAGCTGTACGAAAGTGTAGCGCCCGGGGTCATTTCTCTCGAAGAACTCGGCGCGCGCGGCAAGTTCCATCGCTGTGGCGCCGAGTATCCGGCCCGCGTAGTAGTCCGAGACATCCGGCTCATCGGCGAGATGGTGGTAGAGCAGGCTCTGCTTGGCGGCAACGGCGCTCAGGCTGGTCCGCGCGGCATCCTCGTCGTAGAGCGGCACTCTGCCGTCAGCCCGATCTACGAGGTGTTCCTTGATGTACTTCGACCCGACGCTGATGCCGTTCTCCGCGAACGTGTCGAGCAGATCGGGCGGGATCGCACCGAACGAGATGTGATGATCGAAGCCGTGTTTCGCCCAGTCGGCGATGTTCTCGGGACTCGCGCCGCCGTAGACGCCGATCAGGAACTCGTCCGGGATGGCGCGGATCTGGTAGGCGGTCGATGCGCCCTCGACCTCGACCTCAAACACGTGGAAGGAGTTCGGCGCGAGCGGCTCACTCAGCCTGATGCGCGTGTATGCGAGACCGTTGAAGGAACTCCACGCCTTGCCGACATCCTTGCCGTCCATGCGGACTCTCCGAACGGTCTTCGAGGTGCGGACGTAGAGATCGACCGCGCGCAGGTCGCGGCTGAACCGTATCGCCTGGAAACGGATCTGCTCCGGCGCACAGCGGATGGTCTTCCGCAGCTTCTGACCGGACGACGCAGCCAGTTCGACGGTAACAGCCTTATCGGTCGGCTTGGCGAGAGTGATCGTCAGGTCGGCGATTTCGCCGGGGCCGATCGGGTTCGGACGGCATCGATACCAGAGCACGTTCGAGATGTGCAGGCCGTCGCGTCCGAGGGATGCGCAGTCATGTCCGTCAACGACGGGCGGCTGGATCGACACCGGCTCCTCGCCGTTGTTCACCAGGAAGAGATGCAGGCTCGCGTTCGTGTCGCGATAGTATGCCTCGGATACTTCGAGCGCTCCGGCGGATAGTCGGCCGGCGGCGAGTATGAGCAGTAGGACACAGATCAGTCGCAAAGGGGTACCTCCGTTTCGGTCGTTCGGCGGTCGGGGACCGGGCACTGGCAGTATTGTAGCATAACCCTGGGGGAAACACGAATGTCACGGCTGAGCGAATGGAAGGCGGGATCAAGTCCCTGTATTCGCCCCATTCGTGTCATTCCTGTTTCCCCGCCGCGCTCAACGGTTCGCACGGAGCGTGCGTCTAAGGTCTTGGCGGAGGTGTCTGAACGCCGACGAGACAGGAATGGCTGCTGTGGATGCCGAACGGTCTACAGCAGTCCGAACCGGACAGGCGCGACGACCTCCCCTGTCCTCTCCCGAGAGGCTGTCATTCCCGCCTTCACAGGGAGTGAGCGGGTGGAGGTTTGACGGCGATCAACGAGGTCGGTATCATGGAACATACAAACATCATCGAGCGTCTGCACGCTCGAGGGTTGCGCAACCCGATTCGTCAGATTCTCCTGGAGAGAACTGATAGGAGCGATCAGCGCGTGAACAGCCTGGCTGACGAAGAGCTGATAACGTTGTGCGCCTGCGGCAACCGGCGCGCGATGGATGTTCTTGTCTCCAGATACCACGCCAAGCTCCTCGATTTCGCGTACCGCCGCCTCCATGACCGCGATCGCGCCGCGGATATCGCCCAGTCGGCGTTCATCCGGGTGTTCGAGGCCTCGTCCACATTCCAATCGAAGTCATCGTTCAAGACCTGGCTCTACACGATCACCATGAACCTCGTGCGGGATGACTTCCGACGCCGCAACGTGAGGAAGGAATCGCTGATCTCCGAGATGGAGGCTATGGAGTCGCTCGCGGCGGAGAAGAGCCCGGCGGTCTCGATGGAGACATCGGTAGCCGACCGCATGGCCGCGTCGGAGATGTGGTCGGCGATCGAACGGCTCCCGGAGTCCCAGCGGTCTGCGCTCACCCTCCGATTCCGACACGATCTGACATACGACGAGATAGCTCAGGTGATGGGCGCGCCGTCCGGCACGGTCAAGTCCTGGATACACTTTGCGCTGAAGAGGCTCCGAGACGAGCTCCAGCCGATGACCTGTGAGGATCAGAAATGAACTGCGAGAGATGCGAGCAGATGCTGGCGGCTTACGTGACCGGCGATCTGGCCCCTCACGAGATTGAAGCCGTCGAATGCCATACGAACCGATGCGAGCGATGTTCCTGCGTTCTAGAGGAGTACAGGATGCTGGCCGGCCTGATTGGGAGCGAGCCGACCATCAGCCCGACGCTGTCGGAGTCGCGAGAACTTACGAAGGCGCTGGCGGCTCTGCCGATTGCCGGACCGGCGCGGGCGCGGATCAGCCCTCGCACGGTATACGGGTTCCTCGGCTTCGCGTTTGCATCGGTGTTCGTCTTTGCCGCGATGGTCCCAATCCTGGCGCTGCAGTTGACCGGCCGGATCGACATCTTCGCCCTGACGAGCCCGCTCGGAAGCATGAGGCTCGTGGCGGTCGCGGCCGCGATTATCTTCGTCACCTCCTTTGTGCCGATCCTGGTCACCGCCAGGCGCAGACCGCTCAACGGAATGACCTTTAGAAGGTAGAGGTGTAGACCATGCGCGCCGCCAAGACACTGATCGGTGTGCTGTGCGTACTGTCACTGTCGGCCAGTATCGGCTTGTTCATCTACGGCCAGTACATCCCTTCCGTTCCATTTCGACGCGGAGCCACCGCCTACGAACTACCCCGGCCGGACACCTTTGCCATAGCGCGACTGCTCGGCGGGAACGGCATCGAGGATACGGACGCCCAGGCCCTCCAGAGGTTCGTGGAGCAGCAGGTCGATCCGCAGAGGGTTCTCCGGGGGACCCGGGCAGCGTTCGAGATCGCGCGCGACCTTGACTACAAGCCCTCTACGAGCCGCAGTAACGTGGCCGCGGCGGCGATACTGGACGCAGACGGAAGAGTCGTCAAGGCCTACCCGAAGTCTCTGATCGGCAAGGCATTCCCGTTCGGTGAGCCGATCTCGCAGATCAGGAACAGCCTCGACCGCGACGAATACGGCGGCTACAACCAGGAGTCGGTCAGCGCCATCTACCCATACTGGACGAACCTGTTCCGCAACGCGGTGCATCAGCACGTCGATGACGTCGAGGATATCATGCTGCAGAGATTGGAGAACGCTCGCGGCGAGACCGTCGGCATCCTGGCCGTAGCAGTGCCCAACCTCCAGGGTATCGATCTGCCGCCGGGAGTAACGTTGCCGAACCTGGAGATGGTTGCCGTTCTCAACCAGTTTGCTATCGGAGCGCTCATCGCCTACCTGCTGCTGCTTCCGTTCTGGGTCGGCCTGGACGCGCAATGGCGCGGGATGAGGCCGTTCGCGTGGGCGTCGCTGGTGGCGATCACAAACGTGATCGGATTCGGCGCCTACATGGTAGCAAGGCTCCCTGCGCCATATCCGTGCGCGAACTGCGGCGAAGAGGTGCTGGGGAAATACGTCCGGTGCCCGGCCTGCGGCGTGTCGCTTATGAACGCCTGTCCGATCTGCCGGACAAAGATGAAACCCAACTGGCAGTACTGCCCTGTATGCAATGTCACCGCATCGCAGGCGCTGAGCAGTGTCTCCGCGTCCCAGGCGGTCGAGCAGACGACGCCGAGCGCCCCGCCCGAGCCGCTCGTGTCGCGGCTGATGGAACACATGAGGGCGAGCCTTACCGTGAGCGTGCTCGATGCGCAGTCCGGGACCCCGATGCAGAATGCGCGCGTCTCCGTGGTCGGCCGCATGTCCAAGGTTGACGGCATCACCAATGCCGCGGGGATCTTCGAGGCGCGCAAGCTCAGGACCGGCAGGTACACCGTCACGGTCACAAGGGCCGGCTACGAGCCCGCAGAGGCCGAACTGGATGTCACCGAAGCGCCGGAGTCGGTCCGACTCAGCCTGAGAGCCCTGCCCGCGAAGATCATCGGCCGGGTCGTCGAGCGCGGCACATCGAGGCCGATCGCCGGGGTCCGGGTCTACCTCGACTCGAGCCGGCTCGATCGCTCATCGATCACCGGCGGCGAGGGCGGCTTCGTGCTGGCGGATGTTCCGGCCGGGCCGTATACCGTCGCCGTAGACGCTGTCGGGTTCAAGCACCAAACGCGCCTGGCCGAGGTCGGTCCCGGACAGCAAGTCACCATTGACTTCAGCATAGAGCCGACTGACGGCATCGGGTAGGTAGCTTAATTGGAAATACCGATGAATGAGCACGAACTGACTCTACTCCGCCGGAAGACCATACTCGGAACGGCGGCGGCCATCTGCTGGGCGCTTGTCGCCCTGGCGGTCATAGTGTGGCCGGATATCCGCGACCCTGTAGGACCGTTCTTCGTTATAGTGAGCTGGCTGCTCACGGCGCTGTGGATAGCCCTCGACGCATCGATAAGGGCGAGGCAGGTCTACCTGTGGACGGTCTTCTCGCTGGCCGCGGCCCCACTTGCCGTGCTGGCCTATGTCCTGACGTCACCGCCGACCACGGCGATCTGCAACCAGTGCGGGAACAGGCTCGCCAACATGTCGCAGACCTGCCCGATATGCGGCGCGCGGCACGTGACCGGCAGAGTGGCCAGTGCTATCAACCATGCATACACCAGCCTCGCGGACTCGCTGATGCGAGCGCCGGTCGAGCAGGCGAAGAACACCACGAGAGCGATCGCAATCACGCTGGGCATAGCGGCGCTGGTCGGAATCATCCTGACGGGTCCCGGCACACCGACGTCGGTGCTGATCCTGGCCGTGCTGTGCGTTGCCGGATACTGGATACTCGTGCCGTGGTGGGTCTATCTCGATGCATCCTGGCGGCGGATGGAGCCGATGCCGTGGGCGATGCTCACCCTGCTGACGAACGTGGTCGGGCTGGTGACGTACCTCGTGATCCGTTATCCCGATCCGCGCGCCTGCCCGAAGTGCGGCGCCGATCTGCCGGTCGGGCTCAAACGGTGCCCGTACTGCGGCTCGGAGGCTGAGCCGACATGTCCGCGCTGCCAATCGCCGGTTCGTCCCGACTGGGTGTTCTGCCCGTCGTGCGCATCGCAACTGCCGGTCACCGGGCCGCAACAGGCGCCGGAGACCAGCTTGGGCGCAACCGGCAAGCCGCCGGCGATCAGCATCTCGGGATCGGTGGTGGATGGCGCGACGGGACTGCCGCTCGAAGGGGCCGAGGTGAAGGTGGATTCGAGGGATATGACCGCCGTCTCGATGACGGACGCGGTGGGGAGGTTCCTGCTCGCCGAACTCGATCCCCGGCCGTACGTCCTGATCGCCTCGGCGAAGGGTTACGCGTCTCAGGCGAAGTCGTTCACCCCGATGGCGGTCGGCGCGGGGCAGTGCCATTTCACGCTGATGCCGAGCCGGGCGCAGATGGAGGTCAAGGCCGAGGCGGAGACGTAGGGCGCGCTGGAGAACGCAAAGGCGGACGCAGACTCCTCGCGGACCGGCCACAGTAACAGCGCCGGCAAGGGACTCGAGAGGATATGCATCCAAGACGCTCCTGAGAAGCTCCATCACCGGGCGAACACCATCCTCGTCGGGACGAAGAAGCAGAATCCCACAGTGCGTTCCAGGTGGATGTTGTCGCGCATCGGCGAAACCTTTGTCCGCAGTCACCAGGAACCGTCGCTCAGCCTGGATCGCTTGCCACAAGGCCGGACCCTTCCAGCCACCCATTCCCTGCTCCACAACACTTATGGCATCATGCCCATACCGATTCAGGCACTTCGCCGCCGACGCCGGAAGATCCTCATCTATCTTGACAAGCATCCGGGCTCTCCTAGGCACTCAGGGACAACAGGACTTCCTATCGAAGAACTTCAGCAGCGTACGCGAGAGAAGCAGCGACATCCTCCCGCGTGAGCTGGGGATACTCGGCGATCACTTCATCGGCTGTCATCCCGTCGGCAAGGCTGCCGACAATCATGCTCACCGGGACTCTTGTGCCCTTTATGCAGGGATCCCCGTGATGGATATCAGGATCAACTGTGATACGGTCTTGCCATGCGACTCGGCCCATGTCTCATGCTCCTTTTCCTGGGGCGTATCGCTAGTTTGCGCCTGTTGTGGCCATTCGTCAACACGGTCGGTCTTCTTGGTCGAAGAAGCGCGCGATCTCGTCACGGGGAAACGCGGGAAGATCTGCGAGTCCCGTGGGCGTGCGCATCTTGAGGCCGTGGTCGCGGGGCATCATGCGTCCGATGACGTTGGCGACGACACCCGCATCATAGAACGCCTCCAGAAGACGCGGGGTGTCAGCCGGTGAAACGGCGAGCACCAGCGAGCCGGACGCGATCAAGCCGAGCGGATCGAGCCCCAACTCCCGGCAGATCGTCTGAGTCTCCGGCAGGATCGGGATCGCCTCGCGATCGACCTCCAACCCCAGGCCGGATGCCTCCGCGATCTCCATCAGCCCGGTCGCCAACCCACCCTCGGTGGGATCGTGCATAGCATGGACTTCGACCGCACCGGTCGCGATCCGAGCATCCCCCATGACGCTGACCCCCGGCTCGAAGAGGAACCGCGCGCACCGGTCGAGGAACTCCTCGGTGAAGCCCATCCGCCGCAGACGGTCTCCGGCCTCGCGCGCGAGGATCGACGTTCCCTCGACCGCGATCCCTTTGGTGACGAAGATCTCGTCCCCTACCCTCGCGCCTCCCGCGGTCACGAGGCGCGCGCGGTCGGTCTCGCCGAGCATGCATCCGACGACGATCGGTCGGTTGAGGTCGTGGGTGACCTCCGTGTGGCCGCCGATGAGCGTGATCCCCAGATCGCGGCAGGCGGAGGTGATCTGGTCGAAGATCGCCTCTACATCGGAAGTCTCGCAGGAGGTCGGGAGGAGGATCGTCGCCATGAACCACTTCGGGTCCGCGCCCATGGAGGCGATATCGTTGGCGTTGATGTTGACGGCGTACCAGCCGATGAGGTCGGTGGCGAAGGTGATGGGGTCGGTCTTGGTGACGAGCAAGCGGTCTCCGAACTCGATCACGGCGGCGTCGATGCCGATCCCCGGCCCGACGAGCACGCGGTCATCGAGTTCGACTTTCGAGAGCATCTGCGCCAACAGGTTGTGCGGAAGCTTGCCGGTTTGCATGGACATTGGCTATGGGTGATGGGTTATGGGTTATGGGGAACCCCACAACCCATAACCCGCAACCTGTAACCCCCTATTTCTCCGACGGGACGATGATTCCTCGCATGATCACGTTCTGGCAGAGAATGAAGACCGTGAGCGTGGGAATGGCGGTCAGGACGAGCGCCGCGTAGACCAGGAACTGCGGCGCCCAGATCTGCATCTGGTAGAGCCAGACCATGAGCGTCCACATCTTCGGGTTCTGCAGCACGAGGAATGCCCACATGAACGACCCGTATGCCATCGTGAACGTGCCGAGCGCGATGACCGCCAGGACGGGCTTCGAGAGCTGGATGGTGATCTTCCAGTACATCTGCATCTCGGTCGCGCCGTCCATCATCGCGGCCTCGTACAACTCCCTCGGCAGGCTGTCGAAGAATCCCTTGAGCAGAAACACCGAGTAGCCGTTCGCCAACGCCGGAAGGATGATCGCCCAGTATGTGCCGAGCAGATGGAGGTCCTTGATCAGCAGGAAGCTCGGAATCGCCGAGACCTCCGCCGGGAACGCCATCGTCGCCAGCAGGAAGAGCAGGATCTTGTAGGTCGAGCGCAGGTTGAACCGCGAGAGCGCGTAGGCACAGAGCGGATTGACGATCAGCACTGCGGCGACCATGCCGAAGCAGAGGATCGCGGTGTTCATCAGCGCCCGGCCGTGGAGCGCGATGTACTCCAGCACCTCGCGGTAATTGCGGCTGATGAACTCCCAGCGGATCGTCGATGTATTCTCGCGGAGTTCGAGCAGATCGTTCTCCGCGTACGGAGGCGCCACCTGCTCGAAGGAGGCCACACTCAGGCCGAGCGCCTGGTTCATCCGCTCCACGGTACCGTACTTCTTCGCGAGGTGCTGGCGGAAGAGGTTGTCCGCGCTGCGAACATCGACCATCTCGATCGGCACGGCGCTCTCCAGGAACTCGATCCAGTCGACCAATGCCATCCCGCCGACGGGCGCTCTTGGAGAGAGCTTCACCTCCGAGAACGACTTGATGTTCGTCTTGTAGGCGCGGTTGTAGGCGGCGATGTCCACGTACTTGCGCTTGATGAAGGCATCGTAGGCGGCGGTGGCTGCGTCATCGATATGGACGAAATGGACCGGGCACTCCCTGCGGACGTACTCCTCCCAGATCGGGCCGAACGAGCCGCCCGGCATCCGCGCGGGCAGACGGACGTCGGCCCGGGTCTCGCAGTTCAGGCCGAGCGCCTTGTTGATCATATCGACGTTGCCACAGGTCAGGCGCAGATGATCCTGGAAAAGGCCGTCGACGGAGACGGTGTACAGATATCGCACCGGAAGGGCGGCCTTGAACTCGAGGAAGTCCTTGTACTTCAGCGTCCGGTCGGGGCTGAAGTTGCGCATAGTCCAGTCCTCGATCGGCATGCCCGGCTCAAGCCATGTCTCGTTGGCCTCACGATAGTCCTTGTTGAGCTTGTCGAGATCACCGTTGAACCGCTCGCGCAGGAACGCCCGGTAGTCGACGAGCGTCTCAGGCGTGATCTTCGTAAGCGATGCGGCGTGAGCGACCATGAGGTAGTCGAGTGGAAGAGTCGCCTTGAACTCGCGCCACTCGGCCACGAACTTGCGGTTGATCGACTTCGGCGGCTCGACGGTTTCGAACGTCGGGTAATCGGTACCGAACTGGATGTTGTACTTGACCGGATCTTCGTCGTACTTCGACTCGATGTACTTCCGGTAGAGGCTCGTCTCGTCGTAGAAGTAGCGCGGGATCACCCGGAACTCGTTCTGGTCAACCTGGCTCGTGAACGAGGTCGAGACCATCAGCAGGAACGGGTAGACCATCGTCACCGCGCCGAGCGTCAGTATGATGTACAGGCCGGCGATGAGCACCCGCATCTTTCTCTGTTTTCGACCGATGATGGATATGATGGGCATGTGAATCTCGGAGGGGAGTATCGGAGTGATGGAGTGGCGGAGCGCTGGGTTATCCCATTACTCCATTACTCCACCACTCCATTCCCCCAGTCCCTATGCTCCCGCCGTCTTGAACTGCAGGCGGGAGAGAATCCTCAACTGGAATACGGTGAACCCGACGACGAGCGAGCCGAGCAGCCACGCCATCGCGACCGCGTAGCCGAACTTCAGGTACAGGAACGCGTTGTACCAGATCTCCAGCCCCGCGACGTGTGTGGCATACATCGGGCCGCCGCCCGTCATGACGAATATGAAGTCGAACGATCGGAACGCGTTGATGAACGCGCCGACGAAGTTGATGATGATCAGCGGCCGCAGGTACGGGATGGTGATGTTCCATATCTTGCTCAGCACGCCCGCGCCGTCGAGATCGGCCGCCTCGTAGACGTCCTCCGGGACGCTCTTCAGCGCGGCCAGATAGATGATGCACCCCGGCCCGACGTGCGCCCAGATGATCGGCAGGATCACGCAGAGCATGGCGAGCTTCGGGTCCTGCAGCCAGGTCTGCGTGGCAAAGACAGGGATCTGCGCAGGGATGTGCAGCCACGCAAGCGCCGAGTTGATGTTGCCTAGAATGACGTCGTTGAACTCGGTGAGCAGCCGGTTCAGCAAACCGGCCGGGCTCGGATTGTAGAAGAACTTCCACAGGAACATGATGACCAGGCCGGTGGTGACCGCCGGGAGATAGTACAGCGTCCGGTAGAGTACCTTGCCCCTCGGGACCTCATGGAGCATCAGCGCCAGGATGATCGGCCCGCAGAACCCGAGTCCGAGGTTCAGCGCCATGAAGATGAAGCTGTTCAGGAACGACTTCCAGACCTGCGGGGTGAAGAGCACTTCGCTGAAGTTGTCGAGGCCGACCCAGGTGGTGCCGGCGACGATCTTGTAGTCCTGGAACGCCATCAGCGAGCCGCGCGCGAGCGGATAGTACGCCCACAACGCGACGGATATCAGAGCCGGGCCCATGAGCAGGAACGGTACGACCGCCTTCCGCCATATGATGGGCTTTTTCCTGCGGGCGAGCTTCTTGTCGTAGCCGGATTCGTAGTCGCGTGTGAAGCTTCTGATGACCGAGCGGAAGACCAGGTAGAAGATCACCATCAGGGTGACTACGACTCCGAGCGCGACGCGTCGGCGGAACTCCAGGACCTTCGGGTCGATGATGCCCATCAGCTTCTCGTTGCAGTGGGCTACGGCCTTGTCGAGTTCGCGCTTGTGGTCAAGATCGTCCTTCAGCCACGCGGCGTCGAGCGGAGGGGTCATCTCGGAGTAGATGTTCTCGCAGTTGCGGCCATAGGGCTCGGGGCGGCCGGAGCGGAGCGCCTCCTCCAGTGTCTCAGCCCAGCCCTTAGGGACCTGGCGCAGGTACTGAGTGTAGCCGTACTGCTTCAGGTACTTGGGCGCGATGAACTTGCCGAATCCGGACTCGGCGTAGACCTTGCACCGGATGCGGATCGCCTCCTCGCTCGCCCAAAACTTGATGTACTCCCAGGCGGCGTCGCGGACGCGCTTGTCCTTGCACTGGGAGTTGATGCCCATCATGGCGCAGTTCAACTCGTTGCCGCGGACGCCGGTCGGGCCTACGGGGAGCGGGGCGATGCCGATGAGGTTGGGGTTCACGCTCGACATCATCTGGTCGTTCATGTAGCCGAAGACCATGCCGATCTTGCCGAGCTGCCAGAGCTTCGAGTAGTCCGTATCCCGATAGGCGACTCCGCGGTATGTCTTGCCATTGCGAGTCCACTTCTGGCGTCCGAGCTTCTGGTAGAACTTCAGCGCCGTGACGGCGGCCTCGTCGTTGAAGACGGCCTTCCAATTGCCGTCCTTGTCCTGAGTAACGGCATCGCCGCCCGCCGACCAGAGGAAGTCGATGAACCACCATGCGGCGTGCGGGCCGGCGAAAACCGCCATGCCGTACTGGCCCTTCTCAGGGATGGTAAGCTTTTGCGCGTACTCGTACAGCTCATCCCAGTTCTTCGGCGGGCGCTCCGGATCGAGTCCGGCCTCGCGGAAGAGGTCCTTGCGGTACTGGAGCGTCATGACGTAGGTCTGGTACGGGATCGCCCAGATATGCCCGTCGCGCTTGATGACCGGCCAGACCGGATCGTAGATGTACTGCGAGATATCCTCTTCCTTCGCCCACTGCTCGACGTACTCATCGAGCGGATAGAGGAACTTCTGCTGGATGTAGCTGTCGGAGATGCGGAAATTGACGTAGAGGACGTCCGGCGCGACTCCGCCTGCCATAGAGAGGAGCGGGCCGACGTCCATGTCGAGCCCGGCGGCGGTGATTCCCTGGAAGCCCTCGAGCTTGATCTCGGGATGGAGTTGCATGAACCGCTCGACGATCGCCCAGTTCGCCTTGTCGGGGACGCTCCGGGCTTCCTTGAGCGGCAGTCTGCAAACCCTGAGGGTGATCTGCTCCTGGTCGGCGGCAAACGCGACGGACGCGGCCAGGAGGCACACCAGCACTATGGCTAGGAATCCAACTATTCGGGGCACACCTTCACCTGTAGGAGGGGTCTGCTCACGGCAAGGAAACTCAGCCTAATATTTCAACAAGACCCCGAGGATTTCCTTCGGGCGCTCGAGGATCTGCTCGTAGGCGTCCGCGGCCTGCTCGACCGGGAACTCGTGGCTGACGAGGTCATCGACGCGCACACGCCTCTCGGCGAGCATGCGGATGAACTCGCGGAGGTTGCGCCCCTCCGACCAGCGGACGTAGGGGTACGGCAGATCGACGCCGTCGCGCTCGTAGGAGGGATCGTATCTCCCCGGACCGGCGGCTCGGGAGATAACGAACTCGGCCTCCTTGGCGAAAAACTTCGCCCGATCGACCTCCATCTTCGTGACGCCGACCATGACGATCCGCCCGCCGAAGCGGATCATGTCGAGCGCCTGCGTGATCGGCTCGGCGCTGTCGGTAGCGGCGACGATCAGCACGGCGTCGGCGCCCTGGCCGTCGGAGGCATCCTTCACGGCGGAGACGACGTCCTCTGCGGCGTTGATGGTCGTGATCCCGGCGCTCGCGGCGAGCCTGAGGCGGTCATCGAGGAAGTCGCTGGCGATGGTACGGTATCCGACGGCCTGGCATATCCGGGCGATGAGCTGGCCGAGCACGCCCAGGCCGGTGACGACGGCCACCTCGCCGAATGTGAGGTTCGCGCGCCGGACCGCCTGCATGGCGATCCCCCCGAGGCCGGTGAACGCGGCGTCCTTCAGGCTGACGCTCTCCGGAAGCTTGACGGCCATGTTCCGTCCGATGAAGCAGGTCTCGACGTGCCCGCCGAACGCCGACGGAGCGCCGTAGTTCCCCACCCTGTCGCCGACCGCGAACTCGCCCTCGACGTTCCTGCCGACCGCGATCACCGTGCCGGAGTTGGTGTAACCGGTGGCGGCATCGGCGCGGTTCGGATCGGGATCCTTGCGGCGGGCGCGGATGCCCATGGTCTCGGTCCCGGTGCTCACGACCGAGTACGCGGTGTCCACCAGGACGCCGTTGTCGCCGAGCGCCGGCGGATCGACCTGCTTGATGATGATATCGCCCTTGCCATCGATGAATACTTGTCTCATGGTTTCCTCGCTACCGTTGCGAAACGGTAATTGTAGGAGCGGCTTCCAGCCGCGATCGGCTGGTGCATCGCGGCTGGAAGCCGCTCCTACAAGGTGGTGTTCCCTACAGCTTGATCGCCTTGCCCTCGCGTGAGGACTCGTATGCCGCCAGGACCGCGGCAAACGATGCTATCGCGTCGTCGGCGGTGACCGGCGGAACGGTGTCGTTCAGGATCGAGTCGGCGAACGCCTCGATCTCCGCTCGGTAGATGTTCACGGGGTCGGGGTTCACGACCCGAACGTTTGTGCCGCTCCCATCGCGGATCTGGGCTGCCTCGTAGCCTTTGTCCTCGGCGCTGGAGTAGATCGTGAGCGTGCCCTCTGAGCCCTGGCTGACGGAGCCCTTAGACAGGATGCATCCCTTCGTGCCGTAGATCTCCAGCGCGTTCTGAGCGGCCGCGTCGGGAATGTTGAAGTAGCTCTCGACGACGCCCTGCGCGCCGGACTTGAACTTCATGAGCATGAGAGCGCTGTCGTCAACCGGGTAGTCCTGGACCGTCGTGTCCACAAACGCGGTCACGGCATCGACATCGCCGAAGAAGAAGCGCAGGAGGTCGGCGGTGTGAACGCCGAGGTCCATCAGCGCGCCTCCGCCGCTGCACGCCGGATTCTGACGCCATGCGCCGGGTATCCTCGGGTACCAGCAGGTAAACTGGACGCGGCCCATGACGAGTCTGCCGATCTCGCCGCTCTCGATGATCCGCTTGATCTCCTGGTGGCACGCGTGGTAGCGCATCATCAGGCCGACGCTGAGCTTCACTCCGGCGGCCTTGCAGGCATCGACGATCCGTCGGCTCTCGTCGAGCGTGAGCGCGAGCGGCTTCTCGCAGAGGACGTGCTTGCCCTTCTCCGCGGCGGCGACGGTCTGCTGCACGTGAAGGTTGACCGGCGTGGCGATGTAGACCGCCTCGACCGCCGGGTCGTCGAGCAACTCGGCGTCGGATGTGTACCATCTCGGTACGTCGTACTTCGCCGCGACTTCCTTCGTCCGCGCCTCGTCGATGTCCATGACGGCGACGAGCTCCGAGTTCGACGCGGGCATTATCCCCTCGGGGATCGTCCGGCGGTCGGCGATTCCGCCGGCCCCGATGACTCCCCATTTCACTGTGGACATGGCAACCTCCTTGGGAAACTGGAGTATTGGAGTGGTGGGGTGTTGGAATGCTGAAACCCGTCAGCCCTGAGTGATGCGGAGCATCGTATCGAGGGGCGGCCGATGCTGGATGCTTCGGAAGCAGAGTTCGCGGTTTGTGCGAACGTCGCTACCGAAGCCTCTCGGGTATCCACGTAGGGAACGCCCGCCGTCGCGTTCCGTCGTTGCATGCCCACACCCACGGAACGGGACAGCGTCCGTTCCCTACACCAGACCTCTGGCTAATCCCGGCCGTCCTTCGATACGCTTCGCTACTCAGGACTGGGCGGTTTTCACTCCTCACTCTTCACTTGTCACTCCTCACTCTTCACTCCTCACTCCATCATATCAGCGGCAACTTGACCGGTCGGCCTTCCGCCGCGGAGATGTCCGCCGCGAGGCAGACCTCGTGCGTCTTGACCGCATCCTCCAGGTTGACGTTCGACTCGGTGTCGGTGAGGATGCAGTTCACCAAATGGTCGATCTCGCCCTGGAACGGATGATGCGTGACGTCGCCGCTGTCCGGCAGGATCGTCGGTATCTCCATGAACCCGGTCTGGCCAGGCAGGAGCACCTTCGAGTAAAGCTGATTGTTCCGCAGCGTGCCGTGCTCGCCGAGCATCTCGATGTTGAAGACGTACGGCGACCGGATATCCCAGCTCGCGGAGACCTTGCCGATCGTGCCGTTCTCGAACCGCAGGATGGCGATGATGTTCGCATCGTACTCGCACGGGCCGGCGTTGTTCGAGTAGGCGGTGACCTCGGTGACCTCCGACTCGATGAAGTACCGGATCGCATCGACCGCGTGGCATCCGGCGGCGAGGAGCACGCTCCGACCGCTCTCCTTGCTGGTTACCCAGTCATACCCCTTGTACCATCGGCCGAGCGGGTGCCAGTAGTCTACCTCGGCCATGAATATCCTACCGAGCGCGGGGGTCTTCTGCAGGCCCTTGATGCACTCGAAGAGCGGATTCCACCTCAGCACGAAGCTGACGACGGTCTTGACCCCGGCCTTGCGGAC
>CAYXOC010000059.1:0-2021 GCA_964466715.1 uncultured bacterium
GGATTGAGGGTAGGAGCAGCTTCCAGCTGCGACCAAGCCATGTAGGAGCAGCTTCCAGCTGCGATCGCGGCTGGGAAGCCGCTCCTACAATGCACCGATCCATCGCGGCTGGAAGCCGCTCCTACAATGTGATAGTCGGATCAGTCGGTGTGATGCGTATCCTCGGCGCGCACCACCAGCTCGATCCGAGGCACCTGGTATTCCGCGGGAGTCCTGTCCGGCCCCATGACCGGCATCAGGCGGATCTGATCGATCCGACCCTCGTCCTCAAGACGCTGGAGGATCATCGGGGTGAAGATCTCGCCCTCCGCGATGATGAGGTTGCCGTCCGCGTCCCGGATATCTGTCGCCGACACCTTGCCGATAGCCATCTCCCGCTGCTGGCTGGTAAGTCTGCGCCTGCCGTACTCCTCCGAGGCGCCGGTCACGCCGCCCCTGGCGGACTCGTAGGCGCCGCGCGTGGCCTCACCGATCCGACCGAAGGCGCCTTTCGCGCCCGCCACGGTGACGGCGGAGGTCAGCGCGCCCAACTTGCCGGCCTCTCGGGCTCTGTCAATGACCTCCTGGTCGATCTCCTCGTCCTTCCAGACTATGACGTTGCCCTGATCGTCACGGACCGTCCGATCGGCCTTCTTGCCGAGAACGAACTTCGCCTCCTGCTCCTGAGCAGCCTCGGAGATGCGTCCGGCGGCGCGCTCGTAGCCCCTGCGAGTGACTCCCCAGCCGGCCGCGAGCGCCAGTTGGTGCATCTTGCCCGACACCCTTGCGCGGACCACCTCTCGCTCGGTGATCTCCTCGCCCTCTCGGACGATGATATTGCCCTGATCGTCGACCACGTCAGCGCCGGCGATCTTGCCGAGCGCGTACTCCGCTTCCTTCTCGTCGGCGCTCTTGGTAACGTCGGCCCACCAGTCCTTGACTCTGTCCCAGAAGCCCTGCGCCTGCTCCCTGGTACCCTTGTAGGCTCCGGCGAGCCCGCCGGGCTCCTGCGCCTGCATCTGGATCTCGACCGAATCCGGCACGACGAGCGCGTCCGGACCGACCACCAGTGCATCGGGGACCGGAAAGACCCTGCGTCCGCTGCTCACGTCAGCAGCAGCGCCGCCGCTGACCTCATATCTGAGCGCCTTGCCCGTGTCCAGATCGATGAACACATCCGTCACGGTACCCAGTATATTGCCGCTCACGGTGACCACGGTCTTGCTCGTGAGCGTGTTGTTCTGATCCAAGATATCCGCTTCTCTGCGCGCGTAGAAGGGATTCCGCAACACACGGCCGTTGTCGACCATGATCGCGTCATCCCCGATGCTGCGGATATCCGGCGCGAGCACGAGCCATCTCTTCGGGCCGAAGAACCCGTTTGTCTCGATCGTCAGCGCCTCGAGCTTTCCGGCCTCCGGATCGAAGATGATGTCCTTGACGTTGCCCAGCTTGCGGCCGGTTTCCCTCGTCATGATCGGCATCCCGAAGAGGTCGGTCAGTTTGCACGGTCTCTTGTCCTGCGCCATCGTGGTCACCTCCTCGCCGACATCGGCATGGGAATGAGTATCCGATTCCTGTGGACTCTGCTGCCCGCCGTGGCCAGTTCGTAGATGAGCGACACCACGAGGCCACCGACGGCGGCCCAGAGGAACCGTTCCTCGAACAGCGCCAGTTGGGGTATGTTGACAAACCGCGGAAGCAGCCAGGCAGCGAGGAACGCCCCGAGGACGCCGAACAGCAGCGTCCCGGCGATCATCCCGCCCCACGCCTGCCTGATGATTGCGTGTATCAGAACCGCCGCCAGCAGACCGATGCCGGCGACGATTAGCCATACTAGCCAGTCTTGCATAGCTCGCCTCCTGTCGATCAATCTCCCATGATCGCCACATAGATTTTACCCAGGAGCACGCGGGGCGAACTGTGCCGTATCAGTGTGGATGAGCGTGGTCAGAGCGACGTCCGCATAGATGGTGGTGGCGTAGGAGGGGATGGTCTATATGTTGCGCCATGGACCGGGGATCGGCCCTGGGAAGTTGCGC
>CAYXOC010000059.1:2121-18694 GCA_964466715.1 uncultured bacterium
GGGGATGGTCTATATGTTGCGCCATGGACCGGGGATCGGCCCTGGGAAGTTGCGCCACGGTCCCCGGAACTGCTGGAACGGTGCGGTCACCAGCGGAATCACGATGCCGAGAATGAGGGCGGCGGCTCCGGCGATTATGACCCACAGCCCGCGGTTGTCGCCTCGCGAGTAGGCCATCGCTCCCAGCACTATCGCCGCTACGGAGAGCAGAGGCGAACAACAACAACAGCATCCGAACAGCCCCAAGCCTGCCAGCACGAAGCCGATGATCACGAGCGTGTCGGTATCCTGCCGGCTGCCTGGCGGTATGTAGACCGGCGACGACGGGGCCGGCTGAGGAGGCGTGCCCGGAGGCGGCTCCGATCCGGGCGGCGTCGATTCCGGCTCGGTACGCTCGACGTGGATCTGCCGTACACGGAGCGATTCGCCGCACTGCCAGCAGTTGGTGCTGGACGGGAAATTCGCCGCGCCGCACTTGGGGCACGCGATTCTGTTGGGATTCTCGTTCATCGTCGTCCTCCCGGACCAACCGGCCATCGGAGTGATGCGCATCCGATCCACTCGATCCGATGCTGTATTACCCAGTGTCTGTTCGATCACATGCGCGAATGGTCCTACTTGCCGGGGGAGCGGCCATGCTATCGCAGGATCGCGATCCTGACCGCGCCGTAGACTGCCAGCAGGCCGAACACGGATCCCACCAACATCAGAGCTCGCCGCCTGATCCATGCCATCGAGGCCGTGGAGCGACCGGTCGCGACCTCGTACACCATCAGCCCCCACAGGACGGTGACGGCGGCTCCGAAGACGACCGCGAGCGGATGGAAGTACGCTGCCCGCTGAAGATCGAAGCGCGTGAGGGCGATGACGGCGCGAGTCATTCCGCAGGTCGGGCACGGCAGGCCGGTCACACTGTAGAAGACGCACGTGGACGGCAGATTGCTGAGCGGCAGCAGCCGGACCGCCGCGACGAGGAGGGGAAGTGAGAATATGACGGCGAGCTTGCGCATATCGAAGGGATCAAGGGTTCCTGGCGTCCAGAAACCCCCAGCTTCATTTCAGCCACTCATCCCTGTGCTCGGCGACGAACGCGTCGTCGTTGAGGTGCGGATAGGCCGCATAGACCCGATCGATCTCCTCCGCCTGGCCGGGACTGAGCGATTCGCACGGATCGAGGCACCAGATGCCCTCGAGCAGACCCTGGCGCCGCAGAACCTCGTGCAGGCCCGCGATGCATCCCGCAAAAGCGTGGGCAGTGTCGAAGAACGCCGCGTTGCAATCGGTGACCTCGATCGCCCGGCGCATCATCTCGACAGGCGCGTCCCCACCCTTCTCGACCAGGGCATGGCATTCATCGAGCAGCTCGACGGCCTTCCTGGTCCATACCGACCAGTGGCCGAGCAGCCCGCCGACGATCCGGCGCTCGACCGGCTTGCCGTCCACGATGAAGCGGTGCGGCGTGAGCAGATCCATCACGATGTTGTCGTCGTTGCCGGTGTAGATGGCGACGTCCTCCCTGCCCGCCTCGACGACGGCACGGATGACGTCGAGCGTCTGATATCTGTTGAACGGAGCGATCTTCACCGCGACGACGTTCGGGATGTCGAAGAACCGACGCCAGAACGAGTACGGTAGCACGCGTCCCCCGACCGCCGGCTGGAGGTAGAACCCGACTACCGGGATCACTTCGGCGACGGCCTTGCAGTGATCGACCAGACCGTCGATGTCGGCATCCTTCATCGCTGCGAGGCTGAGGAGGCCGGCGTTGTAGCCGAACTCGCGGACGAGTGCGGCCTCGGCGGTCGCCTGCTCGGTCTTGCCGCAGATACCGGCGACGCGAACCAGCGGCTCGGCGCGGTTCGCATCCGCGCGGTCCATCTCCTCGGCGGCCAGCTTGAGGACCGGCCGGAAGAGCCCGATCTTCGGGTCGCGGATGGCGAACTGTGTCGTGTGCACTCCGATCGCCAATCCGCCCGACCCGGCCGCGATGTAGTAGCGGCAGAGCGCCCTCTGGCGGCGTTCGTCGAGCTTGCGGTCCGCGGTAATGGCCAGCGGACTCGCGGGTATCACGACTCCGCGCTGTAGAACCTGTCTGACTTCGGAAGATAGCATTGCCTGGGTAACCTCTGAGTGTACCAAGTGTGGGAGTATGAGAGTTCATGCAACCCCACACTCCCATACTCCCTAGAACTTCCCGTCGCGGCTCTCGAAGTGAGTCGGCTTGCCGAGGCTCTCGCCGCCCCGCATCACCCAGTTCGCGATCCAGTGGATCATCTGGTCGAGGCTCACCCTCGGATAGCCTAAAAGCCTGTGACCGAGCTTGCCGTTGTTGTAGAGCACGTCGGGCGCCTCGGCGCCGGTGATCGTAACCGGCTTGCCCATCAGTTGGCCGTATTGCTCTGCGACCTTACGGATGCTGACCAACTCAGGGCCGGCGACGTTCAGCACGAACGCGGGCGAGGAGACGAGGTCGAACGACTGCAGTGTCATGGCGATGGCGTCGCCCTGCCAGATCACGTTGGCATTGCCCATCGTGACGTCTACCGGCTGGCCGGCCCAGACCTGCTGAGCGATATCCACCAGCACGCCGTAGCGCATCTCGACGGCGTAGTTCAGACGGATGATGGCGGTAGGTGTGCCGTTCGTCTTGCTGAAGTGCTCGAACATACGCTCACGCCCGAGGGCGCTGGTTGCATAGTCGCCAACAGGGTTGGGCGTATCAGTCTCGACCGAGCCTCCGTAGGTGATGGGCACGAGGCCGTAGATATTGCCCGTCGAGAACGACACTATGCGGCTGTCCTTGTACTTCTGGGCGACCAGGCCGGGCAGGAACGCATTCATCGCCCACGTGAGGGCCTCCTGGCCGGTCGAGCCGAACTTCATGCCGACCATGAAGACGACGTTCTTGGCGTCCGGCAGGCTGTTGAACTGGTCCTGGTCGAGCAGGTTGCACTTGATGGTCTCGACCCCGAACGACTCGACGCGCGCCTGCATCTCGGGATTGGGAAAGAGGTCCACGCCGATCACTCGCCGGTTGACCCCGGCGGCATCGGAGGCGCGCTTCGCCATGCGGGCCAGCGTGGGTCCGACCTTGCCGCCTACACCGAGGACAAGTATGTCGCCATCAATGCGGCCGAGCGTGTCGATGACGCCCTGGGTGGGCTCGCTCAGCATGTCCTCGAGCTGCTCCACGTCGCGGATCGGGTCTTTGTCGTACATCGTCGTACCTTCCTGCATGTCGTACTCCCTTCGATATACAAAGGCGTGTGGCCGGCTGATGAGTCCCCGGCCACACGTCGTAGGAACGCTTGCTGTTCGATGTAAGTTTACCAAAAGCAGGACATGCCGTCAATCCGACGGACCGCCGACAACCCGGTGGAAGGGATTCCGCGAGTGTTCTGCGCCCGGTGGCGTCGAAGTTCAGTGCGGAGCCGGAATTCCCATCCCGTAGCACCCCCGGGGTCCGGATGCGTAGGGAACGGACGCTGTCCCGTTCCGTTGGCTGTAGACCTCCGGCGAACGGAACGCGGCGGCGAGGTTTCCCTACGTGGCACGGCCGAGGGGCTTTGGGATACTCACTGACCAGGGATAGAACGCGTTTCTTGAGTCGAACTGCCCCGTGTAGGAGGGGATTCCGTGCTCAGATACTTCCGGCGGATGGAGGCGACCATTCTCGAGACCGCCTGCCTGGATACGTTGAGGAGCGAGGGTAGATCGCGCTGCTCATAGCCCTGACGCATCAGCTCATAGCACCTTCGCTCGGCCGGGCTGAGCATCGACTCCATGCGTTCGATGCTGTCCAGAAGCATCAGATGCTCGCATGGGTCGCACGATTGATCCGGGTCGGCGCACAGGTGATCGAGTGAGGATTCCCACTCGCAGCCGGTGAGCTCCCGCGAGCCGATCGAACGGGAGCGGTCTATGCAGAGATTGCGGATGGTCCGACGCAGAAACTGCCTGGGGAACCGGATCTCGTCCTGATATGAGAGAACGGCAAGCAGTGCCTCGGACGCGAGATCCTGCTGCTCGCTGTAATCCCGGGAGAACTCACGCGCGCAAGCGACAGCGGTGGCAAACAGCTCATCTGCGCGATGGAAATCGGCAGGGAATCCTGCGGGGGTATGGACGGACATCTTTTCGTTCCTTCATAGACGCCCTCGCCTTCTCGGCGAGCGGCTTCGACTGCCGGGCGGATCTCTGTCCGCCTCGTCGCAATAGACAAGTGAGAAGGTGAAATGTCAACCGAGGAAATGTACGTTGACATTTCGCGCGCTGAAACGTCTACTGAGTGGCAGTCGATCCGGATGGCGATTGCGACCACGTTTGGCAGGAAGCAGAAGATGTGGGTTGTCCTTTGGAGAGAAACCGGATCGCGTAGATCCGGCGCGCTGAAGTGCCCGGGCAAGCAGACCCGGGAAGAGGCAGCCGGCCACGCGAGAGCCCTTCGTGTCCTATTCCCTGAGCGCACGTTCCAGGTCGGATGGATGGAATATCGGTCCGGGAAGATGCTACACTAGCAGGTCCTCGGACTCCAGTTCCTCGTACTTGCGCCGGATTGCATTCAGCAGTTTGGAAATGGCCTGTCTCGAGACGCCCATCAGCTTGGGCAGGTCCCTCTGCTCGTATCCGTCCTTCAGGAGCTCGTAGCATCTCATCTCCGCGGGCGTGAGGCGCTTGAGCAGCCGCTCGAGCGTGTCTCGCAGGATGACGGTCTCCGAAGGCCCCGCCTGAGTCTCCGCCGGATCAGCTTCGATCACGCCGTCGGAGTTGCTGAACTCCCTCGCGCCGGCCCCTACGCATCCGCGGTTGATCGCCAGCCGCCGAACCGTGGTCCAGATGAAGCTTTTCGGGTACTCTATCGGTCTGTCGTATTCGAGGAGCGCGCGCACGGTGTCGGATATGAGATCCTGGCGCTCGTCGTAGTTGCGCGAATACTGCTCGGCGCAATCGGCGATGTACCTGCGCCAGTCATCCATATCGAACCGGGAGTGCGTCTCCTCGATCGGGTTTTGTCGTGCGTCCATCTGAGGCCCACCCGGCAGTAACCGGCACGCCGAACAAGCCCATGCGCGGCATGTGCATGCGTACCCGTCACGATCCTGACATACGGGAACGGTGGATGTGTCAGGTTGTCTACTGCTCAGGTTGGATAGTGCATATTCCGTGCCAAAACCGGCATTTGTGCCGAGTTTGTTGCATTACGGACACGGTCGGCGGGGTGGATCGGTGAAAGGCGCAAAACAGAGCGGGCAGCGTTTCCGCTGCCCGCCGGGGATTCATCGTACTGTCGAGACTATCAGAAGCCCGGAGGCGGCGCCTCCGCCGGAGCTGACTTGCCGCTGCCGGAGGATGACGATCCTGAGGAGCCCGTCTTGGCGGTGGCCTTCAGGGTATTATCGACCATGAAGGTCCATTCCTCGTAAGTCTTGTTCCCGGCCCAGTCTTCCACCGTCAGGCTGGCGGTATGTCGGCCTGATGAGAGCGGAACGAGCCGGTCGGAGCGCGGCGTCTTGTACCAGATGACCCCGCGCTCGGGGATGATCTGGTGCTCGAGCGTCTCGCCATCGAGAGTAAGCCTGATGGTGTCTTCCTTGATTCCGCTGCCTGGATCCTTCACGAGCGCGGAGATCTCGACAGGCGGCGTGCCGTTCATCAGGAAGTTCCGCAGCGGTCGCACCGTCTCGACTCTCGGCGGTGTCGTGTCGGGGCTGTCCATCGAGAAGGCATGCAGCGCTCCATCGTCGGCCAGCACGTAGAGGGTGCCGTTCGCGACCACGGGAGCGGCCACGATATTCACATAGCGGTACTTGTACCTCTGCGAGCCGTACTCGAGGATCGAGGGCGCGATGGTGTACTTCCACTTGATCTCGCCGGTCTCGGCATCGACGGCAAGAACGATTCCCTTGTTGGCGGTGACGATGACCGTATCGTCCGCCACGACAGGGGAGGAGAACGAGGGCGCGCCTATCTCGACCGCTTCCTTCCACTTCAGCTTGCCTGCGTTGGTGAAGGCGCAGAGCTTGCTCGACTTGCCGTTTCTGAACACGAAGTACACGACTCCGTTGGCCACTGCCGGGGTTGTCGTGATATCGCCGGGAAGAGTGGCGGACCACTTGACCCGCGCGCTCTTGGACTGGAGCGCGTAGATATCCTTACCCGCCGCCAGGTAGATGGTGTTCTCGGCGACGACCGGAGTGGTGTGCCTGGAACCGCTGCCGATCCGGGTTGCCCAGCTCAATTGGCCCGATACGGTGCTGGCTGCGTACAGAACGGTGTCGGTGGACAGGAAGTAGATGAGCCCATCGGCCACCGCCGGGGACGAGGCTATCCCGTCCTTGGTGCGGAAACCGCCGGGCCACTTCATGGCGCCCGTCTCGGCATCGAGAGCATAGAGCCTGCGGTCATCGGAGCCGAAGTAGATGATGCCGTCCACCAGGATCGGCGATGACGTGATGTTGCTCCTGGTTGCGAAGCTCCACTGCAGGGAGCCGTCCTCGGTAGACACGGCGTAGAGGCGGCCGTCGCCGGCCCCAAAGTACACCATGTTGTCGCCGACCACCGGGGACGTCCTGATGCTCGAGGTCAGAGACTCGGTGGCGGGGTAACACCATCGGAAGGTGCCGGTCTCGGTGTTGACGGCATACAGCCGGTTCCCCGCGCCGAAGTAGATCACGCCATCCTTGACGGCAGGGGACGACGGGTTATCCGGGCTTACCTCCGACAGGTACTTCCACGCGAGCTTGAGCGGGAAATCGAGATGCTCCTCGGTGTATCCCGTGTGGGCCGGGTCGCCCTTATACATGATGTAGTCACGCGCGCTGATGACGGACTCGTCGATCGGCGTCATCTCGCCGACTTGGTTGTTGTCCCTCGGCGTGGACTGCCCTTCATCAGGTGTGATCTGTGGCTTTGTCGGGAGCTTCGGATACTCGCGGCCGCCGGTCGGTCCGCTGGGCCGACGCGATCCCGGCGCAGGCAGGCCCGGAGGCGCGGGAGGACCGGGGTTCTCGTCAACAGCGTTCCTGTCAGCGGCGTTCCCATCTGCCGAATTCCGGCCGTCACCGGTCGATCCTGAGGAAGACGTCGGCGGACCCGCAGGAGGCTGGCCTCCCGGAGGCGGAGGAGGAGGTCCACCGTCATCGTCGTCGGCCAGTCCGGGCGGCATGACTGGCGGGCCTGGTGGTGCTCCCTGCGAGAGGGCCACGATGGAAACTGTCAGAATACAAATGATTGCTATCAGGCAGGCGATCAGCCTCGTGGGCATTACCATCCTCCTTCGTGAGGGTTCAGTTGAAGTATACAGCATTTGACGCCCAAGCGTCAATTGTGATATCGCGGGGAACCATTTCGCTGCTTCCACATACAGTTCAAAGACGAGCGCAGACGGGCGGGTGTTCCGCTGACACAAAAAAACAAGACCGAGCATTGGCTCGGCCTTGCTTGTCAAAATCGATACTCCGTCTCGCTGCGTCAGCCTGATTAGGAGACGTGCTCCTCCAGGACGGGCTTGTCGCGGCGGAGACATTTGGCGCAGCGCCAATCGATGTCCATCTCCTCATACATTGACGGAATATTGCGCACAGGGGCTCCACAGATCCCGCACCGTATCTTACTGCTGTAACTGGTCGAGGTGAACAGCTCGTGCTCCTGCTCGGTCCCCACGCCTTCGTATTCCGAATCTGTCATGAATCATCCTCCACTCTCGTACATGTGACGACATTATACCACGTTTGTGCTCGACGGCAACACCGGTGTGCCGAAATGTTTGCCCATCAAGCGGCTTTGCGGCTGGGATGCGCACACTCGCGGCTGACTACGTAAGTTGACGCTAGCCTCATTGTGCTATAATAGAAGGAGCGCCTACGCCTCCGACGAATGAGATGGGTATTGCCGACATCAGGGATGACAGCATGAAGAGGATCTTTCTCAGCTCCACGTTCAAGGACCTCGCCGAATACCGGAAGGCGGCCATTGAGGCTATCGAGAGCCTTGACGGCTACCACTGCATACGCATGGAGAACTTCGGCGCGCGTGACTGGGACGCCGATGGCTTCTGCCGTGATCAGGTAGCCAAGGCCGATGTGTTTGTCGGTATCGTAGGTCACCTCTACGGCAGTCGCCCGGAGGGAGCAGAGCATTCGTACACCGAGCGGGAATACGAGATGGCAGTAGAGGCGAAGAAGCCGATCTTGATGTTCCTCGCGCCGGAGAGCTTTGCTGTTCCAAACAACCTCATCGAGCCGGACGAACTGCGGACTATGCAGCGCGCGTTCCGCCAGCGTGTGAGCAGCGAACGCATCCGCGACACCTTCTCGTCTCCGGAGGACTTGGCTCGGCGTATAGTTCAGTCCATCCGCAACTGGGAACAGGAACACACCGCCTCACAACAGCCAGCGGCCAGGCAACGATCGCAGGCCGGAGTTATCCTACCACCGCAGCCCTACTTCGCGCACCCCTACCCTCTTCAGCCGAACTTCACCGGCAGGGTGACGGAGCGGACGATGCTCACGGAATGGCTAACGAGGGGGAACGAGCCGGTCTTCGCGTTGACCGCCATCGGCGGGATGGGAAAATCGGCGCTGACATGGGCGTGGGTCCAGCGCGATGTCCTCGGCCTCCCTCTCCTCGGTGCGCCGGATGAGCCGGCGAAGACGGCCGATGCCTGTCGCGTTCCCGAGGACTCCCGTCCGGAGGGCGTGCTGTGGTGGTCGTTCTACGAGCGGGACGCGGGATTCCCAGCCTTTCTCGACCACGCCATCGCCTACTGCAGCAGCGGAAGCATAGACCCGGCTTCCATCCAATCCGCTTATGACAAGCTGCGTCTTCTCGAGGGCCAGCTCCAACAACGCCGGTTCCTCATCGTGCTGGATGGCTTCGAGCGAGTCCTGCGGGCATATGCATGCCTCGACGCAGCTTACCTAGGCGACAAGCTCGATGAGGGACACGGAGACCCGTGCTGCTGCATCGATCCTCATGAGGCGGACTTCCTGAGAGCCTTGGCCTCGCTGCCTCTCCGCAGCCGAGTGCTGCTCACAAGTCGGCTCTTCCCTCGGGAACTGGAGAACCTGGCGGGCTGTCGGCATGAAGACCTGAGCGCGATGTCGCCCGAGGACGCGGTTGCCTTTTTCAGGGCACAAGGCATCAAAGGCACGCGAGCCGAGATCAAGGAAGCCTGCGCACCATATGGATACCATCCGCTTGCGCTCCGACTCCTGGCTGGTGTCATCATGAAGGACAAGCGAAAGCCGGGCGACATACAGGTTGCCCGCCGGTATCCCGTAGTGCCAAACCTGAAAGGCAAGGAGCAGCACCACATCCTGCAGGTCGCCTACGATACGCTGGACAAGCCGAAGCGTGCGCTCCTGAGCCGCATCGCCGCTTTCCGAAGCCCGATGACCTACGGGACGTTATTATCGGTCTTTAACACTTGGAAGAGCGAGAAGAGCTTCGACGCGGCGCTGGATGAGCTGATCGCGCGCGGACTGCTGTTCTACGACGAGCAGCAAGGGCGATACGACCTGCACCCGGTCGTTCGGCAGCATGCCTACGAGCGGCTGGCCGACAAGCAGGGCGTGCACACGCGTCTTCGCGACTACTTTGCCTCCATCCCATCGCCTGACAGAGACCAGGTCCGGAGCCTGGAGGACCTCAACCCGGTCATCGAGCTGTACCATCACACGGTCCGCGCCGGGCAGTATGATGAGGCGTGTATCCTGTTCCGAGAGCGTCTGAACCAGCTTCTCCACTACCGCTTTGGCGCATACCAGACCCGAATCGAGCTCCTGCGCGGTCTCTTCCCCGATGGAGAGGACCAGCCGCCAAGACTGAAAGAGGAGAGCGATCGGGCATGGACGATGAATGTGCTCGCCAATTCCTATATCCTCTCCGGGCAGTCCAGGCGCGCGCTGCCCCTGTACGAGAGGCAGAACGCGCTCCGGGAGAAGGCAGGCGACAGACTGAGCCTGGCGATCGGGCTGGGCAATACTGCGATCGCTCAGCTCAGCCTCGGCGAGTTGCGCTCAGCGGAGGGCAACCTGCGCCGCAGAATAGACCTGTGCCGCGAGATTGGGAATGAACTCCAAGAAGCCGTCGGCCACCAGGAACTCGGCAGGCTGTCGGCCTATCGCGGTGTGTTCGACGAAGCTACCGGGGAACTCGACCGCGCGCTCGCATCCTTCGTCGATGGTAACCAGAAACAATCTCAATGCGTGGTCCGGGCATACCGCGCGCTAGGCGCCTTACTCGCGGGGGAAGCGAGGCCGGCTCTCAAGTCGGCAAGGGAGGCCAGGGAGTTGGCGGATGAGGTAGCTCGCACGCTCTTTCCCGTCGAACTCGACTTCGTCTGCGCGGAGTGGCTGCTGGGCTGGTCGCTGGCAGCGTTGGCCTCGGATCACGGCAGCCGTAGGGATAGATACCTAACGAAAGCAGAGACCCACCTGACGGAGGCGCTGACCCGATGCCGGCGGATCAACCTGGTTGAGATGGAGCCGGACATCCTGCTGGCGTGGGCGCGGTGGCATCGCCTGAAGAGCAACCCTGAGCAGGCCCGAAAGGATGCCCTGGAGGCGCTCTCCATCGCTGACCGGTGCGAGTACCGGCTGAAACAGGCGGATATCCACAACTTCCTCGCTCGGCTGGACATCGAGGCCGGGGATCGGGAGTCCGCGATCGAGCACGCGCAGACGGGGTACGAGCGGGCGTGGTGCGACGGCCCGCCTTACTGCTACAAGCCCGCCCTGGATGAGGCTGAACGGCTGCTCGAGGAACTCGGAGCGCCGAAACCGGAGATGCCGGATGCGTGAGATCGGCCCCGGTCGTCGGGGTTGCCGGGCACAGACCGCCCGGAAAACCCCTCCTACACACTATCCTCGCCCACCCGGTAACGTAGCACTCGTGCAGGCCGTCCTTCGATACGCTTCGCTGCTCAGGAACAGGCGGTCTGGGTCCCGGGGCTGCCTCTAGCCCGTGTAGAGCGGGTGTGCGAGGCCCCTCATGAGTTCGGTGACGCCGTGGCGGAGGAGCGCCTCCATGTTCATGACGTCCTCCTTGTTGTAGAGGAGCAGGAGGTCGAGCGCCTCCTGACTGCCGCGCCGGTACTCGTTCCAGAGCCGGACCGCATCGAAGCCGTCGAGTCCCTCCGTCTCCGGTATGCGTCTGATCCCGAGCTGGACCTCGATGCTCTTCAGCCCGCCGGTGAGCCCGATGCGCCTGAGGAGGTAGCAGAGGTCCACATGAAGCTGGTCGATCTTCAGGTTCGGGTAGGTGCGCTGGATGAACGGGATGTCGAACCCGCTGCCGAAGAATGTCACGAGCGTCTGATAGCGGGTGATCTCGGCGGGGAACCGGTCCATGTTGATGCCCTGGACGAACTGCTTCATCTCGAAGCCGTCGTAGAGGCCTATGACGGTGATGCTGTCGCCCCAGTCGGCGTTGCAGCCGGTGGTCTCGATGTCGAGGTATCCGATCGCGTCGCCGAACTCGCTGAGCGCCCGCCAATGGTCCTTCTTCGGGAGCGCCTCGGCGAAGTAGGCGTAATCCTTCGCCTTCAAACGCACCACTGACTCCTCGACCAGCGGCCGGAGCAGCGCTTTCTTTCCGGCCGATAGATTGAGTTCCGAGTACGCCGAGAGGAAGTGGTCCCAGGTGAGCGCACCCGCGTCCCAGATCTTCCGCTCGGTGGAGTATCCGATCCCCGGCGCGTGGATGAAGGTGGACGTAAGCATGGCGAGGCCAGTATATCAGGTCGCAGGCGGCGGAACAAGCGGAGGTTACGGGTTATGGGTTGTGGGTTATGGGATTCCCCGACACCCACAACCCATAACCCGTAACCCTTCTACTCGTAGCTTCCGAGCTTCTTCGCGAGGTCGGTGATGCGGCGGAAGTCCTCGAGGCTCACGGACGACGGGACCGAGTGGTCGGACGAGAAGATGTAGCCGCCGTTCTCCTTCATCACCGGCACTACGCGCTCCATCTCGGCCCGGATGGCCTCCGGGTCGTCCCAGAGCACGGCGTTGATCCCGCCGTGCAAGACGAGCTTGTCGCCGTACTTCGCCTTCAGTTCGACCGGGTTCATCCCCGCCTTGACCTCGAGCGGGTTGAGCGCATCGAGCCCGATCTCGATCAGCTCCGGCACGAAGGGGTTGATATCGCCGCAGGAGTGGAGGTGCGCCTTCACGCCGTACGCGTGCGCCCAATCGATCGCGCGCTTGTGGACCGGCTTGAGTAGCTCTCGGTAGGTATTCAGTGAGAAGAACTGATTGTACTTGTAGCCCATGTCGTCCGGCCAGCGGACGGCATCGAAGGTATATCCGGCCTCCCAGACGCGCTCCAGGAGGGCAAGCTGCACGTCGAGGTAGTGGTTGAACATGTCGGAGCACCACTCAGGATCCTCGACCATCGCCATCAGCAGGCGCTCGGTGCCGACGGTCCACGAGTGGGTGACATCGAACCCGAACCAGAGATGCGCCTCGATCCACCAGCCCTTCTTGCGCCATTCGGCATAGTGGGCCTTGAGGTGCTCCCAGGGGATGCGGTCGTCGGTCGGAGTCATGCGCGCCCTGGCGTCGGCCCATGACTCGCGGTCCTTGACGGTGAAGTCAAGGAACTCCGGGGTCGAGGCGGCGTGCTTCCAGTTCTTGAGCGTCGCCCCCCAGTTCGTCGTACGGATGATGTACTCGTCGGTCTCCTCGATAACCTTCGGCTCGTAGCGCGGACTGTTGTCGATGCCGAACCCGGCGACGTGGTCGAGGTCGAAGTAATCGACGAAGCTCACTCCCTCGGGCAATCCCTCCGCCTGCCAGCGCTCGATCGTCGCGCCCCAGGGGCCGTCGATGATCGGCGCGCGGTCGGCCTCTCGGTGCTCGAACATGCGCTTGAAGCGCTCATGCGAAGTCATCGGTTGTGACATGGTTTCTCCTCGGATAGCAGTGGGAAACGGTCGCTGTCCGGTTCCGTGGGCATCGGGACTCGACGACAGGAGTCGTCGAGCCATCAGTCCCCTCGGCCCGATCCCCCGACGAAATGCGACGGCGGGCGTTCCCTACGCAATGCGTCCTACGACGGAGCGGGGCCGCAGGACTCGCGGATCTCCAGGTGGCACGGCAGGAAGTTCTCCGACGGGTAGCTCTCCACGTCACCCTGAGCGTAGGCCGCCACGATTCTGGCCGCGAGAGTGCCGATCTCGTAGAGCGGCTGATGCACCGTCGATAGCTGCGGAATGGCAAGCTCGGCGACGGTGTCATCGAAGCCCAGGAACGAGATATCCCTCGGCGTCTCCAGACCGGCATGTCTTGCAGCCTGCATCGCACCTATCGCCATCGCGTCGTTGCAGGCGAAGACGGCGGTCGGGCGCGGATCCTGCTTGAGAAGCTGCTGCATGGCCTCGTAGCCTGACTGCCGCGTGTATCGGCCGTCGGCCACCAGGCAGGGATCGAGGGGAATGCCGGCGGCGCTCAGAGCATCCTCGTATCCCTGTTGTCTCTGAGCGACAAGGATGGCGTTCTTGAGGCCGAGGATAAGCCCGATCCTCCGATGACCGAGACCGATCAGGTACTCGACCGCCTCACGGGCGGCCTCGCGGTTGTTCGGGTCGATGAACGGGAAGCCGGAGATCTCGAACCTGCGCTCGATGATGATAAGCGGCACACCGCGGTCGCGGACCATCACCAGGTGCTCAGGGAGTATCGGCGATGAGAAGATGATGCCGTCCACCCGGCGTTCGAGCAGGATATCGATGTTCGCCTGCTCCTTCTCGGGGCTGTCGTAGGAGTTGCAAAGGATCACATTGTAGCCGTACTTTCGAGCTTCGTCCTCGACGGCGCGGGCGAGTATCGGGCTGACCGGACCTGCGATGCTCGGGATAACATGGCCTAGGAGGCCGGTGCTCTGCTTCTTGAGGCTCCGGGCGAGAGCGTTGTACCGGTATCCGAGCTCCGAGATCGCCTTCTCGACTCTCTCACGGGTATCGTCCGAGACGACTTCCGCGCTGTTCAGGACTCGGGAGACCGTGGCTGTGGATACACCTGCGAGGCGGGCAACGTCTTTGATGGTGGGCAGCATGAATTCACCTTGCGATAAGCACTCGAGAGGTGCGTAATCGTTTTCATCTTAGTGGCACGGTCGCGTATTTGTCAAGGGTGGTTTGCAGGGATGACAATCGCATACGGAGCATAAGACACAGGCAAACACCTTAGTGTTCCAGGGACAGGTATGTCATGGGATAGAGGGTCTCGGATCAGGTTCCCGCGTCTATCGGTGTCCATCGGCGATTGCATTGACGACACGCGCTACCTGGACTGACTGGACTCAGCCGGTTCCGCAACCTCTGGCCGTATGTGCTGACGGAACCACCTGTGGAAGCCAACGCTGTCAATCTCCCTGCGGACTCGGGCTCTCATCGACTCTCCGAGCCTGCCGGATACCCGTAGCAATGCCTGCTCCGCATGCTCCGGAGAGATCGTCTTCCGCGGCGCATACGGGATGAGCGCGGCAAGAAGCGCACACTCGGCATCCGTGAGTCTCGATACCTCCTTGCCGAAGTAGTGTTCTGCGGCCATGGTGACTCCACGCTTGTCCTCCATACCGAAATCTATGGTATTGAGGTACAATTCCAGGATCTCATCCTTGCCAAGACGTCTCTCCATCTCCACTGCTACTATCAGTTCCGCCACCTTCCTGCGGAGTGCTCGGTCGTGCGTAAAGAAGAGGTTCTTCGCCAACTGCTGGGTGATAGTGCTCCCCCCTTGCCTCACACGACCGGATCTGATGTTCACCCTGAGCGCTCGGTGCATATCCACAAGGCTGAAGCCATTGTGCCGGTGGAAACGCCAATCTTCGCTGGAGATGACTGCCTGAGTCAACTCGTTCGGCACTTGGTCTATGGAGACAAATGAGCCACCTTGTCTGGAGGCTGCCACTCTCTCATGTTGAGAGCGCAGGGCCTGCCGAGCATCCAGGACTCCGACGGATGTGAGGGCCCCGAAACCGAGGATGGGTAGAGCTGCAACAGCTATGCCGACCCGACGCAGGATCATGGACAGTCTGTATTCCGGAGCTAGGCTGGTCTTACTGAGCGCCAGATGCAGAAGAAAGCCGACGCATAGCAACCACATGAAGGTCATGGTGAACTGACCTTCTGCGTAGAACGGTGTGTCTACGAACGATGTGGCCAGCGTGGCTGCCCCTGTAGCTTTGATGCCTTGAATCAGTCGCCATTCCCATGAGGCAAAGGCATCTCTCTCTTTGCCTCGGCCGACTGCCCATACTGCATAGATGAAAAGCGCCACTGACCAGAGACCTAGTATGCCGTGCTCGGATCCCATCGTGAGAAAGAGATTCTTCGCCTCGGGGTCTGATGGGTGATACTCGTCCAGCTTGGCGTCCGAATATGCGGCCAGTCTCCCGAAATATGCGGTGTGGCCGACGCCGAATAGCCAATGATCCGCTATCATCCTCACAGAGACTCGCCAGATCTGTACGCGACCGAGTGCCGATCTATCGACGCCGATCATCCCGGTGGTCTCAGGGGTGGACCTTCCGAGGGATACAGCGATTAGGATGAGCAGTCCGAGTATGGGAAGAAAGACATACTTCTTGTTGTGCTTCTCCGCCCAGGCGAGGTAGGATGCGCCAACGAAGAAACCGAGAACTCCGCTCCGAGTGAACGTCAGAAGCATCGCTGTGAGAGCCACCGCTGCAGATAGCCAGTATATCAGGCGCGGCACAGGCCGTTCTTCGGCGATGGCTAGAGGGATCAGCAGCAGTGAGGCAGCCATGCAAATGTAGCACAGGCGGTTTGGCCCAAACCACGCGCCGGATGCCCGGTACCCTATGCCCGGCGATACGAACACTGACTCCCGGGTGATATAAAGGACTATGGCGCAGACCGATTGCACCAGGGCACAGGCTATCACAGCCGCCAGCAGGAAACGCCACCATGAGCTGTCAGCCTTCGCAGCGAATAGGATGATGAAGGCAATCAGAAGGATGTGCTGAGTCTGAAGCGCATAAGGATACTTGGCTGCTGATGATACTAGGGAATCCAGAACCAGCACCGATGCAAAACCCAGGAAAGCAGCCAGCAGGAGACGTGAGGATCTGCCCCCGACAGCCAATAGCGCAGGTACTCGGCACCGCCACGCCACTATCAGCAGCAGAAGAATGCTCGTGGCATGAAAGATCAGTTCCTGGTCCTCCGCAGTCAGGCCCAGAAGTCTGTACAGGTAGGCGAGTGGGACAAAGACGGCGAATCGGAAGAACAGGAGCACGGTCTTGGCTACGATACCGCACTGTGCATATGGGACCAGGAGACGCATGCACCACGATACCAGAAGGACCGCCAAGGCGTACTCGGCTGCTCTGCGCACTATGCCGCCCCGGATCACCGGCCAGAATCCGATCTGAGAGCCCAATCGGTCTCACCTCCTCTGCCGACCGCGGTCACAGAACGTACCCCGGACTGACAACTGGAGCCACGGAGCATTCTACCTTCCGACCTGATGTTCGCCTGGAAGTACTCGTGCGAGCATGTCCCAGGTTTAGTTGAAAGTTAGGAAGAAGCCGGTGGCTCGACTCG
>CAYXOC010000060.1:0-18025 GCA_964466715.1 uncultured bacterium
TCTCCGGCATCATCATTCGTGGCTATACTAGCAGATCGCGTATCGGTAGTCAACGAGGAATATAACCGATCGTTCACATATGCACAAAGATCGTCTTGAAGTTTTCACCGCATTCTGGTAGAATGGTACCTGGACGACAGGCAAACGAGCTAGACATCTCCGGCTGTTACGGGCAGCGCATACTGGGCAATGCGCGGTAATGAGCTCTCAGTCTTCTTCGTAGTCTCTCGTTTTCCACATGGCCACAAGACATTCCAGTCGTGAGTCTGGTGATCTAGTAGTGCCTGGACAGAGTACACCGCTAGGATTCTTGCCCGGAGACGTCGATGCCGGCGCCCACTGCATGTTCGTCTATCCCAAGCGGGATGAGACCTTCTTCAAACGCATCTCCGGATACCTCAATGCCGGGCTCGATAACGGCGAGATGTGCGTCTGTATCACGCCGATAGACGCCGGCCGCATACTCCAACAGATGCAGTCCCTCGGCATGGACACCGATCATGCCGTCAAGTCAGGGCAGCTTGCCATCTATTCGTTCGACAATGTCTACCTGCGGTGGGGCATGTTCGATGTCAGGCGTCTAGCGGAGTTCTGGACCGAGAAGATCCGGGAGGCGCACGAGCACTGGAAGAGCATACGTGTCTTCGGCGATATCGATAGCGCGATGGGGAGCCGTACATTGAGGCTCAAGCTGCTCGAGTACGAATCGAAGGCCAACCTGACCAGCTCGCTGATGAGCATATCCATGTGCGGATACCAGTCGAGCACCATGCCTCGAACCCTACTGGTGCAGTTGAAGGATATCCATCCCTATCTCGCCAGTGTTCGGAGCATCAAGACCAATCACCGATACATCGATCCGTCGCGTTTCCTGAACACATTCTACCGGTTTCAGAGGATCTCCAAGATCTACGCCGCCTCGCCCCGACATGCGCGTGAGTGCCGCCGCCACTTCGAGGAGATTGCGGCCCGCACGCCGATGACCATGGACGAGATGGAGGACATGAAGCTGGCCGTATGCGAGGCGTTCAACAATGCGACGGAGCATGGCTGCGCCGGGGTCCCGGAGGACCTCCGCCACATCCATGTCTGCTTCCATCCGCAGACGACCGGGTTCCGCGTCGAAGTCCGCGACCACGGCCCCGGTTTCATCATGCCCCCCGACGATGAGACGCCGGAGCCTCAGGGGTTGCGCAAGAGGGGCCTCCACCTCATGCGCAATCTCGTCAGCGCAGTGGATGTCGAGCGCCGGAGGGACGACACGGTGGTCACCCTCTACCAGGAGTACCGCTTCCCTTTCGGCCGCTAGGATGTAGTTAGCGCAATCCACAGAGTGTCATCCCGGGCGGGCAGTCCGTCCGCGCCACAATCCCGGTATTCTCTACAGGTAAGCCCCAACCACGGAGTCCCCGATAATGCGTAATGAACGCGGCCCGATGCCCCCGTTGCCGCTTATCACGAGGGAAAGGGTATCGTCGCTGCCGCGCAGATCTTCGGGGAGGAGGTCGTTGCATGTCTGAGTGCCATTTCTGGTGGAGAGCCGGCGACGTACAGTGGTGCGATATGGTCGGCGAGCTGTGTCAGTGCTCAGGTTGGGACGAGCGCTGTGACATGAAGCGCAGGGAAAGCCAGGCAGCGAAAGCCATACTCGCGGCCAAAACGCGCTCGGCTCGTGACGAAGACGAGGAATAGGCGTCCGGAGAGCAGAGCGAAGCAACAGACAATCGTCCGCTGACCAGGCAGTTCGGGCAGCGGCCTCATAACGGCATATTCCCACAGCCTCGGTCTCCTGACCGGGGCTGTGTTAGTTTGATGCCTGCTCCGCCGCGATTCGATCTTCCAGCGTCACCAATCGGAGTTCGCATCCTGCCAGAGACTCGTCGATCCCCTGAGCCAGGCGCAGGAAGTCCGTCACAACGCACGCAAGAGTATGGGAGTTACATTCCTCGACGCCGGTTTCCAGCGGGTGGAACATCAACTGCAGGGGCACGGGCCCATGCGGCGGAATCGCCGGCTGGTAGTAGTCATAGCCCTCCACCATCCGCGCGCCGAGCCGTTCGTAGAACCGTATCCGGCGGAACGGGTCTCCGTACACCGGATGAGACTCGGTCGTGAGCCGCTCGACCTCGAAGATCATACCCTTCAGACCGACTCCCTGCCCGCTCGCGTCCCGGCGCAGATGTTCCAGCGACTCGCAATAGAGCATGCCTCCCACGCCCGACCCGCGAGTATCCGGGTCAACGCACAGATACCACAGATAGCCCAGTGATGCCTTCGGGAATAGCGCGAAGAGGCTCAGGCCGAGCACCCTGTCGCCGTCGAGAGCCGCGAGCAGGTGCGTCCGACGCTCACCGTTCGGCGAAACCAACTCCTCTCTGATCCGTTCGAAGGGACGCAGTTCCTCCGGCGGGAACGACGCTTCGTAGAGCGAGCGCATCTGAGACATCATCTCTTCAGGTCCTGTGGTGATCCGGCGAATCTCTATGGTCAATGGCACATCCTCGGGCAGAGTAGTCGACGATGAGTCATGGCGTGGTGATCCAGGCTGCTCATCACGTGTTAATAGTTAGCCCTGCCGGCCACCCCATTCCTCCCGAACCCACGAATATGCCGTCGGATTTGACAGTCGGTCGGTTTCCCGGGTATAATCGGGGTAGTTATAGTCATCTGTAGATCGGCTGTTCAGCTTCATTGTAGTCGGCTGCAAGGACTGGAGGAAGTGATGCAACGAGCGTTGGTTACTGGTGGAGCCGGATTCCTCGGTTCGCATCTCTGCGATCTCCTTCTGGAGCGCGGATTCTCGGTCACCGCTATGGACAACCTGATCACCGGGAGCACGGCGAATATCGCCCATCACCTCGGCAATCCCAACTTCCTGTTCATCAAGTACGACGTGACCGAGTACCTCTACCTCAAGTCCGGAGTAGACTACGTCTTCCATTTCGCATCGCCCGCCAGCCCGATCGATTACCTCCAGTACCCGATCCAAACCCTCAAGGTCGGATCGCTCGGCACGCACAAGACTCTCGGTCTGGCCCACGCCCAGGGTGCGAAGTTCATCCTGGCGTCCACGTCGGAGGTCTACGGCGACCCGCTCGTCCACCCGCAGACTGAGGACTACTGGGGGAACGTGAACCCGGTCGGTCCGCGCGGAGTCTACGACGAGGCGAAGCGCTTTGCCGAAGCCATGACGATGGCCTACCACACGGCTCACGGCGTCGATACGAAGATCGTGCGCATCTTCAACACCTACGGTCCTCGCATGAGGAGGAACGACGGGCGCGTGGTGCCGACTCTCATCAGCCAGGCGCTGAAGGACGAGCCGATGACCGTCTACGGAGATGGCAGCCAGACCCGGAGCTTCTGCTACGTGTCGGACCTGATCGAAGGCATCTACCGGCTCGCTCTCTCGGGCGAGCACGGCCCGATCAATATCGGCAACCCCCAGGAACTGACCGTACTGCAGTTCGCCGAGACGATCCGTGAGCTGGTCGGCAGCAAGAGTGAGATAGTCCACTGCCCCATGCCGATAGACGATCCCAAGCAGCGAAGGCCGGATATCACGAAGGCCCGGACGCTTCTGGGATGGGAGCCGAAGGTAAGCCTCGAGGAAGGTCTGAGCGCCACGATCGACTGGTTCAAGAGCCGGCTGTAGGGAATATCCCGCTGCCTCAGCCCACAACCAACACGACAAAGAGACGTAGGGAGCGGTCGCCGTCCCGCTCCGTTGGTGTAGGTCTGCACCCACTGAACGCCGCGGCAGGCGTTCACTGCGGATCCGGACCGAAGATTCAGTAGGAGAGACTATGAGTACCACCGTTTCCATCGAGCGAGTCAACTCGCCCGCTTGCCCCGACAGCATCCTGGACGCCGTGCGCCGTGCGGTCCGTTCCGCATCCGGCGACCAACCGCTCATCAAGCAGGGTGACAGAGTCCTGCTCAAACCGAACATCTTCTGCCCGAGCCCTGCGCCGCTGACCACGGACCCGCGCGTCGTCGCCGCCATGGTGACGGTCGCCCTCGAACTCGGCGCCGGAGAGGTCATCGTGGGCGAAGGGAGGAGCATATCGACCGCCAAGTACCGCAAGGCCAACAACACCACCCGCGCCTGCTCCGAGTTCGTCGGCATGACGCAGGCGGTCGAGGCGGCCGGCGGGAAGATGCTCTTCTTCGAGGAGGCCGAGCGGATCGTGGTCGATGTCCCCGATGGGCTGGTGCTCAAGCGGGTCAACATTCCGAAGATCGCGCTCGACGCCGACGTCTTCATCGACATGCCGGTCCTGAAGATCCACAGCCTCACGCTCGTCACTCTCGGGATCAAGAACCTGCACGGCGTCATCTCCGACGACGACAAGCTGTTCGGCCACAGCTACCCTGCCCTGCCGGAGAAGCTGACCGACTTCCTGCGCGTTCGCAAGCCCGATCTGACCGTCATGGACGGCGTCACCGGCCTCGAGGGCGATCATGCCGAAGAGGGAACGCCCGTGCCGATGAACCTGATCTTTGCCGGCCGGGACGTCGTAGCCGTCGATGCGGTCGCGAGCGCAGTCATCGGCTTCGATCCGATGGAGATCGACATCAACCGCGTGGCGCACGAGCAGGGTCTCGGAGTCGCGGACCTGTCGGCGATCCAGGTCGTCGGAGAGAGCATCGAGAGCGTGCGCAGGCCGTTCAGGCGGCCCGACGTCGTGCTGGATGCCGAGCTGTTCCCAGGCCTGAGGATCATCGCCGGCGAGTACTGCCGCTCGTGCGAGTACTACATCCGGCGCGGTCTCGACAAGCTGAAGGATTCCGGCTACTTCGACGGCAGCCACGAGTTGACGATCGTCCTCGGCAAGGAGCCCGACGTGCCGGATGACATCCCCGGCCGGGTCATCATGCTCGGCGACTGCTGTCTCGGCTCGAAGTCGATCACGCGCCTCAGAAACCACCTGCTGCTCGACGGACGGCTGCAGATGGTCTACCAGTGCCCGCCGATGCAGTTCCGCATTCGCGCGTTGGATTTGGTAAGCGAATAGAGGTATCTCGACACCCCTTGTAGGAGCGGCTTCCCAGCCGCGAATTCGCGGTGTTGCGCGGGCATTCGCGGCTGGGAAGCCGCTCCTACAAGACGACGGAATCAGACTCCTCCGCGGGCGGGCTGCTGCGGCCCGCCCATCCTCGAACGCTCGGTAGTTCCCACCTCCGCTTCTCGCCCCCGTAGAGCGTCTTCCGATGCGAGCAAATGGGTATAGACGGCATGTACCCCACTTGGGCTCCGGGGGAGACATGAGGAATGAACGAGAACGACGAACGGTTTCGATCCCGATACACGACCAGGACGTGGAAGGGCTGCTGCGTGGTGCCGATCGTGGCAGTGATCGGCCTGCTCGTGATCTCCTTCTCGGCCGGACTCTTCGATCGACCGGTCCGCGCGCCGAACCCCGCTGATACGACACAGACTTCGCCGAACCGCCAGGAGTTCATCGCGTTCGGCAAGCAGTTCTTTGCGATCGCCCAGAGCGCGGATGAGCTCAATGAGCAGGGCTTCGCGGAACTGGAGAGGTTCTCCAGGCAGGAGGGGAGCGCCGAGAGCGTGAAGGGCGCGTTCCGCAAGGCGGCAGTCGCAAACCACGAGGCGGCGGAGAGGTACAAGAAGCTGGCGATACCTACCAACCTGGCGGCCAGAGACAAGCTCCAGGTGGCGATCGAGAAGATCAGCCAATCATTCACGGCACGAGAGCGCGCGTGCGGTACCATCATCCGATGGGCGGATGATCCGCAGAACCAGGAGATCGCTCGGGAGTACGCGCAGGTGGCCGAGTCGGTCAATACGCTGACCCAGGAAGGCCTGAGATCGTTCGCTGAGGCCGCGGAGGCCAACGGCGTTACCAGCGAGGATGCCCGCGAGTTCCTGCCGGAGTCCGTCCAGCAGAAGGCGAGTCAGTTCCGGACGGCCCCGGTCGGCGGTGACGCAGGCATACACAAGCTGGGACGGTGACTGGCAATCAGTAACCGGTAACCAGTGATCGGTGGTCGGAGCGTGTCTGGAGAGTGTTGTAGGAGCGGCTTCCCAGCCGCGAATTCGTGGCGCTACGTGGGCATTCGCGACTGGGAAGCCACTCCTACAACTGCTGTGAAATGCGCTCTAGTATCTCACCTCGATGCGGATCGGCTCGCGTACGTCCCGCAATTCGATGGTCTCGCCCGTGAAGCCGCGATGGGGCTGCCCGTTCACCTCGACGGAGCGGATCGGCTTCTCGTCGGGATGGCGCAGGCGGATCCGAACGCGGTCGGGGGATTGACGCGCCGGCGGAGTCACGCTGACATCGATGCGGCCTGATTCGACGCGCGATGTGATCGTGAACGAGACATCGCCGAAGCGCGTCGGCGCCTCCATCACCCGTATGACCTTCCCATCCTCCAGCCAGGCGCGCGGGACGGCGTCGCCGATCAGAAGCGAGCCCTCGTCCTCGCGCAGAAGCATCATGCGAAGGAGCTTCAACTGCTGGGTGTTCGAGTAGAGGTGCGGCAGGGTCCAGTAGTTGTTCCCCGTCACAACGTTGGTGCACTCGACCCCTGAGTATGTCTCCTGAGTCATGCCATACGCCAGCATGCTGTAGAAGCCGAGGATCACCTTGCGCGCATCGTTCCGCTTCAACTGGGTCAGGAGATAGCCGTAGGTGTAGGCATGATCGATCCCACCGGACTGGAACTTGCAGAGCCCCGCGATCAGCCCTCCCCTCTGCTCCAGGAGGTCCGTCACCCACCACGCGCGCTTGTCGTCTGCGGGCAGAAGCTCGTTCTCGAGCATCGTGGACGCGACGAGTCCGTAGTAATCGCCGCCGGTATAGTGGCTATCCTTGAGCAGGCGGTGGGTATCCGGCTCGATGGGGAGCATCTTGATGCCGTCCTTCTCGATCACGGCGGACTCCATCGAGGTCATGATGTCGGCGCGATACCGAACGGCCTCGCTGCCGAACTCGCGGGCCTTGTCCGTCATCCCGAGCGCGCCGAGGGCATCGGCGGCCTTCGCCAGCCCCACGGCGCAATAGGAATCGGCGTAGTAGTCGTACACGGGAGTCGGATAGTCGCAGTAGGGACGGAACTTGATCAGCCCGCGGGTGACGCCGGTCTTCGGGGCCTCGTTTCGCCGACGGATGAGCCAGTCACCGGCACGGATGATGTTGTCGGACACGCGCGCGAGCCACGCCTTGTCGCCGGTATAGTTGTAGTGCTCCGCCAGCGCGAGGAGCAGGCCGCCGGTGTCGGGCAAGCCGAAGTTCTGGGTGTAGAGGCCGTCCGGCTGCTGGAAGTGCATGAGCGTGTCGAGGTACCGCTCGGCCCGATCGTGCATGCCGTACATATCGAGCATGATGCAGTAGAGCGCGGCCGAGTAGCCGTAGATCTCCTCATAGAAGCCCGTCCCGTCGTGCGGCTCAGGGTAGCCGTTGACGTTGTCCACGTCGAGCAGCGAGTACGCCAGCCATGCCCTGTACGCTTCCCTGACCCGCCGCTCCGGCACCTCGATCCGCTCACCGACGGCGATGACCTTGCGCCAGGAATCGGCGTACTGCTTCAGGGTGCGGTCGAACTCCGCGGCGGTGATGACTGTCGCCCCATCCGCGTCCGGGAACGGCATTCGGATGCACAGCTCCTTCGCCATCTCGAACTCATACCGCTTGCCGGTCGAGTCCGACGCGAGCGCCACCTTCCGGGGCGACTTGCCTCCCTTCGCCCGGAGCCTGACGTAGGCGAAGAGCGGCGCATCGGCGCTGAACCCCTCCGACCAGCCGAAGACCGTCTGCTCGTACTTCACTCCGCCGCGCTCGGTGTTGAGGATGACGCACGGAATCCACCCGTCGAGGAGCTTGCGGGAGATCGGGGTCTTCTCGTCGCCGAACGGAGCGCCGTCGATCTCGAAACGGGCAACCAGCGGCGTGTTGTAGTTGAGCTGCAGTCGGCCGAGGTAGTCGACGCATATGTCCACCGGATGCTCGGGGACTCCGACGGCCTCCTTCGGGTACTTCATCGGCGGGTAATACTTCACGACTCGCTCGTAGGAGGTATCGGCCTTGCGCGCGAGCTCGATAATGCCGACCCGATCGAGGTTGGCCTCCGCCTTCTCCTTGCGCTCAGCCTCCGTGAATGTGAGCAACGAGGGAGGAGTCTGTGCGATCTCGATGTCATCGATCCAGGAGACGACCTTCGGGCCGCGGTCCGGATAGTCGTTGAGCAGTTCCGACCGGCCGTATGGCTCCTGGCCCCGACCGTATCCCTTGCCGGCCACGAACGACTTCGGCGCTCCGGCGAATTCCGACGGCCTCGCAATCAAGCGCAGGCACTTCCATTCCTTGCCGTCGGTGCTGGCAATGTACCGGATGCAATCGTTACCGAGTTGGATGCGGACATGGTTCCACTCGGCCAGGTCGCACGAGGTAAGGTAGGTCTCGTGGGTGGTCCCGCCGATGGTCTCGACGGCGTAGAAGCCGCCCCCACCGGTGGGCTGGGAGATCATGCCCATCTGGCACCAGTTGCCGCCGTCCCAGACGAGGAAAATGGAGGTACACCAGGTCACCGCGGTGGGATCAGACGGCTTGATCCGCGCCGAGACGGTGACTCCGTCCACGCCGAGCGGTCGTGAGATCTGGGCGTAGGTGTTCAAGTCGGCGCTGATCTCGACGGCCCCGTCGCGGATGGCGATCTCGTTCCCCTCCGAGCAACGGACCTGCCACGGAGGATCCGGTTTCCCGTCGTCGAAGTTGTCGCTGAACGGAACGCCTGCTGAGCAGGTCGAGGCGCAGAAGAGCAGAATGGCACACGTAAGCATGGTGCGGTGGAGCATGTCGAGACCCCCTTTGCTGAGACGGCGGACCGCTGTCTCGTTCATGGCTAGCAGTCAAACTCTATCTGGATAAAGGGGTTTTGTCAACAGGGAAGTGAAAAAGAACCAAATGACCGGGCGGGGTCCGCGCAGACCCCGCCCGGTATGGGAGGAGGATTCGAAGCGGCCTTACTTGGCGGTCTTCCCCCCGCCGTATTCGGGAATCCGGACGCTCTGCACGAACGCCAGTTCAGAGATCTCTTTCAGCTTCTCTATCGGCGCCCAGGCGAGGACCGCCTTCGACGCCGCGGACGATGTCCTGATCTCGCAGCCGAGGTCCTTGAGCTTCTTCAGATCCTCCGGGGTGACGGAAGATGCCCAGATCATAACCTGCGCGCGTCCCTTGTCGATCCTGGCCTTGCAGTCCCTGGGCGCCCTGCCGTCCTTCTTCCAGGCATCCATCAGCTTCTCCAACTCCGGGTCCAAACGAATGGATGCGGAGACCGATGCTTCACGGGAACGGACGTCATAGTATGACGACGAGGGCATCGAGGATGTGAGGGGCGCCCCGGCGCTCGACGAAGCGACTCCGCCACCATAGCGGTCCAGTACCTTCGTCATCCCCGGGCCGAGCGTGCGTCTGGCCGTGAGCCCGCTCGGCGTGCCGCGTGGCCTGTCCTTCAGGACCGTCCCGAAGATGCCATCGTACTCCACTCCCTCAGGCATCTCGACCGGAACGGCGATCTTGACCGGCTTGCCGCCCTGGGTGACGATCTTCTCCTCGACAGCGACGAACGACGTGTACTGGCTCATCAGCCCGAAGTTGAGCGCCGTATGGATGATCGAGTCCTTGATGGCGGGATCGGGATTGCCCGACTGGATGCCGGCGAGGTCCTGCTCCATAAGCTGGTCGATGCACTCACGTGCCCACAGGGTCGACAGAGCAGCATGGCGGGACTCACTGGCGGGAAGGTTGACATCGATCGTCCGGCTCCAAGCGTCCTCGCCGTGCCTGCCCCGGATGGTGATCTTGCCGGAGCCGGGTTTGGAATAGCGGCCCTTCACGATCAGCGGCTTCGCGCTGAACAAGTCCGGCAGGTTCTCGGGGTAGATCTGGCTGACCGCCAGGTTCCCCCAGTCGATACTGATGTCGGTGAGCAGCGGATTGCCGATGCGGTCGCTGAACCGGTTTGCGGCCTCACTGCCCGGCTCTCCCAGGGTGACGTACTCGACCGCACCCCGCCCGATCTTCGCCATGTTGTCGAGGAGGTAGCGGTTCACGCTGGTCCCGACACCGAATGCGAAGATCCTGGCCTGCCCGAGGTTCTGCTTGATGGCATCGAGGACCTGCATGTCGTTGCCGACGTAGCCGTCCGTCATGAAGCAAACGATCCGCACGCGCTCCGGGTCCGGCGGCGGAGTGAGCGCCTCCATGAGCGGCTTCATCATCTCGGTGCCGCCGCTGCCCATGCGGTCGCGCAGGAACGTAAGTCCCACGAGTTGGTTGTCCGGCGTGTTCGGTTGCGGCTTGTCGAAGCACTTGGTTACGTCGTTCGAGAACGACATGAGTTGGAAGGTATCGTATGGATTCATCTGCCGAATGCAGAGGGCCATTGTCTCCTTGGCCTTCTCGACCGGCTCGCCCATCATCGAGCCGGACGCATCTATGACGAAGATCATCTCCTTAGGGATGATCATGGACGTCTGCGGCACGGGAGGCGGCTCGACGATCAGCGTGAAGAAGCCGTCACCCTCGGCGCGGGTATGCGCCAGCAGGCCGGTCTGTATCTGCTTTCCTCCGGCGCTGTATCGCAGGATGAAGTCCTTGTTCGGGATGGTGCTGTTCTGCCTGAGCGTCACGACGGCGCCGGTCTTGCCGCTGCGCTTGACGTTGATCTGGTGCTGCTTCGACTCGATGTCGGCGATCGGTGTGCCGGAGTCGATCTTGACCTCGATCGAGATATCGTGGCCCGCGCGGATACCCTTGGGCGTGATCGGCGGGCTGATCCTCGATCCGTCGGGGACCTGATCGGTGTCAGGAGCCATGCCGGAGCCGGACCGGCCGGTCGGATCGCCGGGCATGTACCTCGGGCCGACGACCATGGGGAACACGAACTCGTAGTAGCCGGCCTCGTAGTCGAGCACCTGGAGGTAGCTGATCATGACGGTCACCTTCTCGCCGGGCATGATGTTGGCAACGGACTGAGTGAAGATGTTCGGGCGCTCCTGATCGAGGATGGCGGCGACGTGGCCCTTGTCCTTCGCCTGCTCGTAGATCCGCTTCGCCTCCTCGCGCTCTTTGATCTCGCCGCGGATGGTGCGCCCGCCGACCTGCATCTCCATCCAGTCAACGGCGGCATTGTCCGGCAGCGGGAAGACGTAGACAGCCTCGATCTTGTCGCCGGTCGGGTTGACGAACTCCTGGGTGACCTTGACCCTCGCGCAGCACCCGGGGATATCGGCGGTGACCGAGGTGTGCTTGAGCGGACACGCGCTCGTCACCCGGCCGTCCGGGCCGACGATCTGCAGTTCGCCGCATCTGCCGACTCCGGGCGCCATGAGACCATCCGTCTCGGCGCGCGCGGTCCCATACCTGGCTGCCGCGATGCAGGTGATGACGAATATCCCGAGGAGAAAGAGCGCTCTCCTTGGCAAGCTATCTCTGTTCATGGTAGATCAGACCTCCTGATGGGCAAGGCCGGCGGGCCCTGCCGTGGATGGCGTTACGCGTATTCTGATCCCGGATGCGCTGGAAGCCTTCAAATCAATGTGAGCGGTTTTCAAAACCGTTGTAGGAGGGCGGAACGCGACTTATGGAATACGCTCGTGGAATCAGCTACAACAATGGGACGTCGGGGATGATCGGGATGTTACATCGGGAGAACCGCGGCGTGTTACCGCAACTCCCGCACGGTCGGCTTCCAGTCGAGCTGATGGAGCAGATCGAGGTAGTCGGACGTGGTCATCTGCTCGGGCCGCTTCCCGGACAGCGCGATGAGTATCCCCTCGATCACGTTGGTGCCGGGAGTGCGGCCGCCGAGGCCCTGGAGTTCCCAGGTGCCGGTGACGACCTTCTTCACCCCGCGCTCGCGGAGCTTCTCGATCTCCTCGCCGGTGAGCGTGTTCGTGATCACGAGCTTTCCATCAAGCGCGCCGGACTCGGGAGGAGGCATGAACCGCGCGATGATCTTGTTGTCGCCGGCAACGACGTCTGCCCATCGGAAGTAGCTCTCGTGCTTCGGAGCGGTCTCTTCCTGCTTCTTGCCGGTGGGATAGATCCACTTGAACGGCAGTTGGCAGACCATCGGCAGGAACGTGCGGGCGACGAGCATCAGCCCTCCGTAGGACTTGATCGGGATCGGCACGCCACAGTTGAACATCAGATCGCCGAAGACCACCGACCTTGCGAGTCGCGCGGCGGACTCGGCCATGCCGAACCGATCGACGCCGCAGACGACCAGGACTTTCTTGTCGGAGAAGTCCATGACGCCTTCGCGCTGAATCCATTCGAAGGTCTCGCGCTCGAGCGTGTTCTTGAGCCCGCTGCCGTCCACCACCGGAGTCACCTTCGCGTTGGCGGCGAGTCTGGCCGCGTCACGGATCGTGTATCGACGGTCGCCGGCGTAGAGGTAGAGATCGATGCCGCCGAGGCCGATGGCATCGACGTTGCCGTCGAGCTCACGCACGAGTTCGGCGTACCTGCGGAGATCGCCGTTCGTACCGACGCGCGATATCTCGACCTCCTGGCCGAGCAGGGTCGCGGAGGTCCGAAAATCACCCTTTGGGGAACCGAGACTGACGCTGACGACGCGCTTCATACTACCTCGCTGCGAACCGGATGGAGCCGGAGCGGAGAATCTACATCGGTAGCTTACGTGTATCGACCCCGAATTCCTCCGGCTCAGGCGATTTGGAACTTCTGATGAGCTTCGTCGTCTAGTATAGTGTGAGCGCCGGCTGCCAGTCCATAGGAAGAGCACTCATTTCTACCGATAATACAGAATGGCAGGCCTCGAACCGGCGCAGAGCTTTTCCGGTGTTCCCGACACGCGTCGGTGTTTGAAAGGAGAACCTGTAGTAGTGAGAAGGAAAGTAACACTGGGGGCGCTTACGCTCGTGGCAGCAGCCGCCATCGTACTGGCTGCAGGCGCCCTCGACTGGACCGGCGCTATGTCGTCCAAGCCGTCCTGCTGCCCGAAGGAGCAGAGGACGTCGGACAAGCCGTGTCCTTTCACGCCCGCGACCGTTACCACGGATCGGATGACGTGCCCGAAGCCGGGCATCCTCAAGGAGGCGCTGAGCCTGACGCCGGAGCAGGATGCGAAGGTATCGGCGGCATACAAGAGCTTCATGGACGATCAGGCCCCGGTCCTCGCCGAACTGAAGGCGAAGCGCGCTGAGTTCGCCAGGATGGTCATCGAGGACAACCCCTCCGAGAGCCTGATAGCGGCGAAGGCGGACGAGATCGCCAGCCTACAGAACGGACTGATACGGGAGGGCGCCAAGCAGTTGCTCGAGGTGAAGGCGGTTCTGACTCCCGAGCAGCAGAAGATTCTCGCGGAGAAGGCTGATCTGCTCGGCCCGATGTGCATGAGCATGGGCCAGTGCGGGACGACTGGCTGCGGAGTCACCGGCGGCTGGCAGAAGTGCCCGACCCGACCGACCTATCTGATGGGATCGCCCGAGCGGCGCCCTAAGTAGCGATAACCCAGAACACAGAGACTGGTTCCGACGTATGAAAGGGTGAGAGGACGCTCCTCTCACCCTTTTTGCTTGCCGCCGAAGGAATCACGACAGGTCGGCGGTAACTGTGAAGTAACCGACGAGCGAACCTGCCCCACCCCTGGGCCGTCCCGTCGGGCATACCGAACCAATGGTCAGGAGACGAACATGATCAATCGCAGAACAGTCCTACTCGCACTCATCGCGCTGATGGTGCTCGCTACCGCCGCCCTGGCCGCGGCCCCCAAGAACGTGATTCTGATGATCGGCGACGGCATGGGCTTCCCCCAGGTGACGCTCGCGCGACTCTCGCTCGCCGATGGTAACGGGGCGCTGGCTATGGATTCGATGAAGTACGGTGGCTTTGCGAAGACGCATTCCGCCAATGCGACCGTGACCGACTCCGCGGCTGCCGGCTCCGCGCTCGCAACCGGATACAAGACGGATAACGGCATGATCAGCACCCTTCCGAACGGCAAGAGCGTTCAAACGATCCTGGAGGCCGCCGCCGCGAAGAACAAGGCGACCGGCCTGCTGACTACCGTGACGATCACCCACGCGACACCGGCAGCGTTCGGCTCACACGTAGATGCCCGCGCGGACGAGGCCGGAATCGCCCCTCAGTTCCTCGACAGGAAGATCGACGTCCTGATGGGCGGCGGAAGATACTACTTCATGCCGAAGTCTCAGGAAGGCAGCAAGCGCGCCGATGAGCGAGACCTCCTCGCCGAGGCGAAGAAACTCGGTTACACCGTCGCCAACACCCCTGAGGAGATGAAAGCGGTGAAGTCCGGCAAGCTGCTCGGCCTGTTCGAAATGGGCTCGCTCAGCGCCGCCGGTCCCGTCCCGCCGCTCGCCGACATGACGTCCAAGGCCATAGAGCTTCTGTCCCAGGACAAGGACGGCTTCTTCATGATGGTCGAGGGCGGCCAGATCGACTGGCAAGCGCACAACAATGATGCGGCCGGCACGATCACTCATCTACTCGACTTCGACGCAGCCGTCGCGAAGGCGCTTGAGTTTGCCCGCAAAGATGGTAACACTCTCGTAGTCGTGACCGCCGACCATGAGACCGGCGGCCTGACGCTCATCTACCCGGACAAGGGCAGCAACGACAAGTTCAAGTGCTCGTGGACGACAAAGGGCCACTCCGGATGCAACGTGCCGGTCTTGGCCGAGGGGCCGGGCGCGGAGCTCTTCTCCGGCGTGCTCGACAACACCGATATCCCGAAGAGAATCGCCAAGCTGTGGGGCATCTCCGGGTTCGGCAGCAAGTAACCGAAGCGTATCTCACAAGTCGAATACCGCCCTGTAGGAGCGGCTTCCAGCCGCGAATGCCCACGTAACGCCACCAATTCGGGGATCGGAATCCCCTCCTACAACGGTCTTGAGATGCGCTCAGACATCCCGACGCATTCGTCGTAGGAGCGGCTGGGAAGCTGCTCCTACGACATGGGATCGCGGCTGGGAAGCTGCTCCTACAATCGGGAGGACGAGGCTGACTATGACCAGAAGACGCCAGTGCAAACTGATGTGTATAGTGGCACATCCGGACGATGAGGCCCAGTGCGCCGGCGCGATCCTGCGTGAGACGAGGCAGGGCGAGTGGGCCGTAGTGGTGTGGATGACAAACGGCTCAAAGGGCTGGTCGCTCCCGGACACACCCGATCACGAGAAGGTGATCGCGGTTCGGCGGGAGGAGGCCAAGGCCGCCCTGCATATCCTCGGAGCCGAGGGTTACTGGCTCGACTACGAGGACTCCGAACTGACGTATAACTATGACACGATACTCCGGGTGGCAACCATCATCCGCCAGTACCGGCCGAAGATCGTGATAACCCACGGCGTCGATACGTGGCATCCCGACCACCAGACGACCTCACGGATCGTGACCGAGGCCGTTCGCCTCGCGGGGAACGAGCTCACCCTCCCGACAGTGCCTCATCATCACGTGAAATCGCTCTACTACTTCGTCGCGAACCGTCAGGTCCAGCCGGATTTCTTCCTCGACGTGACGGACCTGATGGAGGACAAGATCGCGGTTCGGATTATCCACGAATCGCAGTTTCCGAAGGTCGCCGAGGAGCGATATCGTGCGATGGCAGCCATCTGGGGCGCGGAAGCCGGCGTGAAGTACGCCGAAGCGTACCTCGAGACCAGGAAGAGGACGCTCCTGAGGCTGCCGTAGATCCTGGATCACACCCTGTGGGAGGGGATTCCAATCCCCGAATTGGTGGCGTTGCGTGGGCATTCGCGGCTGGGAAGCCGCTCCTGCAGGAGCTTTGGGATACATCCGGCAATCATGTGGAGTAACGAGTATCCGTTGTTCCACTGATCCGCTATCCCAACCCACATCCCCTGCGCCACACCTCGTTTTGAAGGTTCCACACACTCGCCGGGTCTAAGCTATCGGACTGATTTGCAGACCCGGCGTGAATCTGCTACATTGGCCGGGAAAGTACAACCCGGACCCAATGCACAGATCCACATTCGAGCGCTCATGAACAATCCAGCACGGGAAGCTGACCTGACCACCCGCCTTGGCCGACAGGCCGAGGTGGAGACGGCGAATAGAGGCATCCTGGACGGCGATTCGGACCTCGACCTGGTGCTTCGCGCCCAGTCGGGAGATACCGCCGCATTCGGGGAACTGGTGGACCGCCACAAGCGGATGGTCTACGGGATCATCTCGCGTATGGTCGCAAGCCGGGATGACGTCGATGATCTGGCCCAGGATGTGTTCGTCTCCGCCTACAGGCATATCGGGAGCTTCCGGCGGGATGCCAAGTTCACGACGTGGCTGCACACGATCACGGTAAACACGACTTTGAAGCGGCTGAACAGGATGAAGCGGCAGAGCACAGTCTCGATAGACGACCCGTCTACTGGCCTGGAATCGATCATGAGAACTGACGATGAACCATCCCCGATGGACGCGTTGCGGGACAAGCAGCGCATGGAGGCCGTCCGCAAGGCGGTCGATTCTCTGCCGGACAAGCACCGGATCGTCGTGGTGATGCACTATTTCGAGCAATACTCCTGCGATGAGATTGCGGCTGCGCTCAAGTGCTCGGTTGGGACCGTGTGGTCCCGCCTGCACTATGCCTGCAAGAAACTGCAGAAGGAGCTGTGCTGGCTCGAACAGGGGTCATGATATGAAGTGCGCGAAGTTCCGAAAACTGCTGATACCTTACACTGAGGGCTCGCTTCCCGAGGAGCTGTCGGCCTCGATCGAGCGGCATCTGGTCGGATGTGAGTCGTGCGCCCGGGAGCTTCGGTCGCTCACGTGCACGGTCGATGTCCTCAAGCAGCTCGACTATCCCGCGATGGAGCCCGCGGTCGATCTACGCAGCCGGGTGCTGGCGGAGATCACCAAAGAGCCCGCACGAAGACCGTGGTGGCAGGTGTCGAGGCTTCAAGCCTACTCGGGAGCGATGGCCGGGCTGCTGCTCGTCGCCGTCGCCGGAGCGGGGATGTGGCGCATGATGGAGCGCAGAGTCGAGATCCCTGTGGCGTCCAAGTCCACGCAGGAGCACCGAGCGGAGAAGGCACTGCCTTTCGCCGAGACACCGGAAATGAGACTGGCAGCTCCTCAGGCGGACGACACTCTCTCGAAGAAGCCTGCTCCGGCCGCGAAGGCGGAACGATCGAAAGAGGCGGGCAAGACGAATGGAGTGTCGGCGAAGACGAAGGTCCTGTCTCCCGAGCGGAATCGGCATGACCGCGAGGTCAACAGCATTGGCAAGCCGGCGAGAGGCGAGTCTCTGGACAAGACTGCTCCCGGCTCGGCCGGCGAACCGAAGTCCGCAGGGCACGGCGTCGTGACCGAAGAGACGCCGTCGGCCCTGCTGGATAATGGGGCTTCGGACTATGTCACGATGAAACGTGATAGCAGAGAGCAGATCGCCCGCAGCCTCAATCAGGCGCCGCTGGGTGGGTCGCAGGTCCATCTGCACGATCCGCATGCATCGCCCGCTCCGGCTGCGGAAGCGCCGTCCATCGGCAGACTCAGGGCTAAGCGTAGGGAGGGCAAGGCCACAGGGGAGACAACCGACGGTCGGTTCTCCCCGGCATCTGAGCCGCCGGCTCTCGGAAACAGCATGTACTACGCGGACGGCACGCTCGATATCGATATCGCCGGCCTTGAGGCCAAGCTCCTGGGCTTCCCCACAAGCGTGGTCACGATCACGAACCTGATGGTCAAGTACCGCGAGGCCGGACGCCCGAGGGATGAGTACAAGATGGCTCAGCGGCTGACGAACCTCGACCCGGACAACCCCGGCTACTGGCTGTCGAGGGCGCAGGCGGCCGATCGAGTGCCGATGCCGAAGACGGCACAGGTGTGCTACCAGCGTGCGATCAAGTTGGGTCTGAAGGGCGCGGATCTAGAGCATGCTCAGGCGCGGGTGAAGGCGCTGCAGAAGAAGTAGACCCCGGAAGAGTGTTGTAGGAGCGGCTTCCCAGCCGCGATGAACCGGTGTATCGTAGGAGCGGCTTCCA
>CAYXOC010000061.1:0-17372 GCA_964466715.1 uncultured bacterium
CCCGGTATTTCCGGACACATTATGCCCACAACGGCGCAGGAAGGTCAAGCCGAGGAGCGGACGAGCGAGGGTACCTGACCTGTGTCGGAGGGATTTTGCGTTGGTGAATGCCTGTCCTGAGCCTGTCGAAGGGACGATGCTAATCCCGACGTCGGAGTTCCCGGGCGAAAACCGCCCGTAAGACTCCTCCTACGGGGCGCTGGATGCTTCGCAAACAGAGTTCGCGGTTTGTGCGAACGTCGCTACCGAAGCCCCTCGGGTATCCACGTAGGGAACGCCCACCGTCGCGTTCCGTCGTTGCATGCCCACACCCACGGAACGGGACAGCGTCCGTTCCCTACGGAGATGCGTCGGCAGCGCCATTTCATTCTGCTACCGATGAATCTCGGTGAAAACTCCTACGACACTCTTGGAACGCGCTCTAGGACTTCAGCACGAGCTGGGCGAGGTTGAGGGCATCGGAGATCACTTCGAGCGCCTCGTCCTCGGAGGTATGGTATCCCTGACCGGTGGCGATCTGGCGTACGACTACGACGTCTACGTCTTCCTGTGATTCCGTCTCGGCGATCGAGCCCGCGAACTGAGTGTGGGCGAGCTCCTTCTTCTCGGCAGCCGAACCGAAGATCTCACGCATGATCCCGATCTCGCCTTCTTTCAGGTACGGCTTGGCCTTGTCGATCAGGCCGAACTCCTTCTTTGCGAGCAGCACCGAGTAGGCATAGGGGTACTTCCTGCCCTGGACGTCGTTGAGCGAAACTTGCACCTGGACACCCATGAACTCTTTCGGCGCATCCTTGAACTTGATCATCAGCCGGGCGTCGGTGGGCACGGCGAGACCGTCCTTCCCCTGCACGTAGAGGCTCGGGAGGAACTCCAGTTCCGGCTGAGGCTTGTACCGACGGTAGATCTCCAGCAGATAGCGCACCTTCCTCGGCAGTTCGGGCGGCTCCCATGCGGCAAGTGAACCAGAGAGCCATATGGGGATGAAGAGCGCTAGGACATCGGCCACCCAGATCGGGGTGACGAACCCGCCTCTCATCGGCGGCGCGAAGATCCTGCTCATCATGAGACCGAAGTCGGTCGTGCCATCTACGACCACGGCAATCATGAGGGCTGAGACGAACAGGAAGATGAGGCCGAGCAGGAACGTCCCACATCCGCCGCCGGTGATCGGGCTGAACGTGGTCCTCTGCTCGCGCCAGTCCCGGATCTCCTTCGATAGCTTCTCGATGCGCTCGAGTTCCTCGATCGTAGTGGTAGACCACTCGCCCTTCCTGCCGACGGCCGGCTTGGTGGACTTGCTCTCGATGATGCCGAGCGCGCATCCTGCGAGGAAGACCAGCCATCCGAGGATCGGTGAGACGGCAAGTTGGATCACGAAGCCCGCGAGCAACAGGCCCCCGATCCACATCATCCGGTCGCTCATCGACATATTCGGCTTTATCAGGAATCGCAGCTTGTTCTCAGACATGGGCTATCCTAACGGGCAATGAGTGATCCTGACCGGGTCTCCCCTTACTCCTTACTCCTTGCGGCTAACTCCTCGCAGCCGAACGCATCCCAATAGATCGGGCAGGCGCCGCTGCAGAGATCGAGATGTGTGCAAGATCGGCAGTCGTCGGGCACATACTCCCGGTTCCGATAGTAGAGCGCGCGCTCGGAGTTCCAAACCTCGTCGAAGCGCTGATGCAGGATGTTCCCCACCGGATCGGCGAGACTCGAACAAGGAAGCACATCTCCGTTCGGCGCGACGCTGAGCAGTCCGTCGCAGGCCGCGCACGCCTTCCCGCCGAGCCCGCCGGCGATCGGGTTGAACATGCAGTAGGGTGTCGGCGAGTACCACATGAACTCGATGCCGATGTCTCTGGCCGCGCGCTTCACGAGCCGGACCATTTCCCCGATCTCGGCGTAGCGGAGAGCGGTCTCACCCGTGCCGGCACTCCCGCACGGCATCACCATGTTCATCGAGAGACGCGGCAGGCCGAGCGACTTCGCCAGCGCCGGCATCCCCGCAACGTGCTCTGCGTTCAGCCGGTTGATCGTCGTGTGAGTGTGGACGTAGATCCCCTGCCCCTTCAACGCACTGATGCCGTTGATCGTCCGCTCGAACGATCCATCGACCCCGGTGAGTGCGTCGTGCACCTCGGCGTTCGGCCCCTCGACACTGACCTGCGCGCTCCTCAGCCCGGCGCGCTTCAACTCCCTGGCAAGCGAGTCGGTCAGGAGCGTGCCGTTGGTGATGAGGTTCACCCGCAGCCCGATGCGAACCGCCCAGCGAATCAACTTCGGCAGATCATCACGGACCGTCGGCTCACCGCCGGTGAAGCTGACGCTCGGCACCTCAGCCTCATGCCTGATCCGACGCAGGACGGTCTCGATCTCCCGAGCGGTCATCTCGCCGCCGGAGACCCCTCCCCGACCCTCCCCGCTACGGGGCGGGGGTATTTGGGTGGGATCTTCACCGCAGGAAGGGAGTCGCTCGACACTGCCGACCCCTCCCTCATGAGGCGCGCTCTTCCTGCAACTACACCCTGCATAGCAGAACCGACATGCCAGGTTGCACCGATACGTAATCGCTATCTCGCTGAGCACCGGAAGGAGGCTCCCCTTCCGGCTGAACGGGATGTGTTCGACGGCGCGTCTCCCGTGCCCCTCATGCAGACATCCGATCACGAGCGCCCGGACATCGCAGAAAAAGTCGTTGATCTCCCGAAGGCGCTCTTCGGTCTGGTACGCCTTCGGGATCACGCGGCGAATCGGCTCACCGGCGAGAGTGCGGCTCAGCAAGTAGATGGCGGTCTCGTTAAGGTAATACGCCTGGTTCGGCATCAGGATGAGCAATTTGTCGCGGTTCCGGACGAAGACGTGCGGACGGATGTTCTTCACGAAGCCGTCGATCCAGCGGAGGTCGGTCACGGGACACATGGTCAATGCGCACCTCCGCTCACGCAGGCGGAATGACAAGCCGAATGGCAGGCCGAGTGACACGCGGAGTGGCAAGCCGAATGACATGCATCATGGCAGGCATCGTGACAGGCCGTGTGCACGTAGCAGGCGGAGTGACATGCGTCCGCCCGGATTATCGCCGCAGTGGGCGTCCCCCGCGCGGGCATCTGCTTCTCGATGCCCTTCTCGACCTGGCTCTCCCGTCCGTGCGACGATCCGTAGAAGTAGTGCGGGTAGTAGCGATAGTAGCTGTGCCCCCACGAGTCGTACGTGCCGTCGAGATCACCGCCGGCCTGCACCGCCTCGAACTGCTCCTTGATCTGCTTGCGGTAGTACTCCTTCGTCGCTTCGAGGTCGCAGTCCCAGCACTTCGCCTGGACGTTCTCGGCGATCTGCTCGACCACCGCCTTCAGTTCGTTGTCGTCGAGCCGGCCCTCGTCCCGGACGGCGTTCCACATCATGTCCTCATAGAGCTTGTCCGGCAGGACGCCTATCGGATAGAGCCGTTCCACGCGCAGAGGATCGGTCGCAAGGATCTTGAAGAGCCCCCGCCGCTCGAGCTCGAGCACGATGGCGGCCAGGATCTTGTTCACCGGGATGTCGAGAAGGAACGCCGCCTCGATCGGGTGGAGATCGGCGATCTTGCCCTCCTGCCGGAAGCTGCTCACCTTGATCTTCGGCGGCGCCCAGTCGGCCCGGTCCCAGCGAATGTTGTCCATCTCCGCAGCAGCCGCCGAGTAAGCAACATACTTCGCCCTCACCAGGAGTACGCCGACCGCGACCAGCGCCGCGCCGAGCACGAATGCGAAGACCACACCCACGGGATTCAGACCGCCCGGCTCGTCAATCTCACGGCCGCCTGGTATGGGCGGCTCGGAACCCGACTCACCCGTGTGGAGGTCCGGGAAGAACTTGTCGATGACGTAGGTCTGGATGCGCATGTTGTAGCGCGGGGGGATGTCGTTCCTGTGGAAGCGCACGGTGAGCCAGTGCTTGCCGGCATACTCCTGCCCGTAGTAGCTGATGAGGTAGCGCTCGTTGACGAACCTCTCGGTGCGGAAGCCGACCTGTTGGAGGCGCTCCTGGGTGACCTCTCTGCCGTCCACGGGGATCGGGTAGTGAAGATAGACGGTCTGATGCTCCAGCGGCTGGTCCCACTCGACCGGCGCCCAATTGAAGACGACCAGCCTGCCGAACTCGCTATCGGTATAGTCGAGCATCCCCGCGCCGGAAAGGTCGGTCTTGTACACGACGATGTACGTGACCTCCCCCGGCCCGATACCTCGTCCGTTGGCGAGAACGACATCGTACTTGCCGGCCGACACCTCGGTGATATCGAGAGGGTAGCGCCGGCCCCGGTCATCGAGGGCATTCGAGCCGGCGAGCGAGAACTCCGGCGTCGCGCGGTCCAAGCCTTCGAAGTAGAAACCGTGCATCTGGCCGCTGTTGACCTGCCAGCGGATCTTGTAAACGACGTCGGCCCACCCGTTGCCGTGGGGCGAGATATCGACCTCGACCCACCTCAGACGCGCGTCAACAGCCCACGCAGGCGTCAGCATGGCGGCCAGGAGAATCAAGACTATCAGATATGGTGCAAGTCTGCGCATATGCGGGGCATGATGAGTGAGTGATGAGTGAGGAACTCGGTCCATCACGCATCACGGATCACGAATCACTCTTTCGCGCTCTCCGTCCTTGCCCGGAGCAGGTCCGCCTGGGCGAGGATGAACTGCCCGAAGCTCGCCTTCGCCTCGGCCCACTCGTTCTCGTCGGGGAACGTGCTGACGATTCCCTTCCAAACGACCTGGTACGCGCGCTCGAGGCAGACCCTGCCGTCGCCCGAGCCGGTGTACTCGAAGCACGCCTTGATATCCGTCGGCCGGAAGACCGGAGTCGGCCCGGTGTGGACCTCCGTCGCCGCGCCGAGGAACGTCACGCCGATCTCCTCCAGTACATCGAGATGCTCTCTGATGGCGCTCAGCACCGTCGCGATGGAGTAATCCGCCGATGAGAAGCGGACCTCCAGCACTTTGTCCTTGATCTCGCCGAATGGCATATTCATAGCAGCCTCCTACTCGTCGATCTTGCTCGTACCTGAACCGCGATGCCCACAACACCTGCATTCTCTCCCGAACGGCATCACTCCTCCCACCACACAATGGGACACCGATATGTCCGGCAAGTTGCCGAATGCTCGCGACTTCGGGTAGAATATCCGGGTATATCAATCCGATGGAGAACAACATGAACCAGAATTCCGACCAGGTCACATACGGGACCGGCGCAGGCGCATTCACGGCGACCCTCGGTGAGTGTCGGCCGATCGTCGAAGCCGCGCTCGACTCCTGGGACCGCCAGCAGTTCAGCCGCCTGATGTGGGCGAAGGATCCGACGCCCTGGAAGCAGCCCGTCGGGACGAAGGAACTGGTTGACCGCCTCGGGTGGCTCACCGTCGCCTCCACGATGATGAACCGTGTCGAGGAACTGACCGGCTTCGCGCAGGAGATCGTCGGTTCCGGCGTCACGTCCGTCGTCGTGCTCGGCATGGGCGGGAGCAGCCTCAGCCCGGAGGTTTCCTACCTCACATTCGGCAGCAAGCCGGGCTTCCCGAAGCTCTTCGTGCTCGATAGCACCGTTCCCCAGGCGGTGCTCGACATCGAGGCGCAGATCGACCTCGCGAAGACTCTCTTTGTCGTCTCCAGCAAATCCGGCGGGACGATCGAGACGAAGTCGGCGTACCAGTACTTCTTCGACAAGCTCCCGAACGGCGGCAACTTCATCGCCATCACCGATCCGGGAAGTTGGCTGGCCGGCGAGGGCGAGGCCAAGGGATTCCGCAAGGTGTTCCTCAACATGCCGGACATCGGCGGGCGGTACTCGGCGCTATCGTACTTCGGGCTCGTTCCGGCGGCGCTGATCGGCGTCGACGTGAAGGGCCTCCTGGAGAGCGCGCGCAAGATGATGGAGGCGTGCGGCGACCAGCATCCGGCCCGGAACAACCCCGGCGTGGCGCTCGGCGCGATCATGGCGGAGTGCGCCCTCCGTGGCCGCGACAAGATGACGCTCGTGTTCGCGCCTGAGATCCGCAGCTTCGGCTACTGGGTGGAACAATTGGTCGCTGAGAGCACCGGGAAGAACGGCCAGGGCGTGCTGCCGGTCGAGAGCGAACCGATCGGCCTCCCGGAGGACTACTCATCCGACCGACTGTTCGTATATACCAAGCTCAAGACCACCACAGAGACCGGGCTCGACCAGAAAGTCGAGATGCTCTCGGCGGCCGGGCATCCGGTGGTGACCATCGAGATCGACGACCTGCTCGATCTCGGCCGGGAGTACTTCCGCTGGGAGATCGCAACGGCGGTGGCGAGCGCCTTCCTCGCCGTGAACGCGTTCGATCAGCCGAATGTGGCGAGCAGCAAGAAGATCACGGGCGAGCTGATCGATGAGTACAAGCAGAAGTCCGCACTGCCCGCACAGACCAAGCTCGCAGAGAGCGGCGTCCTGACCGCCTATGCCGACGATGCGACGGCCGAGGCGCTGAACGGCATCCGCGAGAGCGGCCCATACGCGGAGGTATCGGTGGAATCGGTGATCGACGCTCATCTCCGGCGCTTCGAGCCGGGGAACTACATCGCGCTGATGGCGTTCACCAACCGGACGGATGCAGTCGATGCCGCGCTGCAGACGATCCGTAAGGGTCTCCAGCAGAAGCTGCAGGCTGCGACGACGGCCGGGTACGGCCCCAGGTTCCTTCACTCGACCGGCCAGTTCCACAAGGGCGGGCCGAACACCGGTCTCTTCATCCAGATCACCGCTGACGACGCGCAGGATGTCCCCATCCCCGGCGAGGTCTACTCGTTCGGCGTGCTGAAGGACGCTCAGGCGATGGGCGACTTCATTTCCCTGCGGGATAACGGCTGCCGCGTGCTCCGGATTCACATCGGCGCTGATCTCGATGTGGGATACGCCGCGCTGACGGAAGCGATCCTCAACGTGATCCGGGGATAGACCCGCCACGCTACCAATCAGACATCCGCCATTCGCACCCGGTCCGATCTACTTCGGACCGGGTGTTTTCATACATAGCGCTTGCTCCGCAACCCCGTGGCCCTCCGTGGTGTCTAGTCCTCAGGCCGGTTGAATGTACGACTACCGCTTGACTTTCGGCGGCTCGGCGACTATTCTTGTCGTAGTACCACTACCGGTTTCACAGCACCTACCAGGAGGTCACTGATCCGTGGCAATACGTATCGGCACCAGATCCATCCTGATCGCGCTCGCAGTCCTGAGCGTCCTCCTCTCATCGAGCGCCTTCGCAGCGGAGCCGAAGGAGATCGACAGCTTGCGGCTGGCTGTGGACACCGCCGTCTCCGCGGTGAAGCCCGCGCTCGTCAAGATCAGCGTCGTAGCGGTCGAGTACGACCAGGGACGCGAGATCAAGATCGAGACGGTCGGGAGCGGCGTCATCATCACCAGGGAAGGCCACATCGTGACGAACCACCACGTGGCCGGCCGCCCGAAGCTCATAACCGTCATGCTCTCGGACAAGTCGGAGATGGAAGCCGAACTGGTGGGGACCGATCCCCTTTCGGACATCGCCGTCATCAAGCTGAAGCCGACGAAGAAGCAGGAGTTCCCCGTCGCGAAGTTCGGAGACTCGTCGAAGCTCAAGGTAGGCGACCGCGTGTTCGCGATGGGCAGTCCGATGGCCTTCTCGCAGTCGGTAACGATGGGAGTGGTCAGCAACACCGAATTGGTCATGCCGGCGCAGCTCGCCTGGCTCGACCTCGTGCTCGACGGAGAGAGCGTGGGGTCGATCGTGCGCTGGATCGCACACGACGCAGCTATCTACGGGGGAAACTCGGGTGGGCCGCTTGTGGACAGCCTAGGACGGATAGTCGGCATCAACGAGATCAGTCTTGGCCTAAGCGGCGCGATCCCCGGCAACCTCGCGAAGGAGATCGCAGAGCAGATCATCAAGTTCGGCAAGGTCAGACGCAGTTGGCTCGGGCTAATGACTCAGCCACTCCTCAAGACGTCGGGGCACGCAACCGGCGTGCTTATCGGCGGGACCGTCGAGGGATCACCAGCGGAGAAGGCAGGTTTCCTCCCGGGTGACATCCTGCTGAGCATCGCCGGTCAGCAGGCGAACGTTCGCCACCGCGAGCAGGTCCCGGTGTTCAACCACTTCCTCATGGGGCTGCCGGCCGGCAAGGAGGTCGAAGCGGTCGTCTTGCGGGACGGCAAGCAGGTATCGCTGAAGGTCACGCCGATCGATCGTGAAGAGGCGATGTCGAAGCCGCGCGAGTTCAAGGAGTGGGGAATCTGCGCGAGCAACCTTACGTTCTTCGAGGCCAAGGAACTGAAGCGCCCGGGCAAGGAAGGCGTCCTCGTAACGAGCGTCGGACCGGGCGGACCGGCGGGCAGCGCGAAGCCGGCGCTGTCCGAGCGGAATATCATCGTGTCGGTCGCGGGCAAGCCGGTCAAGAACCTCAACGACCTCAGGCGGATCACCGACGAGATCACCGCCGGCAAGACCGAGCCGGTGCCGACCGTCGTCACATTCGAGAAAGGCTCGAACCAGTTCCTGACTGTCGTGAAGCTGGGCAGGCAAGAACTGCAGGACCCCGGGCTCGAAGTCCGGAAGGCATGGCTCCCCGCGGCCGTGCAGGTGCTCACCCGCGACATCGCGGAGGCCCTCGGCATGAAGGGCAAGACGGGAGTCCGCGTGACACAGGTGTACCCGAACACGGCGGCCGAGAAGGCCGGACTGAAGGTCGGCGACATCATCCTGACGCTCGACGGAGCGCCGATCCCCGCATCGCAGCCGGAGGATGTGGAAGTGCTCCCGGCGATGGTCAGACAGTACCGAATCGGCACGACCGCCGAACTGGGCATAGTGCGGGACGGCAAGGAGATGACAATCCCCGTCGAGCTTGTGGCCTCGCCCCAACTCGTTCGGGAGATGAAGAAGTATCGGGATGACACATTCGAGTTCATCGCCCGAGACATCAGCTTCTTCGATCGCGTGGCCTACAAGTGGCCCCAGGATCAGAAAGGCGTCATCGTCGATAGTGTCAGCCAGGGAGGCTGGGCATCTCTCGGAGGGCTGATGACCGGTGACCTGATCGTCGGGCTCGATGGGAAGGAAGTCACGGATGTCGAGGGCTTCGAGACGCGCATGAAGGAGATTGCCGTCGCCAAACCGAAGTGTGTCATCCTCAGGGTAAGACGCGGCGTCACCGACATGTATGTCGAGATGGAGCCGAGCTGGGCGTCGAACTGATATCGGTCGAGAAAGGACAGAGAAACATGGGATTCAAGAGGATTCTGCTGGTGTCCGCGCTCGCGGCACTCATATGCGCATCGATCTTGCCGGCGTCGGCGGACGAGCTGGCCAAGGCCGGGCGCGCGGTGGTCGCTAAATGGCAGGACGCGATCGTGACCGCGCAACTCGTGATCAAGACGACCGTGACCTATGAGGGAGAGCAGTCTCCGCCTCAGGAGGACAAGGTCGAGGCAAATGCGCTCGTCATCGACGGTGCGGGGCTGGTCGTCACGCCTTTGTCCGAGATCAGCCCTGACGAGTCTATGGCCGACTTCCTGGGCGAAGAGGCGGACAAGTACAAGATATCGACGGAGATCACCGATGTGAAGATCCTCCTCGGGAACGGGCAGGAGATCCCCGCGACCGTCGTCCTGCGCGACAAGGAACTGGATCTGGCCTTCCTCCGCGCAACAACCAAGCCGGAGAAGCCGCTCACCGCGATCGATCTTGCGAAGGGATCGAAGCCCGAACTGCTCGACAACGTCCTGGCGCTCTCCCGTCAGGGAACCGCAGCGAACCGGGCGGTGGCCGCATCGCTCGACCGCATCGAGACCATCGTGGAGAAGCCCCGGTTCTTCTCGATCCCCGATCAGGGCCTCGATATGGGCGCAAGCGTCTTCACGATCGACGGAGCGTTCGCAGGTCTGGTAGTCATGAGACAGCTCCCGGCCGCCGCGGGCAGTTCGAGTTGGTACAATAACTCGACGCAGATCATCCTCCCCGCAGCGGACATCCACGAGGTCGCCAAGCAGGCGCCGTAGGACGAAGCGATACCGGAGTGATGGAGTGGTGGGTTCCCAATACCCCATTACTCCATCACTCCATTACTCCATCACTCCATGCCTTGAATCCCCCTCCCCGCGCGCGCCTCGATAGACGGCGGGTATAATCCATCAAGTGAACTCTCAGGACAAACGAGGACAAGCGCATGACCGTCGAATCGAGCAACTGGCACGCCAAGCCCTGGGAAGAGGTGATGAGAGAGATCGGCGCAACACCCGATGGGCTCACCCCGGCGGAGGCGGAGGAACGCCTCAGGATCTATGGGCCGAACATCCTTGCCGGTGAGCAGAAGCAGAGCCCCGTCATCAAGTTCCTGGAGCAGTTCCGGAGCCCGCTGATCTATATTCTCCTCCTCGCATCGGCGATCTCCTTTGCGCTCGGAGAGGTGATCGACGGGAGCGTTATCCTCTTCATCGTGATCTTCAACGCGATCATCGGCTTCACCCAGGAGTACCGGGCGGAGAAGGCGCTCGAAGCCCTCAAGCAGATGGCGGCGCCGACCGCCCAGGTCGTTCGCGCGGGCGACGAGATATCCATACCCTCGGAGAACGTCGTTCCCGGGGACATCATCCGTGTCGTCGCAGGCGACCGAGTGCCGGCGGACGCAAGGCTGATCGAGGCCGTGCGCCTCAAGGCTGAGGAGGCGGCGCTCACCGGGGAGTCCGTCCCGGTGGATAAGCATACCGATCCGCTCCCCGCCGACATCGCGATCGCCGACAGGGACAACATGATCTACGCGGGCACGATCATCGCTTCCGGGAGAGGGACCGCCGTCGTGACGTCTACCGGCGTGAACACGGTCACCGGGAGCATCGCCAGCGAGGTTCAGGCAGCGCCGGCCGACGAGACGCCGATCCAGCGGAAGCTCGCGCAGATCGGCAACCTGCTGGGGGTCATCGGATCGCTCATCGCGCTCCTCCTCGTCGGTATCGGCATCCTGCGCGGGTTCACCATCTATACGCTCTTCCTCACGGCGGTCGCGGTCGCCGTTTCGTTCATCCCGGAGGGGCTCCCCGCGATCGTGACCATCGTGCTGGCCGTCGGAGTCCAACGCATGGCTCGTCGGCGCGCGATCATCCGGAAGCTCCCCGCCGTCGAGGCGCTCGGCTCCGCGACCGTCATCTGCACCGACAAGACCGGCACGCTCACCCAGAACGAGATGACTGTCCGCACGTGCTGCACACCTGACGGCGGCTACACGATCACCGGCGAGGGCTACCGCCCGGAGGGGGAATTCCTCACCGACGACACTCCGGTCGATCCGAACGAGCATCCCGACCTCGTGCGGCTGCTCACCGCCGCTGCGCTCTGCAACGACTCGCATCTGGTCGAGCGCGACAGCCAGTGGATCATCACCGGCGATCCGACGGAAGGGGCCCTGGTGGTCGCGGCTCGGAAGGCAGGCATACGGAAGCCAAGCCTGGACGAGGATTACCCGCGCATCGACGAGCTGCCGTTCGAGTCGGACCTGAAGTACATGGCGACGCTGAACCGTACCGACGGCGGACGGAACGCGATCTACGTCAAAGGCGCGCCGGAGGTGGTCCTCGGCATGTGCGACCTCCCGGATGCCAGGCGGGACGCGATCATGCAGACGAACCACGATCTGGCGGCTCAGGCGTATCGAGTCCTCGCGGTTGCCTGCAAGGATGCGCCCACCGACAAGGACCACCTGCACCGGGGCGACGTCGAGTCAGGCATGACGTTCCTCGGCCTCTTCGGGATGATCGATCCGCCGAGGCCGGAGGCGTTTGATGCAGTCCGCAAGGCGAAGCAGGCAGGCATCCGTGTGATCATGATAACGGGCGACAATCCGGATACCGCCCGCGCCATCGCTGATGAACTGATGATCCTCAACTCGGGTGAGACGGTGACGGGGCGCGAGCTTGAGCGCATGTCCGACGAGGAACTCGAGCGCCGGATCGGGCGCATCTCCGTCTTCGCCCGCGTCGATCCGCAACACAAATACCGCATCGTGCAGGCTCTCAAGAAGCAGGGACACATCGTCGCGATGACCGGCGACGGCGTGAACGATGCACCCGCCCTGAAGCGCGCGGACATCGGTGTATCGATGGGCGTCACCGGCACCGACGTCGCCCGCGAGTCGTCCGACATGGTGCTCTCCGATGACAACTTCGCCACGATCATCGGCGCCGTCGAGGAAGGACGCACGATCTTCGCCAACCTGCGCAAGGTCGTGCAGTATCTCCTCTCAACAAACACCGGCGAGGTGCTGACGTTCATTGTGGCGATCGTCGCCGGACTCCCGCTGCCACTCCTGCCGGTCCAGATACTCTGGGTCAACCTCGTGACCGACGGATTCTCGACCGCGCCGCTCTCCGTCGAGCCGAAGGAGGGCGACGTCCTCCGCCAGCCGCCGAGAGACCCGCGCGAGCCGGTTGTGACGAGGCGCTCCCTGTGGCGGATGGGCACGATCGCCGCCATCATGACCGCGGGAACGGTCGGCATCTTCTACTACTCAATGCGAGCGGACGATCTCGACACCGCTCGGACCATGGCATTCGCTACCCTGGCGATCTTCCAGCTCTTCAACGCGTTCAACGCGCGCTCGCCGGTGCAGTCGATCTTCCGGCTCGGGTTCCTCTCGAATCCGCTGGTGCTCGCGGGAGTAGGGATATCGTTCCTCCTGCAGGTAGCGGCGGTCGAGGTGGGGTTCATGCAGCGCATCTTCGAGACTAGGTCGCTCGCGGTGCACGAGTGGGCGCTGGTGATCGCGATATCATCGAGCGTGCTGATCATCGAGGAGATCCGCAAGGCGGTCGCGCCGCACCTCTTCGAAACGCGCAGGACGAGCGTACAGTCACAGTGACGAATGAGCGGTACCCTGGCCGCACCGCTCACTCGTCACTTGGATGGTCTTTGGGGCGCTCACTTCGCGCCGACTTCCACGCGCATGAGGGGCTGCTTCGTCGTGATCCGCGGCTCGCCCCAGGAGGCCCAGTCGGCGCTGGAGTTGTCCTTCGGGCCGACGTCGGCGATGAACTTGAGGCGGATCTTCTTTCCCTGGAATGCGGAGAGGTTGGCGGAGATCTCCTTCCACTTCCGCTCGGCCCAGAGCTGCTCGACCAGCGGATGCTCCTTGCCGGCCTCATCGATCGCGATCACCTTGAAGAGCACGCCGTCCGAGACATCCCCGCCGTCCTTGATGCCGATGAAGCATCGGAAGCTGCACTGCATGTTCGGGATGTCGATCGGCTCACTGATGCCGTACGCGTACCCCACCCCGCCCTGGTACGGCGGATGGGAGAAGATGCCGGTCTTCGTCACGCCGCCGGACGTGATGCTCTGGTAGGCGAACGACGCGCCGGAGCCGAGCCCCAGCACCTCGGCCTTCCCGCGAAACGCCAGGCCCGTGACGAAGCGCGTCGATGCGTCGACCGCCCAGACCGTCGGGTAATCCACAACCGCCTTGATCGGGAACTCGCGGGTCATCCGAATCGAGCCGGCAGCCAACTCCGCGACAAGCGTCTCATTCGCATCCTTGATCTCCTTCGGAGGCACGATGGTGAACGTGTGCTCCGTACCATCAGTGACCTCGTCCTCCAGGCCGAAGCGCGAATCGGCAGACTTGAGGAGCAGCCTGACGGACGGGTTCTTCCGGCTGATCGTGTTGTTCCGCCACTTCAGGGCAAATCGGTTTCCCGATATCCTGCTGACGGAGACATCGAAGGCCGGGGCCACGGTGAGCGCGCACCATGCCTCTCCGTCCACCGATCCCGCCGCCCACGGCGCCTCGATCTTCACCCATAGTATCTCCCCGAGGGTGAGGGTATTCGGCGCAGTGACGCTCACGGCGAAATCCCCCGACGGAGAGCCGAGACGGAAGGTGTGCGGCTCGATCGCGCTGCCCGACTGATCTCCGACGGCAGTGATGACGATTTCTCGCCCCTGCCACCTGGCATCCGTCGTGCTCAGCCTGATGGAGAGCTTGTCGCCCGCAACAACGGTCGCTCGGTCGAGAGTGATCCGAAACGCAGGATTCGGCTTGCGGGAGATCACGGTGATCCTGTAACTGCGCGCGCCCTTGACCGGCTTGATCCACGCCATGCCGTCGGAGGTGAAGCGCGCCTCAGCCGGACCGAGACTCTTCCCGTCAGGATCGAAGGCGGTGCACGTCCCCCTGCCCTTCACCTGCACGCCGATCCAGTCGTTGCCGTAGATGTCGATCACCTCGACCGAGCTCTTCGACCGCCGGACCGCGATCGAGCCCTTCGCGGAGAGCCCGCCGTGCGTCGTGCGGACGCCCCGCCCGTCGAGGAACTCGTATTCCGGCGACTTCACCCAGTCGATCCGCCGGCCGTCTACCAACGCGGAGTACTCCTCGAAGTCCTTGCCGTGGACCGCATACCATCCCCAGGGCGGGAGGACCTTGCCCCGAACCACCCAATTCCCCTCCGAGCCGTTGACGTAGAGGTCGAGGCCGTTCTCGTAGAGCACGTGGAGGCGAGACTCCTTGATCACGTCGGTGGCGATCGCCCGGGACGCGGTGAGCCACTTGCCCTGCGCGTCGGCATACTCGATCTTCTTCGGGCGCCGGAGGCCATACCGCGACTGAAGCTGCTGGAGCATGTAGTACGACCGGCAGGTGCGCTCGATGCCGTGCCCCTCCTCGACCAGCCAGCCGAGGTGCCCGTATGCCATCGTGGCCGCGATGAAGTGGTCGATGCTCGCATCGATCCTCTCCGGTGAGTTCCACCCCGGCGACTTCAGAAATCCGCCCGTCCAGGGCATCCCGATGTCGCATTCCTTCGTGTGGATCTGGTAGAGGTCGAACGCGACGTTGAGCGGCTCGGATGCCGGATCGGGCCCGCCGTAGCAGAGGCCATAGTTGCCGTCCGCGAGCCCCGCGTAGAGCCACTGGTACGTCCCCTCGGAGAAGATCGGGCCGCCGTAGACCTTCTTGTCGTTCAGGAGCAGTTCCCCGTAGGCGTAGAACGTCGCGGCGAATGTCCCTGCGCCGGGCACTCGGGCGTCGAAGTCGCAGTATTGCCACGGAGAGACGGCGGTGTGGACGTCGGTGTAGCCGGTGTTGGAGTCGAACTTCTGCTTGATGATCGGCGCGAGCTTCGCCTCCCACTCCACCGCGCGCGACGGCTTGAGCGCGTAACACCTCGGCCACGCCGGACGCCATTCGCCCTCGGACGTGAGCTGGACGTGGTCCTCGTTCCAGTATTCGTTCACCGGCGCGTAGTCAGTGTAGTTCGTGTAGAGGCCCGAAAGCCAGCCGAGCGACTTCTGCGCGGCGACGTACTTCTTCTGCGCCTCGTCCCCACCCTTCTTCGGCGCGGCCTTCGTGCGCAGGGTGAAGCTCTCTCCCCCGTCCCGCCAACTGATCTCGTGGTTGCACTGGATGAGCTTGTCGATGCCGTAGGATCGGAGCATCCTCGAGCGCTCGTGCTCCTTCTCGAAGTCCTGCGGGCCCCAACTCTCCTGCCAGAGCCGGTCCTTCGCCATATGCGCGTTCTCCCCGACGGGGTTGGCGATAGTCGGCAGGACCTCCTCGAAGGTCGGCGAGACGGTGAGGAAGATGCGCTCGTAGAGTTCGTTCCGGTTGCCGTCGGTCTTGGGCGAGTAGGTCACTCCGCCGTTGATCTTCGCGGAGTCCGGCTGGACCCACTCCTTCGAGAACATGGAGGAGGCGTTCGAGCGATACCAGTCGACCCAGACGGAGGTGAATATCGGCGACTCGGGCTTGCCCGAGCAGAGCACCTTCGGATTGCCCCCGCCGCCGACGGTGATCCAGGGGACCGTGACGAGCCGCGGGTTCTCGACGTCATGGATCTCGCCGAGCGAGAAACCCTCAGCGCCGGTCGAGGCGGCGATGACATCGACCACCAGCGACTTTCCCCAGATGCGGAGGGTATAGTCGACGTAGATCACTTCGCCTTTGTCGGTCGTCTGGGCGAAGCGACCGAAGACGTGGTCCTTCGACAACCCGACCTCGACGGCCCGACCCTTCTGCACACCGCCGCCGAACATCACTCCGCCGCCGACCATCGGCCGGGAGACCTTGACGTCGTTCACGTATGCGGCAATCTCGTCGAGCGCGCCGGTCTTCGGCTCCCAGATGTACTTCACCCGGCAGTCCTTGCCGACGCACGAGAACTCGAAGACGCCGTCTGCGATCTCCTTGACCGCGTTCGCGCCTTCGGTGAAGCTCATCGGGAGAATCGTCTCCTCGCGCGTCGGGAACGGAAGCGTGCCCGGCCCGATGTTGAGACCCTGGTCCTGGCCCTTGAAGGGCGTCAGGTTGCGCTTTGGCCGAGAGTCGTACTTAAGCGGCCGGAGGTTCTCCTTGTAGAAATAGATCGAGTCGAGGTAGATCGTCCGCGGCTCGGAGTTCGACATCCCCCGGACCTCGATCCCCGAGAAGCTGAGCGGCCCGGCCGCGAGGGCGGCTGCATCGACCTTCCGATGGGCGAGCCACCACTCCTTCCAGCGGGTGCGGACCAGATGGACGGCGCGCTCCTCGCCCTTCGAGTCCTTGACGAGGATCGAGACGTCGAGGAACGGCGTGCCCGGCTCGGGCGCCCACTCCCAGGTGTTGGAGTAGATCCAGGCGTTGATGCAGTCGAAGCCGCCCTCGGATCGCGGATCGGAATCCGCTGCTGCAGTGGGGATCGGCGCGGGCGGGCGGAGGATCACGCGGCTCGCGGCGGATGTCCCTTTGTGGACGAGCTTACCGACGTACCGACCCCACATCTGCTGCTCGCGGCTGCGGATCAGATCGGCATCCGCGCCGTCGAGGCATTCGACGGTCCAGCCGGAGAGGTCCTCGAAGTCCACGAGCGGCGCGCGGTCCTCCGTGCGGCCCTCCATCTCGTACGGACGGACGCCGGCGGTCTCGGGCTGAGGAGGATCGTTCAACGCGGGTCTGATCATCGGTTCGGCCCCCTGCGATACAGCGCACGCTGCGAGTATGATGGCTATGGCAAGCAGGATTGCGGTCTTCATACCCTCATGTTCAGCGGTCGGCCCGGCGTCTCCTGCCCCCGTTTCCCCAGGGAGACCAGGCATCTCAGACGAGCGAAGGGCGAGACCACGACTTCGGCCTCGCCCCTTCACCTGTTGCCGTACTGCATATTGTATAGCTCAGTACCACTTCCCGCCTCCGTCGGCGGGGTTCCTGCCATGCGGTCTCCGGGCGGTCGGGGTTACCGGTCTCCGACCGGAAGACTCCTCCTACGCGGCCGGAGGGCGATTCCCTCCCATCCGTAGGAGGGATTTTGCGGTCTGAATAGACCGCCAATCCCGACGGTCGCATCCAGTGGTCGTCGGAGTTACCGGTCTCCGA
>CAYXOC010000062.1:0-17079 GCA_964466715.1 uncultured bacterium
AGCGCCCAGAGCTCATCCTCCAGGAACTCCTCGATGGCGCCATGGACCTCCATCACGACGTGATCGCTGAGGATCAGCTTGCCATCCACCTGCATCGTCATGTCCTCGGAGCGGAACTCCTTCGCGAATTCGAGGAGGTGGTTCACAACATCCCAACACCGCCGGAAATCCGGGTTGTTCCTCTCTTCAGCCACCGCTTCCCGGATGTAGGCTCCCGTGGCCGCGTTGATGAGTAGTTCTCGATACTGCTCCCTGCTGAGAGTGATTGCCATGCCGTGTCCCTCCTGCGCGTAGTCAACCTACGCTTTCGCCGGTTGTCTGGCGGACTTGGAGACTCGGGCCGCGCGCCGCTTGACCGAGGCGTCCGCCACGACGCCGATCAGGATCACCAGGCCGATGACCGCGAATTCGTAGAACGTCGGGATGCCGACGAGGATGATCCCATTGTACATTACCCGCATGACGCTTGCGCCGATGACGATCCCCAACACCGTTCCCTCGCCGCCGCGCATCGAGCATCCTCCCAACACCGCCGCCGCGATCGCGTAGAGCTCGTAGGCGTTCCCCGTGGTCGCCGGCTGGACGGAGTTCGTGTAAGAGGCATGGAGGATTCCGGCGACTCCCGCGAGGAGCGCGCAGGCGAGGTATGCGCCCGTCTGCATCCGATCGACCTTGACCCCGGAGTACCGCGCGGCGTCGGGATTCCGGCCGATGGCATAGAGGTAGCGTCCGTAGACCGTGTAGCGCATGAAGAAGTGAGCGATGATCGCGATGACCACCAGGATCACGACCGGTGTCGGGATGCCGAGCCAGTCGCCGTTGCCGAGCCTGCGGAAGGACTCGAACTTGTCGCCGAACCCCATCGTCTCGTCCTGGGTAAGCCCGCGGGAGAGCCCTCGGAGCACGAGCATCGAGCAGAGGGTGACGATGAAGGGTTGGAGCTTGAGCTTGGTTACCAACGCTCCGTGTGAGAGTCCGATGAGGGCGCATACCCCGAGCACTATCAGGCTCGCGGTCCAGGGAGACATGCCGAAGCTGCTGACGGCGTATGCGACGAACAGGCCTGCGAACGCGATCACCGATCCGACGGACAGATCGATCCCGCCGGAGAGGATCACGATGCCCTCGCCGATCGCGAATATCGCGAGGAGGGCGATCTGGCGTGTCAGGTTTTGCTGGTTCACCGCGCTCATGAAGCGGTCGTTCGCCAGGTTGATGGCTACGCATAGGACCACCAGCAGTATGGTCATGCCGAGGATCTTCTTCATGTCGTCCCTCCCGTGGCGAGGCGCATGATGCTTTCCTCGCCGGCCTCTTCTCGTTCCAGGATGCCTTTCTGCCGCCCTTCGTGGACGACCAGCACCCGGTCGGACAGGCCGAGTATCTCCTCCATCTCGGAGGATATCATGATCACCGCGAGGCCCTCGTCCGCGAGCCTGCGGATCAGGCGGTAGATCTCGCTCTTCGAGCCGACGTCGATGCCCCTGGTCGGCTCGTCAAGGATCAGCACCTTCGGTCCGATGGCCAGCCACTTCGCCAGCGCCACCTTCTGCTGGTTGCCGCCGGAGAGGAACTCGACGTTCTGCGCGAGTCCGGGTGTGCGGATATCGAGCGCCTTGACCTGCTCCTCGGCGATGCGCGCCTCCCGCCGTTCGTCCAGCCATCCGATCTTCGAGCACCCGGAGCAGAAGTCGGGCAGCGAGATGTTCTCTCTCACCGCCATCTCCAGTATCACGCCGAGGTACTTGCGGTCCTCCGGCACCATGCCGATCCCGTGGCGGATGGCGTCGAGCGGACTGCGGATGTTCACCGGCCGGCCGCATATCGTCACCTCTCCGCCGGAGTACGGCTCGACCCCGAACAGGCTGCGGGCGAGTTCCGTCCGTCCCGCTCCCACGAGGCCGAATACCCCGAGGATCTCGCCCTGACGGACCGCGAAGTCGAACGTCCCCTCGACATCCGCCGGCCGGAAGCCCCGCACGGCGAGGGCGGGCTCCCCCTGGCGCTTGCCGGCGTCCGGGAAGAACCTGGCGATGTCGCGCCCGACCATCAGGCGGACCATGGCATCCCTCGATATCTCCCCGCGCTTCAGTTCGCCGACCCGACTTCCGTCCCTCAGCACGACCACCCGATCGCAGATCTCCTCGACCTCAGGCAGCCGGTGGGAGATGTAGATCATCGACACCCCCTCCGCCTTGAGCTTGCTCATCACGGCGAAGAGGCTCTCCGCCTCCTTCGGCGAAAGCGAACTTGTCGGCTCGTCGAGCACCAGGATGCGCGCGGACATCGAGAGGGCTTTCGCGATCTCCACAAGCTGCTGCCGGCCGGGAGAGAGCTTCTCGACGGGCGTGGTAACCGGCGCGTCGAGGCCGACGCTGGCGATCAGCTTCTTCGCCTCGTCAGCCAGCGCCCGGCTCCGGACGACCTTGAACGGCGACACCGTGAACTCCCGGCCGAGGAAGATGTTGGTGGCGATGTCGAGGTTGTCCGCCAGGTTCAGCTCCTGGTGGATGATCGAGATCCCGAGCGCCATGGAGTCATGCACGCTCGAGATGCGCACCGGCTGTCCGTCGATCAGGATCCGCCCCTCGTTTGCGGGGTAGACGCCGGCGAGTATGCGCATGAGGGTCGATTTCCCCGCGCCGTTCTCGCCGATCAGTCCGAGCACCTCGCCGGGGTAGAGCTCGAGGTCCACCCGGTCGAGCGCCCGTACTCCCGGAAAACTCTTGGTGATGCCTTCCATCCGGAGCAGGGGTCGGAGTGAGGTTGTGGGGAGAGTGTTTTCCATGGGTCACAAGGGTCCCACGGGACGCACATGCCCCATGGGACCCATCGCTGCAGTCTGCGGTCAGCAGTCCGCAGTCTATTCCTTCCCCGTCATCTTCTTCAGATCGGCCCAGAACGAGTCGATGTTGTCGTTGTTCACGACCAGGACGCCGGTGTCGATGATCTTGCTCTCGGGGATCTTCGCGTCCTCTTTGCGGGCCAGCGCCGCCAGGATGCGCATCGACTCGTAGCCGAACTGGTATGGCTTCTGGACGATGGTCGAGGAGATCGCGCCGTCCTTCACGCCCTGCAGGGTGGCGGCGTCCTCGTCGAAGCAAACGATCTTGATCTTGCTTGTCTTGCCGGCGGACTTCACCGCTTCGACGATCGCCGGGCCGTTGTAGCTCCAGAGTCCCATGAACCCGGCGACGTCCGGGTACTTCACCATCGCGTCCTCGACGTTCGACTTGGCCTTCGCGTGGTCGGTATTGTCGGTGAGGGTGGTGACGATCCGGACCTTCGAGCCCTTGACCGCGTCGACGATTCCCTTGCGGCGGTCGGCGGCGTTCTGAGCATCGAGCGTGCCGACGAAGAGGATCACCTTGCCGCCGTCCGGGAGGGCCTTCTTGATCTCCTCACCGGCCGCGAGTCCGGCCTTGTAGTTATCGGTGCCGACGTAGCACAGGCGCTTCGACTGCGGAGCGTCGGAGTCCATGCACAGGAGGTTGACGGATTCCGCGGCGCCGTTCAGCACGTCGGTCTGATTCGCAGGGTCGCGAGGCGAGATCGCGATGCCGGTGACGCCCTTGACGAGCAGGTCCTCGATGATCTGTTTCTGCTCGGCGGATGTGCCTTGCGCGGGCATCTTGAATTCGCACTTCACGTTGAAGTCCTTCTCACCGGCTTTGACGCCGGCTTTCGCGATCATCCAGAAATCGGACACGTTGTTCGTGACGAATGCGACGGTCGGGACGTCACCCGACCGGCCGGTGACTCCCCCCGTATTGACGCCGGGTTTGCTGCACGACAGCACAGAGAAGGCCAGCGCGGATATCACAATCCAAAGACTGATTCGCTTCATCGTATCCTCCGTGGGGCGGGATAGACCGACGGTGGGGCCGCCGGCGCTAGTGATACTGTTACGGTGGGTCGATGCGAATTCCTGCATTCAGAGGTGTATCATTCCGGGTACGGCCATCGTATACACATTTGGAGATTGGAGCGCTCCGGAAGCTTTCGCGGTCCGTCATCCGGTCTACCTGACACGAGGTGGGGAGTATGAGGAAGCAGCTCAAGACGCACTTTGTTGCAGTATCCGCGGCAGCGGGGTTAGGCGCCGTGCTTATCGCTTCAGCGGTCGGACTCTCAAACGGCGCTCAGCCGCCGAGGACTGACGCCGCCGACCAGTCGGAACAGGTGACGGTTGCGGTCACGACCAGGTTCTCCACGACCGTGATCCCGATCGCGGTTCGGTCCGGCGATCAGTTCACGCTCACCCTTCCGTCGAATCCGTCCACGGGGTTCAGTTGGCAGATGCTCAACCAGCCGGACAGTAAGGTGCTGAAGAAGGTCGGCTCGAAGTACAACGAGCCGGAGAAGCCGATGCCCGGGCGGCCCGTTACCGAGACGTGGACGTTCAAGTCGGTGGGCAAGGGGAAGCAGAGCATAGAGATGGCGTATCTGCGGCCATGGGAGAAGGGAGTGACTCCCGCGCGGAGGCAGGTCTTCGAGGTCACCGTACTTTAGGGAAGGTGATGGGTGTCAGGGAACCCCAACACCCATCAGCCAACATCCCGAGCAGTTACGCCGCCTGTGACTGCGACTCTTCGCGTTCGAGCATGTCGATGAACACCTCGACCATGTTCGGGTCGAACTGCGTCCCGGCGCAGCGGCGGAGTTCGTCGCGCGCCTGCTGGGGAGTCATCGTGCCCGCGTGAGGCCTGGTTGTCATCATGGCGTGATATGCGTCCACAACGGCGATGATCCGCGCGATCACCGGAATCTCCTCGCCCTTCAGGCAGTTCGGATACCCGTTGCCGTCCCACCGCTCGTGGTGGTGCAGGATGCCCGGAAGCATCGAGCGCAGGTGTGGCGATTTCTGCACGATCGCGTAGCCCATCGCGGGATGGCCTCGGATCATCCGGCGTTCCTCGTCGGTGTACACGCCGTTCTTGTTGAGGATGTGATCGGGGATGCCGAGCTTACCTATGTCATGCAGCAGGCTGGCGATGCGCACGTCGTTCTGCTGCTCCTCGGATAGGCCGAGACGCTCCGCCAGCGCCAGGGAGTGCTTCATGACATCCCTGGAGAAGCCCGGGTACCTCTGCCCCTTGGCATCGACGGCGGCCGCCATCGCCTCTATGGTGCTCATGTCCGTCGCGTGAAGCAGCAGGTACAGCTTGTACGGATCGGGGTTCTTGTCCTCACGGATCTCGTTGCTGAACGCCACCGCGCGGTTGCGTCCCATCGACTTCGCCTGGTACATCGCCAGGTCCGCCGCCATGATCAGTCCCTCACGCTCCGCGCTGTGGATCGGGTACTGGGCGACTCCCAGGCTGATGGTCACGGGGATCGACTGTCCGTCCCTGCCGGTGAAGCAGTGCCTTGCGACCGCGAGACGCACCCTCTCCGCCGCAACCGAGGCCTCCGATATGGGGGTCTCAGGCAGTATCAGGGCGAACTCCTCTCCGCCGTAGCGGGCGACGATATCTATGTCGCGTACCTCGCTGGTGAGCAGCTTGGCCACGCCTTTGAGCACCTGATCGCCGATCGGATGGCCGTGAGTGTCGTTCAGCGTCTTGAAGTTGTCTATGTCCAGCATGATCACCGAGAGCGGTCTGTTGAACCTCTCGGCGCGGCTCAACTCGGTCGCAAGCCGCTCCTGGAAATGGCGGTGGTTGTAGAGATTGGTCAGGCTGTCGGTGTTCGCGCGCTGAATCAGCTTGTCCCGGCTCTCCCTGAGCGCAACGACCATGCGGTTGAAGCCGTGCGCCAGAACACCAAGCTCGTCCTTCGAGCGCACCGGTATGGATACATCGAGGTTGCCCTGTTCCACGTCACTGGCGGCGTAGATCAACTCCCTGAGCGGCCGAGTGATTGCTCTGGCAAGCGACAACGCTCCCAGCAGTCCCACGAGCAGCGCAGCCGCGAACGTGGCGAGCAGCCGGTTCTGCGAGTCCTCGACCGCTGCATCGATGGACCGTGAGGAGAAGCCGACTGCTATGGTGCCGACCTCTCCCGACTCGAGCTTGATCGGTACCTTGATGGTGCTGAACTCGGACCTACCCGGGCGGGCGAGTCGCCGGATCGATGCGGCCACCTGCTTCATATTCGGGACGGCGGACTCACGCCGTGCCGACTCTCTGGTCTCTCTGTTGTGGGCAAACAGCGCGTTCTGGTCTGAATCGGTGATGATGACGTACGTGATGTCTCGGTCCGTCCGCATAATGCGGTTGGTGAACTCACGGTACAGGGCGGTGTCACCCTTGTCGCCGAGGGGTGTGTAGGAGAGCGCGAGTATCTTGGACAACGCCTCGTACTTGTCGGCCTTTTCCTCTATGAGTGCTGCTTTCTGGCCGGACATCTCCACGTGTCCGACGGCGAGAAGTAGCGAAAACAGCAGGCCGGTTGTGAGAATACATATTCTCGACTCAAGACTGCCACGAACCTTCATATTCGCGGTGATCCTCCATGGTCAGCGTGCAGTTGGCGTGCAGGTGACCTCGGTGCCGGGATGAGGTCTTATTGCATTATCGGCGGTGCAAACGTTTTCATGGAGGGCGGAATCCGCGGTTATTTGCGGTCGGGGTGTCGGACGGCGGCTAGGGGCGGTGCAGGAGGGCCACCGCGTGGCATTCGATGCCGAGGCCTTCGCCCACGAAGCCGAGTCCTTCGGCGGTCGATGCCTTGATGCCGACCTGCGCCGGCGATATTCGAAGCGACTCCGCGATCACCGCCTGCATCTCCGGGACTCTTTTTGCGATCCTCGGACGTTCGGCGATGAGCGTGACATCGACGTTGACGATCCGCCATCCGAGCTCGGCGATCCGTCCGGCGGTCCGGGCCAGAAGCTCCGTGCTGCGTATGTCCTTGTAGGAGGGGTCGGTATCGGGGAAAAGCCGTCCGATATCCGGTGCGCCGGACGCTCCCAGGAGCGCGTCCATGACGGCATGGATCAGCACGTCGGCGTCGGAGTGGCCGAGCAGGCCCTCCTCTCCGGGGAATTCGATGCCGCCGAGGAACAGCCTGCGTCCGGGCGCGAAGCGGTGAACGTCGTACCCGTGGCCGATCCTCGTGGCAGGCTCTCGGCTCTCTCCTCGCGCGGCGAGGACGGCTTCGGCGGTCCCCACATCCGGCGGTGTCGTCACCTTGATGTTCTCGTACGAGCCCTCGACGATCGCGACCGGCTTGCCGAGCCGTTCGACGAGCGAAGCATCGTCGGTGCCGACGAAGCGGTCGGCGGCGGCGCGCTCGTAGGCTGCCTCGATCAGCCCGCGCTCGAAGGTCTGCGGGGTCTGCACGGCGTAGAGGCTGCTGCGGTCGAGGGTGCCGCTCACGTACCGGCCGTCGAGCGAGGTCTTGATGGTATCCACCACCGGGACGGCTGCGATGGCGGCGCCGTGTGCGCGGGCCGCCTCGATGGAGGCGACGATGATCTCCTCCGTGACCAGCGGGCGGGCTGCGTCGTGGATCGCTACGATCTCGGAGTCGGGGGAGACCTGACTGAGCCCGTTGCGCACGGAGTCCTGGCGGACTTCTCCTCCGGGCGTCACAGCGGCAACCTTGGAGATTCCGTGCTCCCTGACCAACTGCGATGCCTGGTCCACCTCATCCCGGCTCACCACCAGGATGATCTCGTCGATCGCCGCGCAGTTCTGGAAGACGTTGAGGGTGCGGACCACCATCGGCTTGCCCGCCAGCGGAAGGAAAGCCTTGTTGTAGGGCCTATCGAGTCTTCTTCCGCGGCCTGAAGCCGGAATAATTGCGGATGTTGCGGTCAATGAGTTGGTCCTCTTCTTCCTGAGCGGACTTGATGTTGGCGAAGATCATCTTGCCGGCGACGGTCTGAAGCACGCTGGTCACGACGACCTCCACCGTCTGACCGATGTGCCGCCGCCCGCCTTCGATGACGACCATGGTGCCGTCGTCGAGGTAAGCCACACCCTGGCTGAGCTCCTTGCCTTCCTTGATGACCATGACCGTCATCTCTTCGCCGGGAAGCACGACCGGCTTGAGCGCGTTTGCCAACTCATTGATGTTCAGCACCGGCACGCCCTGGAGTTCGGCGACCTTGTTGAGGTTGAAGTCGTTCGTGACTATGGACCCATCGAGCTGCTTCGCCATCTTCACCAGCCGGCTGTCCACTTCGTCGGGGTTGTCGGGGTCCACCGGGTCATCCGCCTTCACGACCAGGTCGAGCTCCTTGCGCATCCCGTTGAGGATGTCGAGCCCCCTGCGGCCTCTGGCGCGCTTGAGCGAGTCACTGGAGTCGGCGATGTGCTGAAGTTCCTCGAGCACGAAGCTCGGGATATAGATCTTGCCTTCTATGAACCCGCTGCGGCAGACGTCGGCGACCCGGCCGTCGATGATCACGTTGGTGTCGAGGAGCTTGGGCCTCTGCAGTTCCTTCTCCTCCTTGACGTGCGACAGCCCGGGGAAGTAGTACCGCAGTTCGTCCTTCATGCTCATCATCGCCCAGATGCAGAAGAAGACGAGGAACAGGATCGTGAGGACTCCGAGCAGCGGCCCGGAATCGCCCGCCCAGTCGCGTATGTACTGCAGAAGCAGCACGCTGAGCAGCAGGCCCATGATCAGGCCGAGCAGCGCCGCGACCTTGTCGGCGGCCGTCATGTCGTGAAGCCGGTCCCCCAGGCTCACGATCTGCCTGAATGTCATCGATGCCACCAGGAATCCGACCAGGATACCGATTACGAACATGCCGGCTGTGATACCGACTGTGACCAGGCTGTGGTTCTGGTACAGCATCAGCCACCTGGCCATCAGCCCATCGTCCTTCATGTCGCTCTCGGCACTGACGATTCCTTTTGCGAGCAGTTCGTCGCCGAGCCGCCACTCGGTCAGGGGTACCACCGCCACCCAGAACACGACCAGGATGATGGTCAGCGTATACAGTATCCAGAATGGTCGAGACGATAGCATCATGTCACCTCGTTACCGGTCAACCTCGCCCAGGACTATGTCCAGGCTTCCCAGGATCGCTACGGTATCGGCAACCTTCCAGCCGCGGACCATGTCGCCCAGAGCGGCCAGATTGATAAACGACGGCGGCCGCCAGTGCAGCCGGTAAGGATTGGTGGAGCCGTCGCTGATGATATAGCACCCCAGATCGCCCTTCGACGACTCGATGCGAGCGTAGGCCTCCCCGGCGGGCGACTTCAGGACTCTGGGGACCTTGGCGGTGTAATCGCCTTCGGGCAGCATGTCCAGCGCCTGCTCGACTATCTTGATGCTCTCGCGGATCTCGTCGCAGCGCACCTGATAGCGGGCCAGGCAGTCGCATGTGTCTCGGGTGACGACGTTGAAATCCAGCCTGTCGTACACCGAGTAGGGATCATCCTTGCGCACGTCCATCGGTATGCCTGATGCGCGCAGGACCGGTCCGCTCGCGGCGTAACTGACCGCGTTCTCCGGGGTCAGGATGCCGACTCCCCTGGTGCGGACGTAGACGATCTCGTTCTTGCTGAAGAGGGTGTCGATCTCGTCGAGCTTGCCGGGGAGCTTCTTCAGGAAAGCGCGGGCCTTCTGCTCGAAGCCCTCGGGGAGGTCGCGCATGACGCCGCCCGGGCGGATGTAGCTGCAGGTGAGCCGCGCGCCGCACGCCATCTCGAAGAGGTCCATGATGTCCTCGCGCTCGCGGAAGGCGTAGAGGAACGGAGTAGTCGCTCCGAGGTCGAGGGCGAACGCGCCGACGAAGACCAGGTGGCTGGCGATCCGCTGAAGCTCCATCATGATGACGCGGATGAACTCGGCCCTCTCCGGCACCTCGAGACCGGTCAGCTTCTCGACCGCCATCGCGTAGACGGTGTTGTTCAGCATCGAGGAGAGGTAGTCGGTCCGGTCGGTGAGCCCGACGAACTGGGTGTACGTGCGGTTCTCCGCCAGCTTCTCGATCCCGCGGTGCAGGTAGCCGATCACCGGCTCGGCGTTGACGACGGTCTCGCCGTCGAGCGTGAGGACTACTCGCAGCACTCCGTGTGTGCTCGGATGCTGCGGGCCCATATTGATCTGGATGGTCTCGGTCTGGATAGTGCTCATGGCATAAACCTCAACGAGCGCGCAGTAATAAGCAAACAGGCCACAGCCTCGCTCATCACTCCTCACTCATCACTCGTCACCCCTCGGCCACGTAATCCTTCCTCAGCGGGAAGCCTTCCCAGTCGTCTTCCATCAGGATTCGGCGCAGGTCCGGATGCCCCTCGAAGGTGATGCCGAACATGTCGTAGACCTCGCGCTCCTGCCAGTCCGCCGCCTTCCACACGGGATAGACCGACGGCACGGACGGGCTCTCCCGGTCCGTCTTGACCTTGAGGGTCAGGTAATGCTTCATCGGGATCGAGTAGAGGTGGTAGACCACCTCCATGCGGTCGGCCCAGTCCACGGCGGTGAGCGACATCAGGTAGTCGAACCGGAGCGCCGGGTCGTCACGGAGGAACGCGCATATGTCGACCATCGCATCGGCCGCGACGGTCAACGTCGAGACGCCGCCGACTTCCGTGGACTCCTCCACGGCGTCGGGGAACCGGTTGCGTACCGCCTGCTCGAGTTGTTCTGAGTTGCTCATGGTAGAATCCTCGTGACGAGTAATGATCAACGAGCGAAAACCACCCATCTCCCTGAGGGCAGCTCCCTCCTCACCCCTCACTCGTCACTCGTCACTCCTCACTCCTCACTCTACGCCTTCTTCCCCGCCACGCTCTCCGTGCGGATCTTCTCGTGGAGCTTGAGGCAGCCCTGGAGGAGCGCCTCGGGCCTCGGCGGGCATCCCGGGATGTACACATCCACCGGGATGATCTCGTCTACGCCCATCACCACGCTGTAGGAATCCTGGAACGGGCCGCCGGAGATCGCGCACGCCCCCATGGCGATCACGTATCTCGGCTCGGCCATCTGCTCGTAGAGCCGCTTGATCCTCGGCGCCATCTTCTTCGTGACGGTGCCGGCCACGATCATCAGGTCGCTCTGCCTCGGTGACGCGCGAAACATCATCCCGAATCGGTCGAAGTCATACCTCGCGGCGCCGGTCGCCATCAGCTCGATCGCGCAGCACGCCAGGCCGAAGAGCATGTACCAGAGCGACGAGGTGCGCGCCCAGTTCAGCACCGTGTCGAGCGAGGTGGTGATGATGCCGCCCTCGGGAAGCTTCTCGACTACTCCCACTTCAGCACCCCCTTGCGCCACGCATACAGCAGGCCGACGAGCAGGATGGCGATGAACACCATCATCTCGACGAAAGCGAACAAGCCGAGCCCGCTCATCTTCATGTCCCGGAGCACGGCCGCCCAGGGGAAGATGAAGATCGCTTCCACATCGAATATGACGAAAACCAGCGCGAAAATGTAGTAGCCGATCCGGAACTGCTTCCACGCGGGGCCGACCGGGACCTCGCCGCACTCGTACGGCTCGGCCTTGACTCCCGTGGCGCGGTACTTCGGGCGAAGCACCCAGGAAAACCACATGGTGACGACGGTGAAAGCTATCCCGATGATGGCAAAAAGTGCAATGTAAGCGTAGTTGTTATGCACCCTGAGACCCCTTCACTCGCATTCGCCCGCATCCGGGCGCGGAAAACACTGCATTATAGCATATATCCTGCAAATCTGAACAGTGCGGAACGCTCGATCGCTCAATCGCCCCCGATACTGATACGGAACCGCCAAGACCGCAGTCTGGCACGCTTCTTGCAGGCATGGCAGTGGAACAAGCAGGCATGTTCGCGTGTCTAACTACAATGGTAGTAGACTACCTGTGAGGAAGGCAATCGGTTTGAGAGCAATGCTGAGGGCGATCCTCTGCGAGCGCATAGCGCTCTACTTCGATAGCCTCGGTTCCGTGACCTATGACGTTCCTCCGATCAAGAGACTGCTCCCGCCGAGCGTATGGCCCTCCCGAAGCTGGTACAGGACGAAGGTCGAGCCCGATCCATTGTGTTCATTGATCCGGGTGAGCGGTATGATCAGGAATCGGGTGTGGATCTGACTGCCTACTATGAGGAGTTGGCAGTCAACGGTGGCGGGGTTGAAGTTGTAAGCATGAGGGCGCTCAAGTTTCCATCAATGCGGCAAGAGATGTTGGAAACACCATAGTAGAGAACATGGAGGCCGAATCGCTCCTCGCGCTCGGGGCTGGGGGAGTCGCTATGGTCGGGGCGGCGCTCAGGCGGCGGGTTCGCGCGAGGGCGTGATCGGCTAATCTCACGCCGCGGGGCTGAGGTTTTGGAGCGCGTCCTCGATCGTGGGGTACATCGTGAAGTGCTCCTCGAAGCGGGTGATCTTCATCAGCTTGTGGAAGATCCCGTGGCAGCCGACGATCGTGAGCGAGCGGCCGGTCTCCGCCAGCTTCCGGTGCGACGAGAGCAGCGTCTGGAGTCCGGCGCTGTCGATGTAGGTCAGCTCGTGCGCGTCGAGGACCACCGGCCCCTTGCCCTTCTTCACCGCGTCGCTGAGCGCTTTCGCCAGGAGCGAGACCGTCGCGATGTCGATCTCGCCGGCCAGTTCGATGATCGTCACGTCGTTCATCCTGCCCACGCATATCGAGCATTCTTCGGTATAGGTATCGTCGGACATGATGTCGCTCCCTGTGAGGTCAAAGGCGATCACGCGGCGTGCGGAAGACTCAGTTCCTTGGCCACCTCATCGAGCGTCGGCCGGACGTGGATGAACGTATCCACGCGTGTGATCTCGAGGACCCGGCGCACCGCGGGCGGGTCTTTCGGCGCGACGATGTACAACTCGCCGTTCTGGGCCGCCAGCTTCTTGTACGCCACGATCAGCGCGCTCAACCCGGAGCTGTCCAGGTAGGTGATATCCGACAGATCGACCACGATGGTCTTCGCTCCGTGGTCGAGCGCGCTCGATATCGCGTTCTCGAAATCAGGCACGGTGTAGAGGTCGATCTCCCCGAAAGGGTGAATCATCGGGACTCCCGCGACCGTCTTGAGTTCCACCCGCAAGCGTTCGCCGTGCATCGGACATTCCTTCCTGGAATCTGATCGCTAGCTGTCGTATATGCAATGTACCCCGAAAGCCCGGCATTGACACTCCCCCCCGTGGCGGACGCATCCGGTCGGCGACCCGATTGCCCCGACCGCAACGTAGGAGGAGTTTTGCGGACGGTTTTTGTCCGCCAACTCCGACGTCGGGATTAGCGTCGTCCCTTCGACAGGCTCAGGACAGGCACTCACCGACGCAGAACCCCTCCTGCCGGGGTGTGACGCGCTCGCATCGACGGTCCGCCGGTTGACGCTCCCGGTGCTTCGTGGTAGCATACCCCGGTGCGGGGCATTCCCACACATCGCTTGAGGAATCATGGCTAACCTGATAGACAAGTATCGCGCAACTCACAAGCGGATCAGGCAATATCTGAACCCCTACACCGCCCGACTCTGTCCCGAGTGCCCGGAGCCGTGCTGCCGCAAGCCGACGAAGGTCCGGGACTTCGACGTGATCCTTGCGCGCGCCGCCGGATACGACATCGAACCGCACGACACGGCGGACGAGTTCGTCGAGGCGTGTGTCGATGCGCTCACCGGCCGGGCGGTCGATGCGCCTCCGGAGCCGTGCGACTACCTCGGCGAGCGCGGATGCGTCTTCCCGGACGACCTCCGGCCGTTCGAGTGCACGAAGTGGATCTGTTCGTACCTCAAGAAGGAGATCTGCCCGAGCGACATGAGGGAGCTTCGGCATCTCCTCAGCCGGCTCTCCGATCTCCACCGCATGATCGTCGATGCGTCGATTCCCCGGCGGCGGAAGTGATCGGTGACCGGTTGTAGGAGCGGCTTCCCAGCCGCGAATGCCCACGCAACGCCACAGATTCGGGGATCGGAATCCCCTCCTACAAGGCGCAATTCGACTCGCGACACACGCTCCGATATCGAGCATCAAGCATCTAGTATCGAGGATCCAGTACGCTCCAAGCCCTGTCACTCCTCACTCTTCACTCATCACTCTTCACTCCCCACTCCGCCCTCCCCACTTCCTTGACACTCCGCCTCCTGCCCGGCTATCATTGGACAATTCCAGGAGAGGTAACAATGAGAGCCGCCGTACTCGAACGATTCAACGAACCACTCGCGATCCGCGACTTCCCAAAGCCCGCGCTCGGCCCGAGGCAGATCCTCGTGCGTATGCTCGCGGCCGGGGTCTGCGGGTCGGATATCCATATGTGGCATGGGAAGGACCCGCGCACACCGCTGCCGATGATCCTCGGGCACGAGGGAGTCGGCGAGGTGGTCGAGGTCAACCCCGCCGACGGGCTCAAGTCCATCACCGGCCGCGAGATCAAGCCGGGCGACCGGATCATCTGGGAGCGCGGAGTCACCTGCGGGCAGTGCTACTATTGCGCGGTCAAGCACGAGCCGAACCTCTGCCCGAACCGCTGGGCGTACGGCATCCACCGCTCGTCGGCAAACCCGCCGTACCTGGTGGGATGCTACGCCGATCACGTCGTCCTCATGCCGAACACCGTGGTCTTCAACCTCGACGACTATGAGGGGCCGAGCTATCCCGTCCTCGCCAGCGCATCGTGCTCCGGCGCAACCGCCGCCAACGCGATCGAGCTTGCCGATATCAAGCCGGGCGACGCGGTCCTCATCCAGGGCTCCGGACCGCTCGGGCTCTTCGCCACCGCGTTCGCCCGCGAGATCGGCGCGTCCGAGGTGGTCACCGTCGGCGGATCGGCCGAGAGCCTCGACCTGGCCCGCCGCCTGGGAGCGACGCTCACCATCAGCTACCGGAACACCTCGACCGACGATCGGCTGGAGGCCGTCCGAGCCGCCGTGCCGAACGGGATCGACGCGGTCATCGAGACCTCCGGCAACCCCGGCTCCGTCAACGAGGGAATCGCGCTTCTCCGATTCGGCGGCGCGTACATGTCGGTCGGCTTCGCGATCCCGGGGAGCACCGTGTCGCTCGACGCCTACACGGAGGTCGTTCGCAAGCACCTCCGCCTGCAAGGGGTGTGGGTCAGCCACGCCCGGCATCTCCATCACGCGCTCTCGCTCGCGGTGAGGAAGGCCGATGCCTTCGAGGGGCTCGTCGCCCGAACCTTCGATCTCGATCACGCGACCGACGCCCTCCGCGCCATGGAGTCGAGGGAAGTCATCAAGTCGGCAATCGTATTCTGAACCGGAGCGATGGAGTGGTGGGGCAGTGGAAACCCATCACTCCATCACTCCGTCGCTCCATCACTCCAAGAGGTAAGCCATGCAAACAGAGTACCAGTCTGATGTCCTAGTCATCGGCGCAGGGGGCGCAGGCCTCCGTGCCGCCATCGCCGCTCGCGAGGCGGGCGCTGATGTCATCGTCGTCGAGAAGGGGACCGCCGGTCAGAGCGGATGCACGCAGAACTCCGCCTCCGACTGGATGGCGTTCGGCGCGGCGTTCGGTCATGCCGACCCCGCCGACTCGCCCAGGGAGCACTGGCTGGACATCATGATCAAGGGCGCGCTCGTCGCGCGTCCCGACCTCGCCCGGAAGATCGCCTTCGAGGCCCCCGACCGACTGCTCGACCTTGAGCGGTACGGCGCCCGGTTCGACAAGAAGGACGGCAAGTTCGTCCAGATCCTCTCCGACGGAGCCAGGTTCCCCCGAGCGTGCGGCAAGGGCACGGAGACCGGCCCTGAGATCATGCGCGTGCTGATGGCGAAGGCCCGGAGCATCGGCGTCCGGTTCGTCGAGGGAGTCACTGCCGTCGATCTCGTGGTCAGCGAATCGACACCGACGCGCCTGGTCGGATGCTGGGGCATCGGTACTCAGGGCAGCCGCATGATCTGCTTCACCGCGCCTGCCGTCGTGATCTCGACCGGCGGCCCCGGTGACCTCTACTGGTTCAACGTCTTCCCCGAGGGAATGACCGGCGACGGCATGGTGATGGCCTACCGCGCCGGCGCGCGGCTCGTGAATATGGAGTTCATCCAGATCGGCCCGTGTATCATCCACCCCGTCAAGTTTGCGCTCTCCGGCGTCTTCTGGCGTATGAAGCCGAGGCTGCTCAACGGCGAAGGCCGGGAGTTCCTCAGGGATCGCGTGCCGGCCGGTATCGATCTGGACCAGGCGCTGTATATCAAGGGTGTGTCGTTCCCGTTCAGCGTGCGAAACGACTCTATGTACGTCGACGTGGCGATCTATGAGGAGATGAAGCAGGGGGCTCCCGGCCCGCACGGCGGCGTCTTCATGGACATCTCGCACAATCCTGCCTCGGAGATCGAGTCGAGAGCCCGTGTGCCGTTCGAGCACCTCCTCGAACGCGGGATCGACATCCGCAAGGAGCCGGTCGAGTTCGCGCCGAGCATCCAGCACTTCAACGGCGGCATCCTGATCGACGAGCGCGCGGCGACCGACATTGCCGGCCTGTTTGCGTGCGGTGAGGCTGCGGGCGGTCAGCATGGGGCTGATCGGCCGGGTGGAAATGCCCTCGCCGACTGCCAGGTATACGGTGCAATCGCCGGTCGTGAGGCCGCCCGATTCGCCGCCGAGCACAAATTCGTAGACGGTGAGAACCTCGTCCGCGAGTGGGCCGACCGCCGGTTCCGCAACGTCTCCTCCGTGCCTCCCGATCCGGGCGGCGAGTGGAACGAGGCGACCGAGGAGCTCAGGGCGGCGATGTGGAGCTACGTCTCGGTTGCCCGAAACGCTCAGGGGCTTTCTGAGGCCAACCGGATCCTGTCGAGGATGGCTGCCAAGATCAAGAGGTCGCGCCCGTGGAGTCTGGCGGCGTACCTCGAGCTGCGGAACATGCTCGAGCTCGGGCAGGTGATCGCCGGGTCCGCCAAGCTCCGCGAGGAGAGCCGGGGCACACACTACCGCTCAGACTTTCCGAAGCGCGATGACGATCACTGGATCAAGCAGATCGTCGCGCAGCGCACTGACATCGGCCCGAAGTTCAGCATCACGCCGATGGGCGTCCCCCAGGAGATCGCGGATGGCCTCCGCTCCGGCCGGCTGAAGATGGACTAGCGTTTGGTGGGCGTCTGATGGCAACCCGATGACCGCCCGGAGGAGAACATGAATCCGGTGGCCGCTCGGAAGAGCGCGCGAGCTGGCCCGGTGGTTGTCCGGAAGCGAGGCGCCCGGAGCT
>CAYXOC010000063.1:0-16951 GCA_964466715.1 uncultured bacterium
ATCCCGACGCTCAAGCCGGACAAGATGTTTGTGGGACACTGACCATGTAGGAGCAACTTCCGGTTGCGATCACACCATGTAGGAGCAGCTTCCAGCTGCGATCAGACCATGTAGGAGCAGCTTCCAGCTGCGATCGCGGCTGGGAAGCCGCTCCTACAATGCGTCGATTCATCGCGGATAGGAAGCCGCTCCTACGATACACCGGTTCATCACGGCTGGGAAGCCGCTCCTACAACTACGGGCGACCGTAGAGGGATTGCCCTTACCGGCGTGCTGCCGGCCTGGGGCTTTGGTTCTTGACTAACGTGGAAATCATCTGGGGACTCGACAATCTGAAGGTACAGCCGAGCCGAACGGTGGTCACCATCGGTGTGTTCGATGGTGTCCATCTCGGCCACCAGGCCATCATGCGTACCGTGTGCGAGACCGCGCGCCGTCACAAGGCGCGCTCGATCGCCGTCACTTTCGATTGCCTGCCCGAGGAAACCGTCAGCCCGCAGAGCGCCCCGCCGTACATCACCACCATCAGGCGGAAGATCGACCTCATCGCCCGCCAGGGACTCGACAGCGTCCTCATACTGACCGCTGACCCGAAGCTCCTCTCCATGCCCGCGGAGGAGTTCGTGTACGAGGTCCTGGTCGAGAAGCTCCGTGTCGCCGAGATAGTCGTCGGGCGCAGCTTCGTGTTCGGCAGGGGTAGGGCTGGGAATGTCGAACTCCTGCGCGAGATGGGTTCCAGCCTCGGGTTCGAGGTCACGGTCGTTCCGCCGGTTGTGGTGGACGGAGAGATCGTCAGCAGCACCGCGATCAGGCGGCTGATCTCCGACGGTCAGGTCGAGAAGGCATCGTCGTACCTGGGCGGCTCGTACGTCCTCGACGGACGTGTGGTCACCGGGAGAGGTCTCGGCCGCCAACTGGGTTTCCCGACCGCCAACGTCGAGCCGGTCGCGCGACAGATCATCCCGGCGAACGGCGTCTATGCGGTGGAGGTGTCGGTCAAGGGCACGCGTGCCTGCGGGGTGGCCAACATCGGCACCCGGCCGACGTTCGACGACGGCGAAAGGAGCATCGAGGTTTACATCATCGGCTTCTCCGACGATATATATGGCGAGGAGATCGAAGTAACATTCCGTAATCGCTTGCGGGGTGAATTGCGGTTCCCGGATGCCGACAGCCTGATCGAGCAGATACGGCGGGATGTGGATCAGGCGGGCGCGTTGCTTGGCTGCCAATCGAGCGGCGTTTGACACCTGCCGTGATGTGTGCTACACTGTAGTGACGTCGGGCTGCCAGGTTAGCTGATGACTCAATCGAGGGAGCCGTAGACAAGAGACTGTGGACCAGATGAGTAGTCAGTTGTCAGTCGTCAGTCACCGGTCCGGGCTGATCACTGACAATTGAGGATTGAGAACTCACTTGATCCCCAATCTTCTGTCTATAGCTCCCCAGATGTCTCCTCAGCAGCCTGCATGCGCGACGCTTACTAGTTCCAGGAGGAATTGACGCGCAAATGACTCTGCAGAAGGAAGAGAAGACCACCATCATAGGTGACTACAGCACCCACGAGGGTGACACCGGCTCTGCAGAGGTGCAGGTCGCGCTGTTGACCGCAAGGATCAACCAGCTCACCGAGCACCTCAAGACGCACAAGAAGGATCACCACTCCCGACGTGGTCTCCTCATGATGGTCGGCCAGCGGCGCAGGCTGCTGAACTATCTCAGCAAGAAGGACATCGAGCGCTACCGCTCGGTGGTTGCACGTCTTGGACTGAGAAGATAGGAGACGGAAAACTAAATGATTGAAAAGGTAGAGATGGAACTCGGCGGTCAAACGCTGACGATCCAGACGGGCGAACTCGCCAAGCAGGCGGACGGCTCCGTCGTAGTCTCTATGGGCGATACTGTCGTCCTGGCTGCTGCTACAATGAGTTCCGAGCCTCGACCCGGGATAGACTTCTTCCCCCTGTCATGCGACTACGAGGAGCGTAAGTACGCGGTCGGCAAGATCCCGGGAGGCTTCGTCAAGCGTGGAGGCCGACCTTCCGAGAAGGCAATTACCACCTCCAGACTGATCGACCGACCACTTCGCCCTCTGTTCCCCGACGGAATGAGGAACGAGGTCCAGGTCATCACCATCCCTCTTTCGTTCGACCGCGATATTCCGGCGGACGTTCTTGCAATGATCGGCGCTTCAGCCGCACTGTGTATCTCCCGCATCCCGTTTGCCGGACCGATCGGCGCCGTGAGAATGGCGCGGATCGAGGGTGAATGGGTCATCAACCCGTCGCTCGACGCTCTCGAGACTTCCGACATCAACATGGTCATCGCAGGTACCCGCGATACGGTCACCACGGTGGATGTGGATGCAAAGGAAGTCACCGAGGAAGACGTCATCGAGGCGATCACGATCGCTCATGAGCAGATCAAGCGGATCGTCGAGGTGCAGGACGAACTGGTGCGCAAGGTCGGACAGCCCAAGGCCGACGTCGAGATCCACACGGTGGACCCCGAACTGCTCCAGGCCGTGCGAGACGCCGCCGGCGAGGACATCATGAACGCCATTCAGCAGCCGGACAAAGCCACCCGCGAGGAGGGCATCAAGCTGCTGAACCAGGAGATCGTAGACCGCATGGCCCCGGACTATCCGGAGCGCGAGACCGAGCTCAGCGAGGCAGTTGACAAGGTCGTCAAGGAATCCGTTCGGAAGCTCATCTTCGAGAAGGGACTGCGCCCCGACGGACGCAAGCCCGACGAAATCCGCCCGATAAGCTGCCGAGTGGGCCTGCTGCCGAGAGTGCACGGGTCGGGTCTTTTCACCAGGGGCCAGACTCAGGCGCTAACTACTCTCACCCTGGGCGCGCTCGACGATGCTCAGATGGTGGATACGCTGGAGGAAGACGGCTACAAGCGCTACATGCACTTCTACAACTTCCTCCCGTTCAGCACAGGTGAGACGAAGCCGATCCGCGGCCCCGGACGGCGCGAAGTCGGTCATGGCGCGCTCGCGGAGAAGGCGCTCCTGCCGATGATCCCTCCTCAGGAGGAGTTCCCTTACGCGCTGTTGCTCACATCCGAGATCCTGGAGTCGAACGGTTCCAGTTCGATGGCGAGCGTCTGCGGAAGTACTCTCGCCCTGATGGACGCGGGCGTGAAGATCAAGGCCCCCGTAGCGGGCGCCGCCATGGGCCTGATGAGCGAGGGGGACAAATATGTCATCCTGAGCGACATCCAGGGCATGGAGGACTTTTCCGGCGACATGGACTTCAAGGTTGCCGGAACCGCCGAGGGCATCACCGCGATCCAGATGGACACCAAGATCGAGGGCATCTCGATGGACGTCGTCCGTGATGCGCTGACTCAGGCGAAGCAGGCCAGGCTGCACATCCTCGGTGAGATGATGAAGGCCATCTCCGAGCCGAGAGAAGAGATGTCGCCGTACGCGCCGAGAGTTCTCATCATCGAGATCCATCCCGAGAAGATCGGCGATGTCATCGGCCCGGGCGGAAAGGTCATCAAGAAGATCGAGGCCGAGACCGGCGCGAGCATCAGCATCGAGCAGGATGGGCATGTGTACATCACCGCTGTGGATAAGGCCGGCGGTGAGGCCGCCTACAAGATGATCGACGACATCACACGAGACGTCAAGCCCGGCGAGACCTACGTCGGCAAGGTGACCCGGACCATGCCGTTCGGCGCGTTCGTCGAGATCCTGCCCGGCCGCGAAGGCCTGGTACACATCTCGGAGCTTGCTCCGTACCGCGTCGAGCGGACCGAGGATGTCGCCAAGGTCGGCGACGAGCTTCTGGTCAAGGTCATCGAGCTGAGCCCACAGGGCAAGATCAGCCTCACACGCAAGGGCTGCATCGAGCCGGGCGAGGAAGGCGCTCCGCCCAGGGGCGGAGGCGAGCGTCCTCGCGGTGAGGGCGGCGGCCGCAGAGACGAAGGGCGAAGAGGCGGAGGACACGGCGGCCCGCGCGGCGAGCATCGTCGCGAGTCCGGCGGTGAGTCAGACGTGCCTCAGGCGAGATTCCGCCCGAAGCGATAGGTCCATTACCCGTGGGGGCGGGCCTCCGGCATGTCCCTACAGCAGCATCCACAGCAATCAGGGGATCATCGATCCCCTGATTGTCGTCTATATGTCACCCATCAGCAGTGTAGCCTCAACCGGGCGTTGTCACCCACTCCAGTTAGAAACGAAGGTCAGTTGTACTCATGATAAGAAAAGACGTACTCCCTAACGGCGTGTGCGTGCTAACCGAGACCGTGCCTCACGTCCAGTCGGTATCCGTGGGCGTTTGGGCCGGCTCCGGCTCGAGGGATGAGGATGACTCCAACCAGGGTATTTCCCATTTCCTCGAGCATGTGCTCTTCAAGGGCACCGAGACCCGTACCGCCAGGCAGATCGCGGACGAGTTCGATTCGGTCGGCGGGCAGTTGAACGCGTTCACCGAGAAGGAATACACCTGTTACTTCGGCAGGGTTCTGAAAGAGCATCTGCCGCTGGCCGTCGATGTTCTCTCGGACATGTTCCTCAACTCCAAGCTCGACCCGGACGAGATCGAGTTGGAGAAGGGAGTCGTCCTTGAGGAGATCAAGCGCCACGAAGATTCTCCCGACGATCTCATCCACGATATGTTCGTCCAGTTGGTCTGGGGCGGCCATCCGCTCGGACGTCCGGTGCTCGGCACCAGCAAGACCGTCGGCAGCCTGACGCGAGACGAGCTGATCAGGTTCATGCAGACCCGCTACACCCCGGACGCGGTTGTCGTGGCAGCGGCGGGGAACCTCGTGCACGAGGAGTTCGTAGAGCAGGTGGCGAGTCTGTACGGCGGATTGACCGGCGCCAAGTCCGGCCCGTCTCGCGCCGCGCCGGCGTTCTCAGTGGAGACAGTCTTGACGCACAAGGATACGGAGCAGGTGCATTTCTGTATCGGCACACAGGGTTACTCGCATCTGGATGACGCGAAGTATCCGCTTGCGATCATAGACACGACGCTCGGAGGTGGAATGAGCTCCAGGCTCTTCCAGGAGGTCAGGGAGACGCGAGGGCTCGCGTATGCGATCGGCTCATACTCGGCTTCCTACAATGAGGGCGGTCTGTTCGCGGTCTATGGCGGCACGAGTCCGGACAAGCTGAAGGAAGTGCTGGAGGTCATCAAGGAGCAGTTTCAGGACATCGGCACGAGTGGTGTGTCCGATATGGAACTCACGCGGGCGAAGAACCAGATCCGCGGCGCTCTCGTACTCGGCCAGGAGAACATGAGCAACCGGATGATGCGCATGGCGAAGTCCGAGCTCTACTACGGTCGAGTCATCCCGATGGAGGAGCTGATAGACAAGATCACGAATGTAACACATGCGGACGTCAAGCAAGTCGCACGTCGGTTGTTCATCGAGTCGGACTTCCCGATGGCGGCGATAGGTCCGTTCCAGATCACGAGGCAGTGAAGCAGATGAGCGATCCGATTCGAGTAGTAGTCGCCGGGGCCGGCGGGCGCCTGGGCAGGGAATTGGTCAACGGCGTGCTGAGCGCAGCGCCCGAGATAGTCCTCGTCGGGGCGGTCGATCCGCCATACGCCGGCCGGACCGTCTCCGAGGCGCTCGGCGCGGACAGCCAGGTGACCATAACATCCGACCTGGCGCAGACCCTGAGCAGCACTCCGGCCGATACGGTAGTAGTGGTGACCATTCCCGCCGTAGGTATGGAGTGCATCCGAGCCTCGATGGCGGCCGGTGCGGCGCCCGTCGTCGGGACTACCGGCATCACCTCGCAGAACATCGAAGAAATCAGGCAGATGGCCGGCGAGTATGGGGTTGGAGCGATCATCGCCCCGAACTTCTCGATCGGCGCGATCCTGATGATGAAGATGGCGCGCGAGGCCGTGAAGTACTTCCCGGATGTGGAGATCATCGAGTTGCACCATGAGAAGAAGCTGGATGCTCCCTCGGGTACGGCGATCCTGACCGCTCGACTGCTGGCTCAGGCTCGCGAGGAGACGCCTGTCGAAGCGCCGGACGCATCCGCTCCCTCGAGAGGCGGCGACTTCGACGGGATCCGCATCCACAGCGTGCGGCTTCCGGGCTTCGAGGCCCATCAGGAGGTCGTGTTCGGCGGCTTGGGGCAGTCGCTCACGATCCGCCACGATGCGTTCAACAGGAAATCATACGTGCCGGGAGTCCTCCTGGCCATTAGGAAGTCCCGAGGGCTGAAAGAGGTCATCTGGGGACTCGAGAACATCATATAGCATCTCTTGTAGGAATCCCTCGTAGGATTCTCTTGTAGGAGCGGCTTCCCAGCCGCGAATCGCGCTGACTGGGTACAACCCCGTCAGAGCGCAATATAGTGTTTCTTGTAGGAGCGGCTTCCCAGCCGCGAACCGGTCTGCCGGGTTGTACCCGGCGACCGGCAGCGCGGGCCGCAATCCGTTCCTGCAAGGCCGGACATCCGTAAGGGGGCACACCATGAGTAAGTACAATGTCGCAGTCGTCGGTGCAGGCGCCGTCGGACAGGAAATGCTGAAGACCCTGGCTCAGCGCAATTTCCCGGTGAACGAGCTGAGAGTCCTGGCTCGTTCGACTCGAGATATGACTCTGGACGGCAAGACGTATCATGTCAAGGAGACCGTCCCGGAGGAGTTCGATGGTGTGGATATCGCTCTCTTTGCCGGCACCGAGGGTGAGAGCGGCGCGAGCAAGCTCTTCGCCTGGGAAGCGGCGCGTCGTGGAGCGATCGTCATCGACAACTCGAACACATTTCGCATGGAGAAGAACGTCCCGCTCGTCGTTCCGGAGTGCAACGCGGATGATATCTCCTGGCACGAGGGCGTGATCGCGAACCCGAACTGCTCCACCATCCAGATGGTCATGGCGCTCAAGCCGCTCTATGAGCGTTCGAGGATCACCAGAGTCGTCGTCACGACCTTCCAGGCGGTATCGGGCACCGGTCGAGCAGCGATCACCGAACTGCACAATCAGGCGACAAGGCTCGTTGCTGGTGAGGACTGCGGTCCCTGCGAGGTCTATCCGTACCAGATCGGGTTCAACGTGCTCCCGCAGATCGGCGGCTTCCGGCCCGATGGGTATACCAGCGAAGAATGGAAGATGGTTGTCGAGACTCACAAGATCCTCGGCGACGATCAGATCAAGATCACCCCGACCACCGTTCGCGTGCCGGTCTTCAACGCCCACTCCGAGGCGGTGTACATCGAGACCGAGGAGAAGATCACGGCCGACGAGGCCAGAGAGCTTCTTTCGAAGGCGCCGGGATGCGTGGTAGTCGACGAGTCCAAGCCGACTGAGAGCGACCAGAACTGCCGGACCTACCCGATGCCGATCGACGCTTCGGGCAAGGATGAGACCTACATCGGGCGCATCCGGGAGGATCCGTTCATCCCGACCGGCCTGAGCATGTGGGTCGTCTCCGACAACCTGCGCAAGGGCGCGGCGCTGAACGCCATCCAGATCGCCGAACTGCTGATCGAGCGAGGCATGGTCAAGAGCCGCTAGTGCGTGTTTGTAGGAGGGGATTCCAATCCCCGACCCCTCCTACAGGGTGCGATGCGTCCTAGCCGGACGAGAGACAGTGTGCGGCAGGCAGTGTTCTGACCTGTCCGACGGGTATATCCCATCGGACAGGTCAGACCGTTTCTGCCTCTGCGTGGAAGAATGGCCATGGAACCAACACTCAAGTACATCCCCCTCGGCGGCGTGGCCGAGATCGGCAAGAATATGAGCGCGATCGAGTACGGTGACCAGATCATGGTCATCGACTGTGGCCTCATGTTCCCCGACGAGGACATGCTCGGCGTCGATATCGTCATCCCGGACGTCACCTACCTGGTCGAGAATGCGGACAAGGTCCAGGGGATCGTATTCACCCACGGCCACGAGGACCACATCGGCGCGCTGCCCTACGTCCTCCGACAGATCAACCTGCCGATATGGGGCACACGGCTTACCATGGGCATGGTGCGCGCAAAGCTGGAAGAGCATGGGCTCGTCGAGACGACCGAGATGAATATCGTAGAGCCCGGCGACAGGATCAGGCTCGGCCAGTTCGACATCGAGTTCATACGTGTCAGCCACAGCATCCCGGACGGGGTGGGGCTGGCGATCCATCTCCCCATCGGCGCCATCGTCCACACCGGCGACTTCAAGTTCGATCAGACGCCCGCGGACGGCAAGTTCGTCGATTTCGCCCGGTTTGCGCAACTCGGTCAGGAGGGCGTCCTCCTCATGATGAGCGACTGCACGAACGTCGAGAAGCCGGGTCACACGCCGTCGGAGCGCGTGGTAGCCAACACGTTCGAGGAGATTTTCGCGGGCGCGCGGGGCAAGATCTTCATCGCCACATTCGCGTCGAACATCAACCGCATTCAGCAGGTGATCGACGTCGCCGTCCGCTTCGGGCGTAAGGTGGCGATTGCCGGTCGGAGCATGGCCCGGAACACGGAGATAGCCCAGGAACTCGGTTACCTGAAGGTCCCGCCCGATACCTGGATACGCCTCGAGGAGGTCAAGGACTACTTTCCGGTAGAGATCGTCGTGCTCACCACGGGGAGTCAGGGGGAGCCGCTCTCGGCGCTTACACGCATGGCGATGGACGAGTTCCCGAAGGTGAAGGTGGAGCCGGGAGACACCGTTGTGATCTCCGCGACGCCTATCCCGGGCAACGAAGACCTGGTCATGCGGACCGTCAACCATCTCTTCAAGCGCGGCGCGGAAGTTATCTACGATGCCATCACCCCCGTGCACGTCTCCGGCCACGCCAACCGTGATGAGCTGAAGCTCATGCTCAATCTGACTCACCCGAAGTACGTGGTGCCGGTGCACGGCGAGTACAGGCATGTGGTAAAATATGCGGAGTTGGCGGAAGAGGTGCTGATCCCCAGGGAGAACATCTTCGTCATGGAGGTCGGCGACGTCCTGGAGATCGGGCCGGAAGGCGCCTCGATCACCGGGAAGGTCGCGTCGGGCGACGTGCTCGTCGACGGCATCGGAGTCGGCGATGTCGGCGACGTGGTCCTCAGGGACAGACGTCATCTCGCCCAGGACGGCATCTTCGTTATCGTGCTGAGCATCGACAAGGCCACCGGCGAGATCGTCGCCGGACCGGACGTGGTCTCCAGAGGATTCGTCTTCATGGAAGAGGCGGAGGAACTCATCGAGGAGGCCAAGGAGACGGTGCTGAACACCGTCAGCGAGATAGAGGTCGATGCGTCCACCGAGTGGAGCGCGGTCAAGGATGACATAAGGAAGGCCGTAGCCAAGCTGCTCTATGCGCGCACGCACCGCCGTCCGATCGTCATCCCCGTCCTCATGGAGATCTGATGAGTCTCAGGCAGATCTGAGACAGCCTGTCGTTTTGAGCACGTTACCGCGCAGCAAGCGCAGTTGTCTCGGGTAGAAACCCCGCGAGCCCTGTCAGGGCTGGCGGTGGTTGTTCCTCGGGACACAGAATCCGCTAGTCCTGAGTAGCGAAGCGTATCGAAGGACGCCCGGGTCTGGCCAATGGTCGTGGAACTAGGCCGCCCTTCGATACGTCCTGAACTCCGACCACACTGAGTAGCAGCGCGTATCGAAGTGCAGTCGGAGTTCAGGACTACTCAGGGCTAACGGTGTCTGTCTCCCGGGACATAGGAACCCGTCAGTCCTGAGTAGCGAAGCGTATCGAAGGACGCCCGGGACTACTCAGAGCTCATGGTGCGATTTCCTGGGAGCGATACCCTGGCACAATCACCTGAGATTATCTAGTTAGCATAGAGGAGGCTCGCGCTTGGAAGCAATCCTGAAACCCATCGCCCACTGGGTGATGATCCAGATTGAGACCCTCGGATACGCCGGGGTAGCCGCGCTGATGGCCATCGAGAGCGCATGCATACCGCTCCCCAGCGAGATCATCATGCCGTTCTCCGGCTACCTCGTGTCTACCGGCAAGATGAACCTGCACGGCGCGTCGATCGCGGGAGCGTTCGGATGCGCCGTCGGCTCCGCCGTAGCCTACTACGCGGGCATGCTCGGTGGGCGGCCGTTCGTCGAGAAGTACGGGCGCTATGTGCTCATCCGCGCGCGCGACATCGACAAGGCCGACAGATGGTTCAACAAATACGGCGAGGCAGCCGTGTTCATCAGCCGCCTGCTGCCCGTCATTCGGACGTTCATCTCCTTCCCTGCGGGTGTCTCCAAGATGAACTTCCCCCGCTTCCTGGCATACTCGTTCGTCGGTTCCGTGCCCTGGTGCTACTTCCTGGCCTACGTCGGCAAGGTGCTCGGCGAGAACTGGCAGTCGATCAAGGGGTACTTCCACGGCGCCGACGCGGTCATCGGAGTCGTGCTCCTCGGCGGCTTCGTCTTCTGGCTCTACCACCACCTGAAGCCCGAGAAGGAACCCGAGACGGCCTAATCTCGTCAAAGAACCAGTGTTCTGTGAGGTTGAGTGAGGAGACTCAGCTCCACAGCCCACCGGTGGTACGAGCAGCGACCGTCGGTCCATGCAGGCCGGCAAGCGGATGTTTGTACCGCACGATTACTGGGTAGAGTAGATCAGTGCTAGCTATATCAACATGCGCTGCTGCTTACCGCCATGGACATGAGAGGCCCTGCTTGCCTGTCCTGTCGGCGAATGTAGAAGGACGGGCGTAAAACTGTCAAATTTACCAGTTGACGTTCGGGCCTCGTTCCTGTACATTGTAAATACAGACGAGACCGTGCCACAAAAGAAGCACGGCGCTGAACCTCCCGCAGCGACGCTCCGAATCTAGCAGTGCTATGCGGAGGAGGAAGACCTAGCCAAAAATGACAACGTATACATCGCGCTCCAAGATCACCAGGTTCAGCTTGCCCGCTGAACACTCTGCCTCGTCTGTCTTGCGCAGATTCATCAGGGAAATCGCCCGCGGCACCAATCTCACCGCCGCCGAAGTCACCGATTTGCAACTGGCAGTGACCAAAGCATTCAGCACTGCGCTCGCCCAGCAGAAGCATGCCGGCGAGGGCCGCATTGCGCTCAAGATCGATGCCCGTCCCGACGAAATCATCGTTGATCTTTCCTATCGAGAAACGCATTTCCCTCCGGCAGAGTTCTTCTCTCGGTGCTAGTTCGCCAGTGACGCCGGCGGTCGTGTCTCAGGCCGCCGGCGCTGTTCCTCCTCTCTTTCCTGCTCGCACTCCCTCGCCGTATTCGGTTTGACATTCCCCGGTGGAAACGGTAGTATATCCGTAGAGATTTGCCGACTGCGAATACCAGACAATGAACAATTCGGTCCGCCGTCTAGTACTCTGCATCCTGGTCTGCCTCGTTCCTGCGAGCGCCTACGCCGCTGATTACCTGGGGAGCCTCAGGGAGGCGGTCACGGCGATCGAAGTGGGCGCGTACAACCAGGCCGGCTCCGCAATCGAGCAGGCGCTTGTCTCCGGCGAATCCGATCCGCTTGTGCATCTGGCTCTCGCAACGCTCTACCTGCATGCTGGCAAGCTGGACAGTGCTTCCTCCGAGTTCCGAGAGGTTATCAATCTTTCCCCGGACAACTGGCGCGCCCACTACGGATTGGCGGTCATTGCCATGCTGAAGGGGGATAGGGCGGCCCTTCAGAAGGAACTGTCTGCCGCGCGCGATCTGTCATCCGGCGATCGGGACGTGGCGGCGCTCGATCTGTATCGAGCCTACATCACCGGCGGCTCGGTATCGGCAGACGGTGTGGAATCCTCTCTCGCGAAGCAGATCGCCGCGATAGCCGCGGCTAAGCAGCCCAGCCGCCGTCAGGCCGCCAGGGACCTGTTCACCGATATCCTGCGCGCTCCGGCGCCGCCGGGGTTTGAGGAAAACCGCGGACCGGTAGCTACCTTCATCGCCTCCGCCCCGGTCTCGCTGCCCCACGGTAGGCTGACCTGGTCGCCACCGAAGCGGGAGAACGCGCCTGAGGTCTCTGAGACGGTGCACCTGAACGCCGATGCCAGTCGCGCACAGGGTGTCGAGTTCGTGACCTTCTACGTCGATGGTGCGTTCGTCGGCATGTCGAACTGCGAGCCCTACTACTTCAGTTGGAACACCACCAGGCATCCGAACGGCCTGCATCAGATCAGGATCGATGGCAAGGACAGGCAGGGGAATGTCGTCAGCACCAAGACGACATGGGTCCGCATCAAGAACGCCAATCCGATCAGCAGCCCGCGAATCTCCGGGCCCGAGGTAGATGAGCTTACCCGACGGCTGTGGGAGTGCATCAGGCTCGCCGAGTGCAGGCGACTCGCCCACCATGAGTTGGCCAGGCTGCTCCTCGCTGACGGCGACAAGGACTCCGCCATCCGCCATCTCCGCTACAGCATCGCCTATCGGCCCGACTTCGGCGATGCGCTGAAGATGCTTGACAAGCTGCAGCCCCAGCCTGCGGTGTGCCCGGAGATCAAGTCGGGGCCGGCGGGACGGAAGCGTGTGGCGCTGACGTTCGACGACGGTCCCAACGAGCGGACGACAATCCTGCTCGATGTGCTCGCCAAGCTCGGTGTGCCTGCGACGTTCTTCCTGGTCGGCTTCAGGGCCGAAGCTCAGCCTGCGCTGGTGAAGGCGATCCAGGCGGCGGGCCACGACATCCAGAACCACAGCTATACTCATCCGAACCTCGCCACATCAACCGGGTACGAGGTCGAGGAGCAGTTGTGCAAGACCAACGCCGTTCTCCTCAGCATCACGGGCAACATGCCTCGGTACTTCCGGCCTCCCGGCGGCAACTTCAACGGCAACGCGAAGAAGGCCGCCGCGAAACACGGCATGTGCTGCATCCTCTGGACGCTCAACTGCGGACCCTACGAAGGCGGCGATTCCCAGGCGCTGGCGAGTTTCGTCATCGAGGGGATCACTGATGGGGCGATCATCCTCATGCACAACGGCGAACCCGCCACGGTGAGCGCGCTGCCGACGATCGTCGAGAAGCTCCGCGCCCGGGGGTATGAATTCACGACGGTCTCGGATCTCCTCGCCGCGAAGTAGCCTCATTCACGCTCGGAAACACTTCAAATCGAGCTCATTCCTTCCGAAAATATACCTGGAAGGGATGTGAGGACATCTGAATACGCCTGCCATCGAAGTCAAGGGTCTGACAATCACCTACAAGTCCGGACGGAGCGCCGGAAAGTTGGCGGTCTCCGATCTCTCCTTCTACGTGAACCCCGGGGAGATCGTCGGCTTCATCGGCCCGAACGGAGCCGGCAAGACCTCCGCCATCAAGGCGCTGCTCGGCCTCACTCCGGAGCCGGCCGATACGTGCTTCATATCCGGCGTACCATCGAGCGATCCTCGGTCGAGGATGCGGCTCGGGTACATGCCCGAGATATCGTATTACCCCAAGTATCTGAAGCTGTCCGAGTTCCTGCACATCTGCGCCGCGCTGTCCGGCGTGCCCCGCGCTGAGCGGAGGGACGCCGTCCGAGGCGTGGCCGAACGGACCGGTATGACCGAGCATCTCAACAGCCGCATGGCCGGGTTCTCGAAAGGCATGCTCCAGCAGGCCGGGTTCGCGCAGGCTCTGCTTCGGAACCCCGAGATCCTGATCCTCGATGAACCGATGTCCGGCCTCGATCCGATTGCCCGCATGAGGATGCGCGAACTCCTCTCCGAACTCAGAGCCGAGGGAAAGACGATCCTCTTCTCCTCGCACGAGTTGGGCGAGATCGAGATGGTCGCCGACAGGATTCTCGTGCTCTCCCACGGCCGGCTGGTCTACCAGGGCTCGGTCTCGGAGGCGGTGGGCATGGACGGGAACCTCGAGCGCGCCTTTATCCGACTGCTGCAGGAGGAACTGCCATGGGCTGCCTAGCGATAGCACATCTGTCGGTACTGGAGACGCTGCGCAGGAAGGAGTTCTACGTAGTCCTGGTGCTGATCCTGCTGCTCGCCGTATGGCTGCAAGTGGCCAACATCGGCGCATCCCAGGCCGGGCGGTTCTCGCGCGAGATCGTCATGCAGATGGCGTGGCTCGCATCATTCGCGCTCGCGGCGCCGCTCGCCGCACGTCAGATTCCGACCGACGTAGAGCAGCGCACCGCCTACATCCTGCTCGCGCGTCCGATTCCGAGGTGGCAGTATGTCGCCGGTCGTGGGCTCGGCGCGGTGTTCGCTTCCGTCTCATGCTTCACAGGGTTGTTCCTGGTGCTGGTCGGCATGCTGGCTTTGAAGAGTGGGGCGGCGGTGTTCGATCCGACCCTCTGGCAGGCGTATGCCCTGCAGGTCACGGCACTGATCATGCTCTGCAGCCTCACGGTGTTCTTCTCATGTGCATGCACTCCGGCCGGTGCGGTGACGTTTGCCATCCTGCTGCTCGGAGTGACTCGGTACGGCGGTCAGTCGCTCATGGAGATGATCGACAGGCTGGGCGGTATCCGGCAATATGTGGCATGGGCGGCCTATCTCGGGCTGCCGCACTTCGAGTTCTTCGACATCTCCCGGCGGTTCGTCCACGGTTGGGGTCCTCTGCCGGCATCGACCTTCGTCATGGTGCTCGTATATGGCCTGGCATACGCCGTCGCGGTGGGCGCCATCGGCACAGTCATCTTCAGGAGAAAGTGGCTCTGATGGGATCCAGACCGCTTGCAGTGATAGCCGTGAGCGGCGTCATCGCGATGCTGCTGGCCGGATCGATCACCACGCGCACGAGGGCGTCCGAGGGCGAGTCGGATATGCTCGTCCGCATGTTCGGCGCCACGGCCGAAGTGGCCTCTCAGAGCGCGATGGACCGGGCGGACCTCTACCTCCACGCGGGGGCGGCGCACGATCAGCAGCGTGACGATCCCGCTCAGGATGCTGAGCGCGCACACACCCTGCCGCTGCAGGGCGTTCTGGCCCGACTCCACGGAGCGACTGCCCCCGAGGAGCACAAGCATATCGAGGGGGCCGAGGAGAAGGAACTGCTGCCCTGGTTCGTCATCGCCGCGCGCCTCAATCCCCGCAACATCGAAGCGTGGCTCGACGGTGGATACTGGTACTACCGGACTGGCAAGGTCGAGGAAGCGGAGCGCTTCATTACTCAGGGCATCAAGCATAATCCGAAGGATCACCGCGTCTACCTCGAGCGGGGCATTCTCTACCACCGCATGAAGCGCTGGGATGACGCGGTTAAGGACCTCGAGACCTCGATCAAGCTCTACAAGAAGCTCAACGACGACTCCCCCTTCGAACTGAAGGCCGCCCGCATCTACCTCCGCGATTCCCGGGAGAAGCTGGCCGCGTCCACCGACAGCTAGTTGCAGCAGAGGATTCCTATCCCCGACAACACCACCGATCGGGGATCGGAATTCCCTCCTACAATGAATGCCCCCGCACCCCCATACCCCCAAGCCCATTTGCGTCCGCACGAGAAGGGACAGCGCGCCTCCCTGCCGAAGTGTACCCCTAGGAAGTACAAGTGTTTCCCCAGGAGGATCGAAGGATATGAAGATCGGGCTAATCCCCGCGAACCGGGGCTTTTTCAGTGATGAACTCGCCGCCAGGATGCGCGCTGAGACCATCGCCGCCATGCAGAAGGCCGGGCTGGAGGTCGTCGTCCCCGACGAGAAGCTCACCAAGCTCGGATGCGTCGAGTCCTATGATGAGGCGCTCAAGACCGGGCAGCTCTTCCGTGAGGCAGACGTCAAAGGCATCGTGGTAGCCGCAGTCAACTTCGGCGACGAGCAGGCGGTCGCGTTTAGCGTGAAGTCCGCCGGTCTCAACGTGCCGATCCTGGTATTCGGCTGCCAGGAGGAAGAGGTCCTGAAGCCGACCACCGACCGGCGCGACAGCTTCTGCGGGCTGCTCTCCATCGGCGAGGCTCTGCGCCAGATCGGCGCCAAGTATACCGTCGCCCGCACGCCTATCTGCTACCCAAGCGACGCATCGTTCGCCGACGAACTCCGGCGCTTCGCCGGGATCTGTCGTGTGGTGACCGGCATCCGGAATGCGAGATACGGGCAGATCGGCGCTCGGCCGGACGGATTCTGGACCTGCCGCGTGAACGAGAAGGCGCTCCAGCAGATCGGCGTCACAACAGTCACCCTCGACCTGTCGGAGGCCTTTGCCGCCGTTCAGAGCATGAGCCCGGATGCGCCGGAGGTCAAGAACACGATGGCGGGCCTGGCGAAGTACTGCGATACCTCCGCGGCTCCCGAAGCGGCCCTCAACAAGATCGCGCGCTTCGAGATCTTCCTGCGCAAGTTCGTCGAGGAGAAGAAGCTCGACGCGCTTGCCGTCCAGTGCTGGACGAGCATGCAGGCGAATCTGGGAATCAGCACCTGCGCGATCATGGGCCGGCTCAGCGACGACGGCATCCCGACCGCGTGCGAATCTGACATCCTCGGCGCGCTCTCGATGCACGCGCTCTCCCTGGCTGGACAGGGCGCATCGGCGCTCGCCGACTGGAACAACCTCCACAACGACGACCCCGAGCTTGCGAACCTCTGGCACTGCGGAGTCTGCCCCGCAAGCTTCGCCAAGACAGCGGCGAAGATGGGCGTCCAGGAGATCGTCGGTGGCAGCGTCGGCCGGGAGAATGCATGGGGTGTCTGCGAGTTCGAGATGAAGGAAGGCCCGATCACGCTGCTCCGGGTCACCCAGGACCCGGACGGCGGATGGAAGGCAGTCGTGAGCCCTGCTACCGTCGAGGCGACGAACGCCAAGACCTTCGGCGCGTACGGATGGGCGCGCATACCCGGCCTTCAGTCGCTCTACCGCGACGTGTTGATGCGCCACTTCCCGCACCATGTGGCGCTTACCGGCGGCAGCGTCGGCGACATCATCTGGGAGTCGCTCGGCAACTACATGGGCTTCGCGATGTACGCGTACGGACAGGGCGCTCCCGGGCAGTGGACCCCTCAGCCGCCGTTCTGAGTTGAGCAGTAGGGGAGGGCTTCGACGCCCTCCCATGACTAGCGTTGTAGGAGCGGCTTCCAGCCGCGATGAACCGGCGTATTGTAGGAGCGGCTTCCA
>CAYXOC010000064.1:0-16693 GCA_964466715.1 uncultured bacterium
GGCTAGCCCCGACCGTCCTTCGATACGCTTCGCTACTCAGGACTAACGGGTTTTCACTCGTCACTCATCACTCCTCACTCTTCACCCCCCACTCCCCACTACCTACTTCCAACTCCCCACTACCTACTCCCCCGCTATCTCCCCACCCTGCCGGCAAAGCGGGCGTGGGCGCGGATGATCTCCGCGAGGGCCGCGTCGTCCTGCTCGAGGAGGATGCGGTCGCCCTCGGCGCGGGGGATGAGCAGGTTCGGCTCGACGTTCCGCAGGTCGATCGCATACTGCGACGGTCCGAGGCGGACTCCGTCGAGCGCGATGTTGGAATGGATCTCGCCGCGTTCGGCGAGGACGGTCACCGCGTGGTCTACGGCGCTCCTCATCTGAGTCTTCAGGTCTTTCATTCCGGCCTCCGTTGTCGATGGTCTCGGAAACCGTTTACCTGAGGCGGATGGGCGCGAAACATCCCGCCCGTCAGTCGAACTGGTCCCGGATGGTCCCCATCAGGTAGCGGAGGCTCGGGCTGTCGCCCGTGAGCCGGAGGAGCCGCTCGAAGCGATCGATCGAGTTGACGAGGTACGGGCGGACCTGCGCCTTCGAGTGATCGGTGTAGCCGCCCTGCCGGTTCTCGACGTACGCCAGCGCAAGCCAGGCGTACCCGCTCGCGCGCAGGGAGAGCTCGTGATCGGGATCGGCCTCCAGGGCGCGGTCGAAGTCGGCGAGAGCCTTTCGAAGGGTCACCGGGATGAACATGCGTCCGGCGCGGAGGACGGGCGCGGGTGTCGTCGGCACCCGCTTGCCGTCGACGAGCAGCGTCACCGGCGTATCCGCGGATGCAAGGCGAGGCGATCCGAAAACCAACAAAGCAAGTACTGCGTACAGCATCGTTCGTTTCATGGGTACTGCCTCCCGGGGAGAGCTATCAGTTGTCAGTTATCAGTCCTCAGTACAGCAGGTACGGCTGGCGGATGGCCTCCCATTTCTCCTCGTCGGGGAGGAGGCGGGCATCGAAGTCGCCGGGAGTGGCGGAGGGATCGTCCACCCACTCGCGGAGGAACGTGCCGCCGGAGAGGAGATCGATCGCCAGGCGCTCGGTCTCGTACTCGTAGGGGAACACGCGCCAGATCTCGTAGCCGGGATGCTCCATGCGGACGGCCTTCAGGATAGCGGCGGCGATCCGGTAGGGCTTGAACTCCTCGTGGCGATACCACTTGTTGTCCGTGTGGATCATGACGCCGGAGCACATCTTGTGGACGTGCTTGTGGAAGGTCGGCTCGAAGAAGCACGGCCTGATGCAGCATCCCCGGAGCCACTCGGGCGCGAGCGACCGCATCCGGCGGAGGATCGCGGCGAAGTCGATGTCCGAAGCGCCGACGAGTTCGAGGGCGGTGGTCGTCCCCCTGCCCTCGCTGAGCGTCGTGCCCTCGAAGAGGACGGTCCCCGGGAAGCAGCGCGCCATGTTCAGGCTCGATGCGTTCGGGCTCGGGTTCACCCACGACAGCTCCAGGACCGGCCAGCCGAACCCGGGGGCGGCATCGGGGTCGTAGTCGGTCATGGCGATGACGCGGAGATCGACGTCGAGGCCCTTGAGGTCGACGTACCACTGCGCGATCTCGCCCGGCGTGAGTCCGTGGCGCATCTGGAGCGGGCCGCATCCCACGAAGCTCTCCCACCCCGGTTCGAGGATCGTGCCCTCGATCGGCCGGCCGACGGGGTTCGGGCGGTCGAGCACCCAGATCGACTTGCCGTGCGCGGCGCAGGCCTCGAGCATGTAGGTGAGCGTCGTGACGAAGGTGTAGATGCGCGTGCCTATGTCCTGGATATCGACGAGCACGACGTCGAAGGTCTCCATCATGGCGTCGGTCGGCCGGCGGACGTCGCCATAGAGGCTGAAGACCGGGATGCCGTAGGTCGGATCGATGTAATCCGCCGACTCGACCATGTTGTCCTGCTTGTCGCCGCGCATCCCGTGCTGGGGCCCGAAGGCGGCGACGATGTTGACGTCCGGGCAGGCGATCAGTTCGTCGAGCGTGTGGGTGCACTCGCTCGTCATCGATGCGGGATGGCCCAGAAGGGCGACTCGCTTGCCGGCAAGCGGCTTGCGGAGTTCAGGGTTCTGAAGTAGTTCGTCGATTCCTAGGTTCATGTGTTTCCTCGCTATGTACGTTAGTCGCCAAGGTCACAGTTGCCGCAGGCCGGTCGCTATCCGAACAGCCTCCTCGACCGAGAGCATGGTGTCGGTCTGACCGTGCCGTAGCAACCGATCACGCGGCGCTTGTCGATGCTGCGTATCTGAAGGAGGCTGATCTTCGACCTCATGGCCAGCCCGCCGTCAGGCGGTTCGCTGCCTTCTACCGGATCAAGCCGGATCCGGACGATGTCGCCGCGCCTAATCGTTGAGTTCACGATCCGTCTCCTCCTCGAGAGCGTGGAACTCCTGCTCCATCTCAAGGTACACATCGTCCATCTCCCTGCAGCCTTCGATCACCTGATTCCGGAGTTCGGCATTCTCATGCTCATTGACCCAGCGATCCATGAGATCGGCAATGACCGCACTGCGATCGCCGGGACCGACCCGCCGCTCGAAGCGTTCGAGAGTCTCGATCGGAAGAGAGTAGGTTCGTTTCGCGAGTCTCATACTTTGCCTTCTTCGTCCGGCGACGCTATCTCAGTATATCATATGCGTAGCAAGTATGGGGCATGTTGAAGCTCAGTCCATGGCCCCGAACTCGCGGGTGAAGGCGGCGGTGACGGCGGGATCGTCACGGCGTTTGACCGCGTCGCGGACCTTGCGGCGGCTCCGGTCATCGGCGTAGACCGCGAGCGCCGTGGCCGCCTCCGATGCGAGCTTGGGGCCGCTACTCCCGATCACTTCGATCAGGAAGTCGAACGCATCGTCCCGCCGGAGCAGGGAGATCGGAACGATCAGCATACGGCGGAAATCGGGGGCAACGTTCGTCTCCCAACTCTCGCGGAGGATCTCGAACGCCTCGGCCTCGTGCGATTGGCCGAGCGCAAGCGCCGCCTGCTCGGCGACCTCGGGGCTCGTCGATTCCAGGAAGTCCCCCACGAAGCGCATCAACGTAGCCGGAGAGATCGACAGGAGCGCGCTGAAGCACTCGCCCATCACGGTCGGTTCGGTGTCGCCGACCAGCGCGATCACCATCTCGGCGCCTTCGGTCCCGAGGTGCACGAGCGACTTGACCGCCGTCCGCCGGGGGTTGATCTCCGGATCGACGAGGAGGCGCGTCAACTCGAACGGCGCCTGGGGGTGGCGCATGTTGGTGAGCGCGACGGCACAACTCGCGCGCAGATCGTCGGCCATGTCCTTCTTGCCGCCGAAAACCGGCTCCATCTGCATGTGCCGGATGCCCCGGAGGTAGACCTCATCGCCCACGTGATCGAGCCGCTGCAGGACCTCGGCGATGGCGGTCTTCGCCTGACAACCCTTGTCGGGGTTCGTCATGAACCGGTTGAACGCCCGGACCATATCCTGCTCGAGGTCGTGGATGCGCCGCAGACCGGCAATCTCGGCGGCGAGGGCCGCCAGCGTCGCCTGCGAGCCCTTCAGGGCCCTACGCAGGGTCTCGACCGCCGCGTCCGTGATCGGCGCTCGGTAGATGGCCTGCAGGCGGGCGAGTTCTTCGTCAAGAGACTGCTTTCTCATCGAGCCGATTGTAACAGCCGGTATGCCGAGTGTCAATCTGCAGCCCCCGAGGCGCCAGGGCGAACGCATCTTGTCTACCCATCATTGCCCATGTAGGAGGAGTCTTGCGGACGGTTTGCATCCGCTGACTCCGACGTCGGGATTACCGATCCTAAGGAATCGCGGAATCCCTCCTGCACAGGAGATGCGTTCGCCCTGCCCGAGGCGCGCCTTGCGGAATCGGTGGGCGGGTGGTAGACTGTCGGCAATGTGGTCTCGCCGACGGCCCGCAACTTCGGGGTCGCTCGCGGGTCATATGTTTCGGAAATGGATGACACCACCCGAGGAGAGATCCCGCATGAGACGGTTGATGTGGCTGATATGGACCGCTTTGATCCTGCAGACGCTCATCGGAAGCGCATCGGCAGGCCCACTGCCCGCTCCGAAGATCGTGCCGGGCCGATACGTATACACGATACCCGAGGGGTTCGATCCGCCCATGATCGGCCGAGCGGGGATCGAGGAGATCCAGAGGAGCGCCGAGAAGCTCCACTACCCATACTACGTGGTGCTGGTGGAGTCCTTTCCCGACAGCCTCATGAACTCCGCGAAGAGCGATGAAGATGCCGCCGCCCGGGCGATAGACGGCCTCGCGGAGGACTGGCAGCGGTCCTCGGAGACCTTCGACGTGGGCAGGTCGTCGATCTTCCTGCTCGCGTACAACCCGCGCCAGTACCGATTCCTGGCGGGCGCGACGTGGAAGTCGAAACTCGGGTTCGAGCGGCAGGCCCATCAGCCGCACACGAACATCTTCGTGCGGTCGGTCCAGGGCACGCCGAAGGACCCGAAGACCGGCATCATCGAGATGATGAACGCGGTGGACGAGTACCTGTTCGACCAGACCGACCCGGCGCGAATCCGGGCGCGTCAGGAGGCGGCGAAACGTGCCGCGGAACTTGAGAGGCTCCGGGGCGCTCAGGGCCGACTCGACGAACAGGTTCTGCGCCTCGAGCAGCTTCTCAAGAGCCCTAGGGAGTACCTGCCGTCCGACATCCACAGCTACGAGGTCGCCCTGGACAAGGCACGGAAGGTGCGGCTGGCCAACAACCCGGATGCGATGCTCAGGGAGGCGGACTCGCTCCTGCAGAGCAACGACGCGCTTGAGGAGCACGTGCAGGCGCGCGCCGCGGAAGCCGCGCGCCGGAGACTGGTGGAGATTACTGAGGCATCCGCGATCGCCCTCGCGCTCGTAATTGCCGCCACCATCTTCCTCATTCGTCTGCTGGGATACCGACGACTCCGAAGGACGTTCAACTCTACCGCAGACGAATGGGCGACCAGGCTGCTCAACGCGAAGTCGAAGTACGCCGACTTCTACGGCACGGAGCGCGGAAGCGTGGCGGGCCTGTCGGACATGACCGGCGAGACCAGGAAGCTCTACGACAAGGTAACCGCCGAGGTCGATGCCGTCTACCTCGGCGTGGAGGCGATGGAAGCGCGTCTGGAACTGTGCCGCGGAACCGCCCGGCGGGGCTCGTTCTTCTTCACGTCCCCGCTCAGGAAGGCGCTCAAAAACCTGAACAGCGAGTTCGAGTTCGACACCGGGCAGTTGGACCCGCGCAACCTCTTTGGGCCGCCGACCAAGGTCCTGAAGGTCAAGCCGTCCGAGTTCTTCAAGGAGTTGGAGGAGCGCTATGCGACGACCATCGAGCAGTGGAGCGAGTTGAAGGAGGCCGCGAGCATCAGGCTCAAATCCGCCGAGGAGCTCTTCCCGGAGAGCAAGCTTGACTCGATGCTGGAACTCGCCGATCAGCACGGCATCCCTCACGCCTGGCTCAGCGATCATCCGCTCTTCGGCGGCGACGAGGAAGACGAGGCGCTCTACGACGGCGTGAACGCCAACCGCAAGAGCGATCCCGTAGCGTTCGCCGCCAGGATCCATGAGCTGGCCCAGACGGAAGGACGCGTAGAGGACCGCCTGAACCGGCTGATCGAGGCGATCAAGGCCGTCAAGGGATGTCGGCTCGATGCGCCGCCGATCCTCGGAGAAACCATCCTCTCACCGCAGGACGACCCACGCCTGACCTTCGAGTCGGCCAGGAATGAGGAGGACCGGTTCGCCGGGATGCTGGCCGGAAACAGCGCCAAGCGAGCGGTGGAGGATGTCGAGGCGCAGGCACAGGCCGTTCAGAAGTTGTACGAGACCTGCAGGGAGCAGACCGCTGCCGTGCAGAGCGCGATAGAGGATGCGGCCAGGACAATCGAACAGACCGCCGGCGCCGTGAAGGCAACGGACGACCTCGCAACGAAGGCCGCGTCTCGGCTCGAAGAGGCGAGACTTGTCCACAGCAACGTACGCAGCGCACAGTCGTGGCTGGACAGCGGACGGCAGTTCCTCGAGGAGGGGCGGCAGATACTGGAGTCGGCGCGGAACAAGCTCCAGGACAGCCGGCACCTGGAAGCCCGCCGGGAGGCATGGAAGGCATCCGAGCTGTTCTCGCGGGGAGCCAACGGGTTCGATCAGTGCATCGCCCAATGCGACGAACTCGACAAGCAGAAAGCCCTCTACGAGTCGAAGCTCTCCAGGATGGATGAGGCCCGCCGACGAGCCGAGAAGCGCATTCGTCATTACGGCAGATCGCCCGGCCGCATCGGAGAGATCCCCAGGCCCGACATCCTCGGCCCGACGGACTACGTGCTCCTGCTGGCGGCGCTGGAGAAGCTCGAGCAGGACTGGGACGACGAGGTAAGGAGAGCCCAACGGGAGTATGAACGCGAGCAGGCCAGGATCAGGGCGGCAGAGGAGCGCAAGCGACGCAACTCGTCGGGCGGAGGGTTCTTCGGCGGATCGTCATCCGGCGGTGGATGGGGTGGCAGATCCTCATCCGGCGGCGGCTGGGGCGGAGGGGGATCGTCCTCCAGCGGCGGCAGTTGGGGCGGCGGAGGCGGTTCCTCGTCCAGCGGCGGATCGTGGTAGCCGGCCCGATCAGTCCGGGACTACCCTGACATCGACGGAATCGCGGTCCGTGGTCGGGCGGAACTCGATCGTGCAGCCGTCGAACCGGAAGCGGGCGACGTCGGACGGCCCGAGGAACGGCTTCAGTCCGCGGGCGACCGCGGGATCGGTGAACGAGTCGACGATGATCCACTTCCCCGGGAGCTTGCCGGACGCATGCTGGTCATAGAGCCTGCGCGCGATGATGCAGGTCGCGCCCTTCCCCACTCGGGCGGCCACATCTCTGAAGGTCCGCTCCGAGAGCGCGTGTCCGCATACGACGAAGCACTCCACCGAGTCGAGCACCTTGCCGGTGACGAGGTGATCGAACACCGCCACGCTGTCGATCGGGACGAAGAACGGCCACGGGAACACCGGATACACCGTCCCGTTGTTCAGGGAGATCGCGCCGTCCCTGGCGACCCCATGTGTGAGGATCGGCCAGACGTGCAGCCACTCCGCCGAGATGTCATCCATCGGATGCTCGCGGTTGCCGAGAAGTCTGTCGCGGAACATGGTCCCCTTCTGGCCCCATGCGCCGTCCGGCAGGCGGATGATCGCCACCTTCGGCCGGTAGTCGCGCCAACTCACCTTGCGGGGGTGCGCAGGCACATAGCGCCGATAGAAGTCCTTCACGACCTTCCCGTAGGCGGTCAGTTCATAGCTGCCGTCATCGTTCCAGCGGAGAAGTGATCCCTTCGGGGGAGCCTCGGGATGGCGGAGTTCGCAGACCTGGAAGTCTAGGTTCTCCACGTAGAGCGCATCCGCCCCGAGCCAGTAGCCCATGAGGAGCGCCGACCGCAGGGCTTGGGGCGAGTGGCCGGGGTAGTACCCGCCGCACCAGAGGTCCGGCGAGACCCACCACTGGCTGTCCGGCTCGGCGTACTGGATGGCGGCGCCAAGGGAGATCGCCATCACCACCGAGCTGAGGTTCTCCTTCAGGATTTTCGGCGCGACGACCCAACCGGCCCGGGCAAAGATATGGAACATGTCGGGCCAGACCTGCTCCGCCGCATTCACGACTCGGCCCTTGTAGTACCGCTCGTGGATCCGTTTCGCGGAGGCATAGATGAGGTTGTAGGCCGTCTCCATGTCCTTGCCGTCGGTGTCCGCGAACCTGGGAGCATCGAGCGCCGGGGGCTCGGGGTACGTGGCGAACTGGTGGCTCGTGAGCTGCATGTGCTCACACTCATCGTGCGTAATGCCGATCAGCGCCGGAGCGCCGGGCTTAGCCGGGGGAAGCACCTGCTCCAGCCAGTCCATCCGAAGGTCCCACCGATGCGTCCCGTCGGGATGGGCGAACTCGTTCACGCCGGGCTCGAGTTCGAGGGACTTGGCCCAGTTGGCGGACTCATCATTCAGCGTGTATCTGATGCCGAGCGACCGCATGGCATCGTCTATCCTTGCGACCCTTCGGGCCATCGCTTCCGGGGTCCCGGCGCCGTCGGGAATGAGGTGGTAGACGAAGAAGTTCACGCCCAGCTCATCGAGCGCCTTCCGCAACTGCTCGTCGGAGGCCGGCTCGCAGTCGGACCTGTAGATCCAATCGCTCCCGGCGTTGTCCACGCCGAGGAGTATGGGGCGGTCACCGGCCCGACACAGGCCGACCGCGAGTATCAGGACGACAACCAGGAGCCAAGTATTGGGCGACGACATGGTCATACCTTTCTGAATAGATCGAGCTGCCTCGGCACGAAGGATGCGTTGATCCGCGCCCCGAACCAGCCGTTCGGATCGGCCATGCGGGAGAGGATGGTCTTGGCGTGGATGGGCTTGATGGCCATGTCAGGGCACGCGCTCGGACCGCGTGATGCCCGGCACCCTGGAGAGCTTCTTGTCGAACGAGTAGAGCCGGCCATCGCAGTCCTGAATCGCGGCAGCACAGGCACAGGCATCTCCGAAGCTCTTCACGCCATCGGTGTACAACTGCAGCGCCAGAAGATAGCGCTCCTTGTCCGGCACGAGGAATCCATCAGGGTTGATGATGGCGGACAAGCCTTCGAGGATACGCTCTCTTGGAAGCTTGTAGAACGAAGTGAGTACCCAGACAACCTCAGCCAGGTTCACAGGGTCACAGACGACAACGGTCCGCCCGGACTGCACCCCCTTGAGGATCTCGTAGGCCTTGGCGAACTGCACGGGATCATCCTGCATTACGTAGCGAAGGATCACGTTAGCATCGATCGAGTAGACCTCAGTGTCAGGCCTCATCCATTATCTCCTCTACGACCGCCTTCATGGTTTCCTCGAGGATGGTGTCCCAATCCGTCGTCTTGCCTTTCGCGTACTCATGAAATATGCCGGCCACTTCGAGAATAGACTTCACGGGCTTGATAGTGATCTCGTTCTCGCCGATCTCGACTCTAACCTTGGATTTCGGCTTGATACCGAGTTTCCTGCGCGCCGCCGCAGGTATGCTAATCTGCCCGCGTTCCGAAACCGTTCTGATCATCATACTCACCACCATTCTGCATGCATTATACCACGGATTCAGAAGAATGGAGACTCTCAGAAATCCCAGCCGGGGTGCGGCCGAGGAAGCAGGAACGCACGGTCGAGATCGCGGAGGAGTTCCGCCGGGCCCGAGAGTTGGTCGGTGATCGAGAGTCCGGTCGCGGGACGGACCCCGAGCCACATGCGGGTGAAGGCTCCGACCGACGCCTTGAGCGTCGGCAGGGAGAGCTTCTCGCCTCGAACCGCGCTCGAGTCCTGCCCGAGCGTAACGATGTAATCGCCGCTGATGCCCCGCCATGGAGCGGACCCGTCGATCAGGGTCTCGATGGGATCGTGCAGGCGAACGTTGAACCGTAGATCGGCGCACGGAAGGTGTGTTCGGGCCATGCAGCCGGGCAGATCGAGGATGCGCATCTGCCAGTATGCAATGGAGTGGTGGAAGCTTTCGAACTTGGACTTCTTGCGCACCTCTCGACTCTTCATCGGCTGGCGCAGGAGATCCTGAAGCTGTATCCCCGCAGGCTCGCAGACTCTGACCACGTGCACCTGGTCGCCGAGGCTCTTCAGGAGGCCAAGCAGTTCGAGGAACTGGTCGCCGGTCTGCCAGCACATCGCAAGGACGTTGTACGGACCGTGGCCTACATCCTCCGGCTTGATCCAGACGAAATGCGTCAGCTCACCCTTCGGCCCGTCGTAGTAGCCAAGACCGAAAGCGGTCTTGTCGCGCATCATCTCGCCGCGCGTCGTGTCCGGCGAGAGCACGTTGCACGAGCCGTGGCCTCTATGGCGAGCCATCCGCGAGGCATGGACCGCCTGCCAATCGTCCTTGGTAATCCGGCAAGGCACTCTCGGGTCGGAGCTCACGAGCAGGTCGGCCGGATCGAAGGAGATCCAGCTCTCGTAGGAGCCGGTCCCGAATCCGAGCCTGTTGTAGTACCCCTGCTCGAACATCCCCAGACCGGAGACAAGCGCACCGTCGGCGGCAAGGGACGCCACGGCGTGCGCGGTCAGTCTGCTGGCAATCTTCTGCTTGCGGGCAATCCGGCTGGTGGTGACCGCGCCGACTATGCCGAGAGACAGGTCGTCCTCCAGATGGCGCACGGTACCCGGGATAGTGCCCACGAAGCACTCCGGCGAGCCACCGATATCCGCCACCCATGCTCTGGCGGCGGACAGGAATAGATCGACGCATTCCTCCTGGCCCTCCTCCATCCATCCGATCTCCCGCCAGATCCGATGGACGGCGTCTCTGTCCCGCTGGTGGTTGTATGTCCTAAAACCCATCGCCGTATGTCTCCTGTTGTCAGCGTGATTGTAGCAACCGGCTTGTGGCGTGTCAACCGCCGTGCCGTAAGTGTCGACCTCGACGATGGCCGGAAATGGCGCAAAATGGCGGAAAAACTGGTATTTGTAACGGGCCATATTAACTTGACAACAAGCGGTTTGTGTGCTAGTATCCTTACGATTAACGCCCGTGATACTACGGGACGATGCGCCTATCCGCCTGGCAGACCGGCGGGATGGAAAGGGGTGATGCCTGAAACACGAGTCAGAGAATACCCAAGACTGAGTTGTCCAACATGTATGGAGGAGAAAAGATGAGATACAGGATTACTGTACTTTGCTGCGCGCTGCTCTGCCTCATCGCAACAGCGTCGATTGCAGCAACAATAAGCTACACGGACTCAGTACCGCTCGCGAAGACGAACTGGACGAGTTCGATCACCGTACAGAAGTTCGATCCGAGCCTGGGAACGCTGACGGGCATCACGTTCATGCTCACGGGCTACGTCGAGGGAAGCGCCAAGTTCGAGAGTCTGGATGCGGCGCCGGCCGTGGTTTCAATGAACCTGTCGGCGAGAGTAAGTCTCCAGCGTCCGGACCTGTCCGACTTGGTGGTAAGTGTTCCGGTGGTATCGACCAGCGACGCTGTCCCTGCTTTCGACGGATTGGCGGACTTCGGGGGCACGTCGGGCAAGACATATCCCGGCCTGACTGCCAGTCGGATCGAGCAGAGCAGCGCAGTGCTGCCGAGCGACTTGACGCTGTTCACGGCATCGTTTGCCGGAGAGAATATCGTTCTGCCGGTAGCCGCGAGCGGCAATTCGGAGGGGAGCGGCGCAGGCAATCTTCTGGTCGTATTCCAGACGTTCGCTTCAGCGGCTGCCACGGTCACCTATGAGTATGAACCCGTTCCCGAGCCGTCGAGCCTGATGGCGTTGCTGATGGGAATCGGAGGTATCGCAGGTTTGTCATCAAGGAAGAGACAGCCGTAGAAGCCTTGTACTACCGCGCAGAGTCCGCCAAGGACCGGTCGTCTCTGCGCACACAGACAATAAGGAGATATTAGGTATGAAGAGAGCGTGCTTCCACTTGTGTGGAATGCTGCTTCTTATTGTGCTGGTCGCGCAGGCGGCGGGCGCAGCGACGATCTCGTACAGTAGCAGTATTCCTCTTTCGACCACAAACTGGGAGAAGCAGATCAGCCTGCCGCAGTTCAACCCTGCATTAGGAACACTCGAATCGGTCGAGATTCGCCTGGCGGCTTACGTCGAAGGCATGGCCTTCTTCGAGAACATGGACGCCGAGCCGACCGAGGTTACCACCGAGCTGTCGGCGCAGATCAGCCTGCACGACAGCGCGCTGACGGCCGTCGCCTTCCCGATTCACACGGTGGTGGACTCCGTCGAAGCGTTCGACGGCGACGTCGACTTCGGCGGCACATCGGGCAAGATGTATGCGGGCCTCGCGGCCGACGACAGCGCGGCCGATCAGACCACCGATCCGAGTCGCCTGAGCCAGTACACGGGCACGGGAACGATAGACTTCACCGCGCAGGCGACCGGTAAGTCGAGGGTCGTCGGACCGGGTAACCTCGCCGCCGGATTCCAGACCAAGGCCAAGGCTGATGTCACCGTCATCTACACATACTCGGACATCCCCGGCGCTATCGGCGACCTGGTATGGATCGACAGCGATGCGGACGGCATCTACGAGCCGGCGATCGGTGAACTCGGTGTGAACGGAGTGCGCGTGGACCTCTACGACTCGGAAGGCAACCTCGTCGCCACTACCTACACGACGAATCATCCGAATACCGGAGAGCCGGGATGGTATCTCTTCGACGGACTGACGGCCGGACCCTATGAGGTAGTGGTCGCAGCCGCCAACTTTGATCGGTGCGGGAAGCTCTACGGCTTTGCCCAGACCTATGACTACGATCTCATTCTCGATAATCAGACGTACTACGGCCTCGGAAGCGGCGAAACCTTCCTGGGCGCCGACTTCGGTTACCGCCCTCGGACTCAGCCCGGCACGGGTACTCCCGGCTACTGGAAGAACCACCCGCAGGCTTGGCCGGTCGAGAGTATCACCATCGGCGGCGTGACGTACACGAAGAGCCAGGCTATCGAAGTCATCAAGGGCTCCGGCGGTGACAAGTCCAACACTCTGTTCAGTTCGCTTGTCTGCGCTATGCTGAACGTTGGTCTGGGCAACAACTCCGCCTGTATCAACGACACTCTGTATGCCGCGCAGAACTGGATGGCCACCTACGGCCCTGCAGGCAGCAAGGTGAAGGCCAACTCGCCGGCGTGGAAGGCCGGGGAGCCGCTGCACACGACTCTGGACAAGTACAACAATGGTCAACTGTGCGCGCCTCACCGCGACTAGAGCCGCACGGTTGATATAGAAGACTCACCTGAGAAGTACGAACCAGGTAGACGACGAACAGATGAGCCGACGCCGCAGTACGGGCGTCGGCTCATCTATTGGTATCGCAGTCCATCGGGAAACGTGACTATGTCCGGCGAGGATCTCATCGGCGCCGTGGAGACGGGCCTGGTGGATGAGTACTCGGACATACAGGCGAAATCAGAGCGGGCAGCGGGGATGATCGGCGCCTACTCGAGCCAGAGCAGATCCTCCGACGCTCCGATGGTGTAGATCCGCCGGGAAACCGTGCAAGCCTTGCCCGACTCGATGTGGACGATCCGCACGTCCGGGTACCAGTTGTTTGCCATCAACTTGTTCGCGCTTCCCATGTAGGCTATGAACCTGCCGTCGGGGCTCCATGCCAGCGAGCCCCGACATTCCCGGTGATCGGAATGGCGCGCTTGCTCTTGCGGATGCGGTCGTACACCGTGATCCCACCATCAGCCCACCACGCAAGCTTCGATCCGTCCGGACTGAATACTGAGTGAGAAGCTTTGCCCAACAGCTCGATCTTGCGAGAACGGAGGTCGAGGATGGCGTCAGCGAGACTAAGTGTGCATCCCGCCGCGTAGAGGCGCCTCCCGGCTAGTGGTCACCAACAGATGGCGGCAGTCAGGTGAGAACCTGGCGGAGGAGACGGATCGAGCGAGGCGTTCGGGCAATTCGGCGAATGTCTCTCCACTTGATCTCAGGATGAGCCACTTGTCTGCCCTCCTGCAGACAAGGAGCGATCCGTCGCCCGATACGGCCTCGACTTCATGTACCTTCGTCACCTTCCCGATCGGCGTATCCACCCAACGACCGTTTGCGACTCTGCTCGATACGATGGATACATCGTAGGTCTCGTTCATCCCGGCCGATTCCGACGCGACAACCCAAATCATGCCGCCCCTGGCGTCCGAAGCGTAACACTCGGCCCGTTCACTCACACTGTGCCTTTGCGCCGATCCGACCACGAATCTCCGGGTGGAGAGGTCGAGGACTCTGCAGTCGGTATCCGCACCGATCACCAGTAGCCCGACCGCGTCGCGGCCGACCTCGGGATGCTCGGCGCCGATGGTGGGGATGTAGATCATGCCCAAGATGATCACGGTGAGCAGCGCATAGCTGGCGGTATTCATGCGAGCGGAGATCACCAGCGCCGACCCGACGGACTTCACGGACAGGAGCTTCCTCAGGAACAACATGACCAGCAGGGCTTCGGCGGGTATCGTGAGCACATACGATACGGGCAAGCCGGGCCATACTACCTGGCGCCCCATGAACGGGAGCCTGATCAGGCTGGTGATGGCGTTGAGGACGCAGAGCTGTGCGAAGACCTTACGAAACGTGCCGTCCACGATGTACTTCCTGACCGCACGAGCCTCGACGTAGCTGATCAGGAGGATGACCGGTACGGTGATCGCCATCGTCACGACGTAGATGGACCACATCAGGGGCGATGAGACCACCTCAACGAACGACGGAACGTATATGTTTGCCCACGCCGCGGTCGGAACGAGCAGCAGGACAAACAGGAATGCGATTCTCTTGGCCATGGTTGCAGTACCCAAGGGATGAAACACGGCTGCGGATTGTCCCGGGCTCACTATACCACAATATCATGGATCCGTCGTCCTGATGGCGATATGATTCCGTCGTTGCCAGCCCCCGCCGGAAGGGAGTATAATCGCGTAGCTCATCCTCAGGAGGAAGTGACGCGATGACCTCACCGGCTATCCTAGCCCGCCGCAGCGGTGGGATCCTTGCGCTCGCCATCCTCATCTCGATACCGGCGGGCGCTCAGTCACTCTTCGCGGGCGGGGACGATGTCCCTGAGTGCCGGGTTCGCCCGCTGACTCAATGACGGGATCGCTGATGGTAAGGTCGTGAAAGACAAGGGGGTACGAGGCATAGCAAGCATTCGACTGCGCGTGGTGCTGCTCATACTGATCACCCAGGCGATCATGATCGCCTGGGTCGCCGACAGCGAGATCGTCGGCGGGATCTACCTCATCTGCTACTCGCTGATGATGCCGACCGTGCTCTACCTCCTCGCGGCGCGCGTGCTCAGACGCTGGCTCCCCTTCGATGACCGCGAGCTTCTCATAGGTTACGTCGTGCTCACCGCGACGATTCCGATCATCGGGTTCGGCGGGCTGCGGTTCATCACCGAGGGCATGGGCTACCTGCAGTACTTCTCGGAGAAGCAGCCGCAGTGGTTGAAATACCTGCCGTTCGCCGGAAAGCTCCCGGTCCTGCAGGACGCCGCCGCCGCGCAGGGACTCTATCAGGGCGGGATGCCGGTCCCGTGGCGCGCGTGGGCCGTGCCGATCGCCTTCTGGAGCGCATACCTGCTCGCGCTCTCGGGCATCTGGATAAGCCTTGCGGGCCTCCTGCGCCGGGTGTGGATAGGCCAGGAACGGCTCTCATTCCCGGTGGCGATGCTGCCTGTCCGAATGATGGACAAGCGCGACGACATCTTCCGCCGACCGATCTTCTGGATCGGGTTCGCGATACCGACTATCCTGCAGAGCCTGCTTGCGATCCACGACTGGGTGCCTTCCGTGCCGGCGATCCAGATGAAGGCGTTCAACGCCGCACCGCTGCTGTTCAGCTCGCCGCCGTGGAACGCGATCCGCGACTTCAACGTCGGCTTCTTCCCGATGGCCGTCGGCCTGGCGTACTTCGTGCCGAGCAGCATCAGTTTCAGTTGTTGGTTCTTCGCGCTGGTGGTGAGGCTCTTCTGCGTAGTCAGTGCGATGTTCGGCTTCGACCCGGCGGGGACTCAGGCATCGAGGTTTCCCTACTACGAAGAGCAGGCATCCGGCGCGTGGGTGGCATTCGCCGCCCTGATGCTGTGGAGGGCTCGAAGCCACATCCGCTCGACCGTCGCCAAGGCGACGAACCAGGCTGAGCGCGATGCGATACGGAGGCTTTGGATCGGCGCGGGAACGTGCACCGCGCTCTGCGGAGCCATGATGTTCGTCGCGGGCATCCCGACCTTCATGGCAGGGCCGGTGATCCTGGTATACGCGGCATACGTGCTCACCGGAGCGAGGGTCCGCGCGGAGGCCGGCGGGATGTGGACCTTCGCGCCGCTCTGGTCGCCCCACGACACGGTACAGGCCATCTCGGGCACGGGAGGACTTACCCCCGGCGCGGTGACCTCGACCGGTTTCTTCGATCTCGTACACGTCGATATCCGCGGGCAGTCGCTCCCGTACCTGATGGAAGGGATGGACATCGCCGACAAGTCAGGCATCCCCTGGCGCACGGTGCTGGTCTGGGTCGGGATCGGGAGCGTCACGGCGCTCGCGCTCGGGTGGTGGAGCACTCTCTCCACGCTGTACGACGTCGGCGCGGCGACCGCCGAGGCGAACCCATATCCGATCAACAAGGCGAACATTGCGTTCGGCAAGGTCGATCGATTGGTGACGAATGCGAAACCGATCGATCCGGCGGGAATATGGGCGATGGCCTTCGGAGCGGTGTTCACCGTCGTGCTGACTCTGTTCAGTAGAGGGTTCATGGGGCTGAACCCGATCGGCTACATCCTGGCGAACACGCTCACGATGAAGTCGTTCATCGTGCCGTTCTTCATCGCGTGGCTGGCGAAGTCGCTGGTGCTTCGGTACGGCGGCAACCGGCTCTACCGACGGAGCGTGCCGTTCTTCGTGGGCATAGTCCTCGGCGACATCGTCACGCAGGCGTTGTGGGCCCTCATCGGCCAGGTTTTCCACGTGCCGATCTACCAGTTCCTGACATGATGGTCGATGGTTGGGCAGGACAAACGTATCGTGTAGGAGGGATCTTGCGTCGGTGAATGCCTGTCCTGAGTCAGTCGAGGCGCAAGTCCCGACGTCGGAGTTACCGGGCAAAGATCGCCCGGAAGACTCCTCCTACGGGGG
>CAYXOC010000065.1:0-15766 GCA_964466715.1 uncultured bacterium
CATAGAATGGAAGCGAGTCACCGGCAACTTTCCACTACCGCCGGGACAAGCTCGATTCTACGTGGCAGATCACACAGGGTCATCCTGGGGGCCGCCATACTCGGGGAGTAATGTACTAGCCTGGGAGGGAGTTGGAGGCAACGCTGGAAGTATGATGCTGAAGAACGAGACGGGCTCACTCTATGCCTGTTCCATCGGCGGGTTCTTCAGTACAGAACCAGACGTGATACTTCAAATGATCGGTTACCACCGTAACACCAGAACTCCCGTAGCCTCGGCGTTCATCGGTGCTACAGGAGAGGCTTGGCGTAACGCCCCTGTTCAGATCAGTTCCTCGCTAGGCATGAGCATTGTGGTGTTCCGACCTGTCAACCCAACAACCACAGAGGCGCTACGGCACTTCTGCGCAGACGATATCACGGTGACCTTCGTTCCCGAGCCGTCGCCGCTCCTCGCGCTCGGAGTCGGGGGAATCGGCCTCCTCGGGGCGGCGCTCAGGAGGCGGGCTCGGCGCTGAGCCTCCACTTCGCACACGAACGGGAGGGTCGATCCCCGGCCCTCCCTGACCGATCACCGCCCGCCGATCCGCTCGAAGACCGCGTCCCATCGGCCGCGGAAGGCGTCGTCCGGGACGATCGGCTCGAACCCGAGGCGGAGGTACGACTTGATCGCCGGGAGCCGGTGGTCGTCGGTCGAGAGCCGGACCTCCTCGAACCCGCGGCCCCGGAACCAGTGGAGCACCGCCAGCGTCACCAGGTGTCCGAGCTGTTTCCCCCGGTGCTCCGGGAGCACGCAGACCATGTGCAGGTAGCCCTCCCGCCACTCGTCCGCGCTCTGACGCCACGCGCACGCCGACCCGACCGGCCGGCCCTCGCAGGTGGCGAAGAAGAGCCCGTCGGCGATGAACTGCGGCTTCCCCGTGAGGTGCTCGCGGACGCGCTCGACGGTCCACTCGCCGACCCCCGTGTTCATGATCTCCGCCCACGTGGCTTCGTCGCCGGGGAGGTAGGTCCGCAGGCCGTACCCCGTCGGGACCTCGATCTCCGGCAGGCCGTCGAACCCGCGGCGGATCATCTGTAGTTGGTTGGATGACATTGGAACCTCCGAGGGCGAAATCCAAAGCACGAAATCTGGAACAAATCCGAATGCTCAAAGACCGGAGTACCGAAAAACGATGTCCCTAATCTCCAGGTCTGCTTTCCGCCTCTCTCCGGTTTTGCCTTCTTGTTCCGTGCTTCGAATTTCGAGTTTCGTGCTTTCCACTAGAGCGGGCTGATCAGCTTGAGCAGCACGGTGCTCCTCGTCTTGTCCGCGTTCGGGTCGCCGAAGATCACGTAGGCGTCCATCCCGGCGCGAACCCTCTGCCTGTAGGCGAGGTAGAAATTCGTGCCGCCGTCCTCCGAGACGATTCTCCCGGAGACGGTCCGCTCGTCGTCCAGATCGTAGGCGAGTGTGCCGACGAACTGCCGGGCGGAGTATGCCTCCGGGCTCGGCTGCTTGATCCGGCTGTACTCGTAGCCCAGATGCATGCTCATCCTGTCGCCGATGCTCCATCCCTGGCTGATCTCGTACGATAGATAGCTCCCGCCCGCCAGCTTGCCGAAGCTGATGTCGCAGTATCCGCTCTTGTACAGGTCGGTCGAGTTCCATCCGAACCCGACGCCGAACGTCCGATCGTGGTACGGAGGCCTGTGCGAAACGTCCGCCCAGAGATCGACCCCCGTGCCGTTCACCCAGTCGCAGTCCGCGTTGAGGGATACCGCGTTGTAATAGAGCGATCCGTCCGTGTGATCGGCCAGGGTGTAGTACATTTCGACCTGCCAGTCGCGGATCCGCCCGGAGGTCGGCTCGTCGCTCGTACCGGCGTAGAAGTCCCATGTCTTGATGCCCTTCTCCGGGACGAATCCGAGGTAGGGCTCGAAGTCGGGGTCGATGACCCTGCGGGCCACACCCCACTCCAGCGAGCGGGGCGGTCCGTACCCGGAGATCGAGGTGTTGAGCTTCGATCCGTGGCCGGAGCCGGATGCGCAGTCGGCGAGGTAGTAATCCGTCTCGAGCACGACGCGCCTGTCACGCCGGTCGTACAGGCGGTAGTTGCCGAAGAGCTGCCCGGAGATGCGCTCCCCTCCGGACGTGCTGCTCCGAACGCCGGCAATGCCGAGAGCCGCCCGCGCCGGCCACCGGTGGACCATCTGCATTGCCATGTGGTTGTCGGCCCCGAAGTCCCGGGTGTTCAGAAATCCCAAGCTGTAGTTGCCCATCGTGCCGGAGATCTTCCCGCCCGCATCGATCTCGCCGATGCGCCGGGAATAGAAGATGTTGGAGTCCGGGAAGTAATCGGAGCTCTCCTGGAAGAACGGCCGGCTGTCGGAGAGATACCGCTCCGTGTAGGTGAAATCGATGCTCTCGACCTGCTGTTCCACGTTTCGGAAGTCGGGGTTCAGCGTCACGACGCCGGTCATGGTCGGGGAGAGGGAGTGTTTCATGTCGAGCCCCATCCTCCTCGGCGCGTCGTCCTCTCCGGCGCCGAAGAGCGTGTAGGCCATCATCGTCGGCCTGGTCTTGATCCGGGGAAGGCGCAGTCCCTCCCACGTGTAGAACTTCCGGGGGTCGAGGTCGGGGCTGCAGTCCGGCGAGCGCCACTGGAGCGTGGTCCGCGCATGCCTGCGGTTCAGGGAGACGCCCATCGTCGTCTGGTTGGGATCGTAGTTGAGGATGGAGAACGGAACCTCCATCTCGACGATGTAGCCGTCATCCACGATCTTCGCCGCTGACCGCCAGTCGCCCCTCCACTCGATCTTGCTGGTGCCGCCTCGGTCTGGGAGGTACTCGACCTGCACGCCGCGCGGGGTTACCTTGAACCAGACCAGTCCCACGTAGTTGTGGTAGCAGTCGAGGGTGAAGGCGACCCAGTCGTCGGAATCGACATCGCCGCCTCGCTTCTTCTGCTGGGCGACGATCCCAGCCGGCTGGGAGTCCCTGCAGTAGAAGGCCGCGTAGATGTTTGCCTCATCGTAGCAGAGCCAGGCCGTGGTCGACTCGGGCGCCGGCGAGCCGTCGGTCGTCAGGTAGAAGTCACTTATGGAGGGCGCCTGCTTCCAGCAGGCATCGGAGAGGTCTCCGTCGAGTACCGGCGGCTCGGAAACCTCGACCGCTTTCAGGGTCGGCGCTTGGCCGAAGGCGTGGGATGCCAGGAAGACTGCGAGCAAGATGGTGGAAAGGAACAGCCGCGGCATATGATCTTATCACCCCATGACTCGGACTGCGGGAGCCGAGTTTCGCTATATAGGAGCGGCTTCCCAGCCGCGAATGCCCACGCAACGATACGAATTCGGGGATCGGAATCCCCTCCTACAACGGCTTTGAAATACGCTCTACTCTCATAGGGTTTCACCGCGCGTTGAGCCGCGCCCTCCCATGGGAGTTTCTCTTCCACCTATGATGCGCCTATCCCCGCAATAGTACCGGGCAAACGCCGTGGAATATGGAATAAAAACTGATGGCAGTCTCTCTACCAGGGGCAAACAGGTAAAAGTACCTGTTTTGCCGTCGGACTCCTTGACAGTCGGAATGCCCGCACATATACTGGCGACAAGACGCCGTATCAGGCCTGACACCCCAAGCTGACCTGCGTACGCCGCTTACTCGAACCTGCCAAGCTTTTGAGCCGGTCGATTCATGCATGCAGTTGGCATCGGCCGGCGGAAACACTCCAAGAGTCTCGGCTTCGGTCCAACGCAAGGGAGGGATTTCCCAATGAATCGTCACGTCTCGTGGCTTATCACGGCGATCGTTGTCGTGATATGCATCGCCTCGCTAGCGGGATCGGCGCAGTCCGCTGCGATTGTCGTCTATCTCGACGAGTCGGGCGGCTTGAGCGGCTACAACCATCCAGCCGCTAACGACCCGGTCTCGGCGCTCAATCTCCTGGCGTCCCCGCCGTCGGATGTCGAGGCGGGTATGAAACTCTTCTCAGCCCTGCCACCCGGCACCAAGCTGATCGGCACGCACAAGGACGGCGACGCGATTGTCGTCAACTTCTCCAGTGAACTGATCGGCGCGGAGCTCTCAGAGAGCCGGATGGAGTCGATCTTCCTGCAGGTGCGAAACACCCTGTGGCAGTTCGGCATCACCGGCGAGATCCGAGTGCTCGCGGATGGCCGCTTCCTCAGCGAATACGTGAAACCGGCCCCCGACGTCTCGCCGAGCCAGCAGGCGCTCGCGGAGGGCAAGGAGCGCGGGATCGCCGCCGCCGGCCTCTCCGGGAAGAAGATCACCCTCTCCCCGGGCCACGGCAAGCGGTGGAACGGCAGCACTTGGGCGACAGCTCGACCGGTGTACTGCTCCCCTCTCAACGAGGAAGACTACCACAACCTTGAGAACGCTCAGTACCTCGAGGCTTATCTCCTTCAGGACGGCATGACCGTCAAGATGATGCGCTGCACCGACAAGAGCTACGGCGCATCGCCGTGGGCGGGCGGCGAGCAGTGGTGGCGCATGGGCGCCTGCTACTGGCTGCAGCATATCGGCTACCCCGGATCGGTTTACGGCCCGGGCGGCACGAACCTCGGCGCCGGCGGCAGCGACGACACCAACGAGATCCAATCGCGCCCGCTCTCTTCGGACTACGACAACTCCGACATCTATGTGTCCCTGCACACCAACGGACTTGCCGGTGACTGCTCCGGCACGGGTTGTCCGACGGGCTGCTGCACCTACTACGATGCCAGCTCGGAGCACGCCGCATGGGGCACCGTCAGCCGGAATCTGGGAACCGCCATCAACAACAACATCATCGATGTCATCCGGACGCAGTACGTGGATGCCGGCTGGAGAGACCGCGGTGTGATCAATTCGAACGGCGCATACGGCGAGATCCGAATCCCGGACCGCGCTGCGGTGCTCATCGAACTGGCATTCCATGACTCCTGCGACACCGACGCGATGAAGCTGCGGGACAACTTCTTCCGCTCCGCCGCTATGTGGGGAGTCTACAAGGGCATCTGCGAGTACTTCGGCACTACCCCGAGCTACGATTTCTACTCGTGCGAGTTGGTCAGCCATGACATCCCGACCGCTATGTCGGTCGGCGAGACCCGCACAGTGCATGTCACGCTCAGAAACACCGGCGTGCTCTGGAACAACGCGAAGGGATTCCGCCTTGGCGCGGTCGATGACTCCGATCCCTTCTCCGCGGTCACCCGCCAGACGATCTCCGGCGAGGTCGGTCCGACCAAGACCTACACGTTCACCTTCAACCTGAAGGCGCCCAACGCAGTCGGCACGTTCGTAACCGACTGGAGAATGGTCCGCGATGGGTTCACCTGGTTCGGTCCCACGATCACCCAGGCCATCGAAGTCACCGGGACTCCCGACTACGAGCCGCCCACGGCTCCTACGGGTCTGACCGGTACGTCCGACTACTCGTACCGCATGAACCTCTCGTGGAACCCCGCGACCGACAACGTCGCCGTCGAGAGCTACAACATCTACCGCGACGGCGTCAAGATCGGATCGAGCACCACGACCAGCTACACCGACAATACCTGCACGGCGGCCACCACGTATACCTACGAAGTGACCGCCTGCGACACCGTACCGAACGAATCTGCGAAGAGCGCTCCGGCCATCCTGACAACCCAGGACGCGGATTCGGTTGCGCCGACTGTGCCGACCAACCTGCGCACCACGGCGGTCACCGCGAGCAGCGTTGCGCTCGCCTGGAATGCCTCGACGGACTACTACGGCGTAACCGGCTACAACATCTATCGGAACGGCGCCAAGATCGGCTCCAGCGCCACGACCAGCTACACGGACAACACCTGCGCGTCGGCCACCACGTATACCTACGAAGTGACCGCCTATGACGCCATGCTCAACGAGTCTGAGAAGAGCGCTCCGGTGGTCGTCACCACGCCGGTGCCGTACACTACGATATGGGAGGAAGGCTTCGACGGCCCCGCCAGCTTCAACAACTGGACCGTCGTCTCGGGCTACGTCTACGATACCGCTGTGAGCAGGGGCGCCATACCCGGCGCCGGCTCGGCGTACATCGCGGGCACGGCGGCCAGCCAGATGTGGCGCCAGGCTGCTTCCAGGCCGTTCGCCGAGTGCCGCGTCTCCGCCTACTACTATGACCTGAAGGGCGGCTACAAATCGGGCGTGTGCGGCAACAGCCAGCGGGAGAGCTTGAGGCTTACCGCCGATGGAACGGTCAGCATGTTCCTCGAGCACGGCATCTACAGCGCACCGAGCTACGCTACCTACAACTACCGCACGGTGGGCGCGGGCGGCATTGGTTGGACGGCGATCGGCAACCGGAATCCTTCGACCAATTGCAACCCCGCGTGGGTCTACTTTGAGACGACCGTGACCCCGGGCAACCCCGGCGCTTCACCGGTCGGGACGGTAACCTTCAAGGCTGTTGACGGCGGCGGCACGGTGTCCAAGACGCCGAACCTCCAGACCGACTTCTTCAACAACGGCGTCGGCCGGGTCTACCTCGGTCTCAACCTGACGTCCACACACGGCGGCCGCAGGTGGGACGACATCAAGCTCGAGGCTACGAGGCCGGGCGCGCCGATCATCGGTGCTGCGACGGCGAACTCCGCCAGCCAGATCACGTGGACCTGGACTCGCGCCGACAACAACGTGTTTGGCTTCAATATCGCGGACGCTGACGGGACGATCGTGTCTCCGCAGTGGCCGGCCTCCGGATGGAGGAACAGAGCGGCAACCTCATGGGCGGAGACCGGGCTGGCTGCGAACACGCAGTATACCCGCAAGGTCCTTGCCTGGAACGGATCGCTCGACAGTGAGTTCAGCGCTACGGTGAGCAAGTACACGCTCTCCCTGCCGCCTACCACCGCCAGAGTGACATGCGACAAGCCGGCCGGCTCCTGGAGCAGTTCCCCCGGCTTCACGTTCACCGCAGTCGGCGGATTCGGAGCGGGCAGGGTCGAGTACTACCGCTGCGCATGGGATCAGTCGCCGACTCATACCTGGACCGGCGACGAGCAGGTGTGGGATGAGGAGACGATCGTCCGCAGCGCCGAAAGCCCGGGTCAGTGGTACTTCCACGTGCAGGGCTTCAACGCCGAGGGAGTGCCGAACGGTACTCTCACCCTCGGTCCCTACGGTTACGATACCACTGCGCCGAGTGCGCCGGTGGTAACCGACGAGGGTATGTATACGGTGTCTGACACCACGCTTACTGCCAACTGGACCGCGACCGATGCCGAGTCCGGCATCGCCGAGTACCAGTACGCGATCGGCACCACGATCGGCGGCAACGACGTCGTCGACTGGACGCTCACCACGGAAGCATCGGTCACCAGGAGCGGCCTGAGCCTCTCCGTCGGTTCGACCTACTACTTCTCGGTCAAGGCGAAGAACAGCGCAGGCATCTGGAGCGAAGCCGGCAACTCCGACGGTATCACGGTCGGTGCGCCGAACGGCACCATTGCCTTCGTGAAGTCACTCGCTGACGGCCAGATCGTCGGCCTGACGAGCAAGGTACTGACTGCGAACTTCGGTCTGTCGTCCTACATCGAGGAGTCGGACGGATCGTCCGGTATCCGCATCGACGGCGTGAGCCCCGCACCGGGTAATCTGGTCAGTGTTGCCGGTATCCTCGGCACCAGCAGCGACGGCGAGCGCTACATCGGCAACGCCACCTGCCAGTCGGGTGGACCTGCCGCCATGCCGTTCATCCCGCTGCTCAGGACCAGTGATCTGGGCGGCGCTGCCCTGAACAGCCGGACTCCCGGCGTGACCGGCGCGACCGGTGTCAACAACATCGGACTGCTCGTCTCAATCGCGGGCAAGATCACGCATGTGGACACGGACTTCGTGTACATCGACGACGGAGTCGGCCTTGAGGACGGCTCCGGGTTCATCGGTGTCCGCGTGGACAAGACCGGTCTCACCAAGGTCTTCACGCAGGGCAAGCACGCGGTCGTCACAGGCATCAGCTCCATCAAGCAGCTCGGATCGAACTACATCCGGGTGCTGAGAGCCGGAAGTGATGACGACGTGGTGATCTACCCGTAACAAGCTGAAACCGGAGGGCCATCCACTTGTGTGGGTGGCCCTCTTTTTCTTACATGCCGCCGGAGAGCCGGTAATAATACCGGTTTTCGCCCTTGCCGGCCCGGGATTCGTTGACAGTAGGAAAAGTCGGCAATATACTGAACCTACTGGCTGTCTCTCGTAGTGTCGAGAGTCCCCCGTTCACAGCCGAGCATGCATATCCATACTTCACCGTCGGATTGCTTCCAGGCAGTCTTTCGATACCCATAGAGCACGACTCTCAGGCCTGAGTGTCTGCGAGCCGATAGATGCACCACAAGGGGGTTGTAGAATGAGATACCCAAGCATGTGGCGGGCGCTCATGGTGCTCCTGGCCGTGATGTCACTGGCCGCGAGCGGCTATGCATCAGCGCTCGTCGTCTACCTCGACGACTACGGCGCACCGAAGTCGGTCTATCATCCCGACGTGTCGGAGGTGAGAGACGCCATCGCCGCTCTTGCCACGCCGATCAAGGATCCTGCGACCGGCAAGCTTCTCAAGTCGGCGGTGCTCCCGGGGACGAAGCTCCTCGACCTCCGGTTGGAGGGTGACGTCGTCATCGTCAACTTCTCCAAGGAGATCGTCGGCGCCGGTGAGATAGAGGAAGACCGGCTGACCTCCGTGTTCTATCAGGTACGCTTTACCCTCCGGCAGTTCGGTCTCGACAAGGAGATCAGGCTCCAGGCAGAGGGCAAGCCGCTCCATGAGTACACGAGGCCCACGCCCTACGTAGCCCCCGGTCCGCAGGCTGCCGCAGCCGCGAGCCGAGATATCGTAGGTGTGAACAACCTTTCCGGCCGGAAGATCACCGTCTCCCCCGGCCACGGCTGGATGTGGAACGGCAGCGGATGGCATACTCAGCGTCCCGTCTACTGCGCGCCTCTTAATCAGGAGGACATGCACAACCTCGAGATGTGTCAGTACCTGGAGAAGTACCTGCTCCAGGACGGCGCTACCGTCAAGATGGTGCGTTGTACCGACAAGAACTACGGCGCGTCTCCATGGGGCGGTGGAAAGCCCTGGTGGGAGATGGGCGCTTGTTACTGGCTCCAGCATGTCGGCTATCCGAGCAACGTCTATGCCCCCTACGGCACCCTCGGGACCGGCGGCAGTGACAGCAGCAACGATATCCGCTCCAGGCCGCTTGCATCCGACTACGACAACAGCGACATATACGTCTCCCTGCACACCAACGGCGCGTCCGGCGACTGCTACGGTGGCTGCCCAACCGGTACGGAGACCTACTACGATGCCAGTTCGGAGCACGCTCCATGGGGCGCCGTCAGCCAGCAGTTGGCGACAAAGATCAACAACGGCATCATGGAAGCCATCACGGGGCACTATCAGCCCGGGTGGATCTGCCACGGCATCTGCGTGAAGAACTCGGACGGCGCATACGGCGAGATCCGGGTGCCGGACAGGGCCGCCACACTCACGGAGTTGGCCTTCCACGATAGCTGCAGTGTTGATGCTCTGTACCTGCGGGACAACTTCTTCCGCTCCGCAGCCATGTGGGGCATGTACAAGGGCATCTGCGAGTACTTCGGCACGACTCCTACCTGGGCCTTCTACTCATGCGAGCTGGTGAGCGATACGTTCCCGGCCGTCATGGAAACGGGTCATCAGTACAACGTGAGCGTGACCTTCAGGAACCGTGGTGTGCTCTGGACCGAGGCCAGGCAGATCAGGCTCGGCGCCGTGGGTGACCACGATCCCTTCACCAGCCAGACCAGGCAGTATATCTCCGGCGAGGTCGGCCCGGGTCAGACGTACACCTTCTCGTTCACCATCACGGCCCCCAACTGCGGCGGTACCTACACGACCGATTGGCAGATGCTGCGCGAGGGCTACACGTGGTTTGGCCCGATCCTCAGCAAGACGTACGAAGTCGTGGGTCCGCCGGACTCCGATCCGCCGAGCGTTCCTCAGAACGTGATCGCCGAGGGCGTGGGCCTCAACCAGGTCAACATCTCCTGGTCGCCGTCCACGGACAACGTCCAGGTCATCGGCTACAGGCTGTTCCGCGACGGCGTCCAGATAGCCGACATCCAGGGCACCTACTACGAGGATACCGGCAGATCGCCGAATACCACGTACTCGTACACCGTCCTGGCCTACGATGCGGTGAACAACACGTCGGCTCAGAGTGAGCCCGCTTTCACGGTGACTCATTCCATCGTCTGGCAGGATGGATTCTACAACCTGAACAACTGGCCCGCCGACAAGGTGGCGAACGGCACGACTCGCGGACTCGAGATATTCGACTGGGACGACCACGGGACCTATCCCGGCGATGTGTGCGTCGCTACGCTGCTGGGTTCATCCTCCACTCAGGGCTCCTACGCATACAGAGCTCTGCCCGCGACGTTCGCGGCCGGCTCGTTCGACTGCTACCTGGCAGATCAGGCAGTGGCGAACAGCAGGCAGGGAATACACGTCCGGGGCTTCAACGGCGCTACGCAGGTCTTCTCAGCCTTCCTCGGCTGCTATCCGGACCCGCCGGCAAACGGCCTCGCGTACTCCGCCGGGGTGTACGACGGCAGCGCGTGGACCTGGGCCACCAATCTGCAGACCAGGGGGATCGGCTGGCAGAACTTGCGCGTTGAGGTAGGTGCTACCGCCATTCGGTACTACATCAACGGCGTGCGGAAGGCCACGCTGCCTCGTCCGGCGAACGTTGACAGCTTCGGCATAAGCCGGGTCAACCTCGGCCACGAGTATAACGTCAACACCGAGGGCTTCTTCGATGATGCCCAGTTCACCGCTCCTCCTCCGGTCGCGCCGCTGCCCGGCGCGGCGACGGCCCTGAGCACGTCGAGCATCCGGTGGAACTTCACCGACCGGTCGCCCATCGAGACGGGCTACGTCCTTCACGACGCGTCGAACGTCCAGAAGGGGACCGCCGGCAAGAATGCGTCATCGATAACCGAGAGCGGCCTCGCCGCCAACACGCAGTACACCAGGCACTTCCACGGCAAGAACGGGACCGTGGAGGGACCGGCATCGTCCGCGGTCTCCCGGTACACGCTCTCGGTTCCGCCGAGCACATCCAATGTGACGTGCAGCCGCGCGACCGGCACGGGGTACACCACTCCCGCCTTCGACTTCACGGCTGTCGGCGGATTCGGACCCGGCAAGGTGCAGTACTATACCTACGCGTGGAAGCCGTCCGCGACTCACACATGGACCGGCAGCGAGCCCCAGTGGAACTCCGGCGCCCTGACGGTCACGGCCCAATCGTCGGGTAGCTGGTACCTGCACGTCAAGGGCTTCAACGGCGACGACGTCGAGAACGGCACGCTCGTGCTCGGCCCGTACGTCTACGAAGCGCCCAGCGCGAAGATCCATGAGATCAAGGCCCAGCCGGACGGCACATTCGTCGCTGTCGCGGGCAAGGTCGTTACTGCCGGCTTCGGCACCTTCTTCTACATCGAGGAGCCGGATGGCAGCTCGGGCATCCGCGTGGATTCGTTGGTCGGGTTCACTCCCGGCAGCCTGGTCACCGTGACCGGCATAATAGGCACATCGTCCAACGGCGAGCGCGTGATCACCGCCGCCGGCGTCGGTATGTCCGGCAGCGGCCCGATCCCTGCGGCTGCGCTGATCAGGAACTCCGACCTCGGCGGAGAGGCGCTCAACCAGTACACCCCGGGCGTGCTGGATGGCATCGGCCCGAACAACATCGGCCTGCTCGTGAGCGTGGCCGGGAAGGTGACGTATGTCGGAGCCGGGTACTGCTACGTGGATGATGGATCGATGAAGACCAACGACGGCTCCGGGCACCTCGGAGTCCGGGTCGATACCTCGGCGATCACCGCTCCGGGTCTGAACACCTACGCGGTGATCAAGGGGATCAGCTCCACCTTCCGGATCGGCGCGAACAACGTTCGCATGATCCGGGCAACGCAGAAGTTGGACTATCCGATCCCATAGCGCCGGCCGGGGAATGCCTCGGCCTTGTACGCAGCATAATGGAAGGCGGCTCGCACTGCGGGCCGCCTTCTGTCCATATGGTTCAGGCTGAGACGTCGTGCGAGCGGCGATGGAGAATTGGTCGGCAGGTGAGGACAAATAAGAAATGCCCCAGCCGGCAAAGGAGGAAAGCAACTGGGGCATAGACGGAAGGAGGTCGGATTGCTAGGACAAAGAAGATTGCTTGTACAGGCTGGTAACTGTACACTTGAACGGTAATCCGACTCTGCGCGCTATTCAGTTGTCACTTCTACTGACGATACAAGCTCGTCGAATGTTCCATCTTTTTCGCGTTTCCATGCGGATTTTGGAGCACATCGATCCGCATCTGGGCAGATCGCTCTTTTCCCTATATACTGGATATACTGGAGGTGGAGGTATCCCATGTCCCGCGCAGCATACATCGCCGTCCTGTTCATCCTGCTCTGCACGGCGGCATTCGCCGACCGCATCGTTCAGACCGACAGCTTCGACGACGGCAACCTGACCGCCGATCCGAGATGGGAGTTCGTCCAGCCGGGTCCCGTCACCGTCAGCGGCGAGCGTTCGACCTCCGGCGCGTACAGCCTGAAGGTCGCATCGAACAATGAGATGGGCGCCGTTCGAACCTTCACCGGGTTGATCGCCCCGGCCGACTCCTACACCTGTACCTTCAATCTCTACATCGAATCGATGGGCGACGAGGCGATCCCGTGGTCGCTCCAGAACCCTTACGCGGGCATGGCGGCGATCATTTTCATCCTCCCGGGTGGCAAGGTGCAGTTGCACGTTCCCGACGGCGGCTCCGGCAAGTATTCGAACGTCGCGCAGCCGATCTCCTACGGCGCCTGGCATGCCTTCCGCGTGACATACGACGGCTCCACGACGAACCTCTACCTCGACGACCACACTTCGCCCGATGCGAGCATCACCCAGACCTACGTCCGTGAGCCCTCCCGGGTCTGCATCGGCAACTTCGTCATGCCGCACACGAGCACGTTCTACATCGACGACCTGACGTTCTCACGGCCGGGCGATGCGGTGGCCCCGGCGCGGATCTACGTCCAGGTGTGCTCCGACACCTCGACCGGCGGGATCAACATCGGCAGCCGGTACATCGACTTCCCGGAGGCCGATGAGACATACACGACCCCCGGAGGTCAGGCGGCTCGCGTCATGTCGGAGGCATATCGCTATGCCCACCGCGACAGCCTCGGAAACCCGATCAAGTTCACGTGGTACATGCAGACCGGTTCCCTCTACGCCGCAGGGACCGACTCCGGGGCGCTGCTCCCGTACGAACTGATGGAGGACCACCACGGCGACGCCATCCGGCGCTGGGGCGACGAGATGGCGTATCACTACCACACGTGGATCTGGAGCGATCCGAACGGCGACGGGAAGTACTATTGGAACCAGGCGCCCGACTTCAGCTACTGCCTGGAGGATTTCGATATCACCGTGGCGCAGATGCTCGTCGATCGGGCGTTCTACCCGGCCTCATTCCGCAGTGGCTGGCACTACATGGACAACCTCTGGCAGCGGTGCCTCGACGATCTGTTCCCGTACCGCTTCGAGAACGACTGGCCCGCCTACCGCGTTGATTCCGAGGAGCCGGTGGACAACGTCTACGACTGGAGGCGCGCGCCCTCCGATTGGGCGCCGTATCATCCCGACCCGAACGATTACCAGTCGCCGGGCACGCTCAGGGGCTGGGACTCGAGGAGCAAGTACATCAACGGCGCGACGACTGTCGTCCTGACGGATGCGTTCATCAAGGCGCTGAACGGCGAGCCGCAGCTTCTCACGCTCTTCTCGCACCTCAAAGAGGCCGACTTCCCGGAGCAGGTCGATGCTCTGCACCAGCGGCTGACCGATCTGCACGCGAGCTTCCCTCTGGTCGAGTTCGAGTACCTCACCGGTCGGGAGTGCATGCTGAAGTGGCGCGGCGGCACGGATGTCACTCCGCCGAGCGTGCAGATCACGGCCGAGGACGACGGCGACACGCGCACTGCCACCCTGGAGTTCAGCGAGGAGATCTACCAGCCGCAGCCGTTCGTCGCTCGGAAGGGCGCGGACGGCTCATACTCACGCCTGGAGTGCATCCCCGCCGGGACGAATCGGTGGCAGGTGCGGTTCAGGCCGGCGGACACGATCTCCGTCGCCGTCGGCGCGACCGATTGGTTCGGCAACGCGTGCGTGCGGTTCCTGCGCACGCCTCTCCGGCTCACGGACGTCGAGGTGACGCTCGGCGACTCCACATCGGCCGATGTCGCCTGGCGGACGAATCTCCCCGCCGATTCGAGAGTCGTGTGTACGCGCGTGGATTCCGGAGCCGTGCAGACCGTATCTGACGAAGACCGAGCCCTGGTCCACCGGATCCGCCTGCGCGACCTCTCCCCGGGCGCGATCTATCGGCTTGTCGTCTCGTGTGCGGACGAGTTCGGGCAGCGGGTCGAATCGGAGCCGATCTGCTTCCTGACGAAGGCGCGGGAACCGGTTGTCATCGACAATCTCGATGCCGGGTTCAGCGTCGAGGGAAGCTGGTCTGCCGGGAGCACCACCTCCGGGGCTTACGGTCCTGATTACCGGTACGCCATGACCAGTCCGACCGGGACCGCAAGGGCGCACTGGACGTGGCAGGTTGCCGAGTCCGGCATCTACCGCATCCAGGCGCGCTGGTCGGCGGGGACGAATCGCACGACCACCGCCGCATATTCCGTCGAGATCGGCGGCGACACTCACGACCGCGTCGTGAACCAGCAGATCGACGGAGGGCAGTGGAACACGCTCTGCGTGAGCGAACTGTCGGCAGGCGATCAGGTCACGGTCACGCTGTCGAACGCAGCGGCCTCCGGGCCCGTGGTCATCGCCGACTCCATACGGTTCGAGCCGGCTTTTGCGCCGCTGCCGTCGATCGGTCTCGGCCGTCTGCTCAGGGACGGGGAGAGCATCCTGATATCGGGCGCGGTAACCGGCGTCTTCGGCTCGTTCTTCTACGTCGAGTCGATCGACCGGTCCTCCGCTATCAGGGTGCAGGGCTCCGGCGTCGCGGAGGGTGACGTGGTATCGGTCGGCGGACGGCTGACGACGGTATCCGGCGAGCGGGTGGTCATCGCGGAGCACATCGGCAGGACCACCGAGACCACCCACCTGCGTCCGGTCGGAGTCATCGGCAGGAGCATGCCGGAGACCATCGGCCTGCTGGTGACGGTCTGGGGCAGGGTTGCGTCGGTCGGAGATGCGCACTTCTACCTGGATGACGGCTCGGGTCCCGGGGACTGCGCCGGCGATGCGGGGCTGAGAGTAGACTCCACGCTCCTGTCCGCGCCTCCCGTTGTGGGTGACTACGCCGTAGTGACCGGTATCGTGTCGGTAGAGACCGCCGCTTGCGGGCAGACGCGGATCATACGCCCGCGGCGTTGTGAGGACATCGTGTTGTACGCATCTGCGCCGGAAACCAGGCTGTGAAAAAAGTGTGAAAAGTAGGGAACTCTGGAATTGCCCCCGTCGTATAAGAAGTAGGAAATGCACACACTGCGTGATGCAGATTTGCTCCTTTCCAAATACCTCCTTGCCCAAGCCGGGCGGCAGGCTGTTGCAAAGGTCCCGAGCAGCGGCCGTCCGGCAAGATTCGAGCTTCACCGACAGGTGAAGCTCTTTTTTTGCGCGTGTTCCGCAGCCCACCCGTAGGGGCTTCCCCACGCTCGCCCGTTGTTGTAAGAGCAGCTTCCAGCTGCGATC
>CAYXOC010000066.1:0-15377 GCA_964466715.1 uncultured bacterium
TCCGCTACCTTTTCGGAAATTTCCGCTACCTTTTCGGAAATTTCCGTTACCTTTTCAGAAATTTCCGCTACCTTTTCGGAAATTTCCGCTACCTTTTCAGAAATTTCCGTTACCTTTTCAGATATTTCCGCTACCTTTTCGGAAATTTCCGTTACCTTTTCGGAAATTTCCGCTACCTTTTCGGAAATTTCCGCCGCCCGGCCGCGGAATCCCCTGCCCTCGGCTGCGCGTCTCCTCCAGATCATCGGATGGCCGAGCAGAAAGTTTGGCCTTGACAGATAATCGAGACGGCGGTATCATGTTTATGGTTTGATGTCTGGCGGAGTAATCCTCCTATAGCACACCGGAGAACCGAAGGTTACTATGCTAAGGTCAGACCGTAAGGTATCCCCTGTCGGGTCTCCCGGCAGGGGTATCCTTTTTGTGGGGGAGGTATCACATGAAGTACGTCCTCGGCCTCGACATCGGAATCGCCTCCGTCGGTTGGGCGATCCTCGATCCGGAATCCAAGCGCATCGTAGACCTCGGAGTCCGCGCATTCTCCGCCGCCGAAGTCCCGAAGAACAAGGCTCCTCTCGCCGAACCCCGGCGACTCGCGCGCTCCGCACGCCGGACCATCAGACGCAGGGCGGGCCGCATGCGCCGTGTGAAGGAGCTGTGTGTCCAGCATGGACTCATACCCCAGGACCGCATCGAAGCGGCATTCCTCACCGCGCGCGACAAGCCCGATCCCTGGCAGCTCCGCAAAGAGGGCCTCGACCGATTGCTCTCCGGTGAGGAGTTCGCCCGCGTTCTCTTCCATATCGCCAAGCGGAGAGGCTTCAAGTCGAACCGGAAGAAGGCCGTCGACAAGGAAGAGGGCGAGATGCTGGAGTGCATCCAGCAGAACAGACAGCTTCTGGCTGAGCGAGGATACCGCACCGTCGGCGAGATGATGTACATGGACGAGGCGTTCCGCGAGCACAGGAGAAACAAGGCCGACTCGTACAAGAATACCGTTGACCGCTCGATGCTCGAAGACGAGATCACCGTCCTATTTGCGTCCCAGCGCCGGCTCGGGAATCCTCATGCCTCCGAGGAACTGGAGGGGACGTACCTGCAGGTCTTCCGCTGGCAGATGCCTTTCGCGTCGGGTGATGCAATCCTGCGCAAGGTCGGCATGTGTACCTTCGAGGAAGGCGAGTACCGCGCGCCCCGCAACTGCCCTACTACCGAGAGGTTCACGCTCCTCCAGAAGGTGAACCAGCTTGCATACGTCATCGGCTCCGAGACGATCCCGCTCACGCCGGAACAGCGGCGGGTTGTCATCGCCGAGGCATACAGACTGTCGGAACTGAAGTACTCGCAGATCCGCAAAGCGCTGAATCTCCCGGAGGAGGCCAGATTCCCCGGACTGCCCTACACGAAGCGACAGGACGGAGAACTGGTCGAGTCGCGGGACTGCGAGAAGCGGCCCTTCTCCCCGATGAAGGGATACCAGACGCTGAAGAGCGCTTTCACCAAAGCGGGGATCTGGGAGAAGGTCAAGGACGATTGGGAGATCCTCGACCACGCCGCCTACGCGCTGACCGTCTTCAAGACGGATGAAGATATCCGCAAGCACTTCACCGACCACGGCATCGGCGATGAAGTGGCGGAAGCCGTGGCGGGTGTTCCCGGCTTCTCGAAGTTCGGCCATCTCTCGCTGAAGGCCCTGCGGAAGCTCATCCCCCATCTGGAAGAGGGCTGCATGTACCACGCGGCCTGCGAGAAGGCGGGATACGACCACTCCAGGCCGTCGGAGTCCGTCCGGCAGAAGAAGCTTCCCGTGATCAACCCGGACGATGTTCGCAACCCGGTCGCTCTTCGCGCGCTGACGCAGGCCCGCAAGGTAGTGAATGCGGTGATAGACCGGTACGGCTCTCCGTGGCGCGTTCAGATCGAGCTTGCCCGCGACATCGGCAGATCGGCGGAAGAGCGCGACAAGATCAGCCGCCGCCAGGAGCAGAACCGGAAGATGCGCGACGAGGACAGGGAGCACTTCCTGGAGATATTCGGGAACGTGTGCCCCGACCCCAAAGGCGACGATATACTGAAGTGGCGGCTATACCGGGAGCAGGACGGCAAGTGCGCCTACTCTCTGGAGCCGCTCGTCCTGGAGCGCCTGCTCGAACCAGGCTACGTCGAGATCGATCACATCCTGCCCTACAGCCGCAGTTTCGACGATATGCCCGCGAATAAGGTGCTTTGCCTGGGACGAGAAAACCGCCAGAAGAAGAACCGCACGCCGTTCGAGTACTTCGGGCATGACGAGGCGAGGTGGGAGAGGTTCGAGGCGTGGGTCTCCACCCTCCGCGACTTCAAGAAGCGGCGAAACCTGCTTCGGCGGTCATTCGACGAGAAGGCATCCGAGGAGTGGATGACGCGCAACCTGAACGATACGCGGTACATCGCGCGATACTTCGGGAACTTCGTCGCCGATAACCTGATCTTCGCCGATGAGACGGAGAAGATACCGGTCGTATCTCTGAACGGCGGCGTTGTCGCCATGGCCCGCGGCTTGTGGGGGCTGAAGAAGGTGCGGGAGGAAAACGACCTCCACCACGCCCTGGATGCGGCGGTGGTCGCGGCGCTCACTCCCGGACAGGTGAAGCGAATCACGGAGTACCGGCAGCTTCGGGAACTGGAGAGGCTGCACCCCGGCGAGGATTTCGTGGTGAACACCGCAACCGGCGAAGTGATCGAGTTCAAGGGCGCTCGGGACTTCGCATTCCCTCAGCCGTGGAAGCTCTTCCGCAAGGAACTCATCGCCCGGCTGTCCGACGATCCGGCCCAGGGACTCGCCGACCTCGGCCTCGATCCATACCCCGGCGCGCGCGAGCCGAAGCGGATACTCGTCTCCCGGATGCCGCGCAGGAAGGCGTCCGGCGCGATACACGCGGAGACCATCCGCTCGACCAAACACATGGACCAGGGGGTCAGCGCGGTCAGGAAGCGGCTCACCGCGCTAACGACCGCCGATCTCGACAAGCTCGCCGCCCCGGAAACCAACGAGCGGCTTTATGCCGCCATCAGACAGCGCATGGAGGAGTTCGGCGGGAATGCCGAGAAGGCGTTCGCGCAGCCTCTCCACAAACCGACTAAGGACGGGAGCCTCGGACCGGTGGTGAAGAGCGTGAAGGTCACTCAGACGCAGAACGCCGGTGTGGAGCTTCGCGGGGGAATCGCCGATAATGCAAGTATGGTGATGATCGACATCTCCAGAGAGAAGAATAACAGGGGCAAGTGGCAGTACTTCGCCACGCCGGTCTATGCCTACGATCTCATGCGCGGCCGCAGGCCCGAGGCGCCGGGCGAGTTCCTGTTCAGCCTCTACCCGTACGATCTGATCCTGCTCGTGCGGAAGGACGGGCCTCTCCTGGGGTACTACCGGAAGTACAACACGAACACCCAATCCATCACCATATGCGACCCGAACAACGCACAGCTTCTGACTCAGAGCATCGGCATACGCAATGCCGAGCTGTTCGTGAAGTACGAGGTCGACGTGTTGGGGGACTATCACGTAGTGAGAGGCGAACAGCGCAGTGGCGTGGAGAGTGATACAGATCAGCAACCCGGCAAGGCTGACGATTGAAGACAGTCAGCTTCTGATAGCCCAGGACGAGAAGATCCCGGTTCCCCTGGAGGATATCGCCGCTCTCGTCCTGGAATCACCGGAGGTCTATCTCTCTTCCGCTCTCCTGAGCAGATGCGCCGAAGTCGGCATGCTGATATTGACGTGCGACGCCTCGCACTTGCCGGTCTGCGCCGCCCTGCCCTTTGCGGGGCACAGCAGACTCTCCGGAGTCCAACGCGCCCAACTCGACACTACGATTCCATTCCGCAAGCGGTGTTGGCAGGCAATCGTCCGAAGCAAGATAGCAAATCAGGCGGAGTGTCTTCGCCTCCTCGAACGACCCGGAGTCGAGAAGATCGAATCCCTTATCCCCGAGGTAACCAGCGGAGACGGGTCCAACACGGAATCCACAGCCGCCCGGATGTATTTCCGCTTCCTCTTCGGCCCGGACTTCGTTCGCGGAGCTGAAGACCTGACGAACTCCGCGCTCAACTACGGCTACGCGATCCTTCGCGGTGCGGTCGCCCGCGCCCTCGCAGCTCACGGGTTCATGCTCTCCCAGGGACTTCACCATCGCAGCGAACTGAACCCCTTCAACCTCGCAGATGACTTCATCGAGCCCTTGCGCCCGATGGCGGATCTCTGCGCCGCGCAGGAGATCGCGGGCGGCGACGAACTGGATAAGGAGCACAGGCAGACTCTCGTGTCGCTGCTCGGAAGGAACATAATGATAGAAGGGGCGGCGCAGTCTGCGCTCCGGGCGGCGGACATCATGGCGGGATCGTTCGTATCGGCATGTCGCGCCGGAGACCCGCGCCTCCTGAAGCTGCCGAGTCTCCTGCCGGCGGAGCAGCATTCCTATGAGTAGACTGATGAGGCTATTGGTATTCTTCGACCTGCCGGTCGTGAGCAAGGCAGACAGAAAGGTATACGCCAGGTTCCGGAAGTTCCTGATCAAGGACGGCTACGACATGGTGCAGTTCTCCGTCTACGCTCGGATATGCAACGGGCAGGACTCGGTGGACAAGCATCTGAAGAGACTGATGGGCAGTCTGCCGCCCAAAGGATCGGTGCGGTGCATGCAAGTCACGGAGAAGCAGTTCGCGGGAATCGAGGTGCTGGTCGGAAAGAAAAAGAAGAAGGAAGAGGCGGAATTCGCTCAGCAGATGCTGTTTTTCTGACGCCGAAGTTCCCTGAAAGGCCCTGGAATCGAGCTTGATTCCGGGGCCTTTCGCGGTTATGGAGTATAGCACACCGGAGAACCGAAGGGAACTATGACGACGACTCCACGTACTTCTGCGAAAACCCGAGTATAGCACACCGGAGAACCGAAGGGAACTATGACTGGGTGCATTACGCTACTTCCGCCGATTGGAGTATAGCACACCGGAGAACCGAAGGGAACTATGACTACTGGTTGTCGCTGAGGTTGCTGGTGATCAGTATAGCACACCGGAGAACCGAAGGGAACTATGACGTTTCTTCATGATCTTGAGATATTTCTCGTAGTATAGCACACCGGAGAACCGAAGGGAACTATGACGTGCATCCTTGCTCCCCCAGTGCAGTCCGCAGTATAGCACACCGGAGAACCGAAGGGAACTATGACCCACTGCTCGATCGGCTCCCCGCACGTCCCAGTATAGCACACCGGAGAACCGAAGGGAACTATGACTGACGCTCATTGACCTTGTACCGAGCGCGTAGTATAGCACACCGGAGAACCGAAGGGAACTATGACCACGTATTTCACCGTGTTAAGCAGTGCCCCAGTATAGCACACCGGAGAACCGAAGGGAACTATGACGGTGGACGGCATCACGCCGTTGCTCACCATAGTATAGCACACCGGAGAACCGAAGGGAACTATGACTCGGGCACGCTTGTCGCCTCATCCGGCGCGAGTATAGCACACCGGAGAACCGAAGGGAACTATGACAAGCCCACGCAGATTGTCAGCGCCGTATGGAGTATAGCACACCGGAGAACCGAAGGGAACTATGACGTCGCGCAGGCCATAGGCCGCCTGCTGCATTAGTATAGCACACCGGAGAACCGAAGGGAACTATGACGTTGACGGCATCACGCCGTTGCTCACCATCAGTATAGCACACCGGAGAACCGAAGGGAACTATGACCGGCAGAGCGGCATCCTCGCACCTGTTGAGAGTATAGCACACCGGAGAACCGAAGGGAACTATGACGGACGCGATAGCCAGCGATACGTCATTCACAGTATAGCACACCGGAGAACCGAAGGGAACTATGACTCTGGGGGCGGAGGGAACCCCACAGTTGGTAGTATAGCACACCGGAGAACCGAAGGGAACTATGACTTCTACTGACAGCCGCTTAACCTGGTCGCTAGTATAGCACACCGGAGAACCGAAGGGAACTATGACCTTGACCACCCGCCCCGTGCAGTCCCGGCAGTATAGCACACCGGAGAACCGAAGGGAACTATGACTTCCGCCGTCGCTAGTGTAGACGAACCAATAGTATAGCACACCGGAGAACCGAAGGGAACTATGACGGGAGTGCGGCGTCGCCAGTGCTTGGACCTAGTATAGCACACCGGAGAACCGAAGGGAACTATGACCCAACCCCGCACTGGCCCGCTCTCAGATGCAGTATAGCACACCGGAGAACCGAAGGGAACTATGACTCGTGCTCCCGCCTGTCACCGTCTACCCGGAGTATAGCACACCGGAGAACCGAAGGGAACTATGACCTACGCCGCTGCCGAGAGTCCGGGATGGGAGGCGGTCTGCGGGACTCCGATGAGCGCGCCCTGGTAGCCCTCGAACCCGGGGTGTACGCGCATCCCCTGCTCGTCGACGATCAACTGCCGAACCTCGGTCGCGTGCGGGCTGCCCCGATGCTTCAGCACCCAGATCCCCTTCCTGACGTCGCCGTCGATCTCCACCAGCCGCGTCAGCAGGACAGTCGACGCCAGCCCCGATATCCCCGCGCGAGAGATATCCATCTGCCCGGCGATAACCGGACTTTCGTACCCGAGCAGCGAGGTCACCCGCATTCGTTCCAGAAGCTCGACAACGTAGACCATCCCGTCGATTGCAAACTCCGGCTGCGCGGCGATGCGGCCAAGGGAGTTCAGGCTGTCGATCGCGGCGCGGGCGTACCGCTTCCCGGACAGCTTCTTCCGCAGGCAGTAAAGCACTTCGTCCAGGGCGAACTCCATCTCGTGGAGGCAGAGCACGTCGAGCATCCCTTCCGACATGAATCCCTCGAGATCGAGACCGATCCCCGCCGCGAGCGCCGTCATCTCGACGCGGCTCTGCTCGGTCGTCATGAGGAGCCCGTGTTCCCCGTGCCTCGCGCCGTCCGCCAGGTAGTTCAGCATCAGGAGCGTCTTGCCCGATCCGCTGGGACCGGAGATCATGGCGATCCGTTCGGAGAGATATCCGCCGCCGAGCATTTCGTCGAGGCCGGGGACTCCGCTGCCTTTTCGCGCAGAGGGCATCTCGGCGACCTCCACGGGCGGCGGGAGAATGCGCGCGAAGACACTGATGCCGTCGTCCAGGATCGCGTAGGCATGCTTTCCCCCGACGTGCCCCTGCCCTCGCGTCTTCACCACCCGGATCAACCGGCGTATGATCCGTCCGTGCATGAACTCCGTCTCCAGGCGCAGGAGGGTATCGACCGTGTACCTGCTCCAGAAGCCACACGTATCACCGGCGGGCGACGCCTCTTCGTCGCGCACGAGGAGGAGTTGCAGACCCTCGGCCTCGAAGCCGCGGATCATGGTGGCGAGGGTCGCGCGGAAATCCATGGGCGAGTTGCAGACGGTCTGGAGCATGGTTATCGAATCCATGACCGCCCTGCGCGCGCCGATCTCCGCGACCATATCCCGGAAGGCGGCTCCCCCGATCACCTGGTCTCTCAGCGCCGCCGCGGACGTGGCGACGACTCGGAGCTTGTTTTCTCTCTCCAGCGCCCGGAAGTCCCAGCCGAAGCTGCCTGCGTCCCGATAGATGCGCTCCGGCGTCTCCTCCAGGGAGACATAGATGCCGGGCTCCCCTCGCTCTATGCCGGCGAGGATGTATTGCATGGCGAGGACGGATTTCCCGGTGCCGGGCGCTCCCTCGACCATGACGCTCGTGCCGGGGACCAGCCCGCCGTCCAGCAGTTCATCGAGCCCCTCGATGCCGGTCGTCACGCGTCCGTTCGTTCCTCCCGCCATGTCCCGTCCTCCCACGATCGCTGTCATCCTGCGTTCGGCATAGATTTTGCGTTCGGGATGGATTTGCAATCCATCCCGATCGGGCCATGCAGGGATCTGCGATCCCGTCTCCCCCGGCATGGAGTCACAGACTCCCATTTGCCATCCGGGGATAGATTGCAAATCTATCCCCAACATCGCTTGCCACCGGGGGAGTCTCCGCTGCGTTCGGGACAGCGGCCGTTCCCTGCACCGCTGCGCTAGCCTCCATACACGGCGCGCCGCGCCGCACGGCGGATGTCCTCTATGCGCTCATCGATACACGCGCGTGTATCCGCCGTCGTTCGTCAGGCGGTAGACCGCTCCGACGCCCTGTCCGTACTTCTTCAATACCCCCAGGTCGGCGAGTTCATCCGCCGCCGACGCCACCTCGCTTTCGGGAAGCGCCGCCCAGGCCGCGAGCCCTCTCGCGTTGTCCAGGAGATAGAGGTTCTCGGCAAGGAGACGCACGATCACGGCCTTCGCCGGCGATTCGGTGATGCTTTCGATCATCTCCTGACAGGACAGCGTCACTGCTCGGCCTCCCTCTCGACAACGATGATCGCCAGGTCGTCCTGGAGAGTCCCCTCGGTCCAGTCGAGCGCCGCGCCGAGGAGGGCCGCGAGCATGTCGTCCGCGGACCGGTCGCCGCTCGCCTCCAGCACCCGGATGATCCCCTCCAGGCCGAACAACTCGGTCCCGCGCCGGGCTTCATCGAGGCCGTCGGTGTAGAAGATGATCTTGTCGCCATGCCCGAGGCGCGCATCCGCCTCCTCGAACTCGTAGGAATCGAGCACGCCCACCGGGGGATTGCCCTCGCGGAGGAATTCGACCTCTCCGGTCGCCCGGCGGTAGATCGCGGGCGGGGGATGTCCTGCGCCGCAGTAGCAGATCCGCCCCGTGCCGGGCTTGAGCACCGCCGCGTGCGCGGTCACGAAGAGCGCGGGATCCTGCTTCTCCGGCCCGATCACGGAATTCGTGTGCATGATCGCCACGCTCGGCGATGACGAATCGTAGATGAACGCGCGGAGCGTGCTCCTCGTCGCAGCCGCGAGCGAGGCGGAGGGGATGCCCTTCCCGACCACATCGCCGATCAGTATTCCGACGCATCCGGACTCCGTGTGGAAAACATCGTAGAAGTCGCCGCCGATCTCCGCGCCCGCGGCGCCCGGGCGGTAGGTCGAAGCAAGACGATACCCGGGTATCTCCTCCGGGGCGGGAGGGAGGAGCGCCCTCTGGAGCAGGACGAAGTTTCGGGACGTCTCTTCCATCAGCCGGATGTTCTCAACGATCAGGGCCGTCCTCGCCGCGAGCACCTCGAGAAGGCGTCGCTCGTCCTCCGAGAACTCCCGCACGTGCGTTTCATCGACGTAGACCACCCCCACGGGGCCTCTGCGTCCGAGCAGCGGCGTGCCGAGGATAGACCGAGAACCCGGCCGTCTGATGTGCGGGCTCTCGATGAGCGGATCGCTCTGGACATCGCGTATGTAGACAGTCCCGCGCTCCCGAAAGACCTTCCCGGCAAACCCCCGGTCGGCGGGAATCCGGAAGCCGACCAACTCGGGAATGTTGCACGCAGCCACGGCCTGGAGGCTCTGCTTGTCCTCGTCCAGCAGCAGGAGCGTGCTGGAGTGCGTGCCCATCCCCTCCCTGATGCGGATCGTGATCAGTTGCAGCATTTCCTGCGGCGACCTGGCCGAGATCGCCGCCTCCGAGACTCCTTCGATTGCCGTGATGAACCGGCGGTCTCTCTCCGTCTCCTCCAGGGCGCGCTCCAGAGCCAGCTCGGCTTCCTTCCGATCGGTGATATCGCGAACGGTGCCGAACCCTCCGAGGAGTTGCCCCTGCTCGTCGAAATCCAGCTCGGCGGTTTCGCGGACCCATTTGACTTCGGAGCCGACACAGACGCGGTGTTCGATATCGTAGGGCGCGCCGGACAGGGCGGCCTTCCACTCCCGATCGACATACTCCCGATCGTCAGGGTGGACGCGGTCAAGGAACAGCTCGTAGGTCATCCGGGCGCCCTGCGGGATGCCGAATATGCGGTAGGTCTCATCCGACCACCAGAGTTCGTTTTTCGTGGTATCGAGCCGCCAGCTTCCGGTCTTTGAAACGGCCTGGGCGCGCCTGAGATCGCGCTCCGTCTCTATCAGCGCCTGCTGGGCGATACGGAGGTCGGTCATGTCCTGGGCCGCGGCGACCCCGCCGACGATCCGCCCTTCCCGGTCCCTGATCGGCGAGGCGCTGTTCAGGATCGTCCCGCGGGTGCCGTCGAACCGCTCGATATCGATGACCTCTCCGGCGGAGGTCTCGCCCTTCAGGACGGCGCGAGCGAGCGCCCAGTCCTCCGACTTGAGCGGCGCGCCGGTATCCGCCCACCAACCCTTGTACTCCGTGTACTTCTCGATACTATGGGGAGTCGGCGCCGCTCCTCCCCATATGCGTTCCACAGCCTTGTTCGTCTGGATCACCTTGCCTTTCGCGTCGGCGATCCACACGGCGATGGGCAGCGAGTCGAGCACCGTCTGCAGACGGGTGCGCTCGGCCTCCAGAGCCTCCTCCACCTGCTTGCGGTCCGTGATGTCGATGAGCGCGCCGACTCTGGCCGGCTCGCCCTTGTAGACGATAGGCTTTCCGCGAACCTCCGCGACGAACGTGGCGCCGTCTTTCTTCCGAAACTCGGCTTCGTAGGGTTCCTGCGAACCTCTCAGGGCATGTTCGATGACCGCCGCGCGAGAATCGGCCGCCGCCAGATCGAGCGCCTGCGCTCCTATCAGGTCGGAGCGGGAGTAGCCCGTCATGTCGAGCAGAGTCTGGTTGACCTCCAGGATCACTCCGTCCCGCGTGATGACGAGTCCCTCGAAGGCGGCTTCGGACAGGGCGCGAAACCGCTCCTCGCTGTCCCGCAAGGCCTGCTCGATCTCGGGCGAGAACACACGATCCTGCGGGCATTGTTCCGTCTGCTTCCGATCCAGGTCGCTCATGTCATCATCGCTCGCATTCGGGAACTATCTCCTCGGCGCAGTCCGCGTCATCGCGGATATGGAATCCGGACGGGCAATCCCGATCGGCCTCCTCTCCAGGGTGAACATCGTACCTCGATCGCCGGTGGCCGGGTACACTCCGTCGGCGAACTCGATCATCACCTTATACCCTACTCCGAGCGCTCCCGTCGCTGAGCAGACCCCGGTGAGTGCAACATGTGGTATGGGGAACACCCGGCAGTCGAGGCCGGGTGGGCTCTCACAGTAACCGCCGTCCCGGCCTCGGAGTGAGCGTTCGGACTAACGATCGTATTCCTTGAGGATCTCTGCGACGAGGCGGACCTTCTCGATGTCGCAGACCGGGGAGGGCTCATCGGAGACGCCGAGGATGAGGTTGGGAGAGAACATCTCGATCACGTCGCGGGCGGTGCGCTCCAGTTCCTCCAGCGGCTCGGCCTCGAGGAAGCTGGTCATGGGGATGCCGTCGAGCAGGATCATGTCGCCGAGCGCGTCCTTCATCTCCTGCAGGTAGACGTCGCCCTGCGGGATCGGCGTGAGCGCCTCGATGCCGTCCATGCGAGTCTGCTGAGCGTAGGGCAGAAGGAGCTTGATGCTGCCGTCCCAGTGGGCGTTCGTGAACTTGCCGTGCGCGCGGAAGAGATCCGCCCGGCGCTGATACTCCGGGAGCACGTAGCGCTCGAAGAGGTTCGGCGGGAGGAAGTGGTGGTCCACGTTGTCGCCGAAGTTGATGATCGGCACGGGACATTTGAGGACGACATCGAGCATCTGCTCGTCGGTCTCGTTGATCACGTCGATGAGATGCTCGACCATCGCCCGATCGTCATGGAGCGCATAGATCGTTCCCTCGACGCCCATGATCTCGATGAGGAGCCGCTGAACGTTTATCCGCGGGATGAACATCATCGGCGCGGCACGATCGCCGATGAGGGCGTCGTTCCGGGCGAAGAGCTCCTCGTTGAATGACCAAGTGCGCCCACGGAGGATATACTCCATCACCCGGGCGTCCTCCGGCGTCTCGACGGGGAACTTGTCGGTATGGGAGGCGAGGCCGGTCGAGGTGGAGTGAGCCTCCACAGAACCGACAGGCGTGGTCCACCGCGCGATCTGGCGGCTGCCGTGCTGCTCGACCTCGAACTTCACGCTCGGATCGTCTTTGCATTCGAGACAGCAGTTGAACCAGGGATAGGTGCGTATGGAGCATCCGAGATCATCGAAGACGTCGAGCACCGACATGTCCCGATACCGCTCGGGAAGCGTGCCCTGTGCTTTGTTGACGTTGTACCAGTGCTCGAGGCGGGGTTGGTAGACGACGTTGTCCACCGGTTGACGGGCGAAGATCGCCAGGGTACGCTCACGGAAGTTCATGTCTGTGCTCCTCCAGATATCGTTCGAGATCGAGTACCGAATCCAGTCTGGCCGATGGTTGCGCCTCCTGCCAGCCGGTGAACTCCGGCATCTCCAGCGCCTTCTTCATGTAGATGCCGTACACGTTGTTGGTCTTCCACGCATCGCCGTTGACTCTGCCGTTCGTGATGTAGACGCACGGCATGCCCGACGAGCGCGCGCCGACTACATCGGCGGTCCAATCGTCGCCGACGAAGAGCACCTGCTCAGGCGGGAGATCGAGCGCGGTCAGCAACTCGCCGAAGATGCGCCGGGACGGCTTGATGACGCCGAGATCGCCGGAGACGAGCACGGCATCCATGTACCTGTCCAGCCCGATCCGCTCGACGGACTGCTTGATGCACTCCGGGATCGGGTAGTTCGACAGGACCGCCAGACGATAGCGGCTCGACAGCCGGTCGAGCATCGCGAGAAGGCCGTCGGGCACGCGGGTCGATACATCGACGAACGCGGCGACGTGAGCATCGCACACCTGATCCAGCCGGTCCTCATCGGGATCGGCGCCGAGTTCGCGGAACGTCCGCCGATAGATGTCGCGCAGATCGTTCTCCACCAGTCTCGGAAGGTTGGCCGCGCAGTCGGCCTCCCGAACGGCGTTGTAAGCGGCGCGAACGGTCTCGAAATCGTGCTGCGGCGCGCACTCGTGGAGCCTGGCCAGCGCCGAATCGAGTATGTGGTGGTACTGATCCTGTCCCCACGGGCAGAGGGTGTCGCCGAAGTCGAACGCGATTGCTCGGATATCCGTGCTCATATGCTCTGTTGTTAGACGGAGCCGGCGGCCAATCCTGCAGGGGAGGTATGCGGGGATGGTGGTCGAGGGACGGGAGCACGATTCCCGCCCCGACGAAAGATGATTGTGGGAGCGGCTTCCAGCCGCGATGGCGGCTGGAAGCCGCTCCCACAATACGCCGATTGGAAACGGTGATATCGCGGCTGGAAGCCGCTCCTACGAGACGGCGATCAGAAGTTGTCCGCCAGGATCTCGAAGTAGGCCTGCGGGTGGGCGCATGCCGGGCAGCCGCCGGGAGCCTCGGCGCCTGCGTGGATGTAGCCGCAGTTCCGACACTTCCAGGTGGTCGCCGCGTCCTTCTTGAAGACCTTGCCTTCCTCGATGTTCTTCAGGAGAGCGCGGTACCGCTCCTCGTGGTGCTTCTCGACCGACGCGATCTTCTCGAAGACGACGGCGATCGGCTCGAAGCCTTCCTTGCGGGCGACTTCGGCGAATGCGGGATAGGCGTCGCTCCACTCCTCGTGCTCACCGGCGGCGGCAGCGGCGAGGTTCTCGGCGGTCGTGCCGATCTTGCCGGCGGGGAATACTCCCACTATCTGGCAGTCGCCGCCCTCGAGGAACTTGAAGAAGCGCTTGGCGTGCTCCTTCTCGTTGTCCGCGGTCTCCGTGAAGATCGCGGATATCTGCTCGTAGCCTTCCTTCTTGGCCTGACTGGCGAAGAAGGAATACCTGTTGCGGGCCTGCGACTCACCTGCAAACGATGCGAGCAGGTTCTTCTCGGTCTGTGTTCCCTTGATGTTCATTCGATCCTCCTTGGTATCGTCTCTTTCGTGCATAGCCGGGATCTGCCAAGGCGCAAAAACATGCATACTGCGCCGGCGCTCACGCCTCCGCAGTATGCACTATGGAATACGACTGATCCACCGACTGAGTTCCACTTACGTCAACCGCCGGATGGGTAACCGGTCTCTTCTCTGAGCCGCTTGAGGCGCGACCGCATGTCCGCGAGCACCCCGACATGCTTCGGATCGTCGACCAGGTTCCTGAGTTCCATCGGGTCATTCTTCAGGTCGTAGAGCTCGCAGGGGACGCCCTCTTCGTCGAGATACTCGATGTACTTCCACCGCTCGGTGCGCACTCCCACGGTATCGGGCGTCCAGTTGTAACCCTTCTCACGGAAGTACTCGTACATCCAGTCCCGGCGCCACCCGCGCGTCTTTCCCTGAAGCAGCGGGCGGAACGATCTGCCCTGAACTCCGTCCGGCGCCTTCACTCCCGCGTAGTCCAGGAACGTCGGGCAGAGGTCGATGTTGAGCACCATGCCTTCGACCTCCGTGCCGGGCTTGATCGCCTTCGGATAGCGCATGACCATCGGAATCCGAATCGACTCTTCATACATCAGACGCTTGTCTACCCGGCCGTGCTCGCCGAGGAAGTAACCGTTGTCGCCCGCGAACACGACCACCGTATTGTCGAGCTGTCCGATCTCCTCCAGGGTATCGAGCACGCGCCCGACTCCCTCGTCTACCGCGACCAGGGTCCGGCAGTAGTCGAGGATCAGTTCGTCGAACTTCTCGGGATTCGTCAGCGCGCCCTTGGAGTCATGTCTCGGCTCCATGCCTCTTCGAATCCATGCCGGCTTCCCCTCAAGGGTATCGGTCATGCTCTCCGGGCGATCGATCTTCACGCCGGAGTAGAGCTTCCGATGCCGGACGGCGGGCTCGAACGGACCGTGCACCGCCTTGTGGGAAAGGTACAGACAGAAGGGGCCGGTTCGGGGCTGCTTGAGCCAGTCGAGCGCCCTGTTGGTCAGGATGTCGGTCATGTAACCCGAGAGCTTCTTGTGCTCGCCGTTATCATTGACCGCCGGATTGTAGTAGGCTCCCTGACCCTTGAAGCTGAACCAGTGGTTGAACCCCCGTCGAGGCCCGTCCTGCCCGGCCATGTGCCACTTGCCGATGAACGCCGTATCGTAGCCGGCCTCCTGCAGCACCGATGGGAAGGTCGGAATGCTATCGTCGAACATAGTAGCGTTGTCCGGCACGCCGTGGGAATGAGCATACCGCCCGGTCAGGAAGCTGCCCCGGCTCGGAGCACAGAGCGCCGTGGTGACGAACGCATTGCGGAACAGCGCGCCCTCTCTGGCGATGCGATCGATGTTCGGAGTTCGGAGGAACGGATGGCCCATGCAGCTCAGGGCGTCGAACCGCTGATCGTCGGTCAGGATGAAGACGAAGTTCGGCCGCTGCTCGGCTGCGGATGAGTCCGTCAGGTTGATGAAAGGCAGAGACACGGCGGCGGCGCCTGCGCCTGCCAGGAACTGCCTTCTCGTGAACGATCGGTCGGTCATGTGTCTGTTCTCCTCACACGGCAGGGAAGTATCCCTGTGGCCGCCCGTTGTGTTGTAGGAGCAGCTTC
>CAYXOC010000067.1:0-14956 GCA_964466715.1 uncultured bacterium
AAGGGGTTTTCCGGCACGGCGTAGCCTGGAGGTTTCAGCTCCAGGCGTCTCCGGTGCGCAATACCCCAAGCCCGAAGGGGTTTTCCGGCACGGCGCAGCCCGGAGGTTCCAGCTCCGGGCGTTCTCTCGGCATGCTCTTGCACCCGGGCAACCCTGGACATCCTCCGGCCGCCCGCCATCCGATCCACCCGCCGGATACCCGGTCACGCCGCCGACGCCACGGACTGGTAGTTCACCGGCACGCGGCACCCGTCGCGCGCCGAGCGGTAGATCGACTCGATGATGATCATGTCCTTCAGCCCTTCCAGCCCATTCGGAGCAGGCTCGATGTTCGCCTCGATACACTCCGAGAAGTAGTCGATCTCCGCCGCCACCTGATCGCCTGGGTCGAACTTACGCGTGGTGATCGAATCCCCGCGCCTCAGGCTGACCTCCCTCGGCGTCCAGTAGTCGAACGCGCTCCTGACCTCGATCCAGCCCTCGCTACCATCAACCACATACCCATCGACCCGCCGGGTCCCGTAGCTGCAGTTGACCGACGCCAGTATCCCCTCGGGGAACTGCAGGAGCGCCAGCACATTCTCATCCACCTCGGCGAACGCAGGCTCGGTAGACGAGACCATCCCCATCGCTGACTCAGGCTCGTTGTCGAGTAGATACCGGCAGGCGTTGATGCAGTAGATCCCGATATCCATGAGCGCGCCCCCGCCCGAGAGGTTGAAGTTCAGCCGCCACTGATCAGGCTCCGTCGTCCGCTGGCTGAACGCAGCCATGATGAACTTCGGGTAGCCGATCGCGCCGTCCTCGATCAGCCTGATCGCCTCGTGGTTGCCCGGATCGAAGTGCACGCGGTAGCCGATCATCAGCTTGACGTTGTTCTTCCGGCACTCCTCGATCATGTTCAGGCACTCTGCGGGCGAATTCGCCATCGGCTTCTCGCAGAGGACGTGCTTGCCCGCCTTCGCGGCACGGACCGTATATTCCCAGTGCATGCTGTTCGGCAGCGCGATGTGCACCGCATCGACGTCGGGATCTTCCTTGATGCTATCGAAGCTGTCATAGTTGTAGATGCGCGATGCACCGTACTTGGCCCCGATCCTGCGAGCCTTGTTGAGGTCGCCGCTGACCACCGCCGTGAGCTTCGAGTGTCTCGTTCGCATGAGCGCCGGCAGGATTCGGTCCAGGGCGAAGTTGCCGAGCCCGACTACCGCGTATCCGACTGGCATGTCGATCCTCCGAAATCGTAGTCGGTATGTTCTTACCCAGCACGGGCCCGCAACACTTGTGCTATAATCGACAGCGATCCGAGAAGACTGGAGCGTGTTCCGAAACTGCCGCAGGAGGGGACTCCGATCCTCGAACTCGGGGCGGATACCTGGGCATTCGCGGCTGGGAAGCCGCTCCTGCGGCTCGGAGATACGCTCTACCCACGAATCAGCGAAAGAGGTTTGGAGATATGCAAAGCAAGATCGCGGAAGCCATCGGAATGAAATACTCCCCGGTTGCGGTGCTGTGGAGCGACGAGAAGCCCGAGGGCGCCGTCGAGTTCCAACAGGGCCGGTGGGGATGCGTGATGTCACTCGTCGCCAGTGCGGCCAAGGGGAGGATCGCGGTCTGCAGCCGTGAGACGGTCGGCTGCAACGGCGGCGTCAGCGGCATGGGGTTCGGGAGCACCTACGACAGGTTCCCCGGCGGGATCGAGCACTTCCTCTCCAACGGCAACCCGGAGTTCTGCAGGACGGAGCAGGGTCGGAGGATGGCGGAGGCCATGCCGGATATGGACAAGGGCGAAAGATACATCAAGACGCCCGAACTGGCGCGCAAGTTCGTCGATGCCCTGCCGATCAGAGACATCCCGGCGCAGTACGTCGTGTTCAAGCCGCTGGAGATGGTTGCGGCAAACGAGGAGCCGAAGACCATCGTGTTCCTCGTGAACCCGGATCAGCTTTCGGCGCTCGTAGTCCTCGCCAACTACGGCCGGGAGACGTGCGACAACGTGATCGCTCCGATGGGCGCGGGCTGCCAGCAGATCGGCATCCTGGCCTACAAGGAGGGCGAGTCGGAGTATCCGAGAGGCATCATCGGGCTGACCGATCTGTCCGCCAGGAAGATCACGAACCGGTCGGTCGGCAAGGATATCCTCTCGTTTGCCGCCCCATACGCGTTGTTCCGCGAGATGGAGGACAACGTGGATGGCAGCTTCCTCCGGCGCGACACCTGGGCGGAAGTGATGAGGATCTCAGGGGAGTAGGTATCCGGTGATGGATGATGGGTGTTTGGGAACCCCAATACCCATCACCTGCAACCCGACGCCATGCTTCATGACAGCCCGACTATCCGGCCGTTCTCGTCGATGTCCATGCCCTCGGCGGCGGGCTTCTTCGGCAGTCCGGGCATCGTCATGATGCTCCCCGTGAAGACGACCACGAACCCCGCGCCCGCGGATACCTTCGCGTCCTTCACGGTGATCCTGAAACCGGTCGGTCGGCCGAGCAGGTTGGGGTTGTCGGAGAGTGAGTTCTGAGTCTTCGCCATGCATATCGGCAGGTTGCCGAATCCGAGTCCCTCGATCTGCCTGATCTTCCTCTCCGCGTCCTCGGTGTAGTCGACTCCATCGGCGCCGTAGATCTTCGTAGCGATCTCGGCGATCTTCGCCTTGATCGGCGCGTCGGCGTCGTAGAGCAAACGGAACTCGCTCGGCTTCTCGAGCGCCTCCAGCACCATCTCCGCCAGATCGACCGCGCCCTTGCCGCCGTCCGCGAAATGGGTGGCGATCGCTGCCCGCAGCCCGAGCTCGCGGCATCTCCCGAGCAGGTAGTCTATCTCCTCCTGAGTATCCTGGGCGAACCTGTTGACGCAGACGACGAACGGCAGTCCGAATGTCGCCATGTTCTCACAGTGCTTGATCAGGTTAGGGAGTCCGCGTTCGATCGCCGCGGTATCGGGCTGATCGAGATCGGCCTTCGGCACGCCGCCGTGCATCTTCAGCGCCCGGATGGTCGCCACTACAACCGCCGCGTCCGGGGTGAATCCCGCCGCGCGGCACTTGATGTCGAAGAACTTCTCGGCTCCGAGGTCGGAGGCGAACCCTGCCTCAGTCACGAGGTAGTCCGCCGCATGGAGTCCCATCTTGGTCGCCAGGAGCGAGTTGCATCCGTGCGCGATGTTCCCGAACGGGCCGCCGTGAACGAAAGCCGGCGTTCCCTCGAGGGTCTGGACCAGGTTCGGCATGATCGCAGCCTTGAGGACGACCGTCATCGCTCCGTTCGCGTTCAGGTCACTCGCGGTGACAGGCGACCCCTCGACGCTGAAGCCGACGACTATCCGCCCGAGCCTCTCGCGCAGGTCCATCAGGCTGTTCGAGAGGCAGAGCGTCGCCATGACCTCTGAGGCCGTGGTGATATCGAAGCCCGACTCCCTCGGCACTCCGTTTGCCTTGCCTCCCAGGCCGATGACGATGTCCCGAAGGGCGCGCTCGTTCATATCCATGACGCGCTTCCAGGTGATGGTCCGCGGCTCGATGCGGAGGGCGTTGCCCTGCTGAATGTGGTTGTCGAGCATCGCGGCGAGAAGGTTGTGAGCGGTCGTGATGGCGTGGAAATCGCCGGTGAAATGGAGGTTGATGTCCTCCATCGGGATGACCTGGGCGTATCCCCCGCCCGCGGCTCCTCCCTTGACTCCGAAACATGGGCCCAGCGACGGCTCACGGACGGCGATGCAGACCTTCTTGCCTATGCAGTTGAGCGCATCCCCGAGACCGACGGTGGTAGTGGTCTTTCCCTCGCCGGCCGGGGTGGGGGTGATAGCCGTTACGAGGATCAGCCGAGCCTTGGGCCTGTCTTTGAGCCGCTCCAGGGTAGAGAGCGACACCTTGGCCTTGTCCCGGCCGTAGAGCATGAGTTCGTCTTCATGTATTCCCAGCCGTCCTGCGATCTCCGTGATAGGTCTGGGCCGAGCATTCTGGGCAATCTCGACGTCTGAGAGCATGTTTGAGCACCACCTGAGCTTGACGTTGGGAGTCATGGTAGCATATACCCACTGCCGGATCAAGAGTCAAGCAAGACACTTATACCCAATTGGCGCGTGCTCAGTCCGGGCAAAAAACAGCCCGTCCCCGGAGGAACAGGCTATCGAGAATGAAGACCTATCTTGGATGACGACAAAGTGCCGTAATCACCCACACATGATTCTCGGTGGCCGGCACGCGGATCTTTAGGGTAGATAGGGCTGCGGGGAGAAATCAGGTAGTTGTGCGGTAGTCCGCCTGGCGCATCAGGCCTGTTCCTCTTCCTCAACCAGGAATATCGCTGCATCGGCCATCAGGTTCGGGAGGAACTTCACGATGTGGCACTTGCCGTCATCCGTGGTGCGGAGAGGTATCTCTCTGAGTATCCTGAGATTGGCTTTCCGGCAGAAATCGCGGAAGTCGGCGACCGTCGTCAGGTGGATGTTCGGCGTGTCATGCCATTCATAGGGCAGCCTGGGGCTCTTCGGCATGCGGCCGTTGAGGAAGAGCTGCACTCTGATCGGCAGATAGGCGAAGTTCGGGAAGCTGATGATGCACTTCCTGCCGACCCGCGCCATCTCCTTGATGAGGAAGAGCGGGCGGTGGAGCACCTGGATGGTGTTCGTCAGGATCACGTAATCCACGGACTTGTCGGCGTAGTCGGCCAGACCCTCGTCCAGGTCGCCATGATGGACGTTGAAGAGACCCTTCTCGACGCATGCCTGGATGCACTCCTCCGACAGCTCGATGCCCTCGGCGCGGACGTGTTTGAGCACCATCAGCGCCTTGAGCAGATCGCCGTCGCCGCAGCCGAGGTCCATCACTCGGCTGCCGTCCTCGATCAGGTCGATGATGACCTTATGCTCGGGTCCCAGATGCAGGATTGTGCCGTTTTCTTCGAGTCTGACTTGTTCTATCCCAGCCATAACCAAATCGCCAACCCATGCCCCGACGACACACGCCGTCAGGGCACAAAGACTACCTACTACCCACTACTTGCTACCTACTTCCTCCGTGGCATAACCATGCTGCAGGAAGTTCGAGATCAGCCGGGTGAGCTGATCCGCCTCGAGCAGGAATGCGTCGTGACCGTAGTCGGTCTGTATCTCGGTGTAGATCGCGTCGATGTTGTTGTACCGCAGGGCGCTGACGATCTCCTTCGACTGGTATGACGGAAACAGCCAGTCGGAGGAGAACGAGATCACCAGGAACTTCGCCCGCGTCTTCGACAGCGCCTGGCGAAGCGATCCGAACTGCTGCGCCAGGTCGAAGTAGTCCATCGCCTTCGAGATGTATAGATATGAGTTCGCGTCGAACCGCTTCACGAAGCTGTCGCCTTTGTACCTCAGGTAGCTCTCCACCTGGAAATCGGTGACGAAGTCGTAGCCGTACTCGGCCTTGTCCTGCAGGCGGCGGGCGAACTTGTTGTGCATCGACTTGTCGGACAGATACGTGATGTGGCCGATCATGCGCGCGATAGAAAGCCCTCGGTGCGGGATCGACTTGCCGTAGTAATCGCCGCCCATCCACTCGGGATCGGACATGATCGCCTGCCGACCAACCTCATCGAACGCGATTGCCTGGGCCGAGAGCCGTGCGGTCGTGGCGATCGGGACCGCCAGCCGCACCATCTCCGGGTAGCTGCACACCCACTGGAGAACCTGCATGCCGCCCATCGAGCCGCCGATCGCGCAGAGCACCTGTTCGATGCCCAGGTGGTCGAGCAGCGCCCTCTGAGCCGTGACCATATCCTGGATCGTGACGACCGGGAACGAGAGTCCGTACGGTCGTCCGGTCTGCGGATTGATCGAGCTCGGGCCGGTAGATCCCTTGCATCCGCCGATGATGTTCGAGCAGACGATGAAGTACTTGTTGGTGTCGATCGCCTTGCCCGGGCCGATCATGATGTCCCACCAGCCGCTTGGCTTCTCCTCGTCGGCGCTACTGTAACCGGCGGCGTGTGCATCGCCGGAGAGCGCGTGGAGCACGAGGATGACGTTGTCCTTCGCCTCGTTCATCTCGCCGTAGGTCTCGTAGGCGAGCGTGATCGGTCCGAGCTTCCGCCCGCACTCGAGTTCGAGTTCGTTCGGCGGCTCGGCGAATGTGAAATACTGAGTCTCTACGATTCCGACTGAACCTTCTTCGATCATGGTTCTATTATCTATGTTCGGGGGCGTCAACGTCAAATGCCGCGCGTTGTAGGAGTCTTCCGATCGGAGATCGGCAACTCCGAACGCATCCCCCGGATGCATCAGCGCAGGGAATGGGCGCTGTCCCGGGGTTGCACCCCGGAGCCCAGATACGTAGGGAACGGACGCTGTCCCGTTCCGTTGGTTGTAGACCTCCGCGAGGGAACGCGACGGCGAGCGTTCCCTACATGCCTTGCGGCGATATGCGTAGGGAACGGGCGCTGTCCCGTTCCGTGGTTGTAGACCTCCGCGACGGAACGCGACGGCGGGCGTTCCCTACGTGGATATCCGAGGGGCTTCGGCAATGCCGCTACACCCTAGAACCTGAACTTCCATCCGCCCACGTTCACGAAGTTCCACACATCGAGCACCGGATGGAGCACCGGCTCGTTCTCCTGGACGAAGCGCTTCGTGCGCTCCCACTCCGCGAGCGCCGTCTCCTTGTCGTCGCGCGCCCGTGCCTCCAATGCCTTTGCCAGCAGCGTGCAGACCCCGGCGTGGTATCGCAGGTACTCCCAAGACTTGGCCCGGCAGGCGTTGTCGCTCGATGTGTTGCGCTCGATCACCGGCAGGAACTCCCTGACGACGTCGGGTATTCGGCTCAATCGCTCGGCGGCCTCCGGATCGACGACCGTCTTCTCGCCGCGCATGTACACCGGGTCGAATAGCTCGGTGAGCTTCGCCATGTACTCCCGGCAGACGGCTCCGTCCGGTCCGAATGCGCTCTCGAAGTAGTCGCCGGCGATCTCGTCGAAGCTCAGGTCGCGGTTCCACAGCGTCCGGGCCATGACCGTCATCGGGAGGCCGGTCGGGAAGTACGCGCGCTGGACCTGGCAACTGCTCAATCCGTTCAGCCCGAGATCCCTCAGTCCCCGCATGTCGAGACCCACGATCTGCGCCGTCTGAGTGTAGCCGGGATCGTGCATGTGGTCCCACATGAAATGGTAGTCGAAGTCGAAGCTGTCGCCCGAAAAGAGCTGCTGCCATGCCCTCAGGAACGCGACGTTGGCATCGACGCTCTTCGGGAATTCGAGCTTGTTGCGCCTGAACTCCGGAAGGAGCGGCTTCCAGCCGCGATGCACCGACGCCGTAGGAGCGACTTCCCAGCCGCGATCGCAACTGGAACCTTCTCCTACAAACGGTGTGCTGTAGGTACGCGTGATCGGCGCAAACATCAGGATGAACCGCTCCGGGTTCGCAAACCTCTCCTCCAGCGGCGGCCAGAGCAGATCGACGTAGATCAGGAAGACGATCCGCGTGCTCAGTCCTCTGCTGGTGAGTAACTCGTCGAGCTCGTTCAGCATCCGGACGTAGAGGTCCGCTGGCCGATGATCTCGGCACAGCTCGCACTCGCAGTGGTTGTTCACCCCGTCCGCGAGCCAGAAGTGCATGATGTCGATCTGCGGATGCGCCTCCGCGTAATCGGCGATCTCGGTGATGACGATCCGGCGCGCCTCCGGGTTGCCGTAGCAGAGGTTCGTGTTCAAGGCGATTCCGCCCCAGAGTTCGCGCTTGCCGTTGACCTCCGCCAGGTACTTGACCGACTCCTCGGGCACCTCGCCCTCGTACTTCACCCATCCGAGCCCGCTGATCCCGAACGGCTCGCAGGTCCATCCGTGGCCGACCCCGTGGTAGAGCAGGTCGCGCTTCTTGATTTCCTCGACCGCCTGAGCGGTGTACTCCCGCGCCTGATCGATCGAGATCGGCTTGCTCTCCATGAGCGGGTTGTTCTCGTGTGCGTACCAGCGGTCGAAGAACGTGTGCCCCTCACGGAACTGGATGAAGTAGCCGTTCATCCCGACCTTCGGCAGCCAGTCGATGGTGTCGCACACGTGCTCGACGCTCACCGCGCCCTCGATGCACAGTCCCCTGTGCCGGTACGACGGCGTCTCGGCCAGCCTCACGTCCGGCAGGCCGGAGAGGGCGGGGATGAGCTCGCCGTCCGCGCCCGGACGGACCCATCGGCAGCCAAGCTCGGTGAGGTATCGGTAAACGGCCAGCAGCACGCTCCGCGGATTGTTCCCCGCGACGTACCCCTTGCCGCCCTTCACGTCGATGCCGACGGCATCGTCCACGACCGGGTCGGCGACCCGGGGCATCTCGACCCCGAGGTCCGACGCCAATCCGACGTTGATCCCCTCATCCGACCTGCCGATGTTGACCGACGGATCGGTCCCCGTCATCCGGCTCAGGTACTTCGCCAGTTCCCCCGCCGCATATCGTACCGTCTGATGCTCCCCGATGCAGTTGATCCGTATGCTCATCTTAGTCCCGTCTGCTTCCGCTGCTGCCGTCTGCGGCCTGCAGTCTACTCCTGTGACTTCGCCAGCGCCTGCTCGATATCCGCGATGATGTCATCGACATCCTCGATGCCTACCGACACGCGGATGAAGTCCTCGGTCACGCCCGACGCAAGCTGCTCCTCCGGCGTGAGCTGCTGGTGCGTCGTGCTCGCCGGGTGGATCACCAGCGACTTCGCGTCACCGACGTTCGCCAGGTGGCTGAGCAACTCGACCGAGTTGATGAACTTGATCCCGGCCTGCTTGCCACCCTTGATGCCGAAGCCGAGCATCCCGCCCGCGCCCTTCGGCAGGTATTTCTTCGCCCGATCATGGTTCGGATGGCTCGGGAGGCCCGGATACGTCACCCACGACACGCTCGGGTGCTTGTCCAGGTACTCCGCTACCTTGAGCGCGTTCGAGCAGTGCCGGTCCATGCGGAGCGACAGCGTCTCGATGCCCTGCATGATCAGGAACGAGTTGAACGGGCTGATCGCCGGCCCGAGGTCGCGCAGGAACGAGACTCTCGCTCTCGTGATATACGCCGCACAGCCGCACGCCTCCGAGAACACCATGCCGTGATAGCTCGGATCGGGCTGCGTGAAGTCCGGGAACTTGCCGTTCGTCCAGTCGAACTTGCCCGAATCGACGACGATCCCGCCGATGGAGGTCCCGTGCCCGCCCATCCACTTGGTGATCGAGTGGATGACGATGTCCGCGCCGTGCTCGATCGGTCGGCAAAGGTACGGTGTGGCGAACGTGTTGTCGATGATCAGTGGGATGCCCGCGTCGTGCGCAACCTTGGCGATGCCCTCGATATCGGGTATGTCCAGCCTCGGGTTGCCGATGGTCTCCGTGTAGAGGCACTTGGTCTTCGGCGTGATCGCCTTCGCGAAGTTCGCGGGATCGCTTCCATCGACGAACTTCGCTTCGATCCCTAGCCGGCCGAGCGTGTACCTGAACAGCGTGTACGTCCCGCCGTAGAGGCTCGACGACGAGACAATCTCGTCACCGGCCTTCGCCAGGTTCAGGATTGCGACGGTCTCCGCGGACTGTCCGGACGACACGGCGAGCGCGCCGATGCCGCCCTCGAGCATCGCCACTCGCTCCTCCAGTACGCCGGTGGTGGGGTTCATCAGACGAGTGTAGATGTTGCCGGGCTCGCTGAGCGCGAAGAGCCGGGCCGCATGGTCCGTGTCCTTGAACACGTAGGACGTCGTCTGATAGATGGGCGCCGCCCTCGATCCGGTCGTCGGATCGGGCGCCTGACCCCCGTGCAGTGCGATTGTGTCGAAGCCGAGTTTCCTCTCCACTCGGAGACCTCCTTTCCGAAACGTGGGAATGGAATACTGGAGTGATGGAGTACTGGGTTTCCCATCACTCCACCACTCCAGTTCCCCATGAGATACGCAAACAGGGCCTCGCTCAAGCGTGCGAGCCCCTGAATCGAGCATAAGCTCCTTAGCTCCATCACAGCATAGCAGATAAGAGTGCGTATTGCAATGCCGTTCGGTCGAATTGTTACCGAAATCACAAAATCATAAACGGATCAGCGCCGCCGTGTCTTGAGCCTGACGCTGATCCGAACGCAGGTAACTAACCCGCTCTGTCGAAAACTGACATGACAGCGGACGGAGTCAGCGTCCGTCGCGAGTGCGCAAGAGAAAGCGGGAATCGCGTATGGTAAGGCTTATCATCTGTTTGGTTGTGACACTCTACGCCTGTGGGGCGAGTACCGCGGGATCAGGAGGGAATATGGGCGCTGTAATCGAGAACGATCTGTTCAGGCTCGAGGTTTCACCGGACGGCCTGGGACTCCGGTTCATCGACAGGAAGACGGGGACCGACTACTCGCGTGCGGAGAAATCGCCGTTTGCCAGGGTAAGTAAGGACGGCAGGGAATTCGCCGCCTCCGAGGTCAAGAGCAGTCCCGGCGGCATCCGAGTCAAGTTCGGCGACTCCGGTGTGGAGGCGGTCTTGAAGGCGACGCCGATGAAGCGTTGGGTAGAACTCGAGGTGATGTCGCTCAGCGGCGGCGTCGTCGAGCAATTCACCTTCGTGGACGTGCCGCTCACCCTGAAGGGGCAGCCGACCGAGCCGTTCGCGGCGTGCGCGCTCGCCCTGAACGTGATGACCTACGTGTCACCGCTTCCGGGGCCGACAAGCGCTCTCAGTGCGAGCTGCATGCGCCGGGTCGGATTCGCCCGTGCGAAGGTCGCGCTGATCGGCTGCCCTCGGGCCGAACTCCGTGACATCATGAAGGAGGTCGTCGCATCGGCCGATGACCTGCCGCACTCGTCGGTCGGAGGTCCCTGGGCGCTCGACGGGCCGGACAACCGCCGCTCGTACCTCTTCAACTTCGACGGCATCACGGTTGACACCGCGGATGACTGGATCAAGCTCGCCAAGTCCCTGGGCATCACCCAGATCGACTTCCACGGCGGGAGCTCGTTCCGGTTCGGAGACTGCCGGCCGAATCCCGCCCGGTATCCGAACGGCTTCGACGACCTCAAGGCCGCGATAGACAAGCTCCATGCCGCCGGGATTCAGGCAGGCCTCCATACCTACTCCGCCTGCATCGATAAGCACAGTCCCTGGGTGACGCCGGTCCCCGATCCGCGTCTCGGCAAGGATGCTGTCTTCACTCTGGCGGAAGACATGGACGCCGACGACACCACCGTACCGGTGCTCGAGACGACGGAGAACATGTCGGCGGTCACCGGATTCTTCGTCCGCAACAGCGTGACCCTGCAGATCGACGACGAGTTGATCACCTACACCGGCGTCTCGAAGGAGCCGCCGTATGCCTTCACCGGCTGCACGCGCGGGGCACTCGGGACAAAGGTGTCCGAGCACAAGAAGGGTGCGAAGGTCGGCCATCTGAAGGAGGTCTTCGGCTACTTCCAGCCCGACCACAAGACCACCCTCTTCACGGAGGTGGCTGCGAAGACGGCGGAAGCCTTCAACCGCTGCGGCTTCGACACGATCTACCTCGACGCGCTCGATGCCGAGGACATCTTCGACGGGCGCGAGTACGGCTGGTACTACGGGTCGAAGCTCGCCTTCGAGCTGTTCAACCGGTTGGAGCGGCCTGCGCTGATGGAGATGAGCACCTTCCATCACCATCTCTGGTATCTTCGCTCGCGGATGGGCGCCTGGGACCATCCCACCCGCAGCTACAAGAAGTTCATCGACAACCACTGCCTCGCCAACGAGAACAACAAGCGCATCTTCATGCCTTCCCAACTCGGCTGGTGGGCGGTGAAGACGTGGGGCGGGGCGCAGACCGAGCCGACCTTCCCCGACGACATCGAGTATCTTTGCGCCAAGTGTCTCGGCAACGACACCGGCCTCGCGCTGATGGGCATCTCGCCCGCCGACCTGAACAACCCGTACATGATGCGCCTTGCGGACATCATACGGCGCTGGGAGAACCTCCGAGCGGCCGGCGTCGCGCCGGAATCGATCAAGGCGCGCCTCCGCGAGCCGGGCAAGGACTTCACGCTCCGGGAGAACGCGGGCAAGTGGACCTTCAGTCCTGTAAAGTACGACAAGCACCGGGTCGAGGGCATCGACGGCTGGAGCAACTTGTGGACGGTCGTCAATGCCTTCGACCGCCAGCCCGCGCGGATTCGCATCGAGGCGTTGATGTCCGCCGCCCCTTACGACTCGCCGGATGCCGTCACAGTCGTCGACTTCTCCGATCCGTCGGAGATGCTTCGCCGGTTCAGTCCGCCGGAGATCAAAGCCGATCTGACCAGCGTATCCGATCCCATCAAGGCCGGGAGCGCGAGCGGCAAGTTCACCGCCGAGAGCAAGCTATCTAGCAGGCGCGGCGCGTGGGCCATGGTCGGCCGGAAGTGGGAGACCCCCATCGATCTCTCATCGAAGCAGGCGCTCGGGGTCTGGGTCCACGGCGATGGGAGCGGGGCGATCCTGAACGTCCAACTGCGCAGCCCCCTGCACATCTCGGAGGCGATCGGCGAGCACTACATCAAGCTGGATTTCACCGGCTGGCGCTACTTCGAGCTGATCGAGCCCGAAGGAGAGCGCTTTGCCGACTACTCGTGGCCGTACAACCGTCCCGAGGCTCAGTGGAACAACACCTTCAACGAGGTCGAGGGCCAGCAGCCTCACTGGATCCTGGGATGCTACTACATCTACCGCGAGAGCGTGAATTTCGGCAAGGTGGAGCAGCTCAGCCTCTGGTATAACAACCTCACTTCGGGCAAGCCCGTCACGACTTACCTCAGCCCGATCAAGGCGCTGCCGCTCGTCAGCGGAAAGTTGGTGAATCCCAAGATCACCGTCGGAGGCAGGGCGATCACGTTCCCGGTCGAGATCGAGAGCGGCTGCTATCTGGAGTTCAACTCGATGACCGACTGCAAGCTCTACGGCCCGCAGGGAGCGCTCATCCGCGACGTCAAGCCCGAGGGTGACGCGCCGGTCCTTGAGCGCGGCGACAACGCCGTCAGCTTCGACTGCACGGGCCTGCCCGGTATCAATCCACGAGCCCGAGTCACCGTCATCAGCGAGGACGCTCCCCTGGAGCCGACGGTGACCTGCATGACGCCATAGCGGTCACATATATCCCATCAGTCCCATCCGTCCCATGGGACTGATGGGACCCATGGGACGGATGAAAAGCACAATGAGAATACTCATCATCTGTATCCTGATCCTCATCCTGGCGGTCACATGCCTCGCCCACACTACGCCCGGCGCGCTCGATGTCCGCGACTTCGGCGCGAAGGGCGATGGCCGGACCGACGACACTGCCGCGTTCCAGAAGGCGCTCGATGCGTGTGCCAAGCTGGGCGGGGGGATCGTCGAGGTTCCCGCCGGAAAGTACCTGATCAAGACCCACCTCGCCATCCCGCGAGCCGTCACCTTGGAGGGCGCCTGGCGCGCTCCCGCGAGCGTCAACGAATACCACAAGGTCCCCGGCAAGCCCGAGTCCGGCCCGGATCTGACGGGGAGCGTCTTGCTCGCCGTCGAAGGGGCGGGGAACGAGAACGGCACGCCGTTCATCACGCTCGACCGCTGCTCGACCCTCAAAGGCGTGACGATCTTCTATCCCGAGCAGACGAAGACCAACCCGCCGAAGGCCTATCCCTGGTGCATCGCCACGGTCGGCGCGGACAACTGCTCGATCATCGACTGTCTGCTGGTGAACCCGTACCAGGCAGTGGATTTCGGCTCCCGCGTCTCAGGCCGACACTTCATCCGCAACCTCTACGCCCAGCCGCTCAGACGCGGTGTGTGGATCGACTACTGCATCGACATCGGACGGATCGAGAACATCCACCTCTGGCCGTTCTGGACCGCCGGCGATCCCGACAGCCCCGTTGCGAAGTTCATGCTGGAGCACGGCGAGGCGTTCATCTTCGGGCGCTCGGACTGGCAGTACGTCACCAACTGCTTCGCCATCAGCTACAAGGTCGGCATGAAGTTCGTCAGGGGGCAGGGGACCGGCCCGTATGAGGGCGCCGGCAACTACCTGCTCACCCAGAGCGGCGCCGACGCCTGCGACATCGCCGTGCTTGTCGAGGAGTCGCAGGGCCACAGCGGCATCAGCTTCTCGAACTCGCAGATCTTCGGCGACATCATCGTCAAGGACACGAACATCGGCATGGTCCGCTTCACCGGCTGCGGCATCTTCGGCAGCGAGCACTCGAAGAACAACATCGGAGCGGCCGATATCTCGGGGCGAGGCCGCGTTTCGTTCGACAACTGCCACTTCTACTGCATCGACCGCAGCATCAAGGCCGACGACATCATCCGCGTGCGCCAGGGACGCATCAGCATCACCAACTGCGTGTTCCTCAACATGTACGACGCGCCGTTCAACAGGCGTCCGATCGTCCTCGACCCCGAAGTCCGAGCCGCCGTCATCACCGGCAACGAGTTCTACGGCCCCGGCACGGTCATCAGCAAGTCCAAGGGATCGGTGATCATCAACAACAACATCGAGAACACTGAGACCCCTCCGCCGGCCTATCTGCTCAGCCTCAGACCCGAGGAGGAGCCCGACGCCATAGTCGTCGATGATTCCGATGGAGAGCCGGGTGTGGCGTTCGCCGGCGAGTGGCAGATCGCGCCGAACAACCTCGACCTGCAGATCGGCTATCTCAAGGGTACCCGCTGGGCCTGGAAGGGCGACGGCAGCGCGAAGGCGGTCTTCACGCCCGATGTTCCGACGGCAGGCACATACGAGGTGTATGTCTTCTTCGGCCCCGACCCGGCGAGTGATCATGCAACGAACGCGCCGATAGAGATCAAGTCGGCGGACGGAGTGAAGACGACCACCGTGAACCTTCGGCAGACCGACAACCGGTGGATCGAACTCGGCGCATACCGGTTCGACAAGGGCCGATCCGGCTCGATCACGTTCACCAACAACGCCGACGGCAACGTCCTCGCCGATGCGATCAAGCTCGTACCGGCGAAGTAATGACTCACCCATTGTAGGAGCGGCTTCC
>CAYXOC010000068.1:0-13975 GCA_964466715.1 uncultured bacterium
CCGCCGTCGTCCTTCATGTCCGGCCCGACGCTGTAGAGGATGAAGCCCTTGTCCCGCCGCCTGTACACGAAGTCCTTCTCGCTGAACGGGTCCTTCGGGAGCTTCCATCCCAGCTTCGTTTTCAACTCCTCCACCGACGCCGGATATGCTCCGTGCCGCGCCTTGTATGCCTGCAACGCGAGAAGCATCTGATCGAGGGCTATCCGATTCCTGGTCGCGAATCGGTGGAACTGCAGCTTGCCGAGACCATCGCCGCACATCTCCGACAGCATCGCGTAGAACGGCCGGTTGGTAGGGGTGTCGAACAGCCCTTTGGCATGGGCCTCAGCGTTACTCCCTCTATCTGCTCAGACATCAGGCTAAGCCAATAGGCCTGGTCGCCTTTCGGACAGACGCCATCATACGCCATTCCCGCCACTCTGCTGATCGCAGTGCCGACGATGTTCCTGGAAATACCCATGGGCAAAGACCTCTGAACCAGCGACCATCCCGGCATACTTGCCGCCTGCTCCAGCAGGATGATTCTCTCTCCTCGAAAAGCGGTGGCGTATTCGGCGTCCATATCGATGTCAGCCAACACATCGAATATGCTCTCTGCCTGTTGTTCCGAGACATCTACTTGCCTGAACGCATTGCGCATAGCGCTTGAGGCGACTTGCAGAATTGTCTCAAGCACCAGAACATCCATGATGGTGGGTTGGTCTTTCCGAGAGTTGGCATGCAGGAATCCGAGCCTTGCGTACCTGACAGCATCGTTGGCGCGCCCCTCCAGTTCGCACAGCTTCGTAGTTTCACTTATCAAACGCGCAATGCTCCTGAGACGGGCATTCTCCGGGGACAGCATAAGAGACCGGTCCTCGGAGAATCGGCACTTTGGACGGGATGCGGCCTCCTCTACCAAGTCGAGAACCGGCTGCATTTGTGTGAGTGCTTGTCGGGCCTTGGCCTGCAACTGCGGGTCCGGTGACGCGGAATAGGCGAACTCCTCCAGGGCTTTCCGCGGGGCATCATATCTGCCGCTATCCATAAGAGCGAAGACCTTCTCATAGATCGGTGCGCCGTTCTCGGCATCGGGGATAGGGTCGCCGATGAGTTCCTCGATTGTAGTCGGCTCGCCCTTCGCCTTGATGGCTGCAACCTCGGCCTCATACCGGCTGCCGAAGGAACATCTGGCTACTCCACCGATGCCCATAGCCAGTATCACGAGTGCGAGCACGACAATACCGAGCTACGAGAGCTTCTTCAAGGCACATTCTCCTTTGCGAGGGGTGACTCCATTATAGCTGACACAGTGACTCAGGGGAAGTTGCGTCTCGGACGTCGCGCGGAGGGTGGGGAGACGATATTCGCTCATTCGTTTCCCAGACTCGTTATCGGTCGGCTCGCAGGGATCGAGGGCAAAGCGGAAGCTCCGTCAGACCGTCGCTTCCGCGCTCCACATGGGCCGGAAGCGCCGGAGCCGGAGCGAGTTGCTGACCACCGATACCGAGCTGAGCGCCATCGCCGCCGCCGCCCACATCGGATCGAGAAAGATCCCGAACAGCGGGTACAGCACTCCCGCCGCGACCGGGATGAGGATCGTGTTGTAGAAGAACGCCCAGAAAAGGTTCTGGCGGATCGTGCGCATCGTCGCCCGACTGAGCCCGATCGCCGTCACCACCGCGCGGAGGTCGCCGCTGATCAGCGTGACGTCGGCCGTCTCCATCGCCACGTCGGCGCCGGTCCCGATGGCGATCCCGATATCCGCCTGCGCGAGCGCCGGGGCGTCGTTGATGCCGTCGCCGACCATGGCGGTCACCTTGCCCTCGTCCTGGAGCGACTTCACCGCCTCGGCCTTCTCGCGGGGGAGCACCTCCGCCATCACGCGCTCGATGCCGACCTGATGCGCGACCGCCTCCGCCGTGCGCCGGTTGTCGCCGGTGATCATCACGACCTCCAGGCCCATGTCGCGCAGCGCCCGAACCGCCTCCGCCGAGTGCGGCTTGAGCGTATCGGCGATTGCGATCACCCCTGCGGGCCTCCCATCCACCGCCACGAAGACGGGCGTCTTCCCCTGAGCCGCATATGCCTCATACGTCCCATCAGTCCCATAGGACCGATGGGACTGATGGGACACAAATCGCTCGTTACCGACCAGCACCTCATGCCCATCGACCCGTGCCCTGATCCCCGCTCCCGTCACCGACTCGAAATCCGTCGGCGACACCGTCTCGATCCCGCGCTCCTCGGCGGCACGGACGATCGCCTCGCCGAGCGGATGCTCCGAGACCCGCTCCGCCGACGCCGCCAGCCGGAGGAGTTCGTCCTCGCTCATGTCGAGCGGGACGATGTCCGTCACGACCGGCTTGCCTTCGGTGAGCGTGCCGGTCTTGTCGAGCACGATCGCATTCAGTTTGTACGCCGTCTCCAGCGCCTCGCCGCTCTTGATCAGCACACCGTTCTCCGCGCCTTTGCCGGTCCCGACCATGATCGCCGTCGGGGTCGCCAGACCAAGCGCGCAGGGACATGCGACGATCAGCACTGCCACGAAGCTGAGCAGCGCGAAGTTGAACGCGGGCGGCGGCCCGAACGCCAGCCAGACGATGAACGTGACGACCGCGATCCCGATCACTATCGGCACGAACCAGCTCGATATGACGTCCGCCAGCCGCTGGATCGGCGCCTTCGAGCCCTGCGCCTCCTCGACCAGCTTGATGATCTGCGCCAGGGTCGTGTCCCGCCCGACGCGCGTTGCCCGGAACCGGAAGCTCCCCGTCCGGTTGATCGTCGCGCCGATGACCTCATCGCCCTCCTGCTTGGTGACCGGGATCGGCTCGCCGGAGATCATCGATTCGTCGACCGACGAGCGCCCATCGACGACCACGCCATCGACCGGGATCTTCTCTCCCGGCCGGACGACGATGATATCGCCGACCTGCACCTGCTCGACAGGGATATCGACCTCCCGCCCGTCGCGGACGACCCGCGCGGTCTTCGCCTGCAGGCCGATCAGCCGCCGGATCGCCTCCGACGTCTGTCCGCGCGCCCGGAGTTCGAGCAGCCGGCCGAAGAGGATCAACGTGATGATGACCGATGACGTGTCGAAGTAGAGAGCAGCCTCGATGCCCGCCGCGCGCTCGAAGAAGCCGGGGAACAGGATCACTCCCACGCTATAGAAGTACGCCGCCGAACTGCCGACCGCGATCAGCGTGTTCATATCGGCCGTGCGCTGCTTCGTAGCCGCGACCGCGCCGGTGTAGAATTGCCGGCCGCCCCAGAACTGCACCGGAGTTGCCAGCGCCCACAGGAGCCAGGGGTTTGCCAGCCAGTCGGGGATAAGCGGCAGCAGGTGGTGGAAGCTCCCCAGCACGATCGGCACGGTGATGATCGCGCTGACGACGGTTCGGATGAGCAGATTCCGGTAGGTCGTCTCGCGGGCCTCGCGCTCCCGGTCGGGGGTTTCCTCGCCCGGCAGGACGAACTGCTCCTCGCCGAGGTCGTACCCGTAGTCGCGGATCAGTTGGATGATGCGGTCCCTCGACACCACCTCGGGATCGAAGGTGACCGTCGCGCGCTCGGTCGCAAAGTTGACGAACGCGGACTCGACCCCCTCCAGCTTGCGGAGGCCCTTCTCGATCCGCGCGGCGCAGTTCGCGCACGTCATCCCGGTTATCGGCAGCTCGATCTTTTCCATATGCCGAGACTGTTATACCCGGCCGACGGGGTGGAGTGCAAGAGGGCAAGGTATTGGACGGCTATCGGGGCCGGAGATACTCGGCGCAAGTCTGCACAGGCGCGATCAGGCGGATGGCATCAGTGAGCAGATCTTTGTCGCCGATCAGAGCACAATCGGGCTTTGAGTCGAGAACAGCAGCGAGGATCGGAGCATCATCAGGGTCGCGGAGAAGGCTCGAAGCATAGTAGAGGGACTGCGGCGACGGCTCGGGTACAAGCTCGTATTCTACGAGGTCAAGGAATGCGTCGAGCACCCGAACGTGACTAGAGAACTTGGTCCTCAATACCTCCATGGCTTCCTGGAGTACGAACTGCGAGAGCACCAGTCGGATGCGTCCTTGTATCGCAAGTTCCAACGCTCTGGCCTCGTTGCCACGGAAGATCAGCCCCGACAGGAGGACATTGGTATCCGGGAATACGCGCTCAGGACCCATCAGGCTTCCGCTCCGAGCGCCGCGACTTGATCGCCGACTCAAGCTCCTCGCGGGTGAACTTCCGCCGCTTGGCTTCCTCACGCAGGTCGGCGGCGATGGCCTCGAGCGGGCTCTGCTTCAGCTTCTCGACGAGGAGTATTCCATCGTCCACCTCGTAGATCGAAAGGTAGTCCCCCTCCCGTATGTCCAGATTGTCGCGATACTGCTTCGGCAGCACAATCTGACCTTTCGATGATACACGGGTCACTTCACCACGCCGCATGGAAGCCTCCAGGTAAGACATTCTTACCTAATATTATACCACAACCCCGGCGCACCGGCTACTGCTTTGATGATCCCGCCGGTTTCGGAACCCACTTCAGCTTGCCGATCTCGGATTTCGGCACGAACTCCACATGTCCGTCCACGAACGCGATGAGGTAGCCTTGCTCATGTCTGGGCTCGGCAGGCAGAAGTTCCGGCCCGCCGTGGAGGTTGCGGCCGGGTATCGACTCGAAGTACAGCACCGTATCCGGTGAATCCGCCACGTCACGTTCCGACAGCCCGCCGAGCCGGCTGTTCATAGCGTAGGTTGGCACGGTCTTCTCAGAGACCTATGGGCACACCAGCGATCTGTCGACGTCCACCGAGGGGTCTTCGGCCCGTGTGAGAGCATCTCTCAGCGCCTCATTCCAGCCCTCTGCGGGTGGGAAGCGCCGATCATGCTTCTGCATATACCTCTCAGTTGCCATAGTAAGCTCTTTGAGGTTGCCCATGCACACATGGTGCAGACCCAGAACGCGTTCGTGTACGAATATGGGGAAGAGCACCACCGCCAGGACCGCCATCCCGGGGATGATGACGCAGCCGAGTTCCACGGGCAGGCGCAGACGGAGCCGTTTGCAGGTCATATGCGCGGTGACGACGCCGAACAGCAGTCCCATCGGGAGGAACACGATGCTGAGCGGCTTGACGACCACGGAGAGGGCAATGCACGCGAACGAGAGGGATCCCAGCACCCTCTCTGTGCGGCTCATCGGATTTCCCTCTCGTCGCTCAGTTCGCTCGTCCTCGTCCACGTCACTCACCGCCTACCGGACCCTCACCGCCGAGACGCACTTGTCGCCGAACCAGGGTCCGCCTTCTCGGAGCATCTGCCAGCCGGACGCGTAGAACCCCGGCTCCTTCGGCGCGGTCAAATCGAAGGTGAACGTCACCTCGCCGCTCGGGCCGACCTCGGCCTCCACGTCCTGATAGAGCGCATCCGCGAACGGATCGGAGCCGCCCAGCGCGCCGAGCTTGAACCCGCGCTCTTCGTTCCAAAGCACTCCCATATTCCTGAACGTAATACTGACCGATTTGGTTTCGCCCGGCTTCATGGAAGTGGGGATCGTGTGGCTCACAAGCTCGTCGGAGTAGAAGTCCCACGTCGGCGCCACGCCGAAGTAGTCGCACACGCCCTTGTAGAGCCCCCACATCGCCGCGCACCGGAAGAAGTTGTCCTTGAGGTTCAGCACATCCGTGTCGCAGCTATCGTGGAAGCCGAGTTCGAGCAGCACCGCCGGCCGCTCGGGGATTCGGATCTCGCCGAACCGGCCGTTCGAGTCGGCGATTCCGCGGTCTCTCCATTCCGGCATCGGTATCCCGTGGTGGATCGCGTCGATCATCGCGGCGTTGGTCACCTGTGCGAGCATGCGGCTGCCGTCACACCATGCCGAATGCGACCTGCCGCAGTCGTAGTACATGACGGAGCCGGTCGGGCAGTTCGTGCCCTCGCAGTGGCCGGAGGACGCGTTCGTGTGGAGCGAGATGTAGATGTCGGTCTTGTCCACATTCGAGGCGAGCGGCCGGGCGCGGATGTCGTCGTTCCACTCGCTCTCGCCGGATGAGTTCTCGCAGTCCGAGGCGCTGCCCCACACGGTGCACGGGTAGCCCTTGTGCTCCAGCCAGTAGACGGAGCACATCCGCCACCAGGGATTGCCGCTGGGGTGGTCGCCGTAGTTCTTATCGGTACAGCGCATGGTATGAACGGTCATGCCGTCGTTTCGGAGGTAGGTCTCGAGCCACGCCGCGTGCTCGACGTTCCGGTCATCCTCGCAGCGGAGGTTTCCGTTGCACGTTATCGGGCGCTGGGCGCCGTATTCCTTGCCGTTCCAGACGAGGCCGTGGCCCGGCGACAGGGTCATCGACTTCCCCGCAAGCGCTCCGGTGGCATCGGCATGGGCGGCAGTGACGATCAGCAGAAGCATCAGGGCGAGATAAACGGTCTTCATGAGGGTACCTCTTTCTGCGTGTGTAGGAGGGATCTTGCGTCGGTGAATGCCTGTCCTGGGCCTGTCGACGGGACGACGCCAATCCCGACGGCCGGGTTCCGACGGCGGTCGGAGTTAGCGGACACAGACCGTCCGCAAAACTCCTCCTACATTGTGTTCGGGCATCGATGCTTCGGAAGCAGAGTTCGCGGTTTGTGCGAACGGCGCTACCGAAGCCCCTCGGGCATCCACGTAGGGAACGCCCGCCGTCGCGTTCCGCTGCTGGAGACCTACGACCACGGAACGGGACAGCGTCCGTTCCCTACGCCGACGCATCCGGGGGGTGCGTTCGGGGTTACCGGGCACAAACCGCCCGGAAAACCCCTCCTACACGAGTTACTGCCAGTCTAGCGTGGGGTAGAGGGGTTGTCAACAGGAAGCGGGGAGGTGAACAGCAACCAGCCATCGACTCCGAGTCCCACCGATCACCGGAGCGCATTTCCCAAGTCGATTTCCGCCTTGCAGGAGAGGATTCCGATCCCCGAATTCGTGGCGTTACGTAGGGATTCGCGGCTGGGAAGCCGCTCCTACAACAGCTTTGAAATACACTCTGGTCACCGATCACCGATCACCGGCCACTGGTCGCTCGCCACCCATCCTACGCCTGCTCGACCGTCACGACTTCCCTGCCGAGCACCTGCTCGATCTCGGAGATCAGCTTCGGGGAGGGCTCGACGTTCACCTGCGCGGAGACCTTCGCCGTCTTGCCGTTCGACGGCACGATGAAGTAGACCGGGCTATCGCCGGCGTACTTCGTGAAGAGGCCCTTGAGGAGCTTCAGCTTCTCCCTGTCGGAGCGAACCAGCCGAATGGTGAGGCACTTCGACCCGTTGCCGTTTCCATTCTTGCCGTTCTTCCCATTGCCGTTCCCGTTGCCGTTGGTCAGCGCCTGGATCGAATCGCAGATGATACCGATCTCGCAGCTCGTCTCGCCGTCGGAGCCCGGCCGCTCGCGGTGGTTCGTCTTGCCCCTCACGACCACGACCGCGTCCTGCGCGATCACGTCCTTGTAGTCCCGGTAGACCGACGGGAAGGCAGTGACGTCCATCGAGCCGTTCATGTCCTCGATCGTGAGGAAGACCATCGGCTCATTGTTCTTCTTGGTGTAGTGCGTGCGCATCCGGGAGATCACGCCGGCCACGACCACATCCTGCTTGTCCGGCATCTCCTTGATCCTCTCGCTGGTCGCCGTGACTACCGCCGCGAACTTGTCCTGGAACTGCTGGAGCGGATGCTCCGAGAAGTAGAGCCCGAGAAGGTCCTTCTCCATCGCAAGCTGCTCGTCGCGCCCCATCCGCTCGACCTGCGGGAGCGTCTTCGGCTCCAGGAACTCCTCGCTCTCCTCGAACGCATCTCCGCCGAAGAGCGATTCCTGGCCTGCCTTCTTGTCCCGCTGAGCCCGGAGCGCCATGCCCATCGCATCGTCGAGGATGAACAGAAGCTGCGCCCGGTTGTCGTTGATCGAGTCGAACGCCCCGCACTTGATCAGCGACTCGATCGCGCTCCGGGTGACGAGCGTGTCGCAGACCCGCCGGCAGAACTCGTGGAGCGACTTGAACGGCCCGCCCTCGTTCCGCGCCGCCAGGATCGCATCGATCACCGCGCGCCCGACGCCCTTGACGGCGGCCAGGCCGAAGCAGATCGATCCATCGCAGACGTCGAACTCGACGCCGCTGGTGTTCACGTCGGGCGGCAGGACCTTGATGCCGAACCGCTTGCAGTCCTCGACGTACATCGCCAGCTTCTCCTTGTCGTCCATATTGGCCGACAGGAGCGCTGAGTAGTACTCCACCGGGTAGTTGGCCTTCATGTAGGCCGTGCGGTAGGCGACGAACGCATAGCAGACGGCGTGCGCCTTGTTGAACGCGTACCCGGCGAACGGCTCGATCTGCTCGTAGATCGCGGCGGCGATCTTCTCGTCGACGCCGTTGGCCTTCGCGCCCTCCAGGAACTTCTCGCGCTGCTGGTCCATGATCGCGCGGTCCTTGCTCGACATGGCCTTGCGCAGGACGTCCGCCTGGCCGAGGGTGAATCCTGCGATCGCGCGGGCGATCCGGAGCACCTGGTCCTGGTAGCAGATGACGCCGTAGGTCTCCGCCAGGATCGGCTCCAGGTCCGGGTGGAGGTAGGTGATCGGGTCGAGCCCGAACTTCGAGCGCACGAAGTTCGGGATGTACGCCATCGGACCGGGACGATATAGCGCCACGATAGCGGCGAGCTCCCTGACCGAGTTCGGCTTGAGGTCGATGACGTTCTGCCTCATGCCGCCGCTCTCAAGCTGGAATACGCCGTTCGTGTCGCCCTTGCCGAGCATCTCGAAGGTCTTCTGGCAGTCGAGCGGGATGTTGAGGATGTCTATATCGATGCCCCGATGCTCCTTGACCTTCTTCACCGCGTTGGCGAGGATGGTCAGGTTCGCCAGGCCGAGGAAGTCCATCTTCAGCAGGCCGATCTTGGCGATGTCCTTCTTTGCAAGCTGCGCGACGACCTCGCCCTTGCCGCCGTAGTGGACCGGCACGTGGTCGGTGAGCGGGTCGTCGGAGATCAGCACGCCCGCCGCGTGGACGCCGACGTTCCGGTTGAGCCCCTCCAGGGTCCGCGCGGTGTCGATCAGGTTCCGGGCGTCCGGATTGCTGTTGTAGGTCGCCTGCAACTCAGGGTTTGTCTTCAGCGCCTGGTCGATCGTGACGCCGACCGGCACGGTCGGGATCATCTTGCAGATCCTGTCCACCTCGGCGAGGTCCATGCCGAGCACGCGCCCACAGTCGCGAACCGCCGCCCGTGCCTTCAAGCTGCCGAAAGTCGCAATCTGGCCGACTCGCTCGCGCCCGTACTTGTCGATGACGTACTGGATCAGCTCGTCCCGGCGGTCGTCCTGGATGTCGAGATCGACATCGGGCATCTCGATGCGCTCCGGGTTGAGGAACCGCTCGAATGTGAGGCCGTACTCGATCGGATCGACGTCGGTGATGCCGAGCCCGTAGCATACCAGGCTGCCCGCCGCCGAGCCTCTCACGCCGACGTAGATCCCCTGACTGCGCGCGAAATCGGTGAAGTCGCGCACGATCATCATGTAGGTCGCAAACCCGCACTGGCGGATGATCCCGCACTCGTAGTCGAGCTGCTTCCAGTAGTCCTCCGGCACCTCGCCCTTCATCCGCGCGGCAAGTCCGGCCTTCGCCTCCGACTCCATGTAGTCGCTCGGATCGACGCCGACCGGGATGCCGGGATCGGGGAGCTTGCTCTTGCCGAAGTCAAACTCGATGTTGCACCGCTCGGCGATCTCCAGGGTGTTCGCCAGCGCCTCCGGCACGTCGCGGAAGAGGTCGTACATCTCCTCCTGCGACTTCATGTAGAACTCCTGGGAGCCGAACTTCAGGCGCTTAGGGTCGTCGAGCGTGTGGCCCGTCTGTATGCAGAGGAGGACGTCGTGCGCCTCCGAGTCCTTCTTGAAGGTGTAATGGATGTCGTTCGACGCCACGAGCTTGAGTCCGGTCTTCTCCGAGAGGCGGATGATCGCCTCGTTGACCGGCCGCTGCTCCTCGATGCCGTGCTCCTGGAGCTCGAGGTAGAGGTTCTCCTTGCCGAAGATCTCGACATACTCCGCGAGCGACCGCTCGGCCCGCTCGATGTCGTTTTTCAGTATCCAGTAGGGGATCTCGCCGCCGAGACATGCCGTCATGGCGATCAGGTCCTCGTGATATTCGGCGAGAAGCTCTTTGTCCACACGGGGCTTGTAATAGAATCCCTCGGAGAACGCCAGGCTGACGAGCTTGATGAGGTTCTTGTAGCCCCTCTCGGTCTGGGCGAGCAGCACGAGGTGGTATTGCTCCTTGTCGAGCCGCGCGTCCTTCTGGTGTCTCGACCTGGGGGCGACGTACACCTCGCAACCGAGTATCGGCTTGATGCCGGCCTTCTTCGCCTCGCTGTAGAAAGTTATGTTGCCGTACATGACGCCGTGGTCGGTGATCGCCATCGCGGGCATCTCCCTGTCCACGGCCTGCTTGACGAGATCCGGGATGCGCGAGGCCCCGTCCAGGAGGCTGAACTCGGTATGAGTGTGCAGGTGTACGAACCCAGGCTTCGACATGGCGTGCTTTCCTACGGAGTGCGCCGAAAGCTCCGGAATCCACCCCGTAGCCTAGGGGCTTGTCCCCGCCGGACATCATCAACCCTGACGCCCATGAAGGGCTAGGCTGCGGCGCCAGTGCGCTTTCGGCTTACAACACAACTGTTCTGACTGCGAACGGCCGATTCCTGCCCCTGCATGGAGGTTGGTGGTTGCAGGTCATGGTAGCGGATGAGTCTGCGGATGGGTCGCTGTGCCTGCGTGCTGCGGCCGTCTAGCCAGCCGGGATATATTCTAATCGTTGGGTGCGGCGTGTGTCGAGTACACGGAGGCTAAATCTCCATGTCTTCTCTGTGAACATACCCCAGGGCATGAGGAAGGGTAAACCTGGGTGTTGGGGATTCGGGGATCGGAGATCGGGATTGGGGATGGGGGCCGACGTTGGTGCGGATCTGTGATCCGGCACCCGTGGGCCATCCGGCATCTGTGATGCCGTCCCGGGTTCCGGGGATCGCAGATTCCGCTCTGCCAACGCGGGCTGGGTTACAAATCCGCTCGAACGGTCAGCGCTTACCCTTCCATCCACGGAGTCGACGCATCCCACTCCCGCAACGTCGCATCCAGCGCCCGGGCCGTGTCGGACGCCGGCTCCTCGGCGAGGTTGCGCATCTCGTAGGGGTCGGCTTCGAGGTCATAGAACTGCGTCGGATCTTCCGCCAGCGCGCGGCTGTCGTCTTCGAACGGCAGGAAGTACATGTGGTCGAGGCTCCGAACCGCCACGCCCTGTTCCGTTTCGATGACCGCGTGAGGCCGGTCCGTCGCCGTCGACTCCCCGCGGATGACCGGCGCCATGCTCACGCCGTGGACGTGTGGCTGAGGAGGCGCTCCCGCCAGATCGAGCAGCGTCGGCATCAGGTCCACCAGCGATGCGATCTGGTCCGACGCGACCACCCCGCCCTCCACTCCGGACGGCCAGCGGAGGATCATCGGTATGCGGACCGCCTCCTCGTTCGGCCCGCCCTTCTGCACCAGTCCGTGACTGCCGAGGTTATCGCCGTGGTCCGCCGTGAGCACGACGATCGTGTCCTCCGCCAGCCCGGTTTCGTCGAGCGCGCGCAAGACCCCTCCCAGCGCGTCGTCGGCCCATGTCGTCAGCCCGTAGTACTCGGCGATCAACTCGCGCAGGCCGTATCCCGGCGGCAGGTGCTCCGTGTACGGCAGCGCCATCTCGTAGTAGCGGAAATCGTAACGGTAGACTCTGAACCAGTGGTCCTGATGCTTCAGCGGCTTGTTCAGGTCCACGTTCGGGCGGATCGGGACCTCCTCCGGGCGGTACATGCGGAGGTACTTCTCGGGCGCGTCGGCCACCGGGCAGTGCGGCGGCGAGATGCTGTAGTACATGAAGAACGGCCGATCCTGACCGGCCAGCGCGCGGATGTACTCCGCCGCGCGATTGCTCTCGAAATCGACGCTGAACCCCTCCGGCACGAACTCCGGCCCGCCGTTTTCCGTGAAGCACTGGCCGGTATGGCAGTGATGAACGCGCGGGATCACGTAGTAGTCGAAGCCGATGTCGTGCGGCCAGGAGTGGATGTGCCATTTCCCGATCGCCGCCGTGTGATATCCGATCTCCCGCAGGCACTCCGGCAGCGTCCGGTCGGGCAGATGCGGACGTCCCGCGTCCGGGTATTCCGGCATGTTGGCCCCATGCAGACGCCAGGGGAAGGCCACGTTCGACACTCCGCCGGTGCAGGTTCGGTTGTACTGTCCGGAGAGCATGATCGAGCGCGCGGCCATGCAGACCGGGAAGTTCGTGACGGCGGTCTCAAAGCGCACTCCCTCCCGAGCCAGCCGGTCGATATTCGGCGTGCGGATGACGGGGTTACCGTAGCATCCGACCTCGAATGAGCGCAGTTGGTCGCAGTTGACCAGGATGATGTTCGGGCGTCGCCTTGCCATGGCCCCTCCTGGGAATCGGGCGTAGTTGCATTGACCTCTTCACCGCGAGCGCGGCTCTCCCCTTCAGCGGCGTTGATCCCGGTCGGGATGATGGTTCCTTTCGCGCCATCCGCGCATTTCGCGATTCAGGACCTGCTGAGGTCTTTACAAACGCGCGCGGATCGTGTATAATACGCCTGTTGTGAACGACACGGGCGGTTAGATCAGGGGGAGATCGCTTCGTTGACACCGAAGAGGTCACTGGTTCAAATCCAGTACCGCCCACCATCCCTCATTTTTCCTTACGTACCAACGGTTTTTTCCCTCGCTCGATTTTCCACGGTTTCTAGGATCGCTTCGCTTAGCTATTTTCCAAAATAGAAAAGGTGAAGCTTATTAAGCTGTCCGATGCCATCAATCTGTATCAACACGACTGCGTTGCACGCAATATGTCACGGCACTCCGTTACCATCAATTCCTATGCGTTCAAGGCGTTCCAATCGTACTCCAGCGTGGAGGAATTGGGGGAATTGTCACGGCATGTCTTGCGTGATTTCCTGCGGCACCAATCCGTGAGCAATTCTCAGTCCACGTCAGCCCGTTACTATGACGTTCTAGCCGCATTCTGCAAGTGGCTCGTCAACGAGGAAATCCTTGACGCCAACCCGATGGGCAACATATCGAAGCCCAAGAAGCCCGAGAAGCTGATAGGGCCTCTATCAGTCGAGGATGTCAACAAACTGCTCTCCGTATGTGGAAAGGATTTCGTTGGGGGTTCGAAACAAGCTGATAATCGCCTTGCTATTCGATACGGGCTTGAGGGCTTCCGAGCTATGCTCCGTGGATGTAGAGACTGACCTGGACTTGGCTCAATCCACGATCCACGTAAGGCACGGCAAAGGCGATAAGCCCAGAGTCGTGCCCTTTGGGGCGTCAACGGGGAAGATGTTGAGGAAATACATAGCGGTTCGGGGCGAACTGGACACTGACAGGCTGATTGTATCTCAATTTGGTTCACCCGTGGATAGGGATGTCCTTCGGGAAATCATTGTCCGAATCGGCAAACGTGCCGGGATACAAGTGACAACGCACCAACTGAGGCACAGTTGCGCAGTTGCCTTGATTAAGGCTGGGTGTGATGTCTTTACGGTGCAGAGATTGTTAGGTCATTCGACACTCGTTATGACCCGCAGATATTCGAATTTGGCTGACGTTGACGTGATGGACAGACACAGGCAATTCTCGCCTTCGGATAGATTGGGAAATTTGAAGAACGTTGGGCGGAAGAAAATCAGGTAGACGCACGAAAAGCCCGTGGGGAAACTTACGGGCTTCTCCATTTGTGCCCTGAATTCCACTAGTTTTACAGGCGAACGCACGTTCTATTACCATGCGGAACAGGTAGACGATGTGTGAGTAGTCAGCGCCAACGGCAATCTAGCAGTGATTCCAGTCTGCCATCCATCCCATGCGGGTGACCTTCCATCGAAAAAGTGGACACCGAGTATAATAGAAAGGCGAGGTGTTCA
>CAYXOC010000069.1:0-13301 GCA_964466715.1 uncultured bacterium
CTCCATCTACTACGTCTCGGTGCGGGCGGTGAACTCCTGGAACCAGGTCTCCCTGCCGATGGCCTCGTCCGGGGTCACCGTGTCGCGGCCGGTAGTGAGCATAGCCGAGGCCAAGGGTCTGGCGGACGGCACGCCGGTCTGCATCTCGCTGTCCGGCGTGAGCGCCAGCTTCCCGACCGCATTCTACATCCAGGATGCCAGTCGCGCATCCGGTATCCGAGTCGAGTCGAGCGCCGGCCCGGCTCCGAATGACGCCGTTCAGGTCTACGGGCGGCTGGGTCTTGTGGGCGGCTGCGAGAGAGCCCTGCTCGACTGCATGGTCGTGCCCGGCGCTTTCGGAGATCCCGTGGAGCCGCTCCTCATGAACCTTCGGTGGATCGGCGGCGAGTCGTTCGGCAGCTACACACCGGGAATCACCGGTGGCGCCGGCCTGAACAACGTCGGCCTGCTGGTCACCGTTGCGGGCAAGGTCACCGCCCTCACGTCGGACGGGTTCTACCTCGACGATGGGTCCGTCCTGCGGGATGACTCGGCCAGCGTCGGCATCAAGGTCTGGACCGGAGCGGGCAATTCGGCCTCCGTGGATCAGACGGTGATCGTCACCGGTGTCGTGTCCTGCAGGGCCGGCGCCGGTGGGGCCGTGTACCCGGTGATTCTCGCCAGGGATATCCTTCCCCGGTAGCGGTTACCGACCCTCAGATGAACAACGGCAGGCGGCGCACCCGCGTCGCCTGCCGTTCTTTTTGCGCCCCTCATTCGCACTGAGCCGCTGGGCGCGTTGACACGATCCTTCGGAGAGTGGTATAATTCCATAAACGGTCCTGCGCGCCGGCATCCCAGATGGATCAGCCGGCTTTTTGTTTGATGCGGCTTGCTTGATAACGGCAGGGCCTTATGAGAGTGATCTCTTCTCCGGCGAGCGATACGCCGGGTGCAATATTTCATGTTTGAAAGACTGAACGATATTCTGCCGCGCGTCACCAAGCCTGCGCGCTACACTGGTGGCGAGTACAATGCCGTGGTCAAGGACCATGCCACGGTAGCGGTCAAATTCGCCCTGGCATTCCCTGATACCTACGAGATCGGCATGTCCAATCTCGGGGTCCGCATCCTCTACCACACACTCAACTGCCGTCCCGACACCGCCGCCGAGCGCGTCTTCGCCCCATGGACCGACATGGAAGACCAGATGCGGCGGAACGATATCCCGCTCTTCACCCTGGAGACACGGACTCCGCTCCGTGAGTTCGACATCATCGGCTTCTCCCTCGGCTACGAGCTTGCCTACACCGCGATGCTCAACATGCTCGACCTCGCCGGACTGCCCGTCCGAGCGTCGGAGCGTGGGGACGACGCGCCGCTCGTCATCGCGGGCGGGTGCTGCACCGTCAACCCGGAGCCGATCGCCGAGTTCATCGATGCGTTCGTGGTCGGCGAGGGTGAGGACATCGTTCACGAGATCGTCGATCTCGTGAAGGCTCACAAGTCCGAGGGCAAGAGCGAGCTTCTGAAGCGTCTGGCGCTCCTGCACGGAGTCTACGTCCCGAGTCTCTACGAGGTTTCGTACAACGACGACGGCACGGTGCGGGAGGTTGTCCCGAAGGACGACTCCGTCCCGAAGGTCGTCACCCGGCGGATCGTGTGGGACCTGGAGAACGCGCCGTTCCCCGAGCGGCCGGTGATCCCCTTCATCGAGACGGTGCACGACCGCATCGCCCTCGAGATCATGCGCGGGTGCTCCCGGGGATGCCGTTTCTGCCAGGCCGGAACGGTCTATCGCCCTGTCCGCGAGCGCTCGCGGGAGAAGCTGATGGAGACCGCGAAGACCCAGGTCGAGTCCACCGGCTACGACGAGATCGCGCTGACCTCGCTCTCCGCCACGGACTACCGTGAGATACGCGACCTGGTGAGCGAGATCATCGAGACCTACGGGCCTGAGAAGATCGGGGTGTCGCTGCCGTCGATCCGCGTCGATGCGCCGTGCGTCGAGCTGGCGCACGAGATCCAGAAGGTCCGCAAGAGCGGCCTCACACTTGCGCCGGAAGCCGGCACTCAGCGGATGCGCGACGTGATCAACAAGAACGTCACCGAGGAAGACCTTTTCAGCGCGGTCGAGGAGGCGTTCAAATGCGGCTGGCAGACGATCAAGCTCTACTTCATGATCGGCCTCCCCACGGAGACCGACGAGGATGTTCGCGGGATATCGAAGCTCGCCATGAAGGTCGCGCAGATCGGACGCCGAGTGATGGGACGCAAGCCGACGGTGAACGTCAGCATCTCCAACTTCGTGCCGAAGCCGCACACGCCGTTCCAGTGGAGCGCGCAGGACACGATCGAGGAACTCGAGCGCAAGGCCACGCTCGCCAGATACGCGATCACGGACCGCGCGGTCAAGTTGAGCTGGCACGAGGCCAGGACGAGCGTGTTGGAGGGAGTCCTCGCCCGCGGAGACCGCAGGGTGGGGGAGGCGGTCTACCTCGCGTGGAAGAAGGGCTGCCGGTTCGATGCGTGGCATGAGCATTTCAACTTCGACGCATGGCTGGCGGCATTCGAGGAGTCCGGGGTCGATCCTGCGTTCTACGCTCACCGCGCCAGGAGCATCGACGAGGTTCTGCCGTGGGACCACATCGACTGCGGTGTGACCAAGAGATTCCTGATGGCCGAGAACGAGCGCGCGCAGAGGGGTGAGGTCACCCAGGACTGCCGGCTCGACCGGTGCTCGGGCTGCGGCCTGACGCGGCTGATGCCGAGGGGTGAAGATATAGACGTTCCTTGTCCTGCAGGAGCGGCTTCCTAGCCGCGAAGCGCGGTATCGCGGCTGGGAAGCCGCTCCTACAAGGTGATAGGGAGAGGATTCGAATGTTCCGTGTCCTTCTGCGGCTGAGAAAAGGTGAACAGGTCAAGTACATCGCTCATCTCGATCTGATGCGCACCTTCGAGCATGCGCTCCGTCGGGCGCGCATCCCGGTGGCCTACTCGGAGGGGTTCAACCCGCGGCCGAAGATGCACTTCGCCGGGGCCATCGGAGTCGGCGTCACCAGTGACGACGAGCGCATCGTGCTCGATCTGGCCGAGCGCGCGCCGGTGAAGGAGATCATGGACCGGCTGAACGGCTCCCTTCCCGCGGGACTGGAAGTGCTCGACGTCGAGGAGTTGCCGGAGGGAGTGAAGTCGCCGCTCTCCCGGCTCAACGCATCGGAATACCGCATCACCCTGCGCTGTCCGGCGAGGTGCGATGAGCAGACGGTGCGCGCGAAGGTGGACGAGCTGCTCGCCGCCCCCGAGGTGAGGGTGGTTCGGAAGCGCGACGAAACCAAAGAGGTTGATATACGTCCGAATATCCTGGGAGTGGATGCAATAGAGTGCTCAGGGGGCAAGCTGGTGCTGACTGCCAGGTTCAGGTCCGGCAGTTCCGGCGGCGCAAGGCCGCAGGACCTGGCTCAGGCGCTCAACGACCGCCTTCCCGGTCTCGATGTAGAGGGCATACACAGGGTGAGGCAGTTCGAAGTGTAGAGTTCGGAGTGTAGAGTGCGACGCGGGGCGCGATCCCCGAGTCCCGTACTCTCCACTCTCCACTCCATACTTCAGAAAGGAGGTGAAATAATGTCCAAAGAGATTGTCATCAACATAGGCACTCGCGAAACGAGAATGGCGTTGATCGACGGTGGGAAGCTGGTCGAGCTGCATGTCGAGCGTGACGAGCGAGTCGCCGGCAGCGTCTACAAGTGCAGAGTCGCGAACGTGCTTCCGGGAATGGATGCCGCGTTCGTCGACATCGGCCTGGAGCGCAATGCCTTCCTGTACGCGGGCGATGTCCTGCCGGAAGCCGGTGAGGAGTTCCCCGCCGCCAAGAAGGAGGCTCAGCGAGCGAATATCAAGGACCTGCTCAAAGTCGGGCAGGAACTGGTTGTCCAGGTCGTCAAGGCTCCGCGCGGCACCAAAGGCGCCCGCGTATCCACCAGGATTTCGCTGCCCGGCAGATATCTGGTGCTCATGCCCGAGGCCGACAATATCGGAATCTCACGCAAGATCGAGGACACCGCCGAGCGCGACCGGCTGAAGAAGATAGCCGAGAAGATCAAGCCCGCCAACTGCGGCATGATCGTTCGGACCGAGGCCGAGGGCAGAGGCGAGCGAGACTTGCGCGCCGATGTCGACTTCCTGATGCGCATGTTGACGCAGATACAGGAGAGGGCGAAGGTCACCCCGGCTCCGGGGCTCATTCATCAGGACTTGAGCCTGGTGTTCAAGACCATCCGCGATGTGTTCGGATCGAACATCCAGAAGATGTTCATCGATTCGCCCGTCGAGTATCAGAAGGCTCTCGAAGTCGTGGAACTGATATCGCCGAAGCTCAAATCGCGCCTTGTCCTGTATGATGATCCCGAACCGATCTTCGAGCACTTCAGTATCGAGAACGAGATCGACCGGCTGCTCAAGCGCAAAGTTTGGCTCAAGTCCGGCGGACATATCACCATCGATCAGACCGAGGCCTTGACCACCATTGACGTAAACACCGGCAAGTTCATCGGCAGCACAAGCCTGTCAGACACGATCCTGAAGACGAACCTCGATGCTGCGACCGAAATCGCACGCCAGCTCAGGCTGCGCGACATCGGCGGTATCATCATCATCGACTTCATCGACATGTCGAGTGCGAGAGATCGCTCCCACGTGGTGAACGCTCTCGAGCGCGCCCTGAAGAAGGACCGCACGCGGACCAAGATCTCGAACATCAGCCCGCTCGGGTTGATCGAGATGACTCGCAAGCGGACCGGGGAGACCATCTCCGAGCTGATCAGCGAGGCATGTCCGTACTGCCAGGGACGGGGTCATATCCTGTCTCCGGAGTCGGTCAGCATCAACATCGAGCGCGAGCTGATGCAGAAGGCCAATCTGGTCGATGACGAGGCATTCCTCATCACTACGAACCAGGAAGTGGCGGAGTACCTTATCGGCCCACGCGGCGAGACGGTGAATCAGATCGAGCAGCAGATCAGGCGTGCCGTGTATGTGCGCGGTATCCACGATCAGCATATCGAGGACTACGACATCCAGCCCGGCGATCTCATGGAGATCGAGAGCCAGATGCTCTCGTTCCGGCGGTCGCAGATCGTCGAGTGCGAGGTCGTGCGCAATCCTTTCGTCAGCCTGCCCAGAGCGGCGGCGTGGGCGGAAGGCGGCTACATGATCGATCTCGCCAACGGCGGGAAGTACATCGGCCAGAGGGTGAAGGCCCGGCTCAGCGGCATCATGCGCTCCTATGCGGAGGGCGAGGTGCTCAGCGTTGTGAAGGGTGAGCGGACAACCCCCGTGCCGCTCAGGACCGAGCCGGCGGGCATCGCGCCGAACGGCGAGCGTGAGTCGCGCCGGAAGCCCGAGCGCGAGCCTCGACCCAAGCCGGAGCCTCAGCCCAGGGTTGAGATAGTACCTCAGCAGTCGAAACCCGAGCGTGAGCCCGAGCCTGCCGCCGAACGCGAACCTCCGCCCAAGCCGGAGCGCGAATCCCGGCCTAGATCGGAACGCGCTTCTCGACAAAGGTCGGAGCGCGCGTCCCAGCCGAAGCCGGAGCCCGAGCTTCCGCCAAAGGTCGAGGAGGAGCCGCAGCCGGCGGTTGCGGCCGAGCAGGAAGCTCAGCCTCAGGCGGAGCGTCCGTCTCGATCCAGGAGTCGGCGTCCGTCGTCGAGGCGCGGGCGAGGGTCCCGGACCGCGGAAGAGCGAGAGGCTCAGCCCGCGGAGACTCCGGAGCCTGAGCCGGTCGCAGTCGCAGTTGCGGAGCCGGAACCGGAGCCGCAGCCGCAACCGGTGGAGGGGCAGGAGCCTCAGCCGGCGGAGACGCCGACTCGCAGGCCCCGGTCTCGAAGCCGCAGATCTCGGTCGAGAGGCTCGCGCAGTCCGCAAAACGGCAACGGCGAGCAGCCTCAGTCGAACGGCGGCGATGAGCCGAGCCCGAACGGCAACGGCGACGCCGAGTAGTATGTAACAGGATGCATCGGCAGCAGAGACGCAGTCGACGCTGCCGATGCATCGGTCCGGCGCGTATGGAACGGACGCTGTCCTGTTCCGTCGGTTGTAGGTTTCCAACGACGGAACGCGACGGCGGGAGCTCCCTACACGAGTGTCCGAGGGGCTCCGGTAGCGCCGTTCACACATACCGCGAGCTCTGCTTCCGAAGCATCCAGCCCCCGCAAGTGTATGGTTCGGGAATGCAACTACTCGCTACATTTCCCAATGCCAAGACCGGGCCATACCGAAAGATACGAACTCGAAGCGGATACCCCTACCGAGGTGTTCGCGGCGGAATCACACTCCCCGACTCCAGTCTGATCAGAGCTCCGCCCCATACCTGTCCCGGTACCAGTGCGTATACAAAGGATGTACCGCACGTCCATCTTGGCGGGACTTCCGGTGGCAACGAGCCTGACGCAGGAATCTATCGGCGATGACACGGGGAGCAGAAGCACACTCTGCCTGAGACCCGGATCGGGAGGGAAGAAGACGGGAGTACACGCCGAGGAATACTTATCAGGTGTCGGGCAATCCGGTCCGGAAGCTTTTTCGACAGGATCAGACGGCTTGTAATCCAGTCGGAAAGGTTTCTGATACAGTCGGAAAGGTTTCTGATACAGTCGAGAAAGCTTCTGATCCAGTCTCTTACGAGTCAAAGGTCCTCTGCAACTGTCACGCTCAGAACGGGACAAGCTCATTCGCCATCATTCCGGTGATTCCTGCTCGCCGGGGGCAATCCGTCGCACCAACACCACCGTTACCGCGATGGCAATCGCCGTCTGTGCGACTTCCGACCACACAAAGGGCAGCAATGCGGCGGCCGAGTAGGCGGCAACACCCAGTGCAAACACATAGACCTCTCGAACCCTTGGCTTATGTGCATACCAGTCTATCGCCAGGCAGGACAGCAGCACTCCGATGAGACTTACATCTCGGTACACCAGGCATTGTATCGCGGATGACAAGACGAAGCCGTGCAGGACGTGCATCCCACGAAGGCCGAAGCTGTATGACAGAGCAGAGCCTATCAATACGATGCCGGCGGACTCAAACTAGACATTCAGTCCGTCTTCTTCTATCCACCCCAGGACCAGGCTAATCGCGAAGGCGATAAAGTGACGAGCAACCTTGAGTTCGCGAAGTGGACGAGCGTGTTCGGGGATGAGCAGCTGACGGTGGCGCTGCTCGATCGGCTCACGCATCACTGCCACATCCTTGAGATGAACGGCGACTCCTACCGATTCCGGGAGAGCATCAAACGAAAGGCCGGCAAGAAGGCCTGATCAGCACGTCCGGGTGGGCTCCTTTTGCGTTATCACGGTGGGTCCCCTTTGGGTTGTCAAACACACGGGAGCGCATGCCGGGCGATACACCTCAGGTGTCGTGTAACTCGGTCCGGAAGCCTTCTCGACAGGATCAGACGGCTTGTAATCCAGTCGGAAAGCTTTCTGATACAGTCGGAAAGGTTTCTGATACAGTCGAGAAAGCTTCTGATCCTGTCGAAAAACGATCCGGACCGCTCGCCCGGCCCCCCGACCGAGCGCCGGGAGTGCGGGGGAGGGGGCGATGTTCTCTGCGATCAGGCCGCCTGGGATCGGGCGGAGGTGTGGGCTTGGGATAGTGATTCGATGGCGTGCTTGAGCTTCGCGGCGAGTTGCTCGCGATCCCGAGTTTCGCACTCCCAGACGACGAGGACATTCCAGCCTAGATCAACCAAGAGCCGGCGATTCCGTAGATCACGTTCCATATTGCCATCGAGCTTCTTGTTCCAGAACTCGGTTCGAGTGGTCGGCCTGGCTGCTTTCCTGCATCCGGAGTGCTGATGCCAGAAACAGCCGTGCACAAAGACGGCGATACGATGGCGAGGTAGGACGAGGTCAGGCTTGCCCGGTAGGTGTTTGGCCTGCAGACGGAAGCGGTAACCCATGCGGTGCAGCAGCGAGCGCACGAGCCGCTCCGGCCCCGTGTCGCGCCCACGCACGCAGGACATATTCCTGCTTCTGGTTTCCGGTGTGTGGCAATCCATGGTACAACCCGCACATGATTATACCATACTCACCAGCTCACAGGTGAGAAGCCCGGATCACCAGTCAATGTCTTCGATGCCTGACCTCGATTGGTAAGCCAGATATTTGTTCAGTATGTTGTGAGCATACGGTGCTTTGAGTCGCAGCACGGACTGCCAGTCTTTCCAATCCGCACGTACCAAATCCGGATCACCATTTGCCTCCACAAGTTTGATGGACTCAACGTCAGCTAGGTTCAGGCGTACGAGATACTGACGACCACCCGATGCGTACCTGAAGCGCACAATGCTCTCGGGCAAGTTCGGCTCAAGCTTCTCCAGCGTCTTTATCCCCTCGCCCGTAAAGCGATGTCCTCTCACGAACTTGAGGCATCCTCCGACCTTGCTTGGCCGGAGGATGTCGCACGCAGGGGTTATGCAGTATCTGACGATATCAGTCGTCTTGACGGTCCCGTGGACGCCAATCCTGACATCCTGCTGATCGCCTGTTCGTACGAATAGCTCGCCGTTCCGCATTCCGTGGAACGTCGATCTGTCTCCCGCATACCCTCCTAGCCGCTCGCATGCTTCGTTCTGTCCATGCGGGGTTAGCTCGTACTTGATCAGCCCGGCTACGGTATCCGGTCTGTCTCTAAATAAAGGATTCTTCGCCAAGAGGACATGAATTGTGGCTTCCTGAAGAAGCCTGGCAAGTTCGTCTTGAGGTATCGGCGGTCTTCTGCGTGCCCTGATCCTATGCAAATCGCGGACGGTGCCCGTGTATCGCTTCAGTTGTTCAGCTACACCGCTGATGACGCTGCATTCCTTTGCCGTCGCTTTGAACTCGCGGCTTGAGAAAATGACTTCAAACTTAGCCGTCTCCTCCTTGGCATACTCCCTGCAGTGGTAATTGAGCACGCAGCCAGCCCAATTGCGAAACACCTCCAAGGTCAGGAAACGCGATAGCTCATCCATCGACGTGCAGGCGTCCGCAATATTGCACAGGATGCGCTTGATCTTCCGCCAATGGGAGCCAACGGACATGTACTCCTGCAAGCATTCCGGAACAGGAAGGCCGCAGGCTCGTACCGATTGAAGCAACGCGGCCTGAGTCCGATCTGCATTGCCCTTGCACAACTCCTCGGCCCGCATTCTGATGGCTTCGAGCAGCGGTTGCTCTGCATCAAACTTATCGACAACGGCGGATTCGGTACGGAGTAGATTCAGGAGTAGAGCATCTAGATCTCCGGTCTGGTAGCTGTTCCGCAGCGCGTGTCTGATCAGGGCCACATCCAGGTTAGTATCCACCTCTGAACCTGATATGGTTCGAGCATCCGTCTTGAGTCTCTCGTAGAACTCAGTAGCCAGTATCGAGTATCTCTCAAAACGGCGATCAACAACCTGTGCGATGTGCTCCATTGCTGTCCTAGCAGCGAAGGTACGCTTACTGTATACGAGCAGAAACGTTCCCGTATTCTCACGGTAGATGCATGTGGTTTCGCCGACACTATCATCTCTTCTAAACTCCTCGTCAGCCAAGATGTCGGCCGAAGCGTCGCGCGCACGCTGCGAGATCACCACTACGGGGTAGATGCGGCCGCGCGGCACGTATTTCTTGATCACGTCGATTGCCGTGATCCCCTGCAGCTGGTAATCTATTACGGCGAAACTGGAGAGGACAAGTGCCTTGCGAAGCCTGCCCTCGTCTTGGTTATCATGAAAGATGGGCATCGGGAGTATCCCAGCCTCCGTGAACGAATCCAGCCACCTCCTCAGTTCCTGCAGAGATCGGTCGCCATCAGGCTGCGCCTCTCGAACGTAGTCGGCTCCATTCTCTTCCGGGGGTCTCTCGTTACCGATCTCCTGAACCACAGCATCATCAACCGCTGGCACACTTAACCCGGAGAAATCGTCGTCGATAACAACCGCGCAGTTGAACGTGCGTCGTATGCAGTCTTGGATCAGGGTCATCTTAGCCTCCTCGGTCTTTCTCCGGAATCAGGATGCTGAACACCGGACCGCCCAAGTGCTCGGGATCCTCACGTATTGTCAGAACCAAGTCCCATTCCAGGGCGCGAAGAGACGTTCGGGACAGATACAGGCCCAGCCCGCGCCCACCCTCTCGAGTGGTGAAGAATGGAGTGAAGAGAAGCGGTTCGGTCTCGGCTCGTATGCCCGGTCCTGAATTCGAAAAGCTCAGTGCACCATCCTCGTAGCGTATCGAGATCACGCGACTCTCACGATTGAGCAGGACCCAATGGGACATGTTATCGAGGATGTTGCAGACGGCGGGGAAGAAGCGACTCAGTGATGTCTGCACGATCACTCCATCGGGTATGTCACACTGCAAGGTTATTCCATTCCTGCTCCATCTCCGCTCGAAGAGCTGGCAGATTGCTGTGATCTGTTGCTGGAGATCGATCGGCTCACGGTAGGAGTGCCTGCTTTTATGCATAGGCATGAGAGCACTGAGCCTGGCCGAAAGGGCCTTTACCCCGGAGTCCAGCACACCAACCCAGTGCTTGCCGTATGCGTCGAGCTTGAACTCCCTTATGGAGCCGATCGCATCGTCGATCATACCAAGGTATTGCGCAAACTCATGGGTAAGAACATCGGATGCCAGACCGATGTTCGCCAACTCCAGCAAATCATCTGCTTCACTTGCCTGCTCCATCAGCAATCGACTGTTCTGTTCCAGCGAGCTCTTGTTCAGTTGCCGGGCATAGTCCGGCGGTATAGAATGCATCGTCTCATTAAACCGCTGCAGGGCTTCAGAGCAGTGGCAGGCAGCATCCCTGCCTATGGCCTCAATCTCGGCTCTGAGAGCCCTTAGTCGGGCACTGACGCCAGGCAGATCATAGTCAGACACGGCCTGTTTTCGCAGTCTGCGGAGATCGTTGTCCATGGCATCAATCCTACAGATCAACCCAGCGGGTGCAGTCAGCTCGCGCACTCTCTGTCGGCTCCGGTCATAAATCTCGTCGAAACTGCGTGCCTGGTCAGTAAACACCGAGGCGAGTTTGTCTAGTTGGTCTCTGGCAGATGTAAGCTGCGCATGGTAGTCGTCCAACGTCTGGTTGATAAACTCGATGTCGGGTGCATACCGGGCGGTAAGGGTGTCCAGCCTGTTGTTCAGCGTGTTGATGGCTCGATCCAGGCGCGGCAAGGCTACGCTGCAGATGTCGTCTATCGATTGATTATGCATCTCGACTCGCTTGCGGAACCTTACTCCCCCGGATAGGAGCAATTGCGCAGGAGGCTGTATGGTGAGCTCTCGAAGGGCCTCGATCCTTGCCTGTACATTCCTCAGATCTATGACGATCCGGTTGATCACGGATGGCGATGCGTCATCCGGTAGGCTCTCCGCGTCAGAGATGGTTCGTGCATAGCCTATCTCTGATAGGAGATCGTCGGCGTCGAACTGATCCATCTTTGAGGAATAGGCGGCCATTTGAGCGCGTAGCTTCTTTCTCTCTTCTCTGCGCATCTGCTCGGCCGCTTGGCGTTCCCTGAGCGCCTGATCCTTTTTCTCGACGTACAGGTTTCTCAGGTTGTACTCGCTCTCCTCGTTGAGAAACTGAGAAGCCATTTTTTCAAGCAACTCGGCGCAGGTGTTCTGGAAATAGCAGTAATACTCATCCTCGATGAAGCCCTCACGACTAGTCTTTTCCTGCAGATTGCCGTTCTGCTCTCTAGTCAGCATTATTCGACCAAACGTGTTCCGATGGCTGAATATCCATCGTCCGGCCTTCCGCGTACGCCGATACTCAATTCCGAGGAAGTCATTGCCAACGTCACCGTAGGGAAGGACACGTACATCATCCCGGAATACTCTTATACCTCCCTTGCGCAGGCCGTCTTCGTCGGAAGTCAGCGCGGTGATCTCCTGCCATTCCTCCTGTGTCAGGTTCGAGCGCCACTGGTCGCCCTCCACATGGCACACCTCGATCCGAAATGGGCCACAATCCTTGTATGTCTTGCCGGCAAGATAGTCCATAACAGGCAGACCATTCGCCAGAATTCGGTTGACTGGCTCCAGGCGCTCATCTGCGATGCCTCGCACAAACAGCTGCCCATAGAAACGTGCGATCTCGTCAGCATCCATGCGTATCTCACCGCTGAACTTGATGTCGTATATGTTGTAATGGTGTTCATCGAAGTCCTTCTCGAACTTCGGCCTCAGGTCATGGTATCCGTTGTAGTACACCCGTGCCTCCATGCCTATGTCAGGGGCGTTGAAAAGCCATGACATAGTGCGCGAAAGGGAGTTCAGGGTGGGCGTGTTCGCCTCGACATCGAAATCCCAGTCTGATCGCAGACTGGTCATGTAAAGCACGGTCCCTGTGCCACGGCCTTTGCTGCAAATAGCGCCGGCCAGCTCCGTGATAAGCTTCACGTTCGGGTTCAGGTTGCTGATATTACTGTAGATATCTTTGTATGCCTCCGCTACATCAGCACGGAATGTGTGCAGGCGAGCAAGATCCAATGAAGGTTGGAGACGGCCATGCTGTTCTTCTAGGAAGCATTCCACTTCTCCCAAACCATCCAGCGGTGGGTCCGTGCTTGTCTCGAACCAACCATCAAGTTCCAGATTGCGCATCTGAATCTGTCTGAGTTCATCAAGCAGTGGTTGCAGACGCCGTCTATCAATGGTGTCGGCTATGAGGAGTGGTATCCGGATTTGGTCCAGGAAGAGGTGTGGGTTTTCAAAGATACGCCAGTTCAAGTAGGCGATCACCCATGGGCTGTTCTCTGCTCTCGTAAACAGGAGCAACTCAGATCCTAACGCATCAGCAGCAAGACGTCCTACGCCTTTCGCTCCCAAAAGCGGACGGCCACCTGGGGTCTTGTCTCTCGATCTCTTACCTGTCGTACCTATTACCAGCCAGTTGCCCACGAATTCATCGTAGGACATGCCGCATCCCCGGTCCATGATCACTACAGCATCGTTCGTGGACTGACCTGTCCCGAAGTGAATCTCCACCCAGTCGGAGTCCGCGTCATAGGCGTTCTTGACAAGCTCGTTGATTGCCGTAATCCCATCCCTGATCTGGTTGCGTCCGAGCAGTTCGACGGTACGGGCTTTGGTTGTGAATGTATGTATCATATCCGTTCCTCGCCTGAGACGCGGTTTCGGCCTACACAACGCCGTTTGGCAGTCGTAACACCAGCCGCAATTGCTGCAAGCACAGCCTTTCCCAACTCTATAGGTACGGCGTTTCCGATCTGGACTGCTGATGCCATCAATCCGCCCTCGAACTCGAAGTTCTCCGGGAATGTCTGAAAC
>CAYXOC010000070.1:0-12631 GCA_964466715.1 uncultured bacterium
GGCGCAGCCTTTAGCTGCATGAGTTGGGTGTCCACAAAATCGAGGGAGGATCACCGGGACGGCGCTACATCCTCCTGTCCATCGATCCCTTGCCAGGCTTTGCAGCTGCGTCAGCCCTGCTGAGGTGCCCCATTCAGGTGGATGGCGAGCGCCCATCTATAGTGGCCGTGATTCCCAGTCGTTTCCGCGATAGCTGTGTTTACGATGTCCTGACCTGTGAGTGCCGTGGCGGGCACTGGTAATGACAGGCATATCAATGCCAACCAGAGCAGGATCACATGGGGGTTGTAGTGCCAGGTCTTCATTGCTGGTCTCTCCTCTTATTCGGTGTAGTCATGGCTGGGGTGTATAGCAGATCACAGCCACAGTCGGATGCACAAGCGGTGTTGCTGATAGTTGCCGGTGGAGCATTGGCGAACCGGTATCCCGTATACCCATGCGAGGGGAGAGTTAAACCAACAGTCATAACATCATTATACATTGAGGGCAAACGTCTATATCGTATGCTTGGCCGAAATAGAACCAGTTGGTAGGTGAGCCGGCAATCCATGTGTGGCAGCAGGCAGCAGGAAGACAGCGGCAGGCCGAGAATGCCCGGCATCTGCCGTCTACCACACGACTTGTGTATCACCGTGCCGATTTCTCGTGGGTGTGGATACCGGCGGCGCAAACCGGACTCCTGCAGTTCGCTGGAGAGTGACCGGTGAAGAAAGGTCCCGAAACTCTCACCTCATGATATGACAGAACCAGCGCCTGCTGCTACTATGTAGACAGTCCTGGGGTTGGTGTGCCAACACCCGACCGCGGTCCGCTGCCACAAGTACGGACCTGCGCCGTGACACATGTGTACTGTCAGCCCCGTTGCCATCGCTCGTCGAGCCTGTTCCGTCCAGCATGCTCACACGACGAGTGTGGGTGCGGCGATGGCTACCCCATCATTTGGCTGGTCTGCCCAATGAATACGAAGGAGGCATCTCAATGCCATTGAACTATAACTCACGGAGCATCCATGATCTGGTTACCGATCTGGGGGTCGGCTTCATGGACTGGGCTGATTACGACGCAGCCGTCAGGGTCGGAATGCCCGCCCACAGGCCCTGTGTCACAGATGAAAAGGCGTTCCAGGCTCAATACCCAGACCATCCGCTCAACTACTACAATCGGAGCAGACGAATAGCCGCCGCTGATGCGATCCTGCGAGCCGCCCGTGAGCGACCGAACTCATTCCCAGAGGATGTTCTGCGCAGCATCCACCGTGTGCTGTTCGACTGCTCGGCTATCGTGAGGGATTCGCTTGCACAGGCGCTGTTCCTGGCGGGTGATGAGAGCAGTGTGGCGCCGCTGACCGAGTTGCTGCGCCTGGAGACAGAATCCGACCTGATTGGCCGGTCTGAGATGGTCAGTCGACATGCTCGAGCGGCCGTCGGTCGTTGTGCGGCTCGGGGCGGTATCCGCTCGGCGCAACCAGGGAAGAAGAGGATTCTGGTAATAAGCAGCGACTGCGGGCTGGTGTGCTCCGTCTATGACGCTGCCGAAGGCCTTGATGCCGAGGTCGTGCAATCCCTCTCTGGGATTGATCTGATCGGACTGCCAGCCGACCTCCAGGTGGTCGAAGTGGACGATATAGCTTCGGACGATTGGGGGGCGTACCTCGAGTACCTGAAGTCGCTAGACCGGATGTCGGGTCGGGATGCCGTGCTCGACTGCCCGGAACTGCTGGAAGCGCCCACAAGGGATGACACGCCAATGATACTGCTCCGCAGCGGCACGGATATCGAGTTGTTCGCGGGATGTGAGGTCCTCAAAGAATGCAAGCGTAGTCTGCATGTCAGAACGTTCGCCCTCAGCATCTCTGGAACCGTGGAGCAGATTCTTTCGAGCCGCTGAGCCGATACCGTTAGGAGAGTGAACATGAACCACGTACCGATTCTCGATAGACCATGCCTGATAGATTCCGATGTCCGTCCGTATTTCCTGTCGCACGAGCGGATAGAACGACTGGTGGGGACCGCCCGCAGTGTCGAAGATCAGCTGAAAGGATACTATGACGCCGCCCGCCGCTCGTCATTCTGCCACGATGAGCCGTGGCTCACCCTGATGGCACTGTACGGCCTGTTCGGCAATCAGAGTGACCTGAACCGTCCGGAGAGACTGCGGGCTGTCAACGCACTGCTCAGCAAGGTCTACTCGGGGAGGGTTGGCAATGCCGAGCCGCCTGTGTTCAAGGAACTCGCTGGCGCGTACGTCGAGGTCCGCCTTCCGGAGAACAGACCCTACCAGAACCATCTGAAATGTCTGTTCCAAGACGGTGCATACCATCCTTACGCAGACAGACGGCAGACCTTGATCACTAAGCTGGGTAGCGGGAACGCAAGCCTGGAGGGTAACACCAACGTAGATGCCGTCATGACCGGCAAAGGAACGAACGACAGGGAGGTCTGCGTGATCATCGAGGCCAAGTTCCTGTCAGATATCTCCACATGTATCTCCTATGTTCCGGTGCGAAACCAGATTGCTCGGAACGTAGATTGCGCGATTGATCTCGCCACCCGTGGTGGTAAAGATCCGAATGGTCTGGATGAGATCTGGTTTGCGCTGTTGACGCCCGGGCTGTTCCGCATCCCTGAATACGGTATAGCCCCCAGCACCCCTCTGGATACCTACCAGCCTTCAAAGGGGCGATTCTACTGCTACAAGATGAGGGATTACCTTGATGCCGGCCTGCTGCAGCAGGATCTGCCGCACTGGGACGGTAAGCTGTCCAGCGTGCACTGGCAGAAGGTGTCGAACCGGATCGGCTGGATCACCTTCGAGGAGATGGCTGACACGGCTCTGTCGGCAGGACTCCTTCCATCGGGGTTTGAGCAGGACTTCAGAGAGTTCTTCAAGGAACGTGGGATGTATGTACGGGACTGAACCCTAAGCGCCTGGTGGTGAGTCATCCTCGCCACGATCATCCGTTACACGGTAGATGCCGAGCTTGCCCTTCGCAGGGACCAGATGCTCGTAGGCCACCGGGTCCTCCAGGACAAACCCGTAACGGCCGTACGACTCGTCCGCCCACGGACTGCCCGTGTCTACTGCGTGTTTGTCGATGCAGTCGGCTTGAGTCGCTTGCTCGTCTCTTATTCCTTCCCGCTCTCGCCTGACTTCGAACTCCCGCAGAAGGGTGCCAATGAACTGATCTTGGTCAGAGGTGACGGGTATGGCCGCGGAGACACTCACAGACCTGAGAGACGTGTTGAAGGACATGGCGAGCGAAGTCGATGTGCTGCCCGCAGTCGGCGGTGCGATCGAGGATTACGAACAGCCGCACGCCGAGGAGATCTGGGAGTTCGACATCAATCGTGGTGAAGCGATCTTCGATACCATCTACGAGAGAGAGCCTTCGGTAGAGCATTCGCCGCTCTATAGGGAGGTGCGTACGATCCCTCGCACGGAGGAACACCTCTTCCGCTACTTCCTGGACGGCTCGTTCCGCTCGTACTTCCTCGGCACAATCCTGGAACACGATCGAGAATCCCCTGTGCACTTCGCTCAGATCGGCGCATGTGCGGTCCATCGCGAAGAGGACGGCACATGCGTCGGGAGGGAATCGAACTTAGGCCTTTCCTGATGGTCGGCAAGCAGCGGGTCTCGGAGGGGATGTGTGCGTCCCGGCGCGTGATCTCCGCAAGTTCGCTGGACGAAGCTGCGCTCGCCAAGTTACGGCCAAACCTACCACATGGGCATCAGCTGTCCCAGCAGAATGACCTCCGATGCGACGTATTCGGGAGCAGATGCGGCGCTGATGGTCTGGGACATGTGGTTCGGCCGTCGTTACCCCCGAAGCAAACATGCCTCGATAGCCTATCGATGGGTGTCTATAGACCTAACGCCACTCTCTGTAGGACAGAATCTGGACAAAATCGGTGAAACCAGACCAACCTGCCGAGCGTCAAATATCACGTGAGGTTGGTAATTACCCAGAAGGAGAGAGAATGACAGATCAGACTGTACTAGAGAGTAACCTTGAGCAAGAGGACTACGAGGTTGTGGCAGAACTCCGCCAATCGCAATTCGGTCACGACAATCCCACCATCACTCTCGCCAGGATGGTGGATGGCAACAGCGCTGACGTATCCGCGGGGGCCATCGTATCGATCTATTCCGACAGCTGTATGACCCAGACCGTGCTTCTCGACAGCCAGGAGGCCGAGAACGCGTTCCACAATCCGAACAAGTATCTGGCCGACATAGTGTCAGACATAGCACATGACCGTAGTAATGGCGATGAACTTGTTGTACGCCTTGAGTTGATGCGGTGGGGAATTCGCGATCTGCAGGATGAGTCGGTGGAGGACGACTACGAGGGCGAGTGCCTGATCGTGGTCGAGCACTGCTACAACGACCACTCCCCCATCAGCTACGTCACCGAGGACGAGAATCACAATGTTCGGTACTTCGACTCGGCGCAGGCTGCCCACGCCTGGATCGACGATGCGACCGATGGTCGCTATGACCTCAGCCATAACGAGGCCAGCAGACCCACATACTATATTCTTCCTGCATGACGCCTGCACTTCCCGGATACGCGCCACGGCGCGTATCCGGGAAGTCGGTATTCCGCTCTGTGGTTTGTGCATACAGCAAGGTAGTGAACAGAGATAATGTTGCCCCTATTGCCCACTTCGCTCAATCCGAACGGCGGTTTGGAGTCATCCGGAGGGTGATCTCGGTGAGTGTTAACGCTAGCATTCCAGCAATATAAACCTGTTGAGAGCAGTCTGTATCTTCCTGTTCTCTCTCATGGCGTTGTCAGCGTCTTCCGGGGAAGACGTGTAGTAGCGTTCCAGCCCCCAGGACGAAGTCCTTCACGTGCAAAGTTCCACCCCAGTCGGACCGCTCGAACCACATGGAGGATTTCGGTGCCAGCCAAATGAACAGGTTAGTGTACTACAGACACCTGCCGTCCCCCACGAATACGCAACCTGTGCTGGAGTGCCGGACGGCCCAAGAGTCAGCACAGCATCTCCGGCAGCACTCTGGAACGGCAATCAGGCGATCGTCTCCGCATACTTGTTCCCGGTCTGGATGCCGACCACCAGGAGGAACAGAACCCGTGAGGATCTTGCTCTCGTGTGTAGGCAACAGTGATCCATTCGGCGATGGCAAATCAATGCCGGGGCCCATCTTGACCCTGCTCGAAGAGCGCGATTTCGACCGGATCTACCTGCTGCACGATACGATGCTCAACGAACGGGCCGCTCGTACGGTTCGAGAGATCCATTCCTTTGCCCGAAACAATCCCGAGATCGAGTACCGTCCCATGATCCTCGATGACCCCTCGAACTACCCGCGAGTCCTGCGAGCCATAAGGCATGAGAGCGAGCAGATCCGGGCGAAGCACTCCCGCGGAGACGTCGAATACTCGGTCCAGATCAGCAGTGGCACCCCGCAGATGCAGTGGGCGTGGGTCGTCTTGATCCACCGCGGAATCATCCCGGCGAAAGCGATCGCACTCCATCCTCGATACCTGAAGCAGTACTCCCGCCCCTACCACCACGTCGTCGATCTCCGGGACATTGGGATCGGCGATCCGGTGCAGGCCAAGGAGTCGGTGGATGCAGTGTCTGAGGAACTGCAGTTGCTCAGGGTTGAGAATGCGAGGATGCGCCCGAGTGTCGATAAGCTTGCCTCCTCGGTCGATGATCACCAACTGCCGGAGGGCTTCCGTCTTCTGGATTATCTCAAGAGCGAGAAGAAGCGGCTCATTGCCGCCGCCCTGCAAGAGCATCCCGATAACGCCGCCGAAGCAGCCAGAATGGTCGGAATGGAGGCGCCGGCATTCCGGAGGGCCGCCGAGGATCTCGGTCTCCGTCCGAGACGCCGCAGATAGCATGCCCGCTACCACCTATCGGTCGTAACCACAGTTACTATTCGTCCAGGCGTAGTTTCGCCCTATACTGTCAGTCCAATCCGCTGATAGGAGGGGCCTGGACGATGATGAGGCACGACCCGCTGCCCGCAATAGTGGACTCACTGTTCTCCGGTGACACCCGCCGCGTGCGCTCACTGAGGCAGCCCGTGGCCGCCATGCGCCGTGAGTATGCCAAGCCGGTCCCCTGCGTAGACTACCGCAACGCCGATCTTGCCCGGGCGTACATGGTTGCATATTTCCCGTACTACGTGGAGCCGCTCCACCGCCTGCTCGAATCGCTACCTGTGAGCGTAACCGGTCCGGCGCTCGGTAAGAGCAGGATCGAGGTCTGCGTGATCGGATGCGGTCCCGCTCCTGAGGTGCTGGGACTGTCCACGTTCGTCGCCGAGCGCTTCCCGGACGTCCGGCACATCGACGTCAGTCTGCACGACGCGAATATCGACAACTGGAAGCCCTACATCGGTCTCAGCCTGTCCCACCTCGTGAAGGCCTACTGGCCAGGCCGGATGGGCACGAATATGGTGGATTGCAGCCTGCTCCGCGACTGCCGGCAGTGCGAGAGTATAACGTGCCATGTATACCGCCGCACCGCCGATGTACACATCGTGCAGAACTGCCTCAACGATGTAGGAGCATACCCGGATGTAGTATCCCGAAAGCTGATGCGGATCATGCGCTCCGCGAAGCCGGGAGCCCTTTTCATCCTCGTCAATGCCGTCTCAGGTGTTGCCGCCCGCGTCATGAGGAGTCTGGAGGCATACGCTGTTGCGTCTGGTGTCGGGGTTGTCTGCAAGTCGGTCAGAGGCACTACCATGTCCGCTCCGGCGGGGTTTGACCTGCCTCTGATCCTGAAGGACCACCTCTTCACTGGCGGCGACGGACTGATTGCCAAGCGCTATGTGAGGTTCATCAGCTCGGTGATCGTCAGGTCCCACTCGGAACTCGGACGTTAGTCCGGCAGATTCAGCTTCGGGTTGAGCCGCTTGCGCTCCCTGAAGATCTTCGCCCGCAGGGCCTTGATGCGGTCGAGCAGATACTGGTCGAAGCCCACCTTGTTCCTGATCTCGGGGGCGTTCGCCATGACCAGGCCGAGCGACCTCCAGTCCCCTGACCGCTGGATGCCGTCGAGCCGTGCGAGCGCGGTAGAGGTCTGCTCCCGGGTCCGGGCAACCGCCGTGTCCGCGACGGCTACGGCCTCCGAGAGGGTGACCGTGTAGAGGTCCGGCCAGAGCAGAGTCCTCAGGTTCGACCACCGCCTGTGAAGCTCTTCCGCGAGCTTGCTTCTCGATCTCTCCACGGTCTTGAGCTGCCCGGACAACAGAGCGCGAATGGCAGGGACCTTCTCCCGGAAGCTCGCTCCGAAGTCGGAGAGCGCCGATTCCATCTCGGCAAGGGCGGACTTGAGGGCACGGGCCTTGACCCATTCGGCGGCGCCTCCACCGAGAATCGCACCGATGATGCCCGCTCCGATCCCGCCGATGACCGCGCCCAGCGGACCGCCGACTGCGAACCCGGCCACCGCTCCGGCCTTCCCGCCGAGTACGACGCCGGCGCCCCTGCCCACACTCTCGATGATGCCGTGCCCCACCGCCACCATCGGCTCCTGGCCGTAGTCCTTCACCAGCTTGTAGTTGCGGTAGGTGGCAAACGCGACGGTGATGAGCGGCAGATGCACGCCCAGGCCGTGAATCGCCCCCTCGCCGTGCGCGGAGCCGATGCCGTCCTTGACGCTCTCCTTGATCGCCCCGTGGTCGAACCCGGGCATCGGTAGAACGTTCGGAAGCTCGCTCGTCGAGGCGATATGCTCCGGCACGATGTACGTCACATCGGGATGCGCGAGAGCATCGGCCTTGATGCCGGCCAGGTCGGCGACGCTCTTGACGTTCACCGCGTGCCCGTCCACCAGCAGATCCCACACAGGCTGGTTCGCGGTCTCCGCCACCTGCACCGCATATCCGGCCTTCTCGAATGCCGCCGCCACGTGCTGCTCTGCGACGTAGCCGGAGAGGCGCGACAGAAAGCCGTCCTTTGCGGCGACCGGGAGCGAGTCGTAGCAGTTGTGGATGTAGTTGGCGAAGTCCCAGCCGCTCGTGATGGACTCGGTGCTGGCGAAGTCCGCCGCCCGTATCAGCGCCGGATCGATGTTGTGCCAGACCCAGATGAACTCGGCGAGAGTCACCGAGCCGTACGCTGCAAGCTCGGCCTTAGTCAGCCCTCTGACGAACTGTTGTGCCGCCGAACCGCATGGTCCTCCCCCGAGCTGTGCCCGGGCGATGCGGCGAAACCGCGCTATCCTGACCTGCCGGGCAGTGAGCCAGACAGCAAGGGGCAGGAAGAGTGCAGTGAGAATCCAGTATGCTGGGACAGGACCGAACATGGTTCTCCTCTCAGAACAGGGAGCGCTGGGCGGTCGGACCCTCCGGCGGCTCGCACTCATGCCATCCTACCAGCGACGCGGACCGCGGATCGTGGGCCTCGGAGTTGCCGGCGGCCGTCTTCGCGCTCCTCGTGGCGTAGCAGTAGGCGCATCCATGCAGGCAGGTGTCGTACGCGCCGATGTCGCTGCTGGCGACGCAGCCGCACTCCAGCCGTTGAGACTTGTCCTTCCGTCCTCCGACCTCTATGCCGAAGACCTTCCTGATGTAACCGTCATCCACGCACTTGCCCGGCGCCACGCCAAACGGCGCCAGGTCGAGCGTCTCCGCGCAGGAGAAGATCTCCATCCCCGAGCGCCCGGCGGCTTCGGCCATGCGGCCGATCATCTCGCCGAACGCTGGGTCGCCTGCATCCGGCTGACGGTAGCCGATGCCGAGCCGATCGAGCCTGCCCTTCGCGGCACGGTACTCGTCGGCGACGCTTACGACCGCGCGGCCGGTGGAGCCCGACAGCAGGGAGGCGATCCGCTCGAACTGCCCGGCGTGGTACTCCTCGGGGGTCTCATCGCTGATGATGATCGGGTCGTAGCGCCAGATCACCCTCTGCGGGCCGATCAGCTCCGAGAGGCGGCGGAAGGTGCTCACGCACTCCTCGAGCGGAGGGAGGCCCGGCTCGAGGGGTGCGTGATAGCCGTTCACCGTATACTGGAAGTAGTACCGATAGCCGAGCGAGTCCAGGTCCGCGAGGCGCGGGAGGAGCGGACCGGCGTTCTTAGTCCAGAAGACGATCACGTCTACATCAGCGGGGGCAAGAGAGACGGTGGAAACCTGGTTCGCGTTGAAGGGGTTCATCACGCCGCAGCAGCCCACCTCGATGCGGTTCATGAGCCACTCGGAGTAGAACGCCGGTATGTCGGTCCGTCTGCTGGCGCTGATGATCAAGCCGATGTCCTTCCTGCATACATTATGTCACAAGCTGACCGTCTAGGCCAATGGTCGAGCTATCCGGCTATTTCGATCCGAAAGCCTTCGCCGTTATCGCCCCTGCGACGGCGCACATGATGATGCCCAGGAGCGCGAGCGGCGGGAACACCGCCCCTGCCAGAATGAGCAGAAGCCCAGGTATCACCAGCGCCGCCATCAACAGAAGGTATGCGCACCCCATCTGCCTCTCTCCCTTCGTGCTAGTGCAGCCTCGATGCTCAGTACACAGTGTCCTCGATATACTGCTTCCTGATCTCCTCAAGGAAGTTGTGCACGATCTCATCGCGCTTGATCCGCTGGCTGGGGGTCAGCACCGAGTCCGTGTCCGTGGTGAGCGCGGCCCGCAGGCCGACCAGCCTGTCCAGGAACGTGTTCATGGCGTGCTCCACGGAGGCGAAGCCCTCCCCGTCTGCCTGACCGAGCGCGCTGAGCTTGGGTGGCGTGTGGTCGAGCATCTGCCAGCAGACGGTCGCCGGCGCGAGGTCGACGATCTCCATCAGCCTCGATTCGAGAGTCGCGATGTCGTGGAGTGCGGCCTCCAGGATCTCCTGGTCGAGGTTTGTGTTCGTCTTCGGGGTTGTCTGCGATTTCCTGGCCATCTCTGCGCGTCCTTTCCACTATGTTCGTCGGACGGCATTCTACCAGGCGCGGCGTGAGGCGGCAAGGGTAACCGTGGTTACGCGTGAGTGAAGGTGCATTCCCTTTCGGGAATCAGGTCGATTCTGAGTACATCGCCATGGCCGAGCAATCGGTCAAGGGTATGGGCGAGGGTCACAATTCCCTTTCGGGAATCAGGTCGATTCTGAGGACGAGGCTGGGCGCATCCTTGCCGAGGTTCCTCTGTGTCACAATTCCCTTTCGGGAATCAGGTCGATTCTGAGTTGGTTGCATGACTCACGCAACGATCTGGGGGTCACGTCACAATTCCCTTTCGGGAATCAGGTCGATTCTGAGCTGTCTACCGGTCGCACTGTTCGTTTTGATAGGACGGGCGCAGGTCACAATTCCCTTTCGGGAATCAGGTCGATTCTGAGTCACAGGCATGGCCGAAACCTACCGGCAGGAGTACGGTCACAATTCCCTTTCGGGAATCAGGTCGATTCTGAGATCCCGCTGCCCGAGGGTTGGGTGGCTGTCTCTCCTGAGAGTCACAATTCCCTTTCGGGAATCAGGTCGATTCTGAGCCGACGCGGAGGGCGTCAAGCTCGGCCAGTACGTGCGGAGGTCACAATTCCCTTTCGGGAATCAGGTCGATTCTGAGCTCGGCGATCAAATCATCAGCATGGTTGTTTACGGCCCTGTCACAATTCCCTTTCGGGAATCAGGTCGATTCTGAGTCGCCCGTATGGACGTAGTGGGTATGCACGTTGCCGTCCGGGTCACAATTCCCTTTCGGGAATCAGGTCGATTCTGAGGGGTCTCCGTTCCCAAGCTCGACGTGCACGCTCAAAACCGGCGTCTTCCGAGCGACTCCCCCTCGAACAACTTCCCATTCCACCGGGAGGCCGCTTTTTCCTTCTTCTAAGCTCGAAACCGCTTCCGAGCGACTCGGCCCTCTTTCCGGTTTTCGTCTCGCTCGGAAAACCTATACTATCACCAGGTCCGGGTCTTCACTGACAGCGCCGCTGCCGAGTATGGTGATCTCTCCCTTGCAGGCGGCGCATATCCGATACACCCGCACGCTGTCTCCATCCTCCAGCGCTTGCCTGCCTAGCCGCCTCAGCATCCGGTCCAGTTCCGCCTGCTCCATGTTGCACTCGAACACGCTGAACTGCACCCTGTCTCCATGCGATTCCATGATCTTCGCTATCCTGTTCCGCGTCTTCGTGCACCGGATATCATACGATACGAGGACGAACATCCCTTGCTCCCTATTTCACCACAAATGGGACGTAGTCCGATACGCCGCGCTTTATGCAGTCCGCGATAAGTCTTGCCTGCCGTAGGCATACCTCACGATATGCGAGTGGCGCCTCACCTGGTTTGGGTGTCACCGTCTCCTGCATGCGTCGGTAGAAGGCGGCGAAGAATCTCCTGCGGCCGGCCTCGTTCAGGAACACGCCGCCGTCTCGCTCCTCGAAGTCCGAAACGGGGTCTACGATACTCCGGTTGCAGCAGTTCAGCACGACCGAATCGGCCAGCGCCGAGCGAAACTCCTCCATGAGGTCGAGCACGAGGCCCTGGCGGCCGTAGAGGTCCTGGTGCATGAACCCGCAGTATGGATCCAGGCCGCAGATGGACACGGCCCTCTCCAGTTCGTTCTCCAGAAGGGCGTACGCGAACCCGAGCATCGCGTTCACCGGGTCCTGCGGGGGACGCCTGTTCCGCCCCTCGAACTTCCACTCGTCGTCCAGGATCGCCGGAAACGCGGCGAAGTACTCCCTGCTGGCCGTTCCCTCTATGCCGAGCAGCGCATCTGGGGATTGGCACGAGGCGGCGGAGTCTACGGCGGACCTCATGCGGCATACGGCATCGTCGGCCTGCATCTGCCGGTCGGCGCGGGCATAGCGCATCAGGATGGTGCGCATGTTTGTGATCTTGCCGACGACCAGCGCCCGGGCGATTCCAAGCGAGAAGGCGTCGTCCTCTGCGATGCGGTACTGGGCCTTGCGAAGCTCGATGTTTCGCCCGACCGCCGGCTCCAGCTTGCCGAGGTATTCCCCTCCTCGGCTGATGAAGGAGACGTCCACGCCGCTTCTCAGGAATGCGCCGACCGCCGAACTCGTGATGCCGCAGTTCTCCTGTATGACGGCATACTCCAGCTCCTGCAGCCTCAGGGAGGAGAGTTCCTCGCCGTCCTTCTCGACGACGACCAGTCCCTGCGAGAACCGAACGGTCGCGCCGTACTCATCTACATATAGTGTTGACATACATCAGGTGCGGCCAGGGTGCCCGGCCGATCCCTCCTTTCCGGAGGCAATTCCCTTGCGGGAATCAGGTGGATTCTGACCGCACAGACGCGAGGGAACACACACAGGAGGATTAAACGTAGTTTCAATTCCCTTGCGGGAATAAGGTGGATTCTGACGGGGAGCCGATCTCTGGGGAGCCAATCTCCAGGGAGCCGATCTCGTTTCAATTCCCTTGCGGGAATAAGGTGGATTCTGACCTATCAGATACCCGGCACCGAGTACTGCATTGTGGGCGTTTCAATTCCCTTGCGGGAATAAGGTGGATTCTGACGAGGATTGACGATGAGCGATATTTATCACTGGATTTGCCGTTTCAATTCCCTTGCGGGAATAAGGTGGATTCTGACAAGGAAGCTCAGAGGAACCTGAGTCTGCTTCACGAGATGTTTCAATTCCCTTGCGGGAATAAGGTGGATTCTGACCCTTCCATCTCTTCACGC
>CAYXOC010000071.1:0-12207 GCA_964466715.1 uncultured bacterium
CTTGATCGCAGCTGGAAGCTGCTCCTACAAGACTTGATCGCAGCTGGAAGCTGCTCCTGCAACTCGGGGAGGATGCGCATGAAACACGCCCTGATCGCTCTTGGATTTCTCGTCATGGTCGCCGGAACGGCGCTCGGAGGTGAGACGATGAAAGTCACGCTTAACGGATTGAACCTGACTCTGGACGCGGATTCCGGCTCGATACTCGGCCTCGAGTACGCCGGACCGGGCACGATGCTCAAGCCGTCGCCCGGGCGGGCCGGGCTCGTCGATCTGGCCTATCCGCACCCGAAGTTCGAGCCCCGACGCCTCGCCTCCCGATTCTCCCACGGAGCGCGGATCACGCAGTCCGACGGCGAGGTCACCATCCGCATTCCGAGCCTCGGTTCGAGCCGCGATGTCTTCCCGGTGAACGGGAGTGTCTCCGCGACCGTTCGGCTCACGGAGGCGTCCGACGGCCGCTCGATCATTATGTCCTGCGAGATCAGGAACGACTCGGACCAGCCCGTGCGCCAGGTGATCTTCCCCGACTTCCCCGGCCTGCTGCCGTTCGAAGGTCGGGATGCCACGTTCTTTCGGACCGGAGGCTTCGGGAGCCTGCCGTTCGTCGAGCTCGCCCCCGACGAGGGCAAGGCGAGCACGCAGTACATGGTCGACTTCGCGGGTTACACCCGCGAGTACAAAGGCGGCGGCATCTTCAATGACATGTTCGTCCGGTGGATGGACTTCGGTGGGTTGAGCGGCGGGCTCAGCCTCTTCCCGAAGCGCTGGGGAGCCGACCCACAGGTCCCGGTGCGCCTTCAGTTCTCGGAGATCGACGAGAGCATCCGCCTCATGTGCCTCCACGACGTCACCGTCGAGCCGGGCAAGACCTGGGAGAGCGGCGAATGGGTGCTTACCCCGCATGCGCAGGGATGGGCGAAGGGCATAGAGCCTTACCGCGAGTGGGTGAAGACGAAGTACAAGCGCGAGTTCCCCGTCCCGAAGCGCGTCAGGGAGGGGCTCGGATACCGCACGGTCTGGATGTGCCAGCTCTACCCCGACGACCCGCAGGACGCGATCTTCCGCTTCGAGGACCTGCCCGGACTGGCCAGGGAGTGCGCCGATCACGGGATCGACGAGATGGTCATGTGGGCCTGGGTCAGGGGGTTCACTCTGCCTCTCCCGCCGCCGTTTCCGCACCTCGGGACGGAGCAGGATCTGGCCGACGCGGCGAAGAAGTGCCGCGAGATCGGGGTCAACCTTGCGCCGTTCATCAGCGTCGTCCTGGCGAACCAGGAGACCGCTCCTCGCTACGGCGCAAAGGTGACCGACAACAACGGCTGGACCTACCACACCGAGCTGATCCCGAGGTGGAACCCGTCCTACGCGACCGCGTACTCCTGTGTGCAGGTCGGCCCGCTCGACCCCAAGTGGCAGGAGGACGTCCTGGCAAGCTGCAAGCGCCTGGTGGATATCGGCATCCCGTCGCTGAGCTGGGACCAGTTCTGGACGACTCACGATCCGGCGCCGAACATGCTCTCGCTGGCGGCTCAGATCAGGGCATACGCGAAGAAGGCCGATCCCGAGGCGACGTTCTCGGGCGAGGAGCTGTGGAACCTGGAACTCGACAGCTCGATCCTCGATTACACGTGGAACTGGGGAGGCTACCGAGATTGCCGGGCGTTCACCAGCGTCTTCCCCGCGCCGAGGATCAACTCCTGCATCGCCTTTTCGCCGCTTGCGGTGAAGCAGGCGTTTGCCGACAACCTCTACCTGAACGTCTCCCCGCGAAAGAAGGAGTCCGCGAACGGCTCGGACCGGATCTCGAACTACCCGGAGCTGAGCAAGGCCCTGAAGCAGTGCGCGGCTTTTCGGAAGCAGTTCCTGCGGTACTTCGTCGACGGCACGCTGATCGGCGAATGCATCCTCTCGAAGCCGTGTCCCTCGACGCATGTCACCGCCTACACGCTGCCCGACCGCGCGCTCGTGATCATGATCAATCTGGGCGCGAGCCGTGAGATTGAGTTCACCGCTGATCTCGGCCCCTGGGTGAAGTCGAACTCCGGCCGCTATGAGGCGAGGGCGTATGACGAGGACGGGAAGCTGCTCGACACCACGAAGATCGAAGGCGCAACCTGGCAGGGCAAGACGCCGCTCCTTGATGGCGAGCACATGGTGGTCTACGAGGTCAAGGCGCTGTAGCGAATCCAAGGCTATTGTGCTGCGGTGTGGGTCCCGAGGCATAGTAACCCGTCAGTCCTGAGTAGCGAAGCGTATCGAAGGACGGCCAGATCTAGCCAGGGGTTTGGTGGAGCGAGGCCGCCCTTCGATACGTCCTGAACTCCGACCACACTGAGTAGCAGCGCGTATCGAAGTGCAGTCGGAGTTCAGGACTACTCAGGGCTAGCGGGGTGGGTTCCCCGGGGGATAGGAACCGCTAGTCCTGAGTAGCGAAGCGTATCGAAGGACGGTCGGGTCTACTCAGAGCTGACGGCGCGAGGTCTCTTAGGAGCGACACGGGGGATGATCGACGACAGAGTCGTCGATCATCGGGCGGCCGGATTCTTCGCTTCGCTCGGAATGACACCGTGCTGGAATCCAACCTAGCGGAACACTAGGCCGCCTCGCTCAGGTCGGTGGGGATTGTGCCGACGGCCTGGCTCGGTTGTGCCTCCTCGCCGATGCGGATGTCCGCCACCTCCATGTGCACGGTCATGTAGCTCATCAGCGCGTAGACCAGCGTCACGACTCCCGCCATCTCGAGGAACTCCTCCGTTGTCTCCATGAGGAGGAAGGGTATGCCGCCGTCGCCGTGAGCCATTCTCCACTGCCCGCCGACCGCCTCCAGTCCCAGCGACCCGGCGCCGAACATCAGCGCCGCCAGCAGGAACCGGCGTCGAGTCGATGAGGGTAGGTGGAACATGAACCGCGCGTACATCAGCCCGAAGACGCACACGCCGACAGCCGCGGGGAGCACCCAGCTCAACTGCATCAGACCGCCGGAGGGCAGCCGCTCCATCAATCCCCCCACCGTCTCATGGATCGAGCAGCTCTCGTCGGCCGACAAGAACAGCAGGGCGAGCGCGAGTATCTGCCAGTGTCGGGTGTAGCGGTCGCCTGCCGACCGCTTCCAGGCCGCTATCACGCCCAGCAGGATCGAGCAGAGCAGGAGCATGGAAGAGGAGAACCACGTCGGTACGTTCGACTCGGCAGCCACGTTGAACATGGTGCCGAATCCCATCAGCCGTCCGTGGCCGGTCAGTTCCCTGACTATCCCCAGGCAGAAGCTCAGGAGGCTGAGCCCTATCACAGCATAGAGAAGAACGCGGCCCAACCTGAGTGGACACAGTGTTACTCTCATCGCCATTCCCCCAGACACACCCGAGTTGATGCCCCAAGTCCAGAGTGCCAAGACCGGACGGATTATCTCCATCCGCCGCGATATGTCAAACGCGCGGACCGGTATGCTATAATGCACGGAGGGTTGTCGGCATGATTGGCCGACGGTCGTTCATCCCGAAAGGAGTACGCTCGTGAACCATAGATACGGCCACCGGCTCTGCCTCGCGATCACGATCCTGCTGCTTGCGTTGAGCAGTGCCGCGCTGCAGGCGAAGACCTGGGTCAAGGAACTCGCGCCCGGGGTTACATACATACAGATCGTCCGGACGCCCGAAGAGGGAGGCGTTCCGCGCATCATCAACGCGCTCAAGATCGACCCGAAGACGCCCGGAGTCGAGATCCGGTCGGTCCTCGCCCATGATCAGGTGAACGGCCTCGATCCGACCAGGGGCCGTGAGACCATGGGGTCGATCGCGAAGCGTCTCAAGGCCACCGCAGTCATCAACACGGATTTCTGCAACTGGACCGGCGATCCGCTCGGCCTTCACATCGAGAAGGGCGAACTGGTGAGCGAGCCGTATCCGCGCCGCACGATGTTCGGCATCACCGCCGATGGGAAGCATCTCTACGATGTGCTCGGCTGGAGCGCCAAGGTCACCCTGCCCGACGGCAAGTCGCGCGACATCAACGGCATCGACCGCGACAGAGGGGGCGGGGAGCTGATCGCCTACACCCGAAAGTGGTTCCCCAGCACCTGCACCAAGGACAACGGTTCCGAGGCCGTCATCACGACGACCGATCTTCCGGTGCGGATCGGTGTTCCCATCAAGGGCAAGGTCACCGCGCTCCGACCCAACCTCGGCGACACTCCGATCCCGGAGGACGGCATAGTGCTCTCCGGCGGGGGCGTGGCCGGCGGCTTCATCGCGAACAACCTCGAGGAGGGCATGGAAGTCACCCTCACGTTCAACGTGATCCCCACCAGCACCACCGGATGGGAGAACGTAGTCGAGGCCGCGGGCGGCGCCCCGAGGCTGCTGCGGAACGGCGAGATATGCGCCAACTTCGAGCAGGAAGGCGTCAGCACCAGCCATTGCACGATCACCCATCCCAGGTCGGCGCTTGGCTCCACCGCCGATGGTCGGCTCGTGCTCGTCACCGTGGACGGCCGGCAGTACAATGCGACCGGCATGGCCATGACGGACCTCGCCAAGCTCATGAAGGAGTTCGAGTGCGTCGATGCGCTCAGTCTCGACGGCGGCGGGTCGACCACGATGGCTACCTACTTCGGCATCCTGAACAGCCCGTCGGACGGCAAGCTTCGCCCCCTGCCGAACGGCATCGCGGTCTTCGCGCCGGAGTCGTCCTTCTCCGCACCTGAGTTCAAGGTTGTCGCGCCGGTGGACAGCATCATGACGGGCGAGAGCATGCAGCTCAGCCTGGTCGATGCTGCGACCGGGAAGCCGCTCGATCAGCAGACTGCCGACCGCGCCATCTGGAGCACCGCGGCGGCGATGGGGTTCGTCGATCAGTCCGGCAAGTTCACCGGCTACGGGGCGGGGAAGGTTGAGATCGTCGTGAAGCTCGGGTCGCGGCTTGCGAGCACGATCATCGAAACGCTCCCGGGTCCGCCTCAGAAGCTGCTGGCTAGTCTGGAGAAGGATAACCCCGATACCACCAACAGGAGTGTGGTGGTCATCACCGTCACCGACAAGAATTGGAACCGGCTGAAGGGAGTGACGGTCAAGGTCAAGGGCGCCCGCTGCACCCCCGACTCCGCTCAGGGCGTGACCGGCGAGGACGGCAAGGTCTCCATCGGCATTACGTGGGACGGCGCATCCGGTGGCCAGGTGGAAGTCACGTCCGGCAGCCTGAAACCAGTGGTGGTCAAGCAAGGGGGCAAGTAGCCGGTAGGAGGCGTTTTCCGGACGGTTCGTGCCCGGCAAGCCCGAATGCGCCACCCGGATGCATCAGCGTAGGGAACGGGCGCTGTCCCGTTCCGTCGGTTGCAGGCATCCACCAGGCGGAACGCGACGGCGGGCGTTCCCTACGAGCACACCCGAGGGCTTCGGTAGCGCCGTCCGCATAGAACACCGGACTCCGTGTCCGAAGACTCCGGAAGGAAACATACTCGCTGCAGTCCGCAGACTGCGGTCTGCCGTCTGATACAAGGAGCAAAACCATGAGAGCAGTAAAGCTGTACGCACCCGGCGACATGAGGCTCGTCGAGATAGAGAAGCCCGTGCCCGGACCCGGCGAGGTCCTGGTGCAGGTGAAGGCGGTCGGCGTCTGCGCGTCCGACGTCCATTACTACCGCGACGGACGGATCGGAGACGCCGTCGTCACCGAGCCGATCATCATGGGCCATGAGTTCGGCGGCGTCATCGCCGGCCTCGGCCCCGGCGTCGAGGGTCTCAAGGTCGGCGACAGAGTGGCCGTCGAGCCCGCGATCCCGTGCGGTGAGTGCGCGATCTGTGCGGCAGGGGACATCAACCTCTGCCGGAACATCAAGTTCTGCGGCACCCCGCCGTACGACGGGTCGCTGAGGGAATACCTCGCATGGCCCGCGGAGTTGTGCGTGCCCGTGCCGGACTCGATGACCATGCCCGAGATCGCGATGCTCGAGCCGCTCGCGGTCGGCGTCTACGGCGTCGAGATAGCCGAGCCGGTCCAGGGCAAGTCGATCGCCATCCTCGGCTCAGGCGCGATCGGCCTCTCGCTCCTGCAGGCGGCGAAGGCATCCGGATGCGGCAAGGCGATCGTGACCGACCTCATCCCCGAGCGGCTGGAGATCGCCCGAACGCTCGGCGCCGATGCCACCTTCGATGCGGCTGATCCCGATCTGGTCAAGAAGGTCGTGAGCGACGGCATCGGGCTCGACATCGTCTTCGAGGCCGCGGGTGAGAACGACGCCGTCCGCCAGGCGACGGAGATGGTCAGGCCCGGCGGGATGGTGGTCGTCGGCGGCATTCCGCGCGAGGACGAGATGTGCCTGACAGCCTCGCTCATCCGCCGCAAGGGGCTCACCATCAAGCTCATCCGCCGAAGCAAGAACACCCTCCATCGTTCCATCGAGCTTGTCAGGCAGGGAAAGGTGAACCTCTCACCCTTCGCCACGCACACCTTCCCGGTCGAGCGCGTTACCGAGGCCTTCGAGCTGGCAATGGCTCACGCTGACGGCGTGCTGAGGGCCGTCGTGGAATTCAGCTAGCCCGACGCGTTTGATGCGTGTGCTCCGGGGGGATATCTGGAGTGCGGAAGTGAAACGGAGCTTCCGCTTTCGCACTCCATATCGACCCCTGGAGGTACGCCATGGCCAGAGACCGCTCATCCGAGATCCACTGGAGCGAGTGGAGCGACGAAGCGTTCGAGCGAGCAAAGAACGAGGACAAGCTCGTTCTCCTGAGCATCGGCGCGCCGTGGTGCCACTGGTGCCATGTGCTTGACCGCACTTCGTACTCCGACCCCGAGGTCATCGATCTCATCAACGACAGGTACGTCCCGATCCGCGTGGAGGCCGACCGCCGGCCCGACATCCAGGACCGGTACCTCATGGGCGGCTGGCCGACGACTGCGGTCCTCACCCCGGACGGCCGCATCCTGACCGGCTCGACGTACATCCCTCCCGAGCGCATGCGGAAGATGCTCCGCCAGGTCGATCAGCTCTACCACGAGGACAAGACGACCGCTACCCTCAGGGCTGCGAAGATGTCCGAGGAGGCGGAGGCCGAGATCGAGCGGCACAGGGGTGGGGCGCTCGCGAGGAAGCCCGACGCGGAGGTTCTCACGGCGATCGACGCGGCGCTCCGCCGAGACTTCGACTGGTCGAACGGCGGGTTCGGCGCTGAGCCGAAGTTCCCGTTTCCGGACGCGGTCCGGTTCGCGTTCCTGATGTACCGGCGGACCGGCGATGAGTCGATGCTCGAGATGGCGCTGAGGACTCTCGACGGCATGGCCGGCCTGATCGATCCGGTCTGGGGCGGCATCTACAGGTACTCCGTCGACGCGCAGTGGAAGCATCCGCATTACGAAAAGATTCTCTACGTCCAGGCGGGAGCCATGGACAACTACATCGAGGCCTACCAGGTCACCGCCGACGACAAGTACGGTGAGATCGCCGCGGGCATCGAGATGTACGTCAGGCGGTTCCTCTCCGACCAGGAGCGCGGCGGGTTCTACGGCAGCCAGGATGCCGACGTCGGCAGCCACGAGCCCGAGTCCGACCTGATTGCGGGCGAGCGGTACTTCCCGAAGAGCGAGGAGGAGCGCCTGCAGATCGGCATGCCGTACACCGACACGACCATCTACACCGGCTGGAACGGCATGATGTGCTCCGCCTACTTCCGGCTCTACGGCGCCACCGACGACATGCACGCCTACAACTTCGCCATCAAGACCGTCGACCGCCTGCTCAGCGAGAACGTCCGCGACGGCATGGTATACCACTACAACGATGGCGAACCGCGGCTCCCCGGCCTGCTCGCAGACCAGGCGCACTTCGCCCAGGCGCTCGCCGACGCCTATCAGACCTCCGGCCGGCGGAGCTACCTCGAGCACGCCGAGCGGATCGCGCAGGTGATGCTCGACGAGATGCAGGACCGCGAGCACGGCGGCTTCTACTATCGGCGGCCTGATCCCGGCGCGATCGGAGAGCTTGCCCAGCGAAACAAGCCGTTCGATGAGAACGTGGCGGCGGCGAAAGTGCTGACGGTGCTGAACTACATGACCGGCAAGGAGGCATATCGCGAGGCCGCGGGTCGTACCCTCGAAGCCGTGGCCTATCCGCAGTTGATCGAGAGCATCATGGGCGCGGGCTACGGTCTGGCCGTCGATCTCTACCTCGAGCCGCCGGTGCATATCGTTGTGGTCGGAAGCCGCGATCACTCTGAGACCGGCAGGATGCTCAAAGCCGGTCTCCATGCCTACGAGCCCCGAAAGCTCGTCCAGGTGCTCGACCCTGCTGAGGACGCCCTGGCCATCGGCGGCCTGACCTACGCCGCACAGGAGGAACCTTCCGCGTACGTCTGCGTAAAGAACGTGTGCATGAGCCCGGTCACCGGCAGCGACGAGTTGACGGTCACGCTTGAGGACGTGCTGGGCGGCCAGACGACAACCGACAGGAGCTAGTGCACATCGGATGTAGGAGCGGCTTCCCAGCCGCGACATCGGTCGTCGGGCATAGCCCGGCGATAGCATACCGTAGACCATCCTTGTAGCAGCGACTTCCCAGTCGCGATGGGTTGTATCGCGGCTGGGAAGCTGCTCCTACGGGCCAGGCATGATATGAGACGGACTCTGGTCATAATGGCGAAAGCCCCCATACCCGGTCAGGTCAAGACGCAGCTCTGCCCGCCGCTCGGTGAGCGGAGCGCGGCCCTGCTCTACGAGTCGTTCATTCGCGACACCATCGAGAAGGCGTCGTCCGTGCCGGACGCCGAGGTGGTAGTCGCCTACACCCCGCGCGGGACGGTGTCGTACTTCCACGAGACCGCTCCGAACGCCGATCGGTATCTGCTCCAGAAGGGGAGCGGGCTCGGTGAGCGAATGTCAAGCTGCTTCGAGCGGTTGAGCGATTCCCGACGCTCGGTCGTCATCACGGGCGCGGATTCCCCGACGCTCCCCGCGCGGTGCCTCGAACTCGCGTTCGATGTGCTTGATACGGATCGGGCGGACGTTGTGTTCGGTCCCGCGAGCGACGGCAGATGCTACCTCGTGGGGCTGCGGGCGCCTGCTCCCGACCTGTTCGAGGACGTGATCTGGACCGGGCCGAACGCGGCCTCATCCTCCGCCCGGAGGGCTCGACAGATGGGCCTGCGCGTGCACATGCTCCCGGAGTGGTACGATGTCACCCGCCCGGCCGACCTGGCTCACCTCCGCGCGGAGCTTCTCGACAGCACGGTGGCAAACCACGTTTCCGCCCGCCACACCCGCGAGCGCATGCGCTCCTTTGTCGAGCGCGGGTTGCTCTAGCGCGTCGTCGAGCTGGGTTTTTCGCTCCCAAGAAAGCCTAGCGCCGTCAGGCCTGAGTAGACCCGGCCGTCCTTCGATACGCTTCGCTACTCAGGACTGACGGGTTCTGTGTCCCGGGAAAGCCACGCCGCTAGTCCTGACCATCCTTCGATACACGCCCGGATGCGCCGACACACCCCCTTGTGCAGACTTCCATCGGCTTTTCGCGTCTCCCGAGAGCTATCGCTTGGTATCACGGCGTATGTTTAGCTCGTCTGTAGTCAGGGTAAAAACTTGTTGACAAACCAGGGGCATTCATGTAGACTGGACGCAGCAGGTAAACTTAAGTTTGCCTTACCGGAGGGATTACGATGGTTTCTCGCAAACTGGACTGCTCTCATACCGGTGTCCGTGCCAGAACGCTGGCAGACCCTCGCTATCTGGAGACCGCGCTCCTGGTCGTCACCGTCTGTGTTCTCCTCTTCGTCGCCGGCATGTGGATGAGGAACGCTCTGGCATCCGACGCCCCTCTGATGAAGGTGGAGATCACGGTAGGCCGCGGTGACACCTTGTGGAGCATCGCCCAGGAGTACGGCGATCCAGACCAGTATATCCTGGAACGCGTTGACGCGCTGGCAAAGGCCAACAACCTCAAGCGGGGCGCAGTCCTCAGAGAAGGACAGACGCTAGTCATCCCCGTGACCAGCAGGAACGCAAAGTTGTACTGCGGAGGCACATATGCAAGCAGACAGATCGCAGACTAGATCCCTGAAGATCCAGACGGCGGTATGCCGGCCCGAGCGGGGTCCGGGCGGGATCGGTGTCGCCGTCGCGGGCGTCGGCCCCACCGTCGCCGGCCGCATCTACGAGCAGGCATACGGCGCCGAGGACGAACTGATGTACCGCGCTGTGCTCAGAGCCCTCGAACTCGGTAAGCGGCTCGGCGTCGAGAGCGTGTCCGTCCTATGCCCGAACGACACCATCGCCAGGCAGATCAACCGCGCGATCCCCGTTCCCCAGCAGGGCAGGCTCCCGATGCTCTACGTGAAGGTCAAGGCGCTGATGTACACCTTCCGGCACGCGGAGGTCGTCTCGGTCCCCGACGGGAAGGTGCGCGCCGCCCACAAGCTGGCGCTGGCAGCGAGCAGGATCCCCGTCCCGGTCAGGCAGGAGCCCCGCACCCTTTTCACGCTTGATCCGGCCGGAGCATAGTCCCACGATCGACTGCGCCGCATCCGTCTCCACACTCGCGCATGCCTGCACTATCAGCATGCTCCAGGCACTTTTGTCGCCGGATTATCATCTGGTGATATGACAACCCCTCCGCACAGACTCTACAATATCGGTACCGATTCCGGCGCTCAACCAACTTGGTCCTTCGAGGTTTCCCTGTCCCCGACTTTGGGAAAACAACTGTGCGCCACATCACAGCGTGATGCCAGGCGCAGAGACCGGCGCCCGGATGTCGCAACCTTCCCTGAGGAAGTGCGCACGTCAGCAGAGGGGAGTGTTAGGAGATGCATTGTAGTGACTGCGGCTGTGGCATGGTCCCGTCCGACGACCGCTGCCCCAATTGTGGCGCCGGACGCAGGGCCGATCCGGACCACCACTTCAAAGCAGCGATGGACTCCGTGGCAAACAGCGACATCGAGAGTGCGATAAGCCAGCTCGAGCGGTGTCTGGAGGAACATCCCGACCACCTGCCCGGCAGGTTCAACCTCGGAGTCGCGCTCTCGCTCGCGGACAGATGCGACGAGGCAATCGGCCACCTCTACCACGTGCTCACGCAAGATCCCGAATACCCCGGCATATACACGGCGCTCGGGGAGGCCGCGCTCGGCAGCTACCTGTACCACGAGGAGCAGGCGCGACTGAAGGGCGAGGCGATGATCCAGCTCTTCATGCGAGCCATCGAGCAGGACGATTGCGACGTCGACGCATACTTCTCCCTCGGCAACGCATACCTGGCGCTCGGCAACGGAGAGAAGGCTCTATCCTCCCTTAGGTCCGCGCTGGCGCTCGACCCGAGATCAGCCGCCATCCACTACATGATGGCGAAAACCTGCATGATGCTCGGACGGTTCGGCGAGGCCAGACTCATGGCTCGCAAGGCCCTGGAACTCTGCACCCCGAGCGACCACTTCCTGGGCGACATCGAGAACCTGCTCACCGAGGTCCAGTGCTGATCAGATGGATGCAGGAGCAGATTCCCGAACGTGCCTACACAGATCCCGTAGCCTAGCCCCTCGTGGGCGTCCGACTGCGCGCTCTCGACAAGACTGATCCGGCCCCACAAAGCGATCGAGGCGGGTCCGGGTGGACCCGCCTCGATCTCAGGGCAGTCAGGAGCGCAGTCGATCTATGCGAGGTTGATGGTGGAAACCAGTATTGCGTAGATGGTGAGGTACGCGGCGATCGTGATTCTCATGATGTTGCGCACGAACCTCGGGTTGTACTTCTTGTACCACTCAGTCACCGCTATCAGGCAGATCACCGTGGACATCTTTACCGCGCAGAACGCCGCAGTACCATGCTTCAGCAGGTACGCCATGAGCGGATTCGCCTCGGCAGCCAGTCCCGCGGCGAGAAGCCAGAGCGTGGACAGGAGATCCATCGAGCAGATGGCGAAGATCAGAATGCTCTCCATGCTGATCACGGTCTCTCTTCTGTTCAATGCGGACACCTGAGTGGTCTTCATATGTAGTCACTTTCCCCTTTTCCTCGGTCCGTCTTTCGTAGGTCGCCGCCTACCCGCGGACTCACTGAATGTATCTTCAAGAAACGTGCCATTCGCGCTCGCATAAGTACCGGATTTGACGACTGACCACCGGAATTGCTAGAATTCGGCCTGACGATCCGTCTTGCAGGAGCGGCCCTTAGCTGCGATCCGACCATGTAGGAGCGGCTTCCAGCCGCGATCAGATCGTGCAGGAG
>CAYXOC010000072.1:0-11758 GCA_964466715.1 uncultured bacterium
CTGGTAATAGTACCGATTGACCGCACAAAGAGTAGGTGCTAGCATTCAATGGGTTAACAGAAGAGGCGTCTCCCGAACCGGAGCCGGCTTGTTGCCACAATCACCTGCAGGGGTTTCTCATGTATCGTACACACATCATCCTGCTTCTCCTCGTGACCATGCTCTCGAGCGTGTCTCAGGCCGCATTCACGGATATCGGAGCTCCTGTTGTCGGAGCGGCCGGTGGCGACATCGCCTGGGGCGATTACGATAACGACGGCGATCTCGACCTGGCCTTGACAGGTCTCAAGTACAGCGGTTCGGTAACCACCATATACCGCTGTGAAGGAGGGACTCTCGTAGATTCCGGCGTGACCCTTCCCGGCGCTCAGGACTCCTCGCTGGCCTGGGGAGACTACGACAACGATGGGGATCTTGATCTTGTCCTCGTCGGGTACATCGGATTGATCGGAGGGACACACATCACCAGAATCTACCGGAATACCGGAGGGAGCTTTACCGACATCGAAGCGGGTCTCGAAGGCGCATGGTCAACCGATACGGCCTGGGGGGACTACGACAATGACGGCGACCTGGACCTCTTTGTCGGAGGACCGACAACCTCCAGGGTCTACCGCAACGACGAGGGCGCTTTCGTGGACATAGGCGCTTCTCTCTTGAGGGTCTACAGCGGCTCCGTCGCCTGGGGGGACTACGACAATGACGGCGATCTCGATCTGGCCCTCACCAGCATGGACTCGTCCATCACCACCAAGATCTACCGAAACGATGCCGGCGTCTTCGTAGACACCCTGGCCTCCATCGTAGGAGTATACAACTCAAGCCTCGCCTGGGGAGACTATGACAATGACGGGGATCTCGACCTGGCGATCTCGGGGCGCGCCAGTGTAGGTTTTGCGTGCAGGATATATCGGAACGATGAAGGCACGTTTACCGATGCCAACGCGGGTCTACCTACCGACACCCCCGGCCCTCTGTGCTGGGGAGATGTCGACAATGATGGCGACCTGGATCTCGTCCTCGTCAGGGAATCTGCGACCGAGATCTATGAGAACGATGGCGGGTCGTTCGTCGCTACCGGGGAGACTATGCTCGGTTCTACCTACGGTGGTCTGGCGCTGGGCGACTATGACAATGACGGCGATCTCGACTTGGCCGTGCTGGGCCGCTTTCCGACAGGCGTAGCGACCGAGTACAAGAGCGTGATCTACCGGAACGACTCGACCGTTGCCAACACTGCCCCCACTGCGCCGACCGGTCTGGCGGCCGGCTTCGGCCCGGACGGGTTGTCGATCAGTTGGAGCGCGGCATCGGATGCCGAGACTCCGTCGGCCGGACTGTCCTACAACGTAAGGGTCGGGACGACCCCGGGGGGCAGCGAGATCTCCTCGGGCATGGCACACTCGAGCGGTCTGCGCAAGGTCGTCGATCTGGGCAACGCGCAACAGGGATCTTCCTGGCGACTGTCCGGGCTCAGAGAATCCGGCACCTACTACTACAGCGTACAGGCGGTAGACAGCGCCTTCGCCGGCTCGCCGTGGGCGCCCGAACAGCAGGTTCAGGTCACCGTCCGGACGATATCGGGCCGCATCACGACCCATGATGGAGCGAGCGTCGCCGGAGCGTGCGTGTCGGCATCGAACGGCGGTCAGGTTGTGCTCACGGATCCGGACGGCTTCTACAGTCTTGCCGTTCCCGATGGTTGGAACGGAACCGTGACCCCTGCCAAGACCGGATACTGGTTCTCCACCCCCACAAGGACCTACTCGAACATCACCGTGGACCAGACCGACCAGGATTTCACCGCATCCACGTTCACGGACGCCGGCGCGGTCCTGACCGGAGTTGCCGACGCCCGCCTCGCCTGGGGAGACTACGATGGCGACGGAGATCTGGATCTTGCCGTGGCGGGTAGGTGGTTGGGCAACTACAGCACCAGGGTCTACAGAAACACCAAAGGCGCCTTCACCGATATCGGCGCGAGCATGACCGGGGTCTCGGATGGAAGCCTCGCCTGGGGCGACTACGATAACGACGGTGATCTCGATCTGCTCGTGGCGGGCATGTGCAACGGAGGCCCATTCATCGGGCTCTACGAGAACGACAGCGGCACATTTACGCGAGTCTGGCCGTGCGATCTTCCGGCCATATCCGCATGTGCCGTTGCCTGGGTAGACTACGACAATGACGGCGACCTGGACGTGGCTCTCGCGGGCAGCAACATCAACGGCACACGCATCACCAAGATCTACCGGAATACCGAAGGAACCTTCGCCGACAGCGGGGCGGTTCTCCCCGGCGCCAGTGATTCCGGCATGGCTTGGGGAGACTACGACAACGATGGCGATCTCGACCTGGCTCTCTCAGGATACGGGCCGGGCAGCAAGATCTATCGAAATGACGGCGGCATGTTTGCCGACATATCGGCGGACCTTCAGTCCGTCAGCAATGGCAGCCTGGATTGGGGTGACTACGACAACGATGGTGACCTCGATCTGCTGCTCACGGGCTACTACTACGATGGCAGTCGTCACTACATCTGCCGGGTCTACCGCAACGACGATGGGACGTTCGTCGATGCGAATGCGTCCATCAGGGGTGTCTCCGGCGGTGTGGCCGCCTGGGGTGACTGGGACAACGACGGCGACCTCGATCTTGCCATAACCGGCGCGCCTTACCTGGACGGCAGGTGCAGTGTCATCTACCGCAACGACGACGGGGTCTTCCGGGAGTTCGGCCCCGTGCTGCCGAGTCTGAGCGCATCGTTCCTTGCCTGGGGCGACTATGACAAGGATGGAGACCTCGACCTCGCGCTCGCGGGTGACAACGGTACGACCGCGATAACCGCGGTGTTCAAGAACGACATGGATGTGCCCAATTCGGCTCCGACGCCGCCGACCGGTCTCTCCGCGAGCGGTGGGTCGGCCGGCTTCACCTTCAGTTGGTCTCCTGCCACGGACACTGAGACCCCGGCTGCCGGGCTCTCCTACAACATCAGGATAGGCACCTCCCCCGGGGCCTGCGATGTCTTCTCCGGGATGGCTTCCTCCATCGGACGCAGATACGTGCCGGCGCTCGGCAACGCGCAGAAGCGGCTCTCCTGGACCATCGGAGGCCTGAGCCTCAGCAACACGTACTACTGGAGCGTTCAGGCAGTGGACACCGCATTTGCCGGCTCGCCGTGGTCTGCCGAGCAGACGTTCACGCCTGACATCACTCCCCCGTCTTTTGTCCGACTGTCCGTTTCTCCCACACTGGTTGCGCCGGGAGAGAGCATTCTGGTAACGGCCGAGGTGATGGACGACAGAGGCTTGGCTTCCGTAGTCATGGACGGCGATATCCCGATGACCCACGTCATAAGGCACCACTGGAGAGGGAGCCTCTCCGCGCTTTCCGCTCCGGGAGATCATACCGTGACCGTCACCGCAACGGATACGTCCGGCAACACATCGACCGCCACCGCGCAGTATACCACCCTCAGAGTGCTTGGCATAGTCTGCCGGGACGCCCCGCGCGCGGCGAACCTGGCCGTCGGAGGCGCATGCTTGTTCAGGCTCTGGGGCACGGTGGAGGATATCGAGGAGTCCGGCTTCTCGCTGAACGATGGCTCGGGCACGATCACTGTGGTAGCGCCCAAACTCTCGGGACTGGAACATGGAGACCTCGTATCGGTCACTGGGTCCCTGAGCATCTCGGGCGAGCCCATCCTTACGACGACCCCGGAGCAGGTCAAGAAGCTAGCCACCACTGGTGACTAGAACAACACGAACCCCTGGCGGCTCACACCGTCAGGGGTTCGCATCCGGTAGCATATACCATTCGTTGTCCGCTTCTACTATTCGGCCAGCCTGTACACATGCACCTCGAGCGGCTTGAAGTCGTCCTGCCACGCGCCCTTCGCAGCGTTTACCGATCGCCCCTCGAAGAGCACCTCAACGGGAGCCGACGCCTTCGATTCCGCGAGTGAGAGCTTCACCTTGCAGGGCTTGTTCCCATGGTTCACCGCGAAGACGTATGTCTGGCCGTCGAGCCTCCTCACCATCGTGTCGATCGGCGCATCCTTCGGCGAGAGGTTGACTGTCCTGTCGGTCGGAGGAGTGAGCAGCACCGGCGAGAGATCGTGCAGTTCGCCGGCGAGCTTCTTCATGTACGCCCAGTGCTCGGGATAGTCACGGATGTAGTACTTCGAGGCTGTGTGCGCCCAGTAGATGATCCCCTTCGCTCCGTGGACGAGCGCCAGATAGGTCATGCAGCGCTCCTCCTCGTTGGTCGGACGGTGGACGTCGTTGACCTTGCCGGTGTTCCAGACCGACCAGTCGAATGCCTGTGGGATCGCCCACACCGGCTTGTCCTTCTCCATCGCCTTGACCGCGCCCGATACGCAGTCGGAGACGTACGTCACCGGCGAGTGAGGGATTGGGTAGGGGTCGATCCACATGATGTCGGTGCACGCTCTGTACTTCGCCGCCGCGCCGGGGCTCATAACTACGAGCGAGCACGGGTGAAGCGGATCGGCCTCCTTCACGATCCGGTACAACTCCATCGTCTTGTCCACCGCGCCCTTGCCGATGCCCTCCGGCTCGTCGACGATGTACCACCCCAGCAGCGCCGGGTGGTCCTTCCTCGCCTCGACGTCCTTCGCCGCATTGGCGAGCGTCGTCTCCACACCGGCGATGCTGAACGGCGGAGTGGGGTAGATGAACGCCTTGATCCCGTTCCGGGCGGCCGCATCGAGCAGCGGAGTCACCGTCTCGAGAGTGTAGGCGTAGAATACCGTCGTGTTGAAGCCGGCCTCGCTTGCCTCGCGGAGGATCGAATCGTGGTCATCGCCTTTGATACCCTGGAGGGTGTACATCCCGACCGGGAAATACGGCTTGCCGTCGACCGTGAGGAATCCGTTCGCATCGAATCCCACCGGGGCGTCCGGGGTGTACGGCATCGTGCAGCTATCCGCCGCGGCCAGCTCCTTCTCGTCCTGCTTCAACTCCGCCCTGAGCGAGTACGTTCCGGCCGGGTATTGGGAGAGATCGAAGCTCACCCGGACCGGATTCGTGAGCGGCGGCTTGATAGTCCTGGTCTCGATCGGCTCGGCGGACTGCGACGAGAGAAGCGCGACCAGCAGTTCCGCAGTCTTCGCCTGCTCGGGCGAGGTGTTGATCGATATCGACGCCTCCGCTCTCTTGTGGCCGAGCGCGTAGAGCGTCTCCTCCATGCCGAGCGGTTCGGGCACTTTGAAGCGGCGTCCGGTTGAGTAGAGTATGCGTCCCTTCCGATCCTCGACTCTGGCACTGAGCGCGAACTCACCGACTCCGCCCATGTCGAGGGTGAACGAGCCGACCGCATCGAGTCCGGGGTGCACGGTCACGTACTGGGTATTGCCCTCCATGTTCGCCGTCCCGGTCACTCTATAGACGAACCGCAGCTCGATCTTCTTCTTCGACTTGTTGGTGATCTTGAAGCCTGTCGTCTGTTTCCCGATATACATCGATTCCGGCAGGCGCAGGTCCACGACGACGTAGGAATTGTCCTCGGCCGGGATGACCAACTCGCCCAGACTCGCAGGGTTGGCGAACTGATCGACGGGCGGGAACCATGCGCTCAGCTCCTGTGTGCCTGCGATTCGGGCCCTGGCGAAGTTTGCGCCGAGACACGGGCTCTCATCCGGGAGTATGCCGAGCGAGAACGGCAGCTTGATCTCCGCGTACCACTCGCCCTTGCCCTTCGATGTGGCCGCCTCCCACTCCCCGCTCCAGTCGGCGTCTTCGGTCGCGCCGTCCCGGGCGATCCTGCACGCGGCGTCGTATCGCGCGCCCGACGCGCCGACGATGAGGTGGTGGAGTCCCTGTCGGTCATTCGTCGGATCGAGGATGATCTCGACCGAGTCATCGGTCCATACCGCCGAGTCGCGGGCGGTCTGCTTGGCCGAGAGCTTGTCCATCTCCGGCTCGACGCAGCGGAATCCCACATAGAGCGACTTGCCGTCGGTCAACACCTTCACGTATGTCGGGGCCTGAGGCTTCTTGTGCGTATTCAGCGTGACGAACCCCGAGAGCTCGGGCGCCTTCGACCAGACGGCATCGTTGAGTTTTCCATCGATCACCGGCTGCTGAGTGACGCGCTGTGCGACGGCTCGTACGGGAGGCTTGTCGGCCGACCACGAACCGCCGGAGACCACCAGGGCCAGCGCGGTGACAACAAGGCAGATGAACAAGGTTCTCATATGCTCCCTCCCTTATGCGAGCTCAGCCTCGACGGGCTGAGGTAAGGTCTCTGCGTGCCTATCCTCGATCGATCCCTGCCACAGATAGCGTTTGGTCTCGGCCACGACCACTCCGCTGAGGAGTGTCAGGGCGAGCAGATTGGGTATCGCCATCAGGGCATTGGCCGCGTCCGCGAAATCCCACACGAGCGTCAGCTTGACGACCGATCCGACCATCACGAAGACGACCCAGGCGATCCTGTAAGGCACGATGGCCCTCTTGCCGAAGAGGTATTCCATCGCCCGCTCTCCATAGTACGACCAGCCCAGGATCGTCGAGATGACGAACACGGCCAGGCTCACCGTGAGCGCGATCGGGCCGATTGTCGGTATTTGCCCGAATGCCGCCTTGGTCAGAGCCGCTCCTTCGAGTCCCTGCTGCCATGCTCCCGTGCTGACGATCACCATGCCCGTCAGCGCGCAGACGACGATGGTGTCCCAGAAGGTGCCGGTAGATGACACCAGCGCCTGACGCACCGGGTTCTTCGTCTGGGCGGCGGCGGCGACTATCGGCGCGGAGCCGAGGCCCGACTCGTTCGAGAACAAGCCTCTTGCCACGCCGTACCTGATCGTCCGGGCCACCAGTCCGCCGAGGAACCCGCCCGCGACTGCGTGGGTGGAGAACGCGGACTTGCATATCAGGACGACGGTCGGAATGAGCGCCTGGTAGTTGATCGCAAGGATCGTCACGCAGCCGACGATGTAGAAGATCACCATGAACGGCACCAGCCCCTCGCATACCCGTGCGATCGACTTGATGCCTCCGAGGATGACGATCCCCGTCAGGAGGGTCAACACCGCGCCCGAAATCCAGGTCGATAGGCCGGTGGACTCCTTGAGCAGCACGGTCACCGCGTTGGCCTGGACCATGTTCCCGATCCCCAAGGCGGCGATTGCCGTGAAGACGCTGAACAGGATGGCCGCCCATTTCATCCCGAGGCCGCGCTCGAGGGCATACATCGGCCCGCCGAGCATCGTGCCGTCGGAGGTGCGGACCCGGTACTTCACCGCCAGCAGCGCCTCCGCGTACTTGGTGGAGATGCCGAAGACGCCCGTGAGCCACATCCAGAGGACCGCTCCCGGTCCGCCGCCTGCGATCGCGGTGGCCACCCCGACGATGTTGCCGGTGCCGACCGTCGCCGCCAATGCGGTGGCGAGAGCGCCGAACTGGCTTACGTCACCCTCGCCCTCGTTGGAGCGCGACAAGGAAAGCTTGACCGCCATCGGTATGTATCTCTGGATGAACCGCAGCCGGAACGTCAGGAACAGGTGGGTCCCGACGAGGAGTATGAGCATCGGCGGCCCCCAGAGAAAGCCGCTGATCGCACTGACAATTCTCTCTAGCTCTTGCACTAACGCCTCCGCGCTGGGGAATAGGGGTTGCAGGTCGGCGGGTCTCCCCGTGGAGATTGTAGCAGATCAGCCGCAGTCATGCCACTCCTGAATTGGATGTCGGACCGGTTTTGACGAAAGCACCGCCGATACCCTCGTAGCCTAGGGGCTTGTCCCCGTCAGGTATGATCAACCCCGACGCCCATAGAGGACTGGGCTACGGTGTCAGTGCGCACTCAGTCGGATGTTACTGTGCCGACGGTCTCCGCATAGATGACGCGCCGGCCCTCCCATCCGGCCGCGCCGGTCACGGAGACCACCGCTCCCTCGGCGAACCCGTGCGGCTCCGGGGTAATCACGATCACTCCCTGGCTGCCGGACCCATCGGAGAGGACAAACGAGCTTGCGCCGGGATCGTAGACACGCCCCCACGCCCTGACGCACAGGCCGTCCATCATCCGGCTGTCGAGCGCGCGGACCGGGACTCCGACGGGGCGGGTATCCTCCTCTCCTGAGACCGTGAGGCTTCGGACGTCGATGTACCTCTCGCCGCCGGGAGTCGTCGCCACCACGCCCGTCAGCGAGACCACTGATCGGTCGGATGCGTCTGAGATCGTTCCCTCGATCCGCATCCCGGACGACCGATCAGGCTCCGCGATGTAGGCGAACCCTCCCTGGTGGAGATGCACGATCTTGCCGCCGAGCGCCACCGATACCCCGTCCGACAGCTCCCTCGCCTCGCTGAGGAGGTCCGCGTCCGCCGCCGTCGAGAAGCTCCAGGAGTGGTCCTGCGCAAGGGGGAGGCCCTCCGTATCGGCGGCTCCCGTGGTCACGGTGCAGGTGAACGTCGCACCGTCGGCCAGAGGCACGGACGGTGTGAACACGGCGGTGATCCCGTCAGGGCAGGTTATCGTGCCGGACACCGGCGAGCCCTGCCCATCGGCCACGCGGAAGGTGTCCGAGTTGAGCGTGGAGACGTCCATCGGCCGGCTGAACACGGCGGTGATCGTCGCGCGCACGACGCCGATCTCCCCGTCGGCGGGAGCGGTCGAGACGATCCTCGGAGGCTGCGGCTCGTCGGGCGGCGAGGGGAAGAAGTAGATGCCGTCAACCGTGCCTCCGGCGGTCACGATGACATCCGAGGCGGACTCGAAGCTGTCGGCGTTCGGCCACCACTCGGGCCGGAGCGCCTGCTCGTCCGACGGCGCAAACCGCAGTTTGTATGTTCCCGGCGGGAGGTAACCGATGCCGAACTCCCTGCCGCAATCGGTATCCGCGACGACCACACCACCCGTGTCGTAGACCTCGATCCGGCCGCTCACCGCACCCGGTCCGCCCGGCGCGCGCGGGTACACCGCACCTCTGATCATTCCCCTTGTGGGATCGTTCACGACCGTCAGCGGAACCACTCTGACCGTATCCGGCGCCATCTGAGCGCGGAACAGGTAGGCGCTCCCCGGCGGAAGGCCCTCGGGCACGCATCCGGCGCCGATGTACGACCGCCCGTCGTTGTACCAGAAGCCGCTGTCGTTGGTGAGGGTCAGGCCGTCGTAAGCGACGGAGGTGAGCGGACCGGTCCCGGTCGCGGTGAACGTGATCGTCTCGTCGCCCCTGTTGGTGACGGTGCTCGGGCTCACGCTCATCTCGGTGATCCGCGGCTGAGACGGGATGTCGATGCTGACCGGGATCGACCGCGAGTAACCGTCCGGCGCCGTCGCGGTCAGGAGCGTGCTGCCGCTGTCGATCGCGTAGACGCGGAAGTGGCCGTCCGGATGCGGATAGACGGCGAGGATCTCCGGGTTGCCCGACGTGAGCGTGATGGGAGTGCCTGTGGCGAACTGGAAGCCGTCGGAGCCCCTGCCCGTGAGGTAGATCTCAGTGACGCTCTGAGAGGTCGGGCTCAGTGATGACAGGGTGATCTTGTTCAGCCCCGCGTCGAAGGTGTAGAACTCGAGTTCGGCGGCGGCGATCACCTCCAGGGTGAAGGGCGCGGACCTGATCGAGCCGTCCGAGACCGCCTGCACGTGCCAGTTGTAGACTCCGGGGTCGAGAGCGCCGGTATCGATGCGCAGGAGCGAGCCGCCTTCCCCGGACAGGGCTGCCGGGGTGAACGAAGCCGCGCCGGGAGCCTGGGGTACCTGCAGAGTGATCCCGCTGCTGGCAAACCCGTCCAGGAACTCGATCCCGACGACAAGTTCGGCGGTCTGTCCGCGAACTGCCCTGACGCTCGGATCGACCAGGCTGACCGTGTAGTCCGGCGCGGCCGAGGAGGTCATCGGTATCAGGAGCAGCAGGAGCGCGAGGCTGGGTAGTATGCGGCATCTTGGCATGGGCATCTTACTCGATTCCAGTGAAGACGGAGAGACGGTCCTCAAGCTCGGATATCGGCTTCAGCGACTTCTCCATCACGACGGTCGTCCCCTCCGGGCCCGTCGCCAGTTTGACATGGTCGCACACCCGAAGTATCAGCGTGTACCCGAGGCCCATGGAAGCCTTCGTGGTAAAACCTGTGAGGAGGGCGACCTTCGGGATCATGAAGGTGTCTATCCCCTTGCCGTGATCGACGACCGCCACCCAGATGGAGCCGTCCCTGACGCCTGCATAGAGCCAACCCTCTCCGGCATGCTTCACGGCGTTCCCGAGCGATTCGCCAACGGCCAGCTCGAACTCGTACACGGAGTCCTCGCTCATCCCGACCTTTCGACAGTACTCTAGCACCTCGTGACGGGCGTTTGCAAGTTCCTGTGGCCCGGATATGTGGAGCGCCAACTCGGGGTCGCGGATCCAGTCCTTGGCGTCCGCGGGGTCCGCAAGCTCGAACCTGCCTCCGGTAACGGCCATGATCGTCTCACGGTAGAAACGGCGTTTGTCCCTCTCGGCCTCGACAGCCTGCTCTCGCCGCTCCCTTTCCGCGCGCTTCCGCTCCGCGACATTGCGCACGACGGCTGCGCCCATCACCCTGCCCTCGACTCTGACCGTCTTGACGTTGATCTCTACCGGGATCTCGCGGCCGTCTTTCGCCAGCACGCACGTTTCCGTCACGGCGCTCCCAGTCCGGCACAGCTCGCGGACCGCGCCCAGCGCCTCATCGCGCAGTTCCGGCTTGATAAGGTCCAGCGGCGTCATGTTGCTGAGTTCCTCGCTCGTGTAGCCGAGTTGCTCGATAGCCGTCCTGTTGGCCGAGATGAAGTTGCCCGGGCGTCCTCCCTCGAGGTAGAAGAGCGCGATCGCGTCGTTGACGCTGTTGAAGATGAGAGCCATCCGGGCTTCCGCGTGCAGGATGCGCGAGATCGTGCGCTGCACCATCAGGTACAGCAGCACGCCGGTGACGAGCACGAAGAACCAACCTTTGACGATCGACAGGGTGCCGAACAGCTCCGGGTCGCTGACGCCGATCAGCAGCAGGTCGGAGAACAGTATCCATATCGCAGACAGGACTACGTAGATCAGGGCGATCTGCAGGGCGGTCCTGCCTGGCTTTTCCTCAGGATGTCTCATGTGCTGATATCCTCTATGCCTTCTTACCCAATTGTTCGGCCTGTTATTCCCGCGAAGGGTCAGGGCAAGGAGAGCATGGGCATGAGGGTGTGTCACGACCCAGTATAACGCAAAATGCGGATCGCGGGAATCCCGCGCTCCGCATCTGCATGTGAAGACCCTGGCTGCTTGTGCTTGGTCTTACTCTTCGGGCAGAATCCGATCGAGAGTATCGAGTTCGAGCTCGTCGCTCGGGCCGAGTGGGAGCATGATCTGCTTTCTCTCCGCCGCTGAGCGGATGATGCCGCACATGATCTCCTCATCCTTGTACGCCTGCTCGCCGTTGCACGGATGCTCCTTCGTGCCGTCGAGGTACTCGGCGATATCCTGGATATACGGCGCCTGCTCGGAGTCGCCGTCCCACGTGCCCTCCTCGAGGTCCTCGCGGAACCCGCCGCTCTTCGTGCATGCTCTCCAGCCGCCGCCGACGAAGCACTCCGCGAACCCCTCGGTGCCCTGGATGCTGATCTTGACCTTGCGCCACCAGTACTCGACCTCCGGTGTGTCCGGCGCGAGGCTTCCGACCTCGATGATCCCCCGGACGCCGTTCGCGAACTGCAGGAAGCCGCTCACGTAGTCCGGCGAGGGATGGTTGTCGGTGAGCTTCTCGCGGCCGTGGACCTGGCCGAT
>CAYXOC010000073.1:0-10893 GCA_964466715.1 uncultured bacterium
CCGCTAGTCCTGAGTAGCGAAGCGTATCGAAGGACGGTCGGGGCTAGCCGGAGCCTCACGGTGCGAGGTTTCTTGGGAGCGATACGGACGATGATCGACGACAGGAGTAGTCGATCATCATGCGGCCGGATTCCTCGCTTAGCTCAGAACGACGGATCGTCTCAGACTGACCCGGGATTCTCCAGGTGCAGATAATGCCGCGTCAACTAACAGCTACACGCAGGGAGATACTCAACACGCTGAAGAAGCGTGGGGAGCTGACCGCCTCGGAGCTTGCCGAGCACCTCGGCATGACGTCCGTCGCGGTTCGTCACCAACTGACTCATCTGCAGGCAGCCGACCTCGTCGAACAGCGCGTCACCAGGAGGCCGGTCGGCCGTCCGGTCGCGGTGTACGTCCTCTCTCCCCTCGCCGATGAGCTTTTCCCCAAACGCTACGAAGCCCTCGCAACCTCGATCCTCAACCAGATCGCCGAGCTTGACGGCGAGGAGAAGATCCACCGCATATTCCACGCAAGATCGGCGAGCCTCGAAAGGAAGTACTCGGCCAGGCTCGCGGGCCTCGACCTCGAGCAGAAGATCATCCGGCTGACCGAGCTGCTGAACGATGACGATGCGATGGCTGAATGGCACGAGGTGGACGGCGGCTATGAGCTGCACACGTACAACTGCGTGCTCAGCAGGATCGTGAGCCTCTTCCCGCAGGCGTGCGCGGTCGAACTGGAGCTCTTTCGGCGGGTGCTCGGGGTGGACGTCGAGCGGATAGAGCATATCCCGTCCGGCAGTCGGCGGTGCGCCTACCTGATCCGGGATCAGCGCTCGGACAGCTCTCTGTAGTTTCGCTCTATCCCCGCCACGGTCTCGGCGATCGTCTCCGCCTCGAAGCGCACCTCGTACGGAAACGCCCCCGCGTAGCCGACCGTCCGGAGCGCTCGTATGAGCCCCTGCCAGTCGATGGTCCCTCTCATCGGAAGCCAGTGCTTCTCCTGGACGCCGTCGTAGTCGGAGATGTGAAGCGTGAATATGCGGCTGCCGAGCGACCGCACGGTCGGGATAAGCTGGTCCGGCGGGAAGATGTGGTTGACGTCGATGCATGCGCCCGCGTTCGGCCTTGCGACCCGGTCGAGGATCGCCTCGACCTCGCCGCCCGTGCTGCCGACGACCTGCCCGACGATCGCCTCGAGCGCGACCCTGACGCCGAGATCGGCGCAGTAGTCCGCCAACTCGGTCAGGCTCCTTACGCACTGGTCGGTCCTGAGCGGGATCTCCGAGGGATCCTCGGTAGCGGTCCCGCCGTGGATGGTGAGCACCTCGCCGCCGAGACGTCGCAGCAGACCGGCCGCCCGTCGACATGCGCCGACTCCCGCGCGCCGGACGACCTCATCCGGCGAGGAGATGTCGAACGCGGCTCCGAATGGCGCGTGCATCGAGCCGATCAGTCCGGCCTCCGCGAGCCGCTCGAACGGCCGGAGGACGTGATCGTCGTAGAGCGACCAACTGTGCCAGACCTCCACGGAGCGAATCTCCGATGCCAGGATCGCGTCGGCCATCTCGTCCGCGAACCGTCGAATTCCGGGCCCGTGCTCAGGCAGGTAATGAGCGCCGCCGTCGAGCACCACGCCCAGTCCCGGCGACGCGAGGCCGTTCAGCGACCACGTCGAGATTCCCAGCGGCAGATCCATGCTCCTACCCCTGGAGCCTCTGGATCACGATGAAGGACGACTGCTTCTCCTGCACCGGAGCCTCGATGATCTCGCGAACGGCGTAGCGGCCCCTTCCCCAGATCGTGATCAGATAGGGCATTTGGATCAGGCTCGCGCCGAACGGGTCGAGCCTGCTGGCATGGTTGGCCGTGTGCAGGCGCCCGTGCTCCAGTATGCAGAGGCCGCCGGGCTTGACGCAGCTCATCCATGCATTGAGGCACTTCTCCGGGTCGAAGCTGTGGTCGAGGGAGTTGCTGTAGATGAAATCCACCGAGTCTATCCACTCGGGCTTTACTTCGTGGAAATCCCACTGGATCGTGTGAGGGAACTTCTCCGCGGTATCGGAGATCTCGGTCCCGATCACTTCGCAGCCCAGGTACTTCCTGAACCACTCCTGTTCCTTGCCGTTCCGGGTGCCGTGGCAGATGCCGAACTTCACATCCGGCAGCGACTTCTTTATGTAGTTGGAAAGGAATTCTATGTTGCCCTCGCGGACCCAGACGTTGTTGATCTTGCGCTTGTTCCCCGCCGTCTGGATCTCGCGGTACTTTTCGTAGTCGAAAGAACCATCGCGTTTCCGGTAGCCGTAGAGCGTGAAGCCCCGACTGCGGTCCAGCACCAGTCCGGACGTCTTCCGCAGCTCCAAGCCTATCGGGCGAAGCAGGCAGTTGATGCCCCCGATGAGTGCGATGTCTATGCTCTTGCCCACCTGAACTCTCCTCCGTGGTCTGTTAATGACTGTCCGCGCAAGCGGCCTTCATCAGCCCTATTCCTGCATCGGCCAGGAGTTTTCCTCTCTCGTGGCTCGGGTCATCGACGATGATGCGCCAGACGCCGGCCTCGGTCCGCGAACCGCGCGCGAAGATGAACGCCTTCTGCGCGCCGTCCTGGAGCATCACGCGCCAGCCGCCGGTCTCGTCGCCGGTGCGCTTCCTGACCTGCTCGGTGCCCTCGAAGTTGAGGAACTTGAACGACTTGTAGTGCCGGGAGAGGTCCGGCCAGAGCTGTCTCTCGAAGCACTCCTCGATCCGCGACTTCATCTCGGCATGAGTGAGCGCCGGTCCCTCGAACCGGAACATGCGGTTGTAGTACCTGGGCACGGCCTTGATGATCTCGGGGAACCGCAGGCAGTCGCCGCCGGCGGAGAGGGCGTCGCACCGGTTGCGCTTCAGCACGGCCATCCACTGCGCCGCCAGAGCCGGCTGCTCGTCGCCGAGAGCGGCGCACATCGCCGTCTGGAGGCCGTCGCGGCACGTCGATTCACCGAAGATCGTGCCGCCGTTCGCTCCCTCGACGCCGATCGGGACCTCGTATCCCTCCTGGCGGAGTTGGTGCATCCGCGTGACGACGTTGATCTCGCCGGTCTCGACCATGAATACCTTCGCCTTGAACAGCCGGGCGATCTGCTCCGACGCGCCTGATGTGGCATCGGAGAGCACGACCGCCAACTGTCCATGTCGCGGATCGGAATCGGCTCCTGCGCTGCGCCGATTGTGGGAGCGGACTCCGGTCCGCGAACCGTGCTGCATCTCCCAGTGGGTGAGCGCGAGGGCGATGTTCACCGCCGCCACCGACTGCGGCTGGATGATGCTCGTCGCCTCGTCGTGGCCCGGGAGTACGATGTTGCCCCGGTCCGCATCGTAGTCGAACGCGATGCCGAACCGCGCTCCCTCGCGCGCCGACGCACGCGCCACTCGCAGGAGCATGTGCTTGCCGCTTGCGGGGTCGATGCCGTCGGTATCGATCGCGTGCTCGGGGTAGCCGAGTTCCGCGTTGACCTCGATCGCCCGGACGCCGAAGTGCTCGAGGACGCGGGCGCCGATCCCGCACGCCGCGCCGCCGTTCGGGTCGAGCAGCGCCGGACCGAGCGTGAGCGGCTTGAGGCAGTGCGGCTGGATCCCCCACTGCCGGCCGATGAAGTCGAGGTAGGCGCGCTCGGCTTTCACACGGTGGACGTGGTCTTCGCCGGTGCCGAACGCCTTCCGAAGCGCCTTCTCGTCCACCCTGGAGGTATACTTGATGAACTCGGCGGCGTCATCGGCGGCTATCGAGGCTACATCGCGCACCACCGCTCCCATCGCCGACGCGGAGAGCAGCGCTCCCGGAGGCGCATCCTCGGACCCGGCGGCGACGATCGACTGCACGCCCGTCAGGAACTTGAAGCCGTTATCGGTGAGAGGGTTATGGCTCGCGGTGATCATCACGCCGCCGTGCGCCCTGAGTGCGACGACGGCGGTCTCGATCAGCGGCGTGGTGATGATACCGAGGTCGTAGATCTGCACCTTGCACTTCGCGCACTCCGCCCCGGCCAGGAATCCCCGCGCGAGTGCGACACCGATCGCATCGCCGGTCGGCCGCGGGTCCCTGCCGACGATCAGCACGCCCTTCGTCATCCCGGCGAGCGTGCGTCTGGCATAGGCGAACCCGTATGCCAGCGCGAGGGACGTGTGCTCCTCCGAGATCCCCGGTCCGCTGCCGAAGACGGTGCGGACCCCCGAGAATGACTGCACCAGCGCCGAACTCCTCAGCGCCTGCTCAAGTTGCCGAACTATCTGCTCAACCATGCTTCCTACCCGTCCTATCGGTCTCATCGATCCCACGGGTCCTTATGGGACATATGGGACCGATGCCCGTCTCTTGTCCTAACCTCGATGCTTCGGTAGCAGAGCGCAGCGGCGCTGCCGAAGCATCCGAATCTTCGCGCCACCCAGAAGTACCCACATAGGGAACCGGCGCTGTCCCGTTCCGTTGGTTGTAGGTATCCACCAAGCGGAACGCGACGGCGGGCGCTTCCTACGTGAGATACCCCGAGGTCTAGGCACGTAGGGAACGGGCGCTGTCCCGTTCCGTTGGTTGTAGGTATCCACCAAGCGGAACGCGATGGCGGGCGCTCCCCACAAGGCACACACCGTGCTATCCCCGCGTCCCGGCGCCCCCGCGTCAGCTCCTCAGCGCCTCCGCCAGCCACGCGACGCCCTTCTGCCCCTTCCATTCGTGTACGCCGTGGAAGACCTCGGACGCCATCCGCTCCGGGACGCCGTAGACCTTGTATATCTCCTTAGCCTTCTTCACCGCCTGCTTGAAGCCCTTGATCGGGAAGATGTCGTCCTCGTCGCCCTGCATGAAATATGCGCGCCTGGGAGCGATCATCCCGACCATATCCGGCATCTCGTACCACCGGAGGATCCCCGGCACGAAGTTGTCCGTGCAGTGGTAGATCGAGTACACGGAGTCGCGGAACGTGTTGAAGTACCCGCTCACGAGGCACGCCTTGAGCCGGGTGTCGAGCGCCATCGTGAAAAACGTCGTGAGCCCGCCGCCCGAGATGCCGGTGATGCCGAGCCGCTTCGGATCGACCTCCGGGCGCGCGGAGAGCCAGTCGAGCGCTCTCTGCGCATCGAGCACGCGGTAGCCGGTCAGGTTCCGCCCGAGCATCAGCGCCGCCCCGGAAGGAACGATGCAGAACGTCCCGCCCTCCGGCTTCTCCCGGATCGCTTCCTTGTGCCGACGCTCGCCGAACGCGATCTGCTCCATCGCAAGGGTCGGGAGTCCCGCCTTGCAGCACTGGAGCGCATAGTCGAGCGGATCGCCCTTGCCGTCGATGCCGCCGACCAGCTCATCGACCGACTTGCTGTGCCCCGGGACCGCCAGCACCGCCGGGCCCTTCGCAGGCCGGTCGTCGGGGAGGAGGTAGTACGCGACCGCCAGGAGTCCCGGCTGGGTCTCGAGTTCGAGCTTCGTGCGCGTGTAGCCGGGGAAGGTTCGCTCCTCCAGCACGCGCGACTTCACCGGGCCGGTGATCCCGGGCATATCGCCGAGCAGCTTCCTCAGGCGGGCGCGGGCCTTCCTCTGCCAAGCGAGCGCTTCCTCGGATGTCTGAGCCACAAACGGAAGAGCGGGAGTAACGGCTTCATACTCCCGCTGAAAGAAGACGTGCGGATCCAGAGTCGGTTTCAAACAGGTCACCTCGCGTGCAACAGGTGACTCATTATATCACAAGACGCACGCTAAGGAGTCGATGACGGCACTCGGCCCGAGCGGAAACGGCCGCGACACCCGCGGGACGTTCGTGCGGGATTTCTCAAGAACATTCTGAAAAAGTGTTGAAAAACGGGCAGTAGTGGCATATAATGATTGTGCAGGTATGCGCGAGAGCTACCGCTGGTCGCCCGATGAGGGCGGCAGCCCCTTGTGGGTGGGATCCTGCGGCTCGGGACCTGCATTTTTCATTTTACTTCTGACAGCACCTCTCCACGCGCACGGATCGCTTCGGCTTCCTTTGGCCACAGCTTGATACCATATCCCCAGAGAGAACCTTTGTACCGATAGAAACGTGGAAGCAATATCCGCAGATAGCGATCTTCAGTGAAGCCGTATTGCGATGGCTGAACGGCGTAGTACGCACTACTGGCGACAGCATCGGCGATCTGTAGCCCCATGCGCTTCCCGTGACAAAGCGAACGAACCTGATCGCAGTTGATCACGTTCCAATCGATCGTCACTCCCCAAGCCGGTGAGTTCGCCTCAAGGCGTTTGAGGTAGCCCCTGAGCGACTCGTAGGACATGCCTGACCGGTTAGAAAACACAACTTCCACCGAACCATCGCCGGTATCTTGCTGTGGTCTGTGGTCCCGGCAATACCACGAAACACGCTCAAGCAGATAGCGGGTGGCATAGAAGTACAAGCGATTTCCCTGGGCAAAGTTCTCCGGCTCCATGAGACTTGGTTTGTGCACGAGTATCGAGAAGGCCCTCAAGCCCGAGCCGGATATACGCTCAGCGTATGGAACTCGGTGCTCGTGGCGCAGGTCGCGGAAATGCAGAGGTTTCCTCTCCGGACGTTTGAGCAGAGAGCGAACCTCATCTACCAGTTTCACCTCCTCGAGTTCGTTTGCGCACTTGAGCACAACCCCTGCGATCACGAACCAGTCAGAACTGCCCTGTCCAAACCGGAAACCTTCATCTCCGGATTCGTCAATGTATACTCGGAACGTCGGCTTGCTCACCTGCTGTATCTAGCCCCCGGTAGTGGCGGCATAGCGTTCGGCGCTATTGCCTTTGGTATTATAGCACGATCTACTCGTGCGGTTGGTGTGCGGACGGGTATGAATTGTGCCCCAGCGCCTGCGCGATCGGGTCGAAGTGGACGAGCCCCGTGATCAGCCCGTAAGCTCCAACAGCCCCCATCGCGATGCGCGCCGGCTTGGCAAGATGTTTCGCCGCCCCGAGGCCGATCAGCGCGGCTCCGAGCCCGATCCGTACGTTGCGCTCCGCCCCGCCGATATTGTTCTCGATCTTCACCATGTGCGCTCCTCCTACCGGATGGTCTACTCGCATGATTCCCTCGCGCGCGCCGGCGTCACACCGGCGAGTGGGAGCACGAGTACGAGTAGGAGTACGGACTCCCCAGGGCGAACGCATCTTGTCTACCCATCATTGCCCATGTGGGAGGAGTCTTGCGGACGGTTTGCGTCCGCTAACTCCGACGTCGGGATTAGCGATCCTAAGGGATCGCTAATCCCTCCTACACAGGAGATGCGTTCGCCCTGAACGAACTCCCACACTCCCATTGACTTCCCCCTGCACGGCTGGTAATCTGTTCCCGGCTTACACACCAACAGGAGGTCGTATCACGCCATGACCGTGCTGCCATTCGGTATGTTCGACATCGCCCGGGTCTCGAACGGCAAGACCCGGAGCATATCCGCCGAGAACCCGGACGGAAGGGTCGGCGGCGGAGCGCAGGAGATCCCCGACGAGAAGAACGCGGGCGCTTGGCTCGGCAAGGGCTGGAAGGTCCGCCCGTGCATCACGCTCCCTCCCGAGTCGAACACCGTGCTCGCCGACATAGAGGGTCCGGGCACGATCCGCCATATCTGGATCACCGTCGATCCGAAGGCCTACCGCGACTGCATACTCCGCATGTACTGGGACGGCGAGAAGACCCCGTCCGTCGAGGTCCCGCTCGGCGACTTCTTCTGCAACGGCCACGCGCTCAGGGTCAACATCAACTCGATGATGATCGCTGTCAACCCGAACGGCGGCTTCAATTCCTACTGGCCGATGCCCTTCCGCAAGCATGCGCGCATCGAGGTCGAGAACCAGCGATGGGAGGAGATCGGAGGCTTCTTCTACCAGATCACCTACGAGCTGGACGAGGTTCCCGACGACGCGGCCTACTTCCACGCCCAGTGGCGGCGCGCGGTGACTCCCATCGAGGCCCCGGAGCACGTGATCCTCGACGGGATCAAGGGCAAGGGGCAGTACGTCGGCACGTACATGGCCTGGACTCAGCTCGCGAACGGCTGGTGGGGCGAAGGCGAGATCAAGTTCTTCATCGACGGCGACAAGGCCGACGCGCCGACCATCTGCGGCACCGGCACGGAGGACTACTTCGGCGGCGCGTGGTGCTTCGGCGACACATACTCCACCCCGTTCCTCGGCTACCCGCTCTGGCGCAAGGAGCCCGGCGAGGTCCCGAAGCACGGACTATACCGCTGGCACGTACCCGACCCGATCCGGTTCGAGACGGACCTCAAGGTCACGATGCAGGCGCTGGGATGGTGGCCCAACTGGAAATACCAGCCGCTCCAGGACGACATCGCGTCGGTCGGCTACTGGTACCAGCTTGACCCGCACGCGCCGTTCCCGGAGATGCTCCCTGTCCACCTCCGCTGGCCGAGGTAGTAGATGGCTCGTGATGCGCGACTGACCGATCCGTCACGCATCACGGATCATGCCTTCTCTGCAACCCACCGTTGTGCCGGAGCTCAACTTTGCGGTGTGGGCCTCTTGACTTTGTTGTGCCGTTCCGTATATCATAACATCGGAAGTCTTAGAACGGGCCGCAGCAAGCGAGAACGCGGAGTGTCCGCCACGAAGTACCGGCCCGTTCGTGAACCTGAACAAATATGACGGTCTCTCCGCACTTGCATACCGGTGGGTACCTCCATATCTCGGTAGCTTGTCTGAACGGAAGGCCGAATACCCGCCAAAGGCGGTGATCAGTCGCCAGTAACCAGTGAGCAGCGTGGGAGTTTCCCACTGTTCACTGATCACTGTTGACTGGTCACTTCCTTCGCAGACGGATATTCGGCCTTTTTTGTCCCTATGGGCCTGGCAGCGCGGGGATCGGCCGGGGCCAGACTATTGCAAAGGAAGTGAAGACGATCGGGAACAGAGCCGTGCTTGAATGGGTAGACGAAATGGCGAGGCTGTGCAAGCCGGACCGCGTCGTATGGTGCGATGGCTCCGAAGAGGAGAGAGAGCGTCTGACAGCCGAAGCTATCCGGACTGGCGAACTCATACAGTTGGACCAGGACAAGCTTCCGGGCTGCGTTCTGCATCGCACGGCAAAGAACGACGTGGCGCGCACAGAGCATCTGACTTTCATCTGCACCACGAGACAAGAAGACGCCGGTCCAACGAACAATTGGATGTCGCCCGAGGAAGCCTACAGCAAGCTTGGGGCCCTCTTCGACGGCTCCATGCGCGGCCGAACCATGTATGTGGTGCCATTCATCATGGGCGTGCCCGATTCGCCGTTCAGCAAGATAGGGATCGAGCTTACAGACAGCATCTACGTCGTGCTCAACATGCGCATCATGACCCGCATGGGCAAGATCGCGCTCGATGAGCTCGACCATTCGCCGGATTTCGTCAAGTGTCTGCACTCGAAGCACGAGTTGGACATCGATCGCCGATACATCTGTCACTTCCCCGAGGACAACACCATCTGGAGCGTCGGCTCCGGATACGGCGGGAACGTCTTGCTCGGCAAGAAGTGCCTGGCGCTTCGGATCGCAAGCTGGCTCGGCCGACAGGAGGGCTGGATGGCCGAGCATATGCTGATCCTCGGCGTCGAGAACCCCGAGGGCGAGGTCCACTACATCGCGGGCGCCTTCCCCAGCGCATGCGGGAAGACCAACCTCGCAATGCTCGTGCCGCCGGAGTCGATGCCCGGTTGGAAGGTCTGGACCGTCGGCGACGACATCGCCTGGATGCGCATCGGTCCGGACGGCCGGCTGTGGGCCATCAACCCCGAGGCCGGGTTCTTCGGCGTCGTGCCGGGAACGAACTTCAAGTCGAACCCGAACGCCATGAAGACCATCGCTCGGAACACGATCTACACGAACGTGGTGCTTTGTCCCGACGGCAGAGTATGGTGGGAAGGCCACGACGACGATCCGCCCGAGCACGGGACCGATTGGCAGGGTCAGCCCTGGACACCCGCATGCGGCGAGAAGGGCGCGCATCCGAATGCCCGGTTCACCGCTCCTGCTTCCCAGTGCCCGAGCATTTCCCCCGAGTGGCAGAACCCGCAGGGAGTCCCGATCTCCGCGATCCTGTTCGGCGCGCGCCGAGCCAGGGTTGCGCCGCTCGTCTATCAGTCGTTCAACTGGCAGCACGGGACCTACATCGGCGCCACGATGGCCTCCGAGACGACGGCCGCCGCGCTCGGCGCGCAGGGAGTCGTCCGGCGTGATCCGATGGCGATGCTCCCGTTCTGCGGCTATAACATGGCCGACTACTTCAGTCACTGGCTCGAGGTGGGCCGGCGCCTGACTGACCCGCCGAAGATCTTCCGCGTCAACTGGTTCCGCCAGGATGAGAACGGCAAGTTCCTGTGGCCGGGGTTCGGCGACAACCTCCGCGTGCTGAAGTGGATCATCGAGCGGTGCAAGGGCCAGGCCGCTGCGGTCGAGACGCCGATCGGCCACGTGCCCGCCGCCGGAAGCATGCATCTGAGCGGGCTCAAGATCTCCTACCAGACGATGGAGGAGCTGACCCACGTGGACAAGGAAGCGTGGTACGAGGAACTCGAGAGCCAGACCGAGTGGTTCCAACAGTTCGGCTACTCCCTGCCGATCGAGATCTGGCAGGAGCACGAGGCTCTCGCGGACCGCTTGACGCGGTAGCGGAGAGTCGGAAGCGGAAATACGGAAGAAGGGGCGCGGTGGATCCGATCCGCCGTGCCTTTTTTGCATGTTGGGGATGAGCAGGCATTTCCTCCGTGTGCGGCGAACACGAGGGTGACCCAAACACCCATCGTAGGAGCGGCTTCCAGCCGCGATGACCCGTAGTTGTAGGAGCGGCTTCCCAGCCGCGATCGCAGCTAGAAGCTGCTCCTACATGGCTTGATCGCAGCTGGAAGCTGCTCCTACAAGACTTGATCGCAGCTGGAAGCTGCT
>CAYXOC010000074.1:0-10538 GCA_964466715.1 uncultured bacterium
TCGGAGACCGGTAACTCCGACGACCACTGGATGCGACCGTCGGGATTGGCGGTCTGTTCAGACCGCAAAATCCCTCCTACGGATGGGAGGGAATCGCCCTCCGGCGGCGTAGGAGGGGTTTTCCGATCGGAGACCGGTAACCCCGACCGCCCGGAGACCGCATGGCAGGAACCCCGCCGATGCAGGCGGGAGGCAGAAGCAAGATCCCCTCGACGACGCCCGTCGTCCGGGGATCGGAATCTCCTCCTGCAACGATCCGGCTATGCTTCGGGGATCGGAGTCTCCTCCTACGACGATTGTGGTTCTACTCTATCGGAGCGACGTAGACCACCCCGTCGATGATATAAACGAGGGAATTTCCGTCCGGCGACCAGGATGCCTGCGTCTCGATCTCCGGCGTGTTCGTCAACTGGTAGGCGGTGCCGTCCAGGCCGTAGTACCAGAGGTCCGATGACGTCAGTTGGTGCCCGTCGTCCGTCGTGCGCTCGAATATCAGTCCCCGACCGTCGGGCGACCACGTGGGATTGGACCCGTTGCCTAGTTCCAGGACGTCGCCGGTCCTCGGGTCGGTCACGTAGAGGTTGCCGCTGAGCCCGGACACCGCATACTTCCCGTCCGCCGATTCCACGGGGTTGAAGTAGCCGTGCTCGCCATCGACGTCGATCAGCTTCTTCTTGTTGCCGTGCTCATCGACGATCCAGACCTGGTTGTCCGAATCGACGTAGACTCCGCTCTCGGCGGGAAGTCCCTCCGCGCGCTGGGACGACATCAGCAGGCCGAACGCGGTGAAGGTCGAGCCGGTGACCTGGCCCATCATCATCGATCCCGCGACGCTGGCGATCCGCGCTAGGAGCCCTCGGCCCTGCGACAGGCTGTAGACGCGGACCACCTTCCCGTCCTTGTCCACGGTGATCAGTTCGTCGCCGGAGCGGTATGTGAGGCCGTCCTTGCCCCACGTGCCCGGGATCAGGTCGTTCAGCGTCGGGCTGACGGGCTTGGACTCTCCGTCGCGGCCGGCCACGTTCATCTGCATTCCCATGCCGATCTCGTCTCTGGTCCTGAAGGCGATGCTCTGCCCGTCCGGCGACCAACTCGGCCTCCATCCGGACATCGGCGCGTCGGATATCTGCGAGAGGTTGCCGAAGAGATCGGTGAAGTAGAGGCCATTGTAGTCGCTCCCGGCGAGCGCGAGCCCGCTTCCGTCGGGCGACCATACGGGCGCGGCGAAGGTGCCGTTCAGCCCGAGGCGCGTGCCCTCGCCGAGTTCGATGGCCGCCGCCGGGACCGCGGCGATCGATGCGACAAAGATGGAGATAATGGCGGTCCGTATGAGTCTCTGCATGGTCTGCCTCACTTCCTCTTCCTCTCAACCGCTGAGTCGGGCATCTTGGGGTTGAAGACCGATGTCATGGTGTACTTGATGCTGACGTCGTGCTTCAGCATCTCCTGCTCCTGCTTCATCCGTGCGGCTTCTTCGGGGGTGGCGGTAGAAGGGGGTTCGATGTTGACTGCCACCGGCTCCTTGCCCTCCAGGTCGGCCGTTATCTCCAGAGTGCCGGAGATGCGCATGATCTTGCCGTCACCGTAGGCGAAATGCGTGCAGAACTCGCCTTTCTCCGAGCCGACGAGCACGACGGGTTTCTCCGCGGACGCATCCTCAGCGCCCCCGGGCTTCGGTTTCTCCTCGGCGTCCTTCTTCTTGTCGGACAGCCTGAACGGAGTCTCGTAGGTTGTCAAAATCTTGGCGCAGTTGACGCCGTCGAGGATCTCATAGTCCAGCAGCTTGGAGGTCGTCTTCACGGTGATGGGCTCCTGGTCCTGCACCTCGATCTGATACTCCTGCTCCCAGGTATCGCCGAGCTTCAGTTCCTTCTTCGGGAAGCCGACCGACGTCAGTTGGCCGAGGGACTTCGCCATGCTCTCCTGCTGCGGCAGCCCGGGGGCCACCGCCAGTTCCTCGAGCCCCTTCACCTTGCTGATGGCGCCGTACTTGTCCATCTCGTACTGGAGAGATGGGATGGTGAGCGTGATCTCTCCGAACTCCGGCAGGGTGAGCGCGCCACGGATCATGTCCCATTCCATCCGCCAGACGCCGTCTTTCGGCACGAAGGCTTCCACATGCTGCATGAAAGTCAGCTCGGTGCGCGTCTCCAGCTTCGATTTCTCAGTCTGGCCGGGCAGTTGAAGGAATCCTTCGCCGATGATTACCATGTCGTATCGGCGGTATTCACCGACCTGAAACCTGTATTCGAGCTGCAGGCTCTTTGGTGGATTGGCGACCTTCCCGCCTTCGTTTATCGGCAGCGTCGCTTCCTGTGCGAAGGCTCCGCACGCGAGGCCGAGAAGGACGACCAGGATTAGGATGATGGTTCCCGCTCTCTTCAATGCTCTCTCCCTTCAGTACTCCGTGGAGATCAGTTCGACACATCGGCCGGTGACGCCTGCCGATGGTTTGATCCGGGGAGACCGAAGTCTCCCCGGAGTGTGTGGCAGGTTAGTTCTTATGCCACTTGATCGCGTCAGCGACTACGACGTAGCCGGTCGCGGCCCAGCACGACAGTCTGGTCGGGTAGCCGGTGCCGGTCCCGAGGTTGAAGCTGCCGAGGCTGTTCCACTTGCCGCCGTTCGCCTGCTGGTTCACGTACACGGAAGAGGTGCCGCCGGTGTGGTCTATGTTGTAGGCGATGTTCGACGAGCGGTTGCCGCCCTGGGCCCACCAGGCGTAGATGGCCCAGCTTCCGGAAGACGTGATGTTCGGCGTCCAGGTAGCCTGATCGCTGATGGCCTGGGTGGATCTCCAGCGATAGTCAGCACCGTACTTGTCGGGAGACGAAGTGCCGGTCGCCCAGTTGGCTGAGCAGGAGAAGGAGCCGCTCGAGTTGTCGATGATGATGTCGGGCACGCTGGTGCCCGGATCATGCGGAGTCTCACCGTAGTGGCTCTGCGTGCCGTGCAGGTATGCGCGGGCCGCCTCCTGGCGGTAGGACGCACTGCCGAGCTTGGCGGCGTCGCCGGAGTTGCTGATGAACGCAACCTCGCCGAGGATCGCCGGCATGTTGGTGTTTGCCAGGACGTAGAAGCCGTAGGTCTTCACGCCGCGGTTAACCGTTCCCATGTGAGAGACCAGCTCGGGGTTGACCTTGTTGCGAAGATCAGCGGCCGTGCCGGTGCCCGAGTAGGAGAAGGTCTCCGTGCCGCGGGCGGTCGTGTCACTATGGGCGTTGCAGTGGGTGCAGAGGAAGCGGTTGGCGCCCCAGCTATTGGCGATGTCGCAGCGTCCCTGCAGGGAGACGAAGACATCGGTCGAGCGGGTCATCCTGGTGGATGCGCCGTCCGCGACGAACAGGCTGTTCATTCTCTGGGCGATGTCCAGGTTGATTGTCTTCTCCTGCAGACCGTTGCCTACCGCTCCGGGATCGGAGCCACCATGACCGGCGTCGATGCAGATCTTCTGCCCGGCTACGCCTGCGAAGGCATAGCTTGCTGACAGAGCGAATGCCGCTATCAGAGCGAATGTCAGTATTTTCTTCATTTTCCAATTCCTCCTTTGATCAGCGTGTTACTTTGTACTACCGATGCAACTACTTTCCAATCGATTTCCCTGATAACCACCTCCTTTCGGTGATGACTTGCCTGCGACACTGGCGTGTGCCGCCGGCATATCCGGTCCGGATGGCATCCCTGCCGTTCGGACGGCGAGCGGTCGCCGCCCGAACTGATAGCCCATCGGAGACGGGACGGCGAGTCGACGCGCATAGGATGCCCGTTGCCTCACCGTGGCCTTTGCGGGTCTCCGACCCGGACCATCCGCCTGAGACGCCTCTCCGTGCGGCTCGGGCGGATGGTCCGGGGAGACCGAAGTCTCCCCGGAATGTGTGGCAGGCTAGTTCTTGTGCCACTTGATCGCGTCTGCGATCACGACGTAGCCGGTCGTGGCCCAGCAGCTCTTCTTGACCCAGGCGCCGCCTGTGCCGAGATTGTGGCTCCCGAGGCTGTTCCACTTACCGCCGTTCGCCTGCTGATTCACGTACACGTTGGTGTCGCCACTCGTGGTGTGGATCTGGTAGGCGGAGTTGGGCGACCGGTTGGTGCCGGCGACCCACCATGCGTAGACGGTCCAGCTTCCGGCGACCGGGATGTTCGGTGTCCAGGTTGCAGGATCGCTCACCGCGGCAGTGCTTCTCCATCGGTAGTCGGCGCCATACCTGCCGGAACTGGTGCCGGTTGCCCACGTAGCCGAGCATGAGAACCCGCCGCTCGAGTTGTCGATGATGATGTCGGCAACTCCACCGGGATCATGCGGAGACTCACCGTAGTGGCTCTGGAGGCCGTGCAGGTACGCGCGGGCCGCCTCGTTCCGGTAGCTGTCGTTGCCGAGCTTGGCGGCGTCACCGGCATTGGTGATGAACGCAACCTCACCGAGGATGGCCGGCATGCTCGTGCCCGTCAGAACGGTGAAGCTGGCCGTCTTGACACCACGGTTCGTCGTTCCCATGTGGGAGACCAACTCCGGGTTCACCTTGTTGCGCAGGTCGGCGCCGGTGCCGGTGGACGAGTAGGAGAAGGTCTCCGTGCCGTTGGCGCTCGTCGCGGTGGCGGCATTGCAGTGGGTGCTCATGAACCGGTTGGCGCCGGCGTTGTTCGCGATGTTGCAGCGACCGGTGAGCGAGACGTACACGTCGCTGCTCCTGGTCATGACGGGCGTAGCGCCGTCAGCCGAGAGCTTGTCGCGGAGCTTGAGGCCGATGTTCAGGTTGATGGCCTTCTCCTGCAGTCCGTTGCCTACCGCTCCGGGATCGGAGCCGCCGTGACCGGGGTCGACGCAGATCTTCTGTCCGGCCACGCCTGCGAACGCATAGCTGGCGGACAGAGCAAACAGCGCTACCAATGCAAACGTTAGTACCTTTCTCACTTTCCGATTCCTCCTTTTGATTGGGGTACTTACCTGTACTACCGATGCAACTGCTTAGCTCATCACCTCCCTTTGATGAGGATCTGCCTGCGACACTGGTATGTGCCGCCGACATACCTGGTCAGGATGACATCCTTGCCGTTCGGATAGAGTAAGCGGTCGCTTTGCGGGCCAATCGCCCTGGAGGCGGGACAGTAAGTCGGGTTGCAAGGGATTCCCGCCGCCTTGCCGCGGCCTTCGTAAGGTGGGTCCGAACCCGCGGATCACCTGCCGGAGACGCCTCTCTGTGCGGCTCGGGCAGACGATCCTTGGGAGACGGAAGCCTCCCCGGATAGTACGACTGATCAGTTCCTGTGGCGCTCGATCGCTTCTGCGATCACGACGCAGCCGGCAGTGGTCCGGCAGGACAGCTTGGTCGGGCAGCCGGTCCCGGCATAGTCATCAAGGCACAGCAATGTGTGTACTCGATCGATCACCCCTTCCTGTTTCGCTGATCCTGCGCTTTCCAAGAGCAGTGGGAGGGCAGGTAATGCCCTCCTCCCGTCATCTGCTGATCTTGACGGCATCGGCAATGACAACGTAGCCGGGGTTCGTCCAGCATGAGAGCTGGATTCTGTTCGTTCCGGCATTCATGTGGAACGTGCCGAGCAGTCTCCACTGCGCTCCGTTGATCTGCTGGTTCACGTAGACGACCTTCGAGCCGCCGGAATCGTAGATGATGTACGGAGCCGTGGGTGAATGATAGTAATACTGCGGCCACCATGCGTAGACCTTGTAGTTCGCGGTGGTCGGGACTGTGAACGTCCACGTAGCAGGATCGTGCACCGGCTCGCAGTATCTCCAGTGGTAGTTCGTGCCGTAGTAGCCCGGGATTATGGTGGTCGTGCTCCAGTTTTCGGATGCAGAGAAGCCGGGATCGGTGTTGTCCACTATGATGGGCGCGGGCAGGGCATGCGCCGGAGCCACGGCCGCAATGAGGACGGCCACGAGGGCGATCAGGACATGCAGGTGTTTCATCATACGCCTCCTCGAACTTGATTGAGCAACTCTTTGCTGCTGTACAGCAAGGGCTGATCTATAGTTGGTGGCGCATGAGACCGGGACGCACGTATCCGAAGACGCGCAACCGGTGCGGCGACCGGGACTCGCCAGGAGTCCCGGCGCCGCTGTTGTGAATCCAGCAGGGGGGCCACCATTCCCCTGCCGCATTCAAACTGTATATGACTCCTTGCCGTTGTCCCGGAGAGATCCCCGGAACAAGGGGAAGGAGGCTGCCGGAGCGGTGTCTCCGGCAGCCACGCTTGCTCAGGATGTTACTGCTTCAGCCATCTGATCGCGTCGGCCATGACGACATAGCCTGTAGTCGTCCAGCATGACAGCTTCGTCGGATAACCCGTACCCGTGCCGAAGTACTGAGTGGTGAGCAAGTTCCACCTGCCGCCGTTGATCTGCTGGTTGCAGTTGACTGTCGTGGTCCCGCCGCTGTAGTAGACGGTGTACGGAGCGGACTGCGATCGGTTCGATCCCTGAGGCCACCATGCGTACACAGCGTAGGTGCCGGAGGACCCGATATTCGGCGTCCAGGTCGCCTGGTCGCTGACGGCCTGCGTGCTCCGATAGCGGTAGTCCACGCCGTACTTGTCGGTGGACGAAGTGCCGGTGGACCAGTTGCTGCTGCAGGAGAACGATCCCGACGTGTTGTCGATGATGATCTCCGTGCCGCCGCCACCGCCGCTCGTGAGCGTCAGGTTGCAGGTAGTGACTCTGCCGGCAGTGATCGTCACGTTGGCGCTCGCCGGGTTGTAGCCCGCCGCGGTCGCGGTGACTGTGTAGGCGCCGGTGGACAGATCGGTGAACCCGTAGAAGCCGGTACCGCTGTTCTTCGTAGACTTGCTCTGGATGGTGACGGTGGCAGGATAGATCGCCACTCCGCTGCTGTTCCTCACCATGCCCTTGAGCATGCCGAGCGTCGGGCTGCTGATCCAGGACATCGTCGGGACGGACTGCGTGCTGGCATACGGCCCCGCGAGCAGCGAGTTCTTGAAGCTGGTCCTGTTAACCGTGCCGCTGTTCGTCACGCGGTAGGAATACGGCTCGGACCCGGGCATCGGCTTGCTCCTGATGTAGTTGAGCTGCGTCATGGAGTTGCTGATGGTATTCATGTACGAGCCCTGCGCCGGATAGATGTGACGCCCGTGCTGCTGGTTGTAATAGCTGTTCACCCAACTGTTGAACGTGCTGTTCGTAGTGGTGTAAGCCATCGGGCTGGCATAGTCAAGCCAGTGGTTTGTAAGCCAGAGATCCCAGTCCTGGAGGTAGCTGTTCTTGCCTGTCGTGGAGCTGTTCCACACGGCTGCGCCGACCTTGATGTTCGGCTTGATAGCCTTGGCCTCGAGGTAGGTGCGCTTCACAAGGTTGCTGACCTGATCGCGCCGCCAGTTCAGCCACTGGGTGCTGCTGCTCGACGGATTGCCCGAGAGGCCGTATTCCGCGTTGTACCGGGCGACCGCTGTGGCGTTGTAGCCCCATGAGGTGCCCGCATAGCGGATGTAGTCCAGGCAGATGCCGTCGATGTTATAGTCGGAGATGATCTCCTTGAAGACGTTGATCAGGAAGTCCTCGACACCGGGATGTCCCGGATCAAGGAAGCTGTTGTTGCTTCCGTCGAACTTCGATCCCGAACTCGTCAGCGAGAACCATTCGGGATGGGTGTTGTAGACGTGATTCGGGCTGGTCGCCGGCGGGGCGCTCGTGCTGGTCCACACGCGGTAGACTACTACCCACGCATGGACTTCGAGCCCGGCGTTGTGTCCCTTGGTCACGATGTCGGCCAGGCAGTCATATCCGGCGGCAGGGGTGACGTTGGTGCCTCTGGGCTCGTAGCTGGAATCGTAGTATGCGTCACCGCGCTTTCTGACCTCTACGATCACGGCGTTGCACTTGCACGAAGCAACGTAGTTGATCATGGTGGTGGTAGCGGAGGAGTTCTCAAAACCGCTTCCCCAGGCATCCACCCAGAATGCCCTGAACTCAGCCGCGCTTGACGGTGCAAGAGCGGCCATGAGCAGGACCGCGCACAACGTCAGGCAATACAGATACTTCATTCATACCTCCCTCTGGATCGTATTTCGATCCTTAATCCGTATCCGACAGGGGCGGCCACCGTGCCCCCGCCGGATACGTGTGCTCGCTTGAACAGGCGTGTCCCGCGAGCAAAATCCGGCCGGTCAGGTCGGATCGCCCGACCGGCCATATTGCACTTACTTGGTCTTGAACGTGTAGTTGCCGGATATTGCCTCGTTCTCGGCCGCATCCTTCGATCTGACTCTGTAGTTGTACGTCGTCTTTCTCGACAGACCGGTGATGTTCACCGTATGGCTTGTGACCAGGTTCGAGTTGAGCGGGGTCAACGTCCCGTAGGACGTGGTCCTGCCGTATTCGACCTGACTGGTCGATGCCTCATTGGTGGTCCAGTTGATCGTGACCGAGCCAGGCCCCGTGGACGATGAGACGCCTGAGATCACCGGAGGGGTGGTGTCGCCGCCGCCACCGCCGGCGTAGACGAACTTCACGGCATCGGCCATGACTACGAGAGAGCTCTCTCCGGTGCCGTTGCCGAGCTTGATGTAGCCCGCCGTCCCGACGGCAAACGGCTTACCGGTCAGCAGCGCGCGCCACGAACCGCCGCCTGTCTGCTGATTCACGGTCACGGTCTGCGAGCCGCCGTCCCAGTAGACGGTGTACGGGGCCGCCGCGGAGCGGTTTGCGCCCTGCGGATACCAGCAGTATGTGTCGTAGTTGCCGGCCGTCAGAATGTTCGGCGTCCATCTGGCCCACTTGGTCTCGCTGGCGGCAGTGCTGGCGTAGTAATAATCGCTTCCGTATTTGTCGGTGGACGAACTGGCTGTGGTCCACGCGCCGTACAACGTGCACGCCGGATTGTCGATGATGATGTCGGCGACCGTATCGCCGGAGGCGGTCGTGAACGTGTAATCGCCTGAGACGGACTCGTTGTTCGCGCCGTCCTTGGAGATCACTCGGTAGTGATAGACCGTGTTCGCGGTCAATCCGGTGAGCTGGACCGTATGGGCCGTCACGAGGGCGGAATCCTCGGTAGTGGCGCTGCCGTAGGACGTAGTCAGCCCGTACTCGACGCGGCTTGTCGCGGCCTCATCGGTGTCCCACAGGATCTGTGCGTTCGTCGCCTGGACGTTTGCGGTCCGGACGTTCGAGATGACCGGTGGAGTCGTGTCCGAGCCGAGCGTCAGGTCAAGAGTCGTCACCTGTCCCGCCGTGATCGTCACCTGTCCCTGGGCATCGGTGTAGCCCGGAGCGCTCGCGGTGACGGTGTACGTGTTGGGCGCCAGGTCCACGAAGCCGTAGAAGCCGGTGCCGCTGTTCTTCGTCGACTGGGTCGAGACGGTGACGGTCGCCGGATAGACGGGATTGCCCGCGCCGTCCCTGACGAAGCCCTTCAGGTGACCCACGGCCGGGCTGCTGATCCACGTCATCGCGGGAGCGGCCTGCGGGGTCGAGAACGGACCGGATATGAGCGCGGCCTGGAAGCCGGCTCTGTCAACGGTACCGCTGTTCGTCACGCGGTACGAGTATGGGTTCACACCCGGCAGCGGCTTGTTCCGAGCGTAGGCGATCTGCGTCATGGAGTTGCTGATCGTGTTCAGGTATGATCCCTGGGAGACGTAGATGTGACGCCCGTACTGCTGGTTGTAATAGTTGTTCACCCAGCCGTTGAAGGTGCTGTTCGTGGTGGTGTAGGCCATCGGGCTGCCGTAATCCAGGTAGTGCTTGCTCATCCACAGGTCCCAATCCTGGAAGTAGCTGTTCTTGCCGGTGGTCGAGGAGTTCCAGATCGCGGCTCCCATCTTGATGTTGGGCTTCACCGCCTTGGCCTCCAGGTAGATCCTCTTGACCAGGTTGGTCACCTGGTCGCGCCGCCAGTTGCTCCACTGAGTGTTGCTCGATGAGGGCTGCCCGGAAAGCCCGTATTCCGCGTTGTAGCGGGCGACCGAGGTGGGATTGTAGCCCCAGTTGGTGCCCGGATAGCGGATGTAGTCCAGGCAGAAGCCGTCGATGTCGTAGTTGTTGATGATCTCCATGAACACGTCTCGGAGGTGGTTCTCTACCTCGGGGTGTCCGGGATCGAGATAGCTGTTGTTGTCGGATCCGAACATGGAGCCGGCGTCGGTGAGGTTGAACCACTCAGGGTGAGTGTTGAAGACGTGGTTCGGCGTCGTTGTAGCAGGCGGAGTCGCGGTTGTCCAGACCCGGTAGACGACTACCCAGGCGTGGACCTCGATGCCACGCGCGTGAGCCTTGGTTACGACATCGGCCAGACAGTCGTAACCAGGCTGAGGCGTGATGTTGATGCCTGTCGGCGCCAGGGATGACGTGTAGTATGCATCGCCGCGCTTGCGTACCTCGACGAACACCGCGTTGCAGTTGCTTGCGGCGACATAGTCGAGCATCGTAGTGGTAGCGGTCGGGTTCTCATAGCCCGACCCCCATGCATCCACCCAGAAACCGCGGAACTCGGCCGCATGTCCCTGCTGGGGCGCACAGAATGCTGCCACCGTCAGTACGGCGAGCAGTGCCCATGAAAACTTTG
>CAYXOC010000075.1:0-10425 GCA_964466715.1 uncultured bacterium
TGCTCCTACATGGTCAGTGTCCCACAAACATCTTGTCCGGCTTGAGCGTCGGGATGCCGTCCCGGACGCGGACCACGCCGATGCCGAGGAGCCTGCCGTCCTGGTCGCGAAGCCGGATCGGCGATCCCGGAGCAGGCAAGTCTGGCACCTGCACCGCGGGCACCTCAGTGCCGTGCGAAACCTTCTCCGCCTGCGCAGGAGTCAGGTCTGCCGCCGGCATATCGCTGAGCACCTCGTCGATGGAATGGAGGCATTCGGCGAAACTCCCTTCGACGGCAAGCGCCTCGATCGCGTCCATCGTCAGGGCATCCTCCACCCGAAACCGCCCGATGGCGGTCCGCACCAAGGCTGACATGTGTCCCCCGCAGTCCAGCGCGCTGCCGATATCGGCACAGAGAGTTCGTATGTATGTACCCTTCGAGCAATCTACGTCGAGCAAGGCGACGGGCCTGGTCCCCGGCCGGAAGTCGACCAGACGGATCGAGTAGATATCGACCTCCCTGGCCTCTCGCTCGACCACCTGACCCTTGCGAGCAAGCTCGTAGAGCCTCTTGCCCTCATGGTGGACCGCCGATGCCATTGGCGGCACCTGCTGAATCCTGCCGATGAACCTTGGCAGGACACCCTCGATGAGATCTCTCGTCACGTACGAGGCGTCGGTCTCGCGGGTGACGGCGCCGGTCGAGTCCTCGGTATCGGTCTCGACACCGAAGACCGCGGTGGCACGATACGACTTCGGCCAGTCTACCAGGTACTCGACGATGCGCGTAGCCTGCCCCAGGCATACGAGAAGCACCCCCGAAGCCAATGGGTCGAGCGTGCCGGCGTGACCGACTCTCTTCGTGCCGGCGATCCGTCTGATGAACGCCACGACATCATGCGAGGTCGGGCCGGAGGGCTTGTTGACGTTCAGAACCCCATGCATTTCCGCACCGCGTCGATCACGATATCCTGGGCCTCGCTGAGCGGCTTGTCCACCGTGCATCCGGAGGCCATAGGGTGTCCGCCGCCCCCGAACAGCTTGGCCACCTTGCTGACGTCGTATCCATCGCGCGACCTCAGGCTCACGCGCGTCTTACCGTCAGGGGCCTCCCGGAACAGGATGCCGACCCTGACTCCTCGGATCGACCTGACGCTGTTCGGAATGCCCTCGGTCTCGGCATCCGACGCGCCGGCCTGGGCAAGCTGCTCCTGCGTGATCGACGCATACGCGATACGGCCGTGAGCTGTCCTCTGCAGCGTGGCCAGCGCCAGCCCCGTCAACTTCACGCTGGCGAAGGAACGGGCTTCGTAGACCTGCTGGACGATCTTGCTCGTCGAGGCGCCCGCGTCCATCAGGTCGGCCGCCGCCCTGAGCGTGGAGGCTCGGACGTTGGTGTACCGGAACGAACCCGTGTCGGTCATGATGGCCGTGAGCAGGCAGGAAGCGATGTCGGAGGTGATGTTGATGCCGGCGGCCTGCATGACGGGCAACAGCACCTCGGCTGTGGAGGCGGCCGACGAATCGACAAGCGCCAGCGGTGTCGATCTCTTTGTCCCCGGGTGGTGGTCGATCTCGATCAGGGTTCCGCAGGATCGGACAGCATCCAGAGCATCCCCTACCCGCTCGAGTCCGTCGCAATCCACGGTAATCGCCACATCGCAGGTGATCCCCTCAGGAACGGCCGTGACGATGTTACAGCTTCCCGGGAGGAACTTGTAGAGGTCCGGGACACCGTCGGTGCTCAGCATTGTGACTCTCTTGCCGAGCTGCCTGAGCCCGATGCCCAGCGCGCACATCGATCCCAGACTGTCGCCGTCCGGATTGCCATGCCCCGTGATCAGGAAGTCATTCTTGAGTTTGAGGGTATCAGCGATCGCTGCTCGTATCTGGCTTTTCGGATTCATGCCTGACTTCTTGGAGTAGTTCGAAAATGCGGGCGCCGTGCTCTACCGCGGTATCGAGTTTGAAGGTTATCTCAGGGAGCACTTTCATCGATGCGTGCCTGCCGAACTCGCTGCGGATGAAACTCGATGCGCGCTGAAGGATGCCGAGAGTCTCGTCCTTCTGCTCATCGTTTCCCATAACGCTGATGAAGATCTTGGCGTGCCGAAGGTCCTTGGACACCTCGGCGTCGGTGACGGTAATGAACCCCAAACGGGGATCCTTCATCTCTCTCTGTATGATCCGGCTGACCTCCGTCTTGAGGAGCTCGGCCACTTTCTCTTGCCTGGTTGTCATTTCTATCCCTCCCTTGTCGGGAGCCCACGGTTCAAGTGTAGAGTGCGGAGTGATGAGTGAGAGGTGATCTGCTATTCCGCACTCTACACTCCGAACTCCACACTTAACGTATTCCAGTTTCGGGCCGGAAGTATGCTTACAGGAGTTCCACGGAGACTGCTTCGACTACCACCCTGGGGTTGCTCTCAACCACTTCCAGCACATGGTTCAGCACGGTATTGGCCACGGACTTGTCGTTGCTGATGCACGCGATACCGATCTCCGACCTCTGCCACGAGTCCAGCGCTCCGAGCTCCGCCGCTGAGACGTTGAACTTGTGCCTGATGCCGTCCAGCAGGCTCTTGATAACCTGGCGCTTGTCCTTGAGCGAGTGGCTGTCGCTCACCATCAGGTCTAGAGTGAGTACTCCCACAGTCATCTCAGCACCGTCCAGAAAGACAGAATGGGAGAAGGACTGCCGGGACGTGAGTCCGCGTTCGCCCATACTCCCATTCGTGAAGATACCTGTTAGCGTCGGCGAGCGACCTCCTGAATGGAGAACATCTCGATGATGTCTCCCTCCTGGAAGTCGTTGAACCCGTCGAGCACGATGCCGCATTCGAAGCCGGCCGCCATCTCGCGGACGTCCTCCTTGATATGCCGCAGAGATGCGACCTTGCCGGTGTAGACGACTTCGTCGCCGCGTCGGACTCTGGCATCGGAGTTTCTCTGCGCCTTGCCGTCGGTCACGTAACATCCGGCGACCACGCCGCGCGGGACCTTGAACGTCGCGCGGACCTCGGCATGGCCGATGATCGTCTCTTCGAGGACCGGCTCGAGCAGTCCGAGCATCGCGCCCTCGATATCGTCGAGCAACTCATAGATGATGTTGTACGTGCGGATATCTACGTTCTCGACCTCAGCGGTCCGCTTGGCCTTCGGATCGACTTTCACGTTGAAGCCGACTATTACCGCGTTCGACGCCGATGCCAGCAGAACATCCGACTCTCCGATATTGCCGACGCCGGTGTGAATCAGGTTGATCCTGACCTCTTCGTTGGACAGCTTGCGGAGGGAGGCCGCGATGGCCTCTTCCGAGCCCTGGACGTCGGTCTTCAGGATCACGTTGAGTTCCTTGACGACGCCCTCGCGAAGCTGTCTGTAGAGGTCGGCGAGAGTCACACGTGTGGTGGCCGCCAGCTTGCCCTCACGGGTCTGAGCGGCGCGCTCCTCGGCGATCTGGCGAGCCTCACGCTCGTTCTTGACGACATCCATGATGTCGCCGGCAGCGGGAACGCTCGATAGTCCGACGATCTCAACCGGAGTCGCCGGCCCGGCCTTCGTCACTCTGTTCCCGCGATCGTCCAGCATCGCCTTGACCTTGCCGTATGCCGAACCGATCACGACGGCGTCGCCGACCTTGAGGGTGCCCTCGCTCACGAGGACGGTTGCCACGGGACCCTTGCCCCTATCCAACTCGGCTTCGATGACCGTACCGACGGCGGGCCCTGTCGGATCCGCCTTCAGTTCGGCAAGCTCCGCAACGAGAGAGATCATCTCCAGGAGTTCGTCGATCCCGAGGTTCTCCTTGGCGGACATATCGACGGAAACCGTGTCGCCGCCCCACTGCTCGATGACGAGCCCGTGCTCGGCCAACTGCTGCTTCGTCCGATCCACGTTGGCGTCCGGCTTGTCAATCTTGTTTATTGCTACGATGATGTGAACACCGGCCGCCTTGGCATGGTTGATGGCCTCGACGGTCTGAGGCATGACGCCGTCGTCGGCTGCCACTATGAGGATCGCGATATCGGTAACCTGGGCTCCGCGGGCGCGCATGGCGGTGAACGCCTCGTGGCCGGGAGTATCCAGGAAAGTGATCTTCTTGCCGTCCAGAGTCACCTGGTACGCGCCGATATGCTGGGTGATGCCGCCGAACTCCTGCTCCGTCACGTTGGTCTTTCGGATCGCGTCGAGAAGCGTTGTCTTGCCGTGGTCGACGTGCCCGAGGATCGTAACGATCGGCGGACGAGGCATCAGCTTGCCCTGCCTCAGCGGCTTCTGCTTGGGCGCAGTGGGCGCCTTGGGCTCTTGCTTGGGGCGTTTGGGCTCTTCTTTGGGCTTCGGCGGCTCCTGAACGGAGACCTCGAAGCCGAGGCTCGTGACGACCTTCTTCGCCAGGTTCTGGGGGACTGTCTGGTTGACCGCGACCAGCGCGCCCTGCTTGACCAGGGCTTTCTGCACGTCGGCTGTGGATACACCCAGGATCTCGGCCAGCTCTCTTACCGTGACCTGAGCGGGGAGTTCGATCTTCTTGACGGCGGGAGCTTCCTTGACCGGGGCCTCTGCTGGGGTTTCGGCCTTCTGCTCGGGCTCCGCCTTTGCTTCAGGCTTGGCCGCTTCCTGGACCTTGGCCTCCGCCCGGGGCTTGGCCTCGACACCTGCGCCATTGCCCGATGTCGCTGTGCCGCCGTTCTTCTTCAGGGACTTCCTGATCCTATCGGCGGTGTCGGCGTCCAGGGAACTGGAGTGGCTCTTGACATCGACACCCATACCGGCCAGTGCAGCTAGCAGGTCATGATTGCTCATGTCCAGCTCTTTCGCCAGTTCGTATACTCGCACGTTAGCCATGAATTCTGTCACCTCTTCCTTGCAGACAGGACCGGGAATGCAGGGCCTGCAACGGACTGCCATCCCCGGTGGCTTGTAAGCGGGAGCCTGTTCGACAGGGCTGATGCCGCCCCGTGCGATTACGCACTATCGGCCGAAATGAGTCCGATGGTTTATCTGTCCATATCTGACGACCCTTGCTCCACGATTCCTTCAAGCTGCCTGATCAGCTCTTCCGGGATTTCAGCCCGGAGCGCCCGCGCAAGCCGTTTGCCTTTGATGGCCTGACGCAGGCATTCGGGGATGGGACATACATATGCCCCACGCCCCGGCATCTTCCCGGTAGGGTCCACTACGACTTCGCCGGTGGCGGTTCGAACGACCCTTACCAGGGCCTTCTTGCCACCCGCCGTCCTGCACCCTACGCAGGTTCGAATCGGAACCTTACGCTGTTTCATCTTCCGCGGCTTCCTCAGCCACAGCAGACGGTTCCTCTGTCACGATATCTGTCTCGCCGCCGTCCGTAACGACGATCTCTTCCGCAGCTTCCTCAGCCTCGGGGGACGGCTCTCCGACCGCTGCCGGCTCGGACTGCTCTTCATCGGGCTCGGCGGTGAGCGCCGCTCGGGCGACCTGCAACTCGCTGCGAATGTCTATGCGCCAGCCGGTGAGCCGCGCCGCGAGTCGGACGTTCTGGCCCGACTTGCCGATCGCAAGCGAGAGCTGGTTGTCCGGTACCACGACAAATGCGCTCTTCGTGGCTTCATCGACATCGACAGAGACCACCTTCGCGGGGCTGAGCGACTCTGCGATGAACTTGGCTATCGACTCGTTCCAGCGAACGATATCGATCTTCTCGTCGTAAAGCTCGTTCACCACCGCCTGAACGCGACTGCCTCGATGGCCGACGCACGCGCCCACGGGGTCCACCTGCTCGTCGGTCGATGCGACCGCGATCTTCGACCGCGCGCCGGGCTCCCGAGCGACGGACTTGATGGTCACGACGCCGTCGTGGATCTCAGGCACTTCGAGCTCGAAGAGCCTGCGGATCAGGCTCGGATGAGTCCTGGAAACGATAACCTGAGGGCCCTTCGGCGTCCGTCGGACCTCCAGTACATAGACCTTGATGCGGTCGTTGAACCGATACGGCTCGGTCGGAACCTGCTCATTGCCGGGCAGGAGCGCCTCGACCTTGCCAAGGTTGATGAACACGTTCCTCTGCTCCCGGCGCTGGACGGTGCCGGTCATGACCTCGCCGACGCGCTCGCTGTATTCCTCGAACACCTTCTCGCGCTCGGCTTCCCGGAGGCGCTGGACTACGACCTGCTTCGCCGTCTGAGCAGCGATCCGCCCGAAGTTCTCAGGGGTGACCTCGACTTCGATAAGGTCGCCGATAGAGATATTCGGGTCGTGCCTTCGTGCATCAGCAAGCGAGATCTCGGCGTGCTCATTCTGCGGGCTCTCGACCACAGTCTTCTGGCAGAAGACGTGGAAACCCGTCTTGCCGGACTCTACCCGGACCGTGACGTCGCTGGTGATCGCGAAGTGCTTCTTATATGCAGTTACGAGCGCTGACTCGATCGTCTCGAGAAGGACTTCGAAGGGAATCTCCTTCTCCTTCTCGATTGCCCGCAGCGCGTCGATGAAATCGCCGTTCATAAGCGTCCTTCCAATCGTCCTACCGAGGTACAACAACGGAAAAGAGTGGGTAACTCACCCACTCTTTGATAGTACACCCGGACAAAACCAAGATTAGTATAGCACACGTGACCCGCCAATGCAAGCTTTTTTTGGGCGGTTCCCGGCGTGCGAGCATCCATCTGCGCTGCATCAAGCACGGCAAACGCACCTGCGAGAGGTGTGGCTGCTCAGGTCCATTCGAAGCGCGACACGTCAGGCTGCTCGGCAAGAACCATGCTCACCGCACGCTCGCTCGACCTGCGCGGTACCGACACTTTCATCCGCACGATCCGCTTGTCATGGGTCGGAGACTCCTCCATCCGAATCGTGCGAATCGTGAGCCCGTGCTCCATCAGGATGCGCAGAACGCTGGTCAGCGACTGCAGGTTGCCGGCGGGTATCTCCATCATCAGGTCGCGCAGGTTCTTCATACCCAGCACGTACTCGAACCTGCTCATGGTCGAGAGCGTGAGGAAGACAATGAGCGTGGCGAAAACGGCGAGGAAGGCGAAGGAGCCCCCTATCGCCACCGCCATCCCGATTCCCGCGACGGTCCAGAGACTCGCGGCCGTCGTCAGCCCGCGGACGATGTTCCCCTGGCGGAGGATCGTGCCCGCGCCGAGGAAACCTATCCCGCTGACGATCTGCGCGGCGATGCGGCTCGGATCCTGGGGATACTGGAACGAGACGGAGACCAGCGTGATGAGCGCCGACCCCATGCAGACCAGGACGTGCGTGCGCAGTCCCGCGGGACGTTCGTGCACCTCACGTTCCCAGCCAACGACACCGCCCATTACGGCGGCCAGCACCAGTTTCCCAGCCATGATCAGTTCCGGTATCATCCCCTACTCTCCAGTACTCGCGCAGATCAGCCTACCAAGTCTGTCGTTCTTCACTCGGCCGGGAAGAACGCCCCACCCCGTCAATCATGGATCCTGAACTCGATTCACGATCCGGACCATCCTTGGTTACGTATCCCGAAAACGCGCTAAATGATTGGGAATTTTACCACAACAGCGGCGTATCGGCAACCTCGGGCTCGGCAAGCGAACGGTATCCGCGGTCTACCCTTCCGGGACGATGTCTTCCTCGACGGCGGATACCGGCAGCGCGGTACACCAATCCTTGCCCGCCTTGACCTCAACTTCGAGGGGGACATCCATCTCGAAGGCATGCTCCATCGCGTCCCGGACCATCGATACCAGACGATCGACCTCGCTCTCCGGCACGTCGAACACGAGCTCATCGTGCACCTGGAGCACCATCTTGCCCGCAAACCCCTCCTCGCGGAGGCGGCGCTGGACTTCGATCATCGCCAGCTTCATGATGTCGGCGGCCGTCCCCTGGATCGGCATGTTCACCGCCGCGCGCTCGGCAAACTCGCGATACGTGCGGTTCAGGCTCGTCAGTTCCGGCAGATACCGTCTCCGCCCGAGCAGGCTCTCCACGTAGCCGTTGAGCCTCGCCCGCTTCAGCATGTCGGTCGCGTACTGCTTGACTCCCGGGTACTGCCGGAAGTAGCTCTCGATGTACTGCTTGGCAACGCCCGGCGGTATGTTGAGCGACCGGGAAAGCCCGTAGTCGCTCATGCCGTAGATGACCGCGAAGTTGACGGTCTTGGCCTGACGACGCATATCCGGAGTGACCTCGTCCTCCGGCACGCCAAACAGCCGCGTGGCCGTCCGAGTGTGGATATCCTGGCGCTCCTGATACGCCTTCATCAGCTCCGGATCATGGCTCACGTGGGCGAGTATCCTCAGCTCGATCTGCGAGTAGTCGGCCGAAACGAGCATGTTCCCCGGCGACGCAACGAAGGCCTTTCGGATCTCGCGGCCGGCCTCGGTCTTGATCGGGATGTTCTGCAGGTTCGGCTCGCTGCTCGACAGCCTGCCGGTCGATGTCACGGCCTGGTTGAGCGACGTATGAATGCGGCCCGTAGCGGGGTTCACCAGCTTCGGCAGGGCGTCGGCGTAGGTGGATCTCAGCTTCGTCAGTTCGCGGTACTCCAGTATCTTCGCCACGATCTCATGGGCTGGCGCAAGCATCGCCAGCGTCTCGGCGTCGGTCGAGTAGCCGGTCTTGGTCTTCTTCATGGCCGGAAGCCCCAGCTTCTCGAAGAGGACCGTCTGCAACTGCTTCGACGAGCCGATGTTGAACTCCATGCCTGCCAGCCCGTAGATCTCGACCTCCAGATCCCTGATCCGCGCGTCGAGCCGCTCGGAGAGCGCGTTGAGCCACTCTCCATCGACCGCGACTCCGGTTAGTTCCATGTCGGCGAGGATCGGCACCAGCGGCATCTCGATATCCATCAGGAGCCGCTCCTGGTTCTCCTCCTGCAGCCTCTCGACGAGCATCGGAACGGACCGGCGGAGGATGTCCACCTGCGCGGTGAAAAGCTGGGGCACGGTCCACTCTCCGCTCGGAGTGATGATTCGACCGGACCGCGCGTCGGGCGTCGGAAGCTCGATGCCGAGGTAGTCGAGCGCGATGTCCTCGATGCGGTGAGTTCCCCTCCCCGCGCTCAGCAGGTACGCGGCCAGCATGACATCGAACTTCGGCTCCGCGAAGGCGATCCCGGCCTTCATGAGGATCTCTTCCTCATACTTCAGATTGTGGCCATACTTCCTGATCGATTCCGACTCGAGAACGGGCCGCAGGTCAGCCGGCGACAACCCGGACTGCGCGAAGTCGATGTAGTAGGATTCGCCCGCGCCCGTGGAGACCGCGACGCCGATCGGCTCGGCGACTACCGGATGGCCGGACGTGCCGTTGATCCTGATGACGAAGCTGCCGACCTCACGTATCCGATCGAGGAGCGCATCGAGGGCGCCACGGTCGGGGACGGCCATGTACTCGCCCGGTTCCTCGACCGGAGCGAAGAGCGCCTGCTGGGCGGCAGCGGCCGATTCCTCGGGCAGGCGTCTGAGCAGCGACTTGAACTCCAGGCGCTTGAAGAGATCACGCAGCCTGTTGTAGTCCGGCTTGCGGTATGAGCACTCATCCAAGTCGATATCCACCGGAACGTCGGTGACGATGGTGGCGAGATGCTTCGACTCCTTGGCCATCTCGGGGGCGGCCTTGAGAGCCTTCTGCGCGCGTGAGTCCGAGATGTCGTCTATATGCGCCAGAAGGTTGTCCAGGTCGCCGAACTCCCGGATCAACTTCACCGCCGACTTGTCACCGATGCCGGGGACGCCGGGGATGTTGTCCGACGGGTCACCCTTGAGCGCCTTGTAGTCGACGAGTTGAGACGGCTTCAGGCCGTAGCGCTCCTCGACCGCCTTCTCATCGTAGACGACGGTCTCCGTGACGCCCTTGATCGTGGTCATCACCTTGACGTGGTCGTTGACAAGCTGCAGGGTATCAAGATCGCCGGTGACGATCAGGACGTCGAACCCCTCGGCCTTGGCCTTGCATGCCAGCGTGCCGACGAGGTCGTCGGCCTCGAATCCCGGCACCTCGAGGATCGGCGCGTTGAACGCCTCTACTATCTCGCGCGCGAGCGGTCCCTGGGCCTTCAGTTCGTCGGGCGTCGGCTTGCGGTGCGCCTTGTAGCCGTCGAACGCATCGTGCCGGAAGGTCCGAGCCGGGGCGTCGAACGCCACCAGCAGCACGTCCGGCTTCTCGTCCTGGATGAGCTTGAGGAGCATCATCGTGAAGCCGTAGACCGCGTTCGTCGGCTGGCTCTCCAGCGTGGAGAAATGAGGCATCGCAAAGAACGCCCGGTACAGCAGGCTGTTTCCGTCTATCAGAACTACTTTTCGTCGTGTCTTAGCCATATCTTGTAGGAGCGGCTTCCAGCCGCGATTCGTCGGTCGTCGGAGCGGCCTCCGGCCACGATCAACCACCCATTGTAGGAGCGGATTCCGATCCGCGATGAATAGACGTTGTAGGAGCGGCTTCCAGCCGCGATCGCAGCTAGAAGCTGCTCCTACATG
>CAYXOC010000076.1:0-9608 GCA_964466715.1 uncultured bacterium
AGCGCATTCTCACCGGCCCGGATTAGATCGCTATCGTCAACGCGCGGTGGCCCTGTCGCATACTGTTGACGTTGTTCACCGCGTGTTGCTATAATGTACGCGGTCAGCAAAACGCAACGGGGGCCGGTGGTCTATCCGATATGGCACTCAACACGCAGTCATGCATGGGTCAGCACACAGAAAACGCTGACCCTTTGTTGTGAGTGCGCGGGACCGGAGAGAGCGGAGGAAGAAGCGCGATGATCAGGATTCTGCCGAAGCAGGGCACGTTCTTCGATATGTTCGAGAAGCAGGTCGATATGGTAGACGACGCGGCGCATCGTCTCGCCGCGCTGGTTGCCGACTACAAGGATGTCGATGATGCGGCGTTCAGAATCCGAGCGATGGAGCACGACGCGGACGAGGTTGCGCACGGGATCATGAACAAGCTCAACATGACCTTCGTGACCCCGCTCGACCGCGAGGATATCCACGCGCTCACTTGCGCGCTCGACGACATAATGGACTTCATAGAGGCCGCGGTGGACCGCATGGCGCTATATGAGGTCGCGAAGCCCACGGAAGAAGCCATCAAGCTGTGCAATATCCTCGTCCAAGCGACCGAGCAGACAGTGAAGGCGGTCTACGGCCTTCGGGACCTGAAAAAGCCGGAGCCGGTCAGAGAGGCGTGCGTCGCCATCAACCGACTCGAAAACGAGGGCGACCAGGCAAACCGCATGGCCCTATCGAAGCTGTTCCAGATGCACGACGAGCCGATCGAGGCGCTCAAGTGGCGCGAGATCTACGACCAGATCGAGACGGCCATCGATGAGTGCGAGGACGTCGCCGACATCATAGAGTCGGTGCTGCTGAAGAGCGCTTAGCCAGGAGGCGGTCGGTGAAGAAGTTTCGTTTCATGCCAACCGAAGAGCCCTTCTTCGACCTCTTCGATGACATCGCCAAGGTGCTCGTCGAAGCGGCCAAGTGCCTGCACGAGCTGACCACGGACTACAGCCTGTGCGACACGAATACGCGCATTCTGCGCCAGATGGAGAAGTCGCTCGACTGCGCGACGGACAGCATCTGCCAGCGACTGAACGACAGCTTCGTGACACCGATCGATCGTGAGGATATCCACGCGCTCGCATCCTGCATGGATGACGTACTCGACTACATCGAGGCATCCGCGGACCGCATGAAGCTCTACGGCGTTGACAAGCCTCGCGAGGAAGCGGCTGAGTTGGCGGCGATCCTCATCGAGTCCACCAAGCAGATTCGGGACGGCGTACATGGGCTCTCGCACTTCAGGGACATCGATGCGATCCTGACGCCGTGTGTAGAGATCAACAAGCTTGAGAACCAGGCGGATCAGGTTCAGCGCATGGCCCTCCGACGACTGTTCCGAGAGGAAAAGAGGCCGCTCGAGATCGCGAAGTGGATGGAGATATTCGGACGCCTCGAGAAGGCGACCGACAAGTGCGAGGACGTGGCCAATGTCCTGGAAAGCATAGTGGTGAAGAATGCATGACGGTATGAGCATTCTGCTGATAGCGGTGGTAGTCATCGCGTTGTCGTTCGATTTCATCAACGGCTTCCATGACACTGCCAATGCTATCGCGACCTCCGTACTGACCAGGGCCCTGTCGATCCGCAACGCGGTATTCCTGTCGGCGGCGATGAACTTCATCGGCGCCATGCTCTTCACCGGAGTCGCCAAGACCATAGGCAAGGGCATCATCGATCCTACGATGGTCAAGGGCGAGGCCGGACAGGTGCTGGTGCTGGCGGCTCTCGTCGGAGCGATCATCTGGAACCTGATCACATGGTGGTTCGGACTGCCGAGCAGTTCGTCACACGCGCTGATCGGCAGCCTGATCGGGGCGGCCGTGGTGGCGAGCGGAACGGGAGTCCTGGAGTTCCAGGGCCTCACCAAAGTATTCGCATCCCTGGTCTTCTCGCCGATCATCGGATTCATCGGTGGCGCCTTCCTCATGGTGCTGGTGATGAACATATTCGCGCAGTATCCGCCCTCGAAGCTCAACAAGTTCTTCCGGTGGCTGCAGATCATCTCGGCCAACTTCATGGCGTTGACGCATGGCTCGAACGACGCGCAGAAATCGATGGGCATCATCACCATGGCCCTGTTCGTGGGCGGCCTGATCCCTACCGTTGAGGTTCCCTCCTGGGTGAAGCTGTCGTGCGCGACGGCGATGGCGATCGGCACGGCCATGGGCGGCTGGCGGATCATCAAGACCGTCGGGAAGAAGATCATGGGCTGGCAGCCGGTTCATGGGTTCGCATCGGAGACGGCAGGCGCGCTGGTCATCCTCGGAGCCACCCTCTGGCATGCGCCCGTCAGCACCACGCACGTCATATCGTCCTCGATCATGGGCGTCGGTTCAGCCAAGCGGCTCACGGCTGTGCGGTGGGGAATCGTGCGTCAGATAGTAGTCGCCTGGCTCATGACACTGCCGATATCAGCCGTTCTCGGAGGACTGAGCTACCTGGCTCTCCGTCTCGCAATGTAGCAACGGTTGGCGGCGCAACAGGATTGTCCGCTCCATACTATACCTCTCGGAACCGAGACACTCCTTGCTGCGTATACCGATGCAGGAAGGAGTGTGCTGTCTTGTACCGAATCACTTCCAGACAACTCAGGCCCATTCCGGCCTCCAACCTGGCCGTATGTCTCCCATGCCTGGCGGTCATGATGCTGCTGGCCGCCTCCATATCGGTCAGCGCCGCCGAGATCCCGGATAGACTGACGATGAGGGCTGTGCCGGTCCAGGTCGTGGGCAATACATCCGAAGGCACGGCCGGAGTGACTATCGAGGACACGAGCGCCAAGGGAACGCTCGTTGCCCTCGACCCCGGTGATGCGGGCGCCGGCATCGGCAGGACCGGAGCGCTGTTGGTCGGCCAGGGATTGCCAACGGCCACAAAGAGGCCCACCCTCCGAAACGCGCCCGGACTGCTCGCGGTAGCGGGGCTCCTGCTCATCCCGCTGGACAAGAAGCTGACGGACATGATCCCCCGCACTCCGATGGGCGAGAAGAGCGATCGCATCACCGAAGCTATCAGCAGCCTCGGCAACATACCCGTCCTGGCCGCCACGGTTGGCGGCATGTACCTGCTCGGCAATGCCCGAACCAAAGATACCGCGAAGCTCCTGTGCGCGGCGCTGCTCACCACAGGACTGGCGACCGAGAGCATCAAGCGTCTGGCGGGCAGAGCGCGCCCGGGAGTGTCGGGCGACGAGACGATATTCCGCGGGCCCGGCGGCAACGACGATGGCTACAAGTCCTTCCCTTCGGGGCATGCGGCGGCGACATTCGCGATGGCGACCGTGCTAGCCGACCGCGACCCCAAGCAGAAGTGGCTCTACTATGGCCTCGCGGCCGCCGTCGGATACGCCCGCGTCCGGAAGTCGGCGCACTTCCCATCGGATGTCCTCGTCGGGGCAGCCGTGGGGATCGCCGCGGGAAACAGCGTGCTGGTCAACGGCCCGAGGTTCCTCTCCATCAAGTTCTAGGGAATCCCGGGCAATCATGCTACGGTGCCGTTCTGAGCATGTTACTGCGCAGCAAGCGCAGTTGTTTCGGGTGGACCCCCTGGTCCTGAGTGCGCCTCCCGGCGTGTATCGAAGGTCAGGGCTGGCGATGTGGGTTTGCCGGGACATAGAACCCGCTAGTCCTGAGTAGCAAAGCGTATCGAAGGACGGTGGGGCCTAGCCGGAGGTATGGTGGAACTAGGCCGCCCTTCGATACGTCCTGAACTCCTCGCACTGCGTTAGCTCGGAGTTCAGGACTACTCAGGGCTGGCGGTGGCTGTCCCCGGAACATGGAACCCGCTAGTCAGCGAACTCGGTGCTTGGGACTATTCAGAGCTGACGGTATGAGTCTCCCGGGACATAGGAACCCGCTAGTCCTGAGTAGCAAAGCGTATCGAAGGACGGTCGGGCCTAGCCCAGGGTTGGTGGAGCAAGGTTTCTGAGGAGCCACACGGACGATGATCGACGACAGAATCGTCGATCATCGGGGGGGAGAATCCGGCCACCGGGTGCAGCCCGGTGACAGCATTGTAGGAGCGGCTTCCCAGCCGCGAATTCGTGACGTTACGCAGGCATTCGCGGCTGGGAAGCCGCTCCTTACAACGGATTCGCCACGCGCTCTAGTCCAGCAGGACCACATCCGACGAATCGCGCACCAGGATGACCGCGCAGAGTCCGCTCGGGTCTGCCGCCAGAGAGCATACGCCGGTGACCTGAACCAATCGGCCCTCCGCACCCGTCGCCAGTCCATTCGGTGTCAGCACATGGGCGGCAGTCTGGCCCGACAGATCATCCAGGCCGAACCCGACACCGGCCGACGGTACCCCACGTCCCCAGACCCGAACCAGCAGGCCGACGTTGTTCGGCCCGATGCAGGCCGCCTTACCCATCTGACCGGACGCCGGTGGGCCGGGATCGTACTCGAATCCCGAGCCGACGAGCGACCTGCTCGGCATTCCAAGCGGCTCGACCTCGGCAGGCTCGCCCGGGTCTACGTCGGTCGCTCGTATCTGGCGCTCGATCCCGTCACGAGTCTCCATCGTGCCGGTCACGGTCACCCGCGTGCTCGGCGATACGGGCCCCGACCACACAACTCTGATCCCCGCGGTGCGGTCGAGCTGCTGGATGTAGAAAAACCCGTCGAAAACGCCGCTCACGACGGCATCCCTGATCACGACCGGCTGTCCGTCGCATTTGCGTTTGACGTCGACCACGGAATCGTAGACGGCAGCGGTGTACTCGTAGGCTCCGATATCGGCCTTCTCCCCGTATGGCCGCGGGTTGCCGTCGAGGTCATCTGCCGCTGCGCCCTCATCGGTGCCCGCGTCGATGCACAATGACGCCGACGAAAGGTGGTAGTCCCCATTCTCCGGCGCTACGAACACAGGGTCGATCGCACGATTGTTCCCTCCCGCCACGGGATTCCAGGAGGCGGGCGAGAACGGGTCCTCGCCATTGTCCCAGAAGTCACAGAACGAGAAGGTCGGGTCCGAGGTGGTGCTCTTGTACACGGCACCGGCGCTCGGCGCGCCTCCGGATGCCACTATCGTGTTCAGGAACGTGGGGTTTGCGCCGGTCAGATAGATGTTCCCGCCGCTTGTCGTCGCGATGTTGCCGGCGATCGTACAGTTCACGAACGACGGTGACGACATGCTGCAGTATACGCCCGCGCCCATCGCAGCCCTGTTATCGAAGATGAGGCAATTCTCGACGGTGATCGCCTGGGAACAGGAGACGAACGCCATCCCTCCGCCGCGCGCGGTCCCGCTGGTTGCCAGATTGCCGGTCACGATGCACCGCTTGATCGTCGGCCTGGCGGAATAGCAGTGGATCCCGGCGTACTGACTCGCGGAGTTGTCGGAGATGGTGCAGTCGGTGATAGTCGGGTTGCCCCCGACGTCGCAGTATATGCCCTTGTCCGCGTTCAGAGAGATCTCGCAGTCGATGATGGTCGGCGATGACTGGTAGCAGTAGACGCCGCTGCCGGCGTTGGCTGTGATCCTGCAGTTGGAGATGGTCGGCGAGGAGTAGGAGCAGTAGATGCCTCCACCAGTGCTGTACGGCTTGCCGTTCGTGATGGTGAAGCCGTCTATGAGCGCCGAGTTCGCGCCGATGACCGCGTTTCCGTTCTGGCCGCCGTCGATAGTGGTGACGTTCGCGGCCGGATCGCTCTGTGACAGGCTGGTCTCGGTGCCGGCGAACCCGCCGTAGAGGCGTATGCCCGTGCGCAGGACCACGTTCTCGTAGTACGCGCCCTCGGCGACCCAGACCTCGTTGTTTGTGCTCGTGGCGGCGGCCAGGCCGTCCTGGATGCGGTTGAAGGCTGAATCCCAGGAGGATCCGTCACCTCCGGGAGGCGCATCGCTCTTGACGAAGACTGCGGCGTGGGCGGCTGTCGCGCATATGAGCAGGGCAAGTACAACGGTTACGCGCGCCCGGGAACTGCCTGGAAATGCCATTCGTGCTTCCTCCTCTGTCCGGTTGTATGAGAAGCTTGGTGCCGGCGCCAGGATGATCAGATGTGGGTACATGAGGCTTCGCCGTGGGGGGCGGTATGCTGAGTCTTATTATAGCTGTTTGTCGCCGATAAGTCAACTCGGAACCCGCCTGCCAGGAAAACCAGGTACTTCTGCCAGGTTTTTTGCCCCGAACTGAGCAATTGGCACGAATTTTGCATGTAGTTCTACCTGGTAAGTAACATTTCTTTCTCCTTCCTTACCACTTTTTCGTGCCCGGAATGGCTAGGTCTGTGGCACGCAGGCCCGTTGGCTCAAAGTCCCAGCGGGCTTTTTTCTACCTACCCCCAGGTTTGACACGCCGCCGTCTATCAGGTATCATATCTGCCAACAGCCACGTGGTCAGTCACTCTCGGTTCTCACCGATTGCCGACGACTGGCTCCCGGGTACTGATTCTCGCAGCGGAGGTCACGCACATGGCAGGTCATGTGATGGAACGCGTACAAGCAAGAACCGGCGATCACAGCCGCATCCTCGCATCGCTGGTATTCGTAGGAATTACCGCGGCGTCTGCCCAGATCACGATCCCGCTGGGCTTCACTCCCGTCCCGATCACACTCCAGGTCTTCGCAGTGCTCCTCTCGGGGCTGGTGCTCGGCAGCCGTTGGGGCGCCGTCAGCCAGATGCAGTACCTGGCTCTCGGGGCTCTGGGACTCCCGATGTTCGCCGGGTGGTCCGGTGGACCGGCGGCTTTTCTCAGTGCGAGCGGGGGCTATCTCATCGGATTCGTTCCGGCCGCGTATATCACCGGTTGGATCTTCGAGAGCACGAAATCGCGGAGTCGGACCGGCGCATGGCTGGCAGGGATGACCGGAGTGTGCGCGATCCACCTCTTTGGCGCATCGTGGCTGAGCGTTTGGCTGGCGATGTTCACTTCGAGCGATGTCACCCTGCGCGCGGTGTGGCTGGCGGGGGTTGCTCCGTTCATCGGCGTCGATCTGCTGAAGGCGCTTGCTGCTTCCGGCCTTGCGGTCGGCAGTCGAGCGGGATATGATCTGATCCGCTCGCTGGGCGTATCGGAACGTTGAGGCTTAGAGGACATCACGTTCTCTGTCTGCATGGATGGAGAGGAGTCGGCTACAGCGAGGAGTTCACGGTCAATATGGAGGCCGTCCGGCGCCGCCTCAGGTCCGAACCTGCTCTGATCGTGGAGGTCCTCGATTCGCCCGACGACATCTGCGCAGCGTGTCCCCACATGTCGGAGGGACACTGCGCTCGAAACGGGGATCCCAGCGAAGGCAGAATCAGCCGCAAGGACAACGCCGTCCTGCAAGTCCTGGGTCTTGCGCCCGGTGATCGGATTGCCGCATCGGAGCTGTTCGCGCTTGCGTCTGAACGATTCGGGGCGACAGGCCTGAGAGACATCTGCGGCTCCTGCCGGTGGTTTGGCTTCGGATGGTGCGAGCAGGGGATCAGGGAGCGGACGATGCTTCCGGCGTCGGAAGCTCGCTCGGAGACTCCATAGCGGGCTCAGGGACCGCAAGCGGCACTTCCGGCATCTCATGCCTCGGCGGCGCGCACGTCGGCATCGGGATCGGCAGCAGGTCCGGCATTCCCTCCGTCGGTGTTCCCGGCTCCTGAGGCATCGGATGGACCAGCACGATCTCGTTCCTCGGGCGGACCACGTCTCTGCTGATCAACTCGCGGCTCACGACCTTGCCGTTCTCCTTGATGATCCGCACGGTGGTGACGGAGAATCCCGGGCGTCCCTTCTCCTCGACGACCATCTCACCCTCAGGCACCGTCTCGTCCTCCTTCTGAACGACCTCGTACGGGATCGGCTCGAAGTCTTCGGTCACGATCTGAATCTCGCGCCCCGCCTGCTTCCGGCCATAGAAGGCCACGACCAGCTTGTCCTGATCGACGATCGCGCGTATGAGGACGACCGCTCCGGTGTTGTTCTTGAACTTGAGGTCTACCGATCCGTAGGCCACCGCGCTGTCCCGTCCGGGTTCGGCGTATGCCACCGGACCGGAGTGCGGACGGCGTTCGAGGATCTTCATCCCGGTCTCGAGCGCCACGTTGTATATCACGGTCGAGGTGATGCATATCCCGCCGCCGACACCGGTCACCACCTGCCCGTTCGAATACATGAACCCCGAAGCATAGCCTCGATCCGCCGTGCGGACCCCGACGATCTCGTTGAAGGAGAAGACCTCGTTCGGCTGAAGCACGGTGAAGTCGACGGCCTCGGCGGAAAGGCGCACGTTGATCCTCGATTCCGGATCGCGGCCGGTCAGATCGAGGACTTTGGCGCCGAGGAGCGAGGTGGCTTCGGCAGTGAACGCCTTCTTGAGGAGCAAGGCATCGCGGGCTGCGGCGGAGGTGGTTGCCGCGTGCAAGGCGCTCGCGGCGGCGCCGGCTTTCCACGGAAAACCGGCTGCAACTGCTGAGATCGGCGTGCCGTCAATGCCCGTCACCGGAGCGGTGGCGAGCTTATAGGCCACCAATCCGGTTACAGCCAGTCCGGACGCCATCTGCAGCACAAATCCCTTGTTCACCGAGACCTCCAAGGCACAACCCGTCGCCGCGGGGTACGATAGCTCTATTCTATCACATCCGCCCTCGGACGCACCATGACGCAGCGTGACTCATCTATCTTACCTGCATTTCGGGGCGAACCAATCATAGCCGTCCCCTTCTGCCGGAGCGCCGGGCGTCCGTATCGACCGGTGTCTTGCCCATAGGACACCACATTATTCTACCGGAGGCGGATCGGGATGGTTCCCTGCTGAGCTTGTACCGAGCCATCGGAACAGTCTGTCGATCTCCTTCCTCGCCTTCGTATCTTTGACGCCGCCGATCATCGTTTCGTTGATCGTCCGGCCGATATCCATCTCGCGTATGGGAGTCAGACTGCCCCGGGACTTGCTCGCATGCCAGATCCGCAGCAGGCTCTCTCTGAACGCCCGGATCGTCCCTGCCGACGGGTCCGTCACCTTCCTGTACCCCTGACGCGACTTCAGCTTCTCGAACTCATCCCTGGCCTCTGCCGATGCCTTCAGGCAATCGATCGCCGACTCCATCGCCTGCAAGCAATATGACGACGCCCCGGAATCCGCCATGCGTTGGGATACCGCCAGCCTGGCGAGCGCCTGGGCGAACTTCAGCCGGTACTTGAGGAAGCAATACGCCGCGACGTAGCGTTGGTCATCGCAGGGGGCTGTCTTCCGCGCCTCCTCGATCCTGCGCTCGGCGGATACCGTGGCATCCAGCACTTCGTATGCCTTCGCCCGAAACTCCGCCTCGTCCTTGATGCCGAATGAGTGGGACATGTCCAGGTACATACCGCTCACGTCGCACGGACCCATCTCACTGGCAGGGCGCTTCAAGCTCGGGAGACTGATCGCTCGTCGCAGGGAGGCAGAGGCCGCGCCGGACTCGTCGGACAGCCAGGCAAGTGGTCTGTCCATCAAGGCATCATCGGCATGACAGCACGCCGATGTCAGGGCGGTAAGGCATATCAGGATCAGGGCGAGCGACTTGGGAGCGCGCGGCACGAGACGATCTCCGGCATCATCATTCGTGGCTATACTAGCAGATCGCGTATCGGTAGTCAACG
>CAYXOC010000077.1:0-125 GCA_964466715.1 uncultured bacterium
CCCGGCGTGTCAAGCCACGCCTCGGAAAAGCGGCATCAAGCTGCCGCACTCCATACCAGCCGCACGCGTGTGGAGTGCGACGGCTTGACGTCGCTCTGGTTTCGGGCGGCTTGACGCCCCTCCAC
>CAYXOC010000077.1:225-9332 GCA_964466715.1 uncultured bacterium
CCCGGCGTGTCAAGCCACGCCTCGGAAAAGCGGCATCAAGCTGCCGCACTCCATATATCTGCGAAACGTCTGTACTACTTCTCGAAGCATTCGGGCCGCAAGGCAGTCTCGCGAAGGAGACGCTTGACCTCCTCGGCATCCACATTGTAGCCAGTGCGCTTCTTCAGCTCTTTGCGAATTGAGTCCAGCACGACGGGAGAGAGAAGGATCGCCGCCAATGAGTTGGGCGCGGTCGCACGCTTTGCCTGCCAGAGTTCGGCAAGCTTACCACGTTTGAGCGCTTCTTTGGAGAAGTAGAACAAGGCTTCGGCTTTCTTTGTGGGGGTCTCATCGGCCAGCATATCGGCTTCCAGCACCAAGTCAGTCAGTATCGGCAGCCCTCCGGTCAGGTGGTATATCTGCCACTGCGCTCCGTTGGTGAGGAATATCCACTCGACACCTTCGTTTACGGCATAGCTCTGTGCCTGGCGGAGGTGCTTCGCTCCGAGCTTCGTATTCAGCCGTTTCACCTCTACGAAGGTCGTCATGTCGTTATCCAGGCGGATGCCATAGTCGACGTACTCGTTCTTCACCCTGTACTCAGTGCTCAATTCGCCGTACTTATCGTAGCCGAGCGCATCGCAAAGGAAATCGGTGACATAGAGACGGGTATCGGCTTCGTTTGCATCCCTATCCCGAAGATCAATCAGCGCCTTGTTATACTTCCGGATCGCTGCCTTGATCCTCTCTCGCGTCTCGGCCTCCCACTTCGGCATAGCGCGCTTTGTGGACTGCTTTCCGCTGGTCTCTGGTGTCTGGCTATTGCTCGTGGCTCGATCGGTGTCTGTAGCCATTGTGTACTCGCTCCTCTCCTCCGGTTCACCGGCCCTGCAGGGCAGCAGGCTGTATACCCGCTAGCAGTTGCGCGTTCCTAGTATACCACTATCATGGCAGCAGAACAAACGCATGCTTGATGCCGGTCTCCGAAGAGAGACCTCGTGCCGTTGGCAGCGGTGACCGGACCAAAGGGAATGGCCGGCACGGAGGCACGGCCCCTACTGCTTTCTCGGTTATTCGATGCTGCAGTCCGCGGTCTGCGGTCTGCTGTCTCGGACCTACTCCACCGCTTCGCGGGCGGCTTTGGCGCGGGCGACGTTGTCGGCCCACATGCCGAGGAACTGAGTCAGCGTCGGCGGGACGTAGATCGTGTTGATGTATTCCTCGGGCTTCACGCCGTCCGGATCGAACGCGTTTGCCCAGCCCGGCCAGATGCGAAGGAGCGTCCGGTGGCGCTTCTCCCAGATCGAGCCCGCGACGGGCGTTCCGTCGGCGTTCATATCGTCGTACAGAGTCTTCCACGACTTGATCTCGGGACCGCCGGCCTTCGCCAGGTCAAGATACATGCGCTGTATGTTTCCAAAGTCGGTCGAGAACGGCACGTCGAGGAGATCGGTGTTCTGGTGGAACTTCCTCTTCGAGGCCGTGAGCAGACGGTTCCGCTTCGAGCCGTACTTGAACTCGATCCACTTCGCGGCGCGCTTGGTGCAGAGGCTCCCCGCGTGGTCGATGGCGTCTTCCTCGGCCTCGGGATCGTAGTCGATCCCGGCCTGGGCGACCGCCGCCTTGAACTCCGGCGAGTTCAGCGGGGCGTCGGTGAGCGCCTTGACCGCGGCGGGCTTGATCTCGGCCCTGAACGGCGAGTCCGCGGGCAGCGCGGCGAGGAGCTGCTCGATGCGGTAGACGCGGATGGCGTCGTTGAAGCGGCCGATCATGCTCGTGATGACCGATCCGCCGCGCCCGTCGTCCACCTTCTCGCCGGTGCGCGCCTCGTATGCCTTGATGCCCTCTTCGACTGCGAGCCAGGTGGCGACCATCTGCGGGACTTCGTAGCTGAGGGTCATGTTGGTGAACATCCGCTCCTTCAGGGCGCCGGGGTACTTCGGATCATCGCCGGCATTGAAGGCGCGGACGATGTTCAGCGCGACCTGAGAGGTGCACGAGATCTTGAAGTGGTTGTTCGCCTTGCCGACTCTCGGAGCGGCCTTCGATGCATACGGCTCCCCTGCCCCTTCGAGCAGGATGTCGTCGAACCGCTTCACGCGCTCATTGAGGATGGCGTAGATCTCGCCGCCCGCGCGGATGCTCTTCTCCTCCTGGTCGTGCCAATCGGGCCGGAGCTGGAATGCCACACGGCCGAGACCCTGGATCAGGAAGATCGGTCGGAGCCCGAGCATGGCGTCCACGACGACCCACTCGGTGAACTTCGTCGCCGCCCAGTCGTCGGCCTGCTTCCGTGCGAGCTGATCCCTGGCGATGACGGCTCGGACGTCCTTCCACTTGTTCGGGAACTGCTTGATGAAGGCTGTGGCCTCCTCCCCGTGGATGTTGGCCTTGCCGTCGAGGTCATCCTCGCCCATCACGGCGATCGCGGGGTTCGTCGTGCCTCCGAGACTCCCGATCTTGCGGCATCGGGCGGCCTGGAGTCCGTAGTCGTTGAAGAACTCGGTGTTCGTCTCACCCTTCTCCCACGCGAGGAAGAGCTTCACGTAATACGTCTCGGGCGAGTAGAGTTCGGCGAAGCACTCCAGATGGTCGGCGACGGCGGCATAGGGATCGCGGCCGGTCTTCGCCTGCCAGTCCTTCGCCCACGCGATGAAGAGGTTGTCACCCTTGTTGACCGCGAGGTCCTCCGCCTTGATCTCGGCGAGCACCGCCTTGGCGGCGTCGGGAGCGGCGGATTCCCACTCGGCGAGCAGCTTCCGCCCATCCTCGCGCAGCTTGTCGACGATGCAGCCGCAGAGCGTGGAGCCCTCGTGCAGGGCCTCGTTCTGCAGGTTATGATGCAGTTCGACGACGGACGAGAGGGAGTCGGTCACGCCGAGGAGGAAGGAGATGCACTTCTTCTTCGTCGCAAGGTCGGCCGAGGGGAAGGCGTCGTTCAAGCACGACGTCACGCTCCCAAATCGACCGGCGAAATCGGCGGGTGCGGTGAAGAAGATCAGCTTCTGGCGGGCAAGTTCGACGTCCCAGCCGGGCATGAATCCCTCGGTGCGGGCATCGCATCCGAGAACCAGGCAGCATATCGTCTTGGCTGCAAGATCAGAGCCGCCGCACTTGCAGCAACTCGAGGATGAATCAGACATGAGTGAGTCCTCCGGGAATAGTGACGAGTCAAGAGTGCGATGTCCCTGCGCCGAGCACGAGGGATCGCCCTTATCAGTGTACCCGAGCGCCTGCCGGGTGTCAAGGCGAGGGCACGGGGGGATGGGGGCGGGTGTTGGGGGTTGGGAGAATCCGACCCCGTCAGCCCTGAGTAGTCCTGGCCGTCCTTCGATACGCTTCGCTACTCAGGACTGACGGGTTCTATGTCCCGGGAGACCCACACCATCAGCCCTGAGTAGTCCTGAGCTTCAAGCTCGCTGAGTAGTGGGTTACTATGTCCCGGGGAACAACGACCGCTAGCCCTGAGTAGTCCTGAACTCCGAGGCCACGGAGTGCGAGGAGTTCAGGACGTATCGAAGGGCGGCCTTCCTCCACCAAACCTCTGGCTAGCCCCGACCGTCCTTCGATACGCTTCGCTACTCAGGACTGACGGGTTCTGTCTCCCGGGGAATAACCACGCTAGCCCTGAGTAGACCCGACCGTCCTTCGATACGCTGCGCTACTCAGGACTAGCGGGTTTTGTGTCCCGGGGAATGACCACCATCAGCCCTGAGTAGTCCTAGTGAATGACAGGACGTATCGAAGGGCGGCCTTGTTCCACGAGACCGGGGTGAACGATACCGCTCGTCCATGCGGGATCAGAGCTCGAGCGGCTCGGTGGAGAGCTGTCCGCCGTTGCTGATGAGGGCTTCGAGGCGGCCCTGGACTTCGGTGAGCTGGCGGTTGCACTCGCGGTAGAGACGCGTGCCCTCCTCGTAGAGCGCGAGCCGCTCGTCGAGCGGAAGCTTCCCGCCGTCGAGCTTCTCCACGATCTCCTCGAGCCGCGCCAGCGACTCCTCGAATGTCGGTTCCTTGTCCGCCATCATTCCCACCCCTCGTATGTTTCCTTCACTTCGGATATCAGCCGCCCGTTCGGCAGCAGTGTCTCGGTGATGTCGCCCGCCCTCAGTTCGGAGGAGTTCTCGACGACGCGCCCGTCCTCCGCGCGCCTGACCACGGCGTATCCCCGCGCGAGAACTCTGAGCGGACTGAGCGCATCGAGCCTTGCCACCGCGGTTCCGAGGCGTCCCTCGTACTCGGCGATGCTCTCCTTCGCGGAGGAAGCGAGCCGCGCCATGAGAAGGTCAAGCGTCTGCCAGTTGTCACGCAGCAGTTCCTCCGGATGAGTGAAGCATCTCGCGCGCATGAGAGCATCGAGCCTGTTCCGGCTCTCGGCGCCGTAGGCCCTGAGACTGTCGATCATCGCGTTTTGCAGGGCGGAGATATGCCCGAGAAGCTCCCGGGTGTCCGGGAGGACCAACTCCGCCGCCGCGGAAGGCGTCGGCGCTCGGAGATCGGCGACAAAATCCGCCAGCGTGTAGTCGGTCTCGTGACCGATGGCGGAGACGGTCGGCTTCTCGCACTCGGCGATCGCGCGGGCGACTCCCTCCATGTTGAAGGTCCAGAGATCCTCGATCGAGCCTCCGCCCCGGCCGAGGATGATCACATCCACATCCGACAGGCCGTCGGCGAGGCGGAGCGCGGCGACCACCGACTCCTCCGCGCCGGCTCCCTGCATCAGGCTCGGGACGAGAACGATGTCCACGGACGGGCACCGTCGCTGGGCGATGGTCACCATGTCCCTCAGTGCGGCGGCGGTCCGTGACGTGATGATCGCGATCTTCCGGGGAAAGCGCGGGAGCGGCTTCTTGCGCGCGGCGTCGAAGAGTCCCTCGGCCTGAAGCTTGTTCTTGAGCTGCTCGTAGGCGACGTAGAGCGCACCGACTCCGTCCGGCGTGACCTCGGTGACCGTGAGTTGGTACTGCCCCATCTTCTCGTAGACGGTGACCCTCCCGCGGACGACGATGTTCAGGCCGTCGGCGATGTCGAAGCGCCGGTTCTTCGCAACGTTCGCCCAGATGACGCACCGGATGAGGGCGGCCTGGTCCTTCAGCGAGAAGTAGATGTGGCCGTTCGCGTGCTTCGTGCAGTTGCTGATCTCGCCTCGGACCCAGACGTTCTGCAGGCCCTCCTCGGTCTCGATGGTTCCCCGGATGCACGCGGTCAGTTCCCCCACGGTGAGGACGTTGCGCTGCCTGTCGAGGACGAACGAGTTGTCCATCGTGTCCTCGAGCAGGTTGCCGGAAGTATCGAAGCTGATCCTGCGGTGCGGCCGGTTGAGCGGCATATCTGCATCCACCTGTCGGCGTGTAGTGCCGTGATGGTGCAAGTATACGGCCACATCATGCCGGAGGTCAAGGCGGGTGTGGGGCTGGGACTGCGTGCGGCGAGGAAGCGTCCAGGCTCTGCAGGTTGCATCTGAAGATCAAACGGGTACAAGGCGTGTATGCAAGTGATCCGATATCGCGATGGGAGGTCCGGAACATGGAGCAGATGGTTGAGCAGAGACGCAGCCCAATGCAGTATGTGCTGCCGATCGCGGGGGCGATCATACCGGCGTTCTTCCTGATCCGCCGAATGAGGGGAGGAAAGGACGGCGACGGGCAGATGATGGTCTGCAAGGAACTAGAGCTTCTCGAGGAGTCGTGCCTCGACATCAATGGCGCCATGAAGGTGGCTCTGAAGCACGTCCAGGGCACGCCGGTCGAGGTGGAACTGACGGAGGAGCACGGTATCCCGGCGTGGGAGGTGGAGATCCTTCCACGGCACGGCGGCCCGGTCAGAGAGGTGGTCCTCGATGCCCGAAACGGCGACCTGCTCGAGATAAGGTCGGACTATTCGACGGACGTCGAGCCGTCGGACTAGTTCGGGAGGCGAGAGGTTGATCGTCACCGTCACCATGAACCCGGCGGTGGACGAGACGCTGACGGTCCACCGGCTGGAAGTCGGGGAGACGAACCGCATCCTGGAGACGGAGTTCGATCCCGGTGGAAAGGGGCTGAACGTCTCGCGGGTGGTCGATCGCCTCGGGAGGCCGACAACCGCGATCGTGATGCTCGGCGGCGAGACGGGGCAGTTCATCCGCAGCCGACTCCAGCGGGAGGACGTCGATCTGGAGGTCATTCAGCTCGACTGCCCGACGAGGATCAACATCAGCATCCTCGACGAATCAGCGGGCATCCAGACCAACCTCAACCACGAGGGCGCTCCGATCGAGAGCACCGACCTGGACGCGCTCGAGTCGGCGATCCGAAAGTGGACTTCCGAGGCGAGGGTGATGGTCTTCGGGGGAAGCCTTCCGCCGGGAGCGCCGGCCGGTACCTACCGGCGGATGATCGACTGCGTCAGGGATACCGACACAATCTGCGTGCTCGATACCAGCGGAGAGGCGCTCGTCGAGGGAATCAAGGCTCGACCGTACCTGATCAAGCCGAACCGCGAGGAGATCGAGGAGATCTCAGGCGTGGAGGTCGAGTCGATCGACGACGCGGTCGCGGCCGCCGGGGACCTCCTGGCGCAGGGCATCGGTGAGGTGGTCGTCTCGCTGGGCAGAGACGGAGCGGTGGCGGTCACGGATGAGGGTGCGTGGAGAGCGATCCCGCCCGACGTGGAGGTCAGGAGCACCATCGGGGCCGGCGACTCGATGGTGGCCGGACTGGCGATCGGTCTGGCGGAGATGCTCGGCACGGCGCAGGGACTGATCCTCGGTACCGCGGCCTCGACAGCCACGGTGATGACGCCGGGCACGGACCTTTGCAGGCCGGAGGACGTGCAACTGCTGCTCGACCAGGTCATAGTGGAGAAGATAGCATGAGAGACGGCACGCTGATCAGGAAGATCCTCGTCGCGTCGGACGGATCGGAGATATCGCTGAAGGCGGCGCGTTACGCCGCGGAGATCGCCGCATGCACCAACGCGGAGGTGGTCATTCTGACGGCCGCCGAGGCGACCGCCGTAACGCAGTTCGTCACGTCGGCGATACCTCACGGCGGAAGCGCGCAGGAAGAGATGCGCCACACGGCCACCCACGTGATCGAGGACACGAGAAAACCGTTCCTCGAAGCCGACGTGCGACAGGTTCATACGAAGATCATCGAGGGACCGGCATCCGAGGTCATCCTCGACGAGGCGAAGGCCGGGAGCTACGACCTTATCGCCATGGGAAGCAGAGGAGCCGGGGCCGGCCTGACTCAGCGGCTGATACTCGGGATGGGAAGCGTCGCCCAGAGAGTGCTGAGCAGCGCGCCGTGCCCGGTGCTGATTGTCAGGGAGTAGCAGCCAGGAGGTAGCCATGACAAGGGAAGCCGTAACGAGCCGCAGGATCACAGATGAGGATATCGCAAGGGAGATCACCGAGGCCATCGCCTGGGACACCAGGATCCACTATCCGCACATCCGCGTGACGGTGGACGGCGGCTTGGTCTATCTGGGAGGCGTGGTCGAACGCCTGATAGAGAAACTCGCCGCCGAGGAGGATGCGGCGCGCGTCGCCGGGGTCACCCAGGTCATTAGCAACGTCGTCGTTCAGCCTGACAGGCCGGTCACCGACGGAGAGATCGCCGAGAACATCCGGCGGGCATTCCGACGTGACGTGCGCATAGATGAGGACAACTTCGAGGTCTACGTCGAGAGCGGAGTGGCGACCCTGAGGGGTGAAGTCCCGACGATCATGGAGAAGTGGGCGGCGCTCGACGTCGCGGGGCTGACATACGGCGTCACCGGAGTCCTCGATCAGATCGAGGTGCTCCCGACCGACACGGCGTCGGGTCATGCCCTGGAGGAATCGATTGCAGCCGCGCTCGAGCGAGTGGCCGGACTGGACGAGCGCAAGATCCACGCCCACGTCGACGGGCACAAGGTCACCATGACCGGAACCGTGGATTTCCTCTACCAGCGGCGCGAGGCGGAACGAGCCGTCTCCGACATCCCCGGCGTGGCATACATCCAGAACGATGTAAGAGTGGGACAATGAACGAATCACAGGTGATCAGATTGGAACAGCAATGCGGAACGCCCTGCATAGTCTTCTTCGAGATGGAGGACTGGGAGGAGCAATTCATCCGCGACAGTGAGCTTCAGCAGCACAGGCCGAAGATCTACCGCGACCGGTTGACGCAGGACACGGTGAAGCTCGCCTCCGACGCCGAGGTGGTCTCCGTCTTCATCTACTCGACCGTGAACAAGGCGGTGCTCGATGAGATGCCCAATCTGCGCATGGTCGCAACTCGATCGACGGGGTTCGATCATATCGACCTCGCGGAGTGCGAGAAGCGCGGAATCACCGTCGCCAACGTGCCCTATTATGGGGAGAACACGGTGGCCGAGCATGCCTTCGGACTGATCCTCTCGCTCTCCCGAAAGATCTACAAGGCATACACGCGAACAACAAGGCTCGACTTTTCGCTGGAGGGCCTGCGCGGGTTCGACCTCAAGGGCAAGACGATCGGAATCGTCGGCGCGGGACGGATCGGACTGCACGTGGTCCGCATCGCGAAGGGGTTCGGGATGGATGTCCTGGTCTACGATGTCAGGCACGAGCAGTTGCTCGCGGAGGTACTCGGTTTCTCCTACGTCGGCTTCGATGAACTGCTGCAGAGGTCCGATGTCATCAGCCTGCACGCGCCGCTCAACAAGGCGACGCACCACATGATCAACAGCGAGAACATCCACCTGATCAAGCGTGGGGCGATCCTGGTGAACACGGCGCGGGGCGGACTTGTGGAGACGGAGGCGCTTATCACGGCGCTGAACCAGGGGATACTCTCGGGCGCCGGCCTCGATGTCTTCGAGGGCGAGGAGACCATCAAGGAGGATACGGCTCTGCTCGCAAGGCGGCTCCCGGGCGAGGAACTCCGGGATATCCTGCTGAGCTACGCCCTGCTGCACAGAGACAACGTCGTCATCACGCCGCACATCGGATTCTACAGCGATGAGGCGCTCCGACGCATAGAGGAGACGACGGTCGAAAACATCCAGGGATTCATCGCCGGTCGGAAGCAGAACGTGGTGATAGCGGCGTGATCCGACGTTCTGTAGGAGCGGCTTCCAGCCGCGATCGCAGCTAGAAGCTGCTCCTACATGGCTTG
>CAYXOC010000078.1:0-9159 GCA_964466715.1 uncultured bacterium
TCTACGAAACGGGGAGCATCTTTGCAAATCTACACACTCAAGACATAGGCCACCCCAGCGCTCATCACGCTTGCGGGAGCGCTCTCCGTGACATCATTCTCCGCCGATGCTCGCTTGCCCTGCGCTTGTCCCTCCGACGGGCCTCTGGTATAATCGCCCCGAGGTGAAGACATGGATAGACCGATCGGTGGTTCGTTGAGCAGGAAATGGTTTGGGACCGCGCCGTTGTTCGATCCCACGACGGCGGTGGTCGTGAGGGAGGCGCCCGGTCCCGGCGCGGGCAACTGGGTCGGCGCGTGCTCGGCGGTCTATGACGACGCGACCGACAAGTTCTACATCTACTTCCGCTACCGAAGGCCGCGCGGCGTCGAGCCCGACCGAGGGTTCAAGTGCTGCATCGCGGAGAGCAGCGACGGCATCGAGTTCACCGATATTTGGTCGGCGTCCAAGGATGAGTTCGACACCACTTCCATGGAACGCGCAAGCCTCACCAAGTGTCTCGACGGCATATGGCGCCTTTACATCAGCTATGTAGATCCCGCCGACAGCCGCTGGAGGATCGACGTGATGGAGGCCGATTCGCCCGCGGGCTTCGATCCCGCGAGCCGGCGCAAGGTGATAACCGCCGGCGACGTCGGTCTCGAGGGCGTGAAAGACCCTTACGTGGTCACGATCGGCCGCAAGTACTACATGCTAATCTCCTACGCTGCGGTGACTCCCGAGGGCGCTTCGGCGGGCGCGGCGAAGCTGCACGGCACGTCCGATGCTTACAACACCGGCCTCGTGAAGTCGTACACCGGACTCGCCACCAGCAACGACGGCCTGAACTTCGAGTGGCAGGGATGCGCGCTCGACATCGGGACCGGCTGGGACGCGTATGAGAGCCGGATCACGTCGGTCGTCTATCTCCCGCCTGCGTTCAATGCATTCTATGACGGCACGCCGAACGTCGAGGGAAACTACGAGGAGAAGACGGGGCTCGCGGTGAGCACGGACCTGCGCGCGTTCGACCGCATCACGCCGGATGGCCCGGCGATCGTCTCGCCGCACGCATCGGGCGCGCTGAGGTACGTCGATGCAGTGCAGATGGACAGCCGGATCCTCTACTACTTCGAGATGGCCCGCCCCGACGGCGCGCACGACCTGGTGGTCAGCGTCGTCGACTGATCTGTCAGCGGGAATCGAACCGACCACGACGGCACAAAAGGAAAAGGAACGCCGAGGGCCGCCCACGTGAAGTGAGCGGCCCTCGTATTGTTGCCGTGAGTGACGGAGACCCCACCCTTACGGGTAGATCGTCGCGTCGGCGTCGGACCGGGCTCTGAGCACGGGGATGTAGTTCGTGCCGAGCCTCATCAGGCTGCTGACGCCGGTGACCGTCGCCTGCTTGCCGGCCTCGAATACCTTGGTCAGCGCGCTGATGTCTACGCGGACTCCCGGGTATCCGGAGCCGTCTCGGACGCCTGCTCCGTCATCTATGTAGACGAACGCGCCGTCCACGTGGGTGATCGTGCCCGCTATCCTCACCAGCAGGCCTATGTTATTCACGCCGAGCGCTCCGGTCACTCCGCGGGTCAGCGGATTGAGGTCCGCTCCGCCGAGATCGCTGGTCCTGAGCAGCGGGATGAACGGCATGCTCGCAGTGCCGACGGCCTTCACCGTCGCGCTGTCCACATAGCGCTCTCCGTCGCTGTTCGTGCCCATGATCCCGGACACGTTGACGAGTGTGCCTTGCGCGGGCCCGCCGGCGCCCACTTTGATGCCGGACGAGCCGTCCAACTCCTCGATATACACCGACGTGCCGAAGTCGGCGGTGAGCACCTTGTCGGAGAGTCCGACGATCTGCCCGTCGGCCAGCGCCTTCGCTGCGGCGATGGTCCCGCTCGGCGCTGCGACCGTGATGCCGTCGGAGCTCATCGGCTCACTCCAGGAGCCGGCGCCGTTCTTCGCCTTCACCGAGAAGTAGTACGTGGTCCCGGCAGAGAGGCTCAGACCGGTCTTCGTGACCGATGCCTCAGCAGTCGTCGTCCAGTCGACGACGTCATTTCCGCCGGCTGTCGTACCGATGGCGTACTGGTACTCGACGACGCCGGACTCGGAGTCGGATGCGCTCCAGGCCGCGGACAGCTCGGTGCTCGACGGCGTGTACGCGCCCTCGTCGGTCACGGAGCCCATCGTCGGAGCGGTCGAATCGTAGCAGTACGGACCGAGATCGAGTGTGCCGTTTGCGACGCCGTCCGCATTGTACCCCCGGACGTGCAGGTACCAGCTACCGGATGCGGTGGCGGTAACGGCGAGGACGCCGGAGTCCCACTGGGCCTCGGAGCCTGACCACGTATGGGTCGGACTTTGATCCCAGGCGTAGCGGTAATACTGCACCTTGCCCGCGCCGAAGCCGCCGACAGCCGTGAAGTTGAACTCTCCCGTGTCGTACCAGGTGGATGTCGTCCGGTCGCAGGTGACGTTGGCGGACGTCGGAGGAACGGACAGCGTGCATGCAGAGACGGCGGCCGAGGGCGGGCTTTCGATGCTGCCGTTCTTCGCGTGGATGTGCCTCGTGTACAGAGTGTTCGCGGCCAGGCCGGTCTCATCGACGTACGAGGAGTTCTTCCCTGCCGACGCCTTCACCGCGTTGGAAGCGTCCTGTACCGTGAAGGCCGACTCACAGTCCGAGGCGTCCGTGAAGTTCCAGCGGATGCCGGAAGCCGTCACATTGCTCGGGACGCCCGCGACCGGGGCTTTCGGCACGGGGACCGAGAACCGCAGATCATCGAACCACCCCTGCTGGTTGACGCCGTAGTTGTGGCCGATGTTGCTTCTGGAGATGCCGTAGGTATCCAGGTTGGTGAAGCGGTCCTGGCTGGCCTTCAGGACATCATCGATGTAGAACTTGATGCCGCCGGATGCGTAGGGCATGACCTCGATCTTGTACTTGCGCCAGCCGACGCTTCTCGCCTGGATCTGGCCGTTCCACACCCACGCGGACCCGTTGAAGACTCCGGCGGAATATGTGCTGAAGCTGCCGGGCGCTGCGGAATAGGTACCCAGGTAGATCGAGAAGGCCATCGTGGAGCCGTTGTAGCCTCTCAGGAACATGCCCTGCCGGCTGTTGTTGTTTTCAGATGTGTCGTTGAACCAGCCTTCGAACCTGCCTGAGGTAAACGGCTCCGCGAAGCCCCGATAGCTCAGACAGCCGTTGGTCGTGCCGCTGCCGACCGTGGCGGTCGCGCTGCCGGCGCCGGAGTAGGAGCCGTGGTTCTTGCCGCCGTCATAGGCCAGCCCGCGAGTCGTGCCGTCTGCGACGACATCTGCCGTCCAGCCGTTCATGTTCCCGATGCCGTCCTCATAGATCAGCGCCCAGGTAGTGGCCTGCGCCGGCGCGCTCTGGCCCGACTCGTTGCCCGAACCGTCGTATGCCGAGACGGTGTAGGTATAGGTAGTATTGTTCGAAAGACCGGTGTTCGAGTAGCTCGTGCCGGTGACGCTGGTCAGATATGAGCCGTTGCGGTAGATCTTGTAACCGGCGACGGCGACGTTGTCGGTGGAAGCCGACCATGTGAGATCGATCTGGCTCGTGTTGGGCGAATTCGCCTGCAGGTTCGCCGGCACGCTCGGGGGATCGTTGTCTTCGATCGGACTGGTAACCATGACGGTCTTCGTCCGTGTCGGTCCGAACCATGCGACGCCGTCGCGCACCATGCGCCAGTCGGTGGTATACGATCCCGGCGTTGCCGGAGCGGTCATCGTGAAGTTGAAAGTATAGGTGCTGCCGGGGCGCACGTCGCCCGATATGGTTCGACGGTTGGTGCTCGTGAACGGATCGCTGTCGCCGACCGCTCCGAGTCGGAACCCGCGCGCCTCGCGCCAGAGCACGCCCCGGTTTCGGAAGGTGATGCTGACGTTGTAGCTCTGTCCGGCGACCATCGTGGTGGGGATCGTGTCACTCACGAACTCGCAGGAGTACTTGTCCCACGTGGGAGAGGCGCCGAAGTACGAGCAGATGCCCTTGTACATGCCCCACATGGCGACCGAGCGGAAGAAGTCGTCCTTCAGATAGAGGGCGTCCTTGTCGCACTTGTCGTGGAAGGCAAGCTCCACGAGACAGGCGGGCCTGTTCGGTATTCGGATCTCTCCGAAGCCACCGGCCGAGTCCTTTACTCCCCTGTTGGCAAAGGAGCTGTCGTACATCTCCCGGATTGCGTCGATGGTGTTGTTGTGCACCGAGAGCGCCAGGTTGTAGCTGGCGGTTTCGTGCGCCGGGTACTGCATCGCGGTGTCGCGGAAGGTCTCCATACCCGTGCCGCCGCCGGCGTTGGTGTGGTGAGCGATGTAGATATCGGAGCCACGGTAATCAGCGAACTTGGGCCGGGCCCGGATGTCGTCGCTGTTGCGGTTGACGGCGGTCTCCTCACCGCAGTTGCCGGATGAGTTGGCCCAGACCGAGCAGGGCAGGCCGTTCGCGCGCAGCCAGGAGTATGCGGCCATCTTCCACCACGGCAGCCCGGTGTAGCCATTGCAGCAGTGAGACTCATCCAACTGGCGGGGAACGTGTACCGTTGCTCCATCCTGGGTGAGATACTGGTAGAGGAACTGCATCAGCCGGATGCTGTTGGTATCCTCGAGAACAGCTTCCCCGTAGCCACAGGGGTCGGAACGCTGCCAGTACCAGCCCGAGCCGTTCCAGAACCGGCCGTGCGACGGACCGATCGTGATGTTCCGGCCGCCCAGGCCCATGGCGCCGACGGTCCCATCGACGGGCTTCGCCGGCACGCCCACCTCGGGCCCGGGATCCAGATAGTCGCAGAGCAGCTTGCCCTTGTGCATCAGCGCGATCCTGGTGATCTTCGGGAAATCGCCCAGGGTGACCGAGAACTGCTTGAATATCGCCTCGAGCTTGTACTCCTCGAAATCTTTCAGCACTTCCGCTGAGAGGCCCACCTCGACGCTGTCGGGCTTCACGACCAGTGTCTCCACTGTGGTGCCGGCCGGTATGACGGAGGTGTAGCCCAGCGCCCTCTCGGCAGCCGTCGGCCCTGCGACGAGCTGTCGTATCGCTGACTCGATCGGCGAGATCCCGGCAGGCACCGAGCGCTGCACAACCGATAGCTGATCGTCGAAATAGAAGCGCACGCCCACTTCATCCGCCGACGCGCAGATGCACAACTGTGCGCACAGGCAGATGAGCAGGAGCAGGGACATCGGGTGAAGTGTTCTCATGTGAAGAAAGACCTCCTCTGAGGCTGCATCGGAGGGGCGGCGTCCGATGGGTAGCCGGGCGCCGATCTGGTCATCAGGTCAGTGTGGACAGGCAGTAATGGCGTAGAAGATCGCTTGCCGAAGCAACAACCGGAACCCCTGGAGACAGCCTGATCCCAGTATATGTCCGGCTGCGCAAGCTGTCAAGGAGAAGAGACACAAAACCGGTACTTTTACCAGCATGCGGAGGCTTAGTATGGCGAGAGGCATCAGGCGCTCGTTCACCGTGACTGAAGAGACTCCCGGCGCGATCGGTCCTCCTCAGGACGCTCCATCGCTGTCGTGTCCTCGCGGTCAGGATGGCGGCTACCGTCATCGGGGCCGGCGGGGATCTGTCGCTCCATGCAGGGCACACGAACAAAAGGAGCAGCAGGCACGAGCCGCCTGCTGCTCCTTGATCTCATCTCCGCACGAGGATTACTGGCCCATCGCCTTCTTGCCTTCCTCGATCAGCTTCTTGACCTTCTGGCCACCCTTGTGGCCGATCTCCTCGTAGAACTCGTGGCCGTACCTCTGCGCGGTAGTCTCTCCGCCCTTCTCGCCGCCCTTGCGGCCGGCTTCGCGGACGGTCATGTCGCCCTTCTTCTGTGCCACGGTGGTCACCTCCTCTCCATGAATCCGCGTCGGGCGAAAGCGCCGTCTGACGGTGTTTCCTGTCCGGATCCGAACCGTGGGCGTCTTCTGCGGCACTCCGCCTGCGGTCCGACATCACGGCCTGAAAGCTCGGTGAAGAGGGACGCTCCCTACCACACCGAGCGCTAGAGTGATCCCAGTCTATTTCTCACCGAGGGCCTTCTTGCCCGCATTGATCAGATCTCTGACCTTGGGACCGCCCTTGATTCCACCCTTGTGCCCGATTTCTTCGTAGAAATCGCGTCCGTGAGTCTCGGAGGTGCGCATTCCGCCCTTGCGCCCGGCCTCACGAACGGTCATCGGGTTCGATTCGCGTTTTCGCACGGCAGTCCACCTCCTTTTGTGCTGCTTTCGTGGTTACGATTCCCCTTCCCGAAGCCCACTAAACCCCGAACGTGCACCCCGTCCAGAGGCCCGAAGGTAGTGAATCGAGCGTAATGCGGACCGTGAGAAACCGCGGAACCAGGCGCGCGAAATGGTCAGTCCGTCGGTGTGAGTAGGGAGGAAAGTGAACTCGCGGCAGGGAGGTGGATCCATGGTCCGCGCCGGAGTGGCGGGCATGTAATCGCCCACCACTCCGGTGCTGTGTCAGTCTGACTGGCGGAGGATAACCTGCTGGTTCTGCGCCTGGATGATGTCCTCGTGGAACTTGCGAACCTCGGCATACCGGCTGACGGGCACCACGGCATCCTGGCGCACGAGCTTGTCCGTGATCGTCAGCGTGCGTCCCTCGACGATGCACTTCCGCTCGTACGAGGCGAAGTCGGATTTCAGAGACTGATCGGACGGCAGTTCCTCTACGGTGAAGCCGTACGGGATGTTCACTACCATCTCAGATGCGTTGGTAGACGCGCCCGCGAACCACATGTCGTGCTTGCGGTTCGACTTCGAGAACGGCGTCTGGACGGATGCATTCTGGTCCAGGTTGGGCCTGAACATCAGAAACTTGCCGGTGCGACTCGCCCACTTCCCCGCCTTGAGTTCGTAGCTGACGGTCATGGGCGTCTCCCTGTCTGAGTGATCGGAGATCGAGAACGGCCCCAACTGAGCATCGGGAGCGATGGCGGCCACGACGGCCTCGAAGCTCTCCTTGTACCTGCTGGGCTTCAGGTACTTGTAGGTGGCTCGGGTGGATAGGTCCGGCCCGCCGACCGTCGTCCACTTGACAGAGGCCGAGATCCCTCCGTCCGCGTTCAGATCCACCTTGATCGTCTGAGTCACGCTGTTGGTCTCCGTGGTGTAGGCGGGAGTCCGTACGAACTCACCCTTGCCGTCGCGGATGACCATCACGTCACGCCCCCGGTCCTGCTCTGGCAGGTCGCCGAACGGACATACCTCGGCAGTCGGGTCGAGCCAGTATTGCTTGCCGTCGATCTCTGCCAGGGCGATGGCATGGTCGAACTGCCCCGGCGAGGGGAGCCGCCGGTTCATGTCACCACGATAGGAGACAGACAGCAGCACCGGATAGGCCTTGATGCCGGCCTGCCTGAGCATCGTGATGAGAAGCGTTGCCTGGTCCTTGCAGTCGCCGTACTTGTTGGCGAAGACGTCCACGGCGCTGTGAGGCTCATACGCGGATGCGCCGAACTCCAGGCCGACGTACCGGATGTTGTCCTCGACCCAGTAGTAGATCGCCCTGGCCTTCTCCTCGTCGGTCTGCTTGCCCTTGATCAGCGCCTCGACCTGCCGCTCGACCTCCGGGGAGGACTTCATCTGCGGCTCGACGAGCTTCCAGTACCAGGCGGCGACGTCGTCCCACGAGGTGACCGAGGATATCTCGAACCAGGGGCTGAACTCGCTGCGCGGGGGCATGTACGGCTCGACCTCGATCTCGCTGAAGTTGCGGCCCTCCCAGACGTAGGTCTTGGTCTTGCCGTCCTTCGAGGTCGTCACGACGGGCTTGATGTCGGTGTTGTACGGTTGGCTGCCGAAACCCATCGTTGCGGGGGTCTGCAGGGTGAATCGTGAGAGGAGGCTCGGCTCGCCGGACTGGTAGTACCAACCATTCCAGAAATGCGGGGCCATGAGCGATTTCCTGCCGCTGACCTCCCATTCGTAGTCTATGATGCAGTCATCCTCGACCGCCGGCATGATGAGCACCTTGGCCTTGACTGACGAGTACATCGCGTAGCCGGAGTATGGGGTGACTTCCTGAATCTCCGAGGGCTTGACGTTGATGACCGTTCCGTCCTTCTTGATGGTGCGGGCGCGGATGATCTTGAACTTCTCGAAGGCCGAGTTGTAGCCGATGTGAACGTTCGCAGCGGACCGGCCGCGCTCGTTGCAGATCTTCTGCGTCAGCCTCGTTCTGCAGGACCAGCTTCCATCCTCGCGGACGGTGTACCACGCCTCGTCAATGAGGTTAATGTAACCCGCGTTCGGGTAGTCAGATGAGGGCGGCGCGCTCTGCAGCAGCTCCTTCGCATCGTCCTTGGCGGCCGAGACGGCGCCGGCCATGCAGAGGGCGCATATCAGCGCTATGGTAAGGGATCGTAATCGGTTCTTCATGCAGTTCCCCCGCTACGTGGATTGCCTTGCGGCAAGTGCAGCAGGTGCATTATACCAGATGCACGGCGTTGCATCTATTGCTGCAAGCAACAACACGTCCGGAAGCCGGCCTGGACCTTCCGTAACCGCTGATAGGCAACAGCATGCCTATGTGGTAGAATGGAACGGTTGTCTTCTTGGTCAGGGAGGCTTCGGTGTCTGGGGAACAGATAGTCCATTACTGCATAGATGAAGCTGGTGACAGTTCGTTGTGGAACCGTCGTGGGAAGCTGCTGGTGGGAACCCAAGGCTGTTCGCGTTTCTTCATGATGGGACTGGTGCGCGTGGCCGATCAGGAATTGCTCGATCGTGAGATGAATGAGCTCAGACAATCGCTATTGGCTGATCCGTACTTCAAGAATGTGCCTTCGATGCAACCTGCTGCGGGAAAGACTGCTCTGCATTTTCACGCCAAAGACGATCCGCCTGAGGTCCGACGGGAGGTGTTCCGACTACTCCTCAAACATGACATAACCTTCGATGCGGTAGTTCGCGACAAGCTTGTCGCCGCACGGATCAGCCGCCTACAGCATCACCTTTGCGCAGAGAGGCACATCCGACCGTACGCAGGCGCTGATGCAGGCATTGGAGAAAAGCCACAAGCAGTGGTGCGAGATGTGCGGCATCACACTCGCCGCCTCCGCCCATCACCGTGCAGACGCAGCGAATGCATGAGAACGTTGGACTGCAGGCGGTAGACTACTTCCTGTGGGCATTGCAGCG
>CAYXOC010000079.1:0-8776 GCA_964466715.1 uncultured bacterium
AAGCGGTACGCGAGCTGGGTTCAGAACGTCGTGAGACAGTTCGGTCCCTATCCGATGCGGGCGTAAGAAGTTTGAGGGGAGCTGTCCCTAGTACGAGAGGACCGGGATGGACCAACCTCTGGTGTACCAGTTGTTCCGCCAGGAGCACACGCTGGGTAGCCATGTTGGGTCGTGATAAGCGCTGAAAGCATCTAAGCACGAAGTACACCCCAAGATAAGACTTCTCATCCGGTTAACGGAGTAAGGCCCCATGTAGATTACATGGTTGATAGGCAGCGTGTGTAAGCACAGTAATGTGTTCAGCTTAGCTGTACTAATAGGCCGAGGGCTTGGCCATCAATCTAGATTTCCCCCGCTATGCAGTTTTCTATGTGCATTCCGGCGGGTAGGCCGGCAGCAGGCAGTCCAACTACCTACTACAGACTACCAACTACGAACTGATTTGCTGGTGATGATGCCGGAGAGGGTACACCCGTTCCCATCCCGAACACGGAAGTTAAGCTCTCCAGGGCCGACGGTACTTGGGGCACAAGCCCCCGGAAGAATAGGTCGTCGCCAGCTTATATATGAGCCTCCGAATCCATTGGGTTCGGGGGCTTTTTTGATTCCGGGCGCTATCCACACCGCCGGGAATCATCCACTGGCCCGATGCGTATAAAAAGGTGCTATGTGGAAGTACATTCGCACCTCACTTGCCTGTCTCATCGTCACGGCCTCGATCTCGGGGCTCGCCGCGTCCGCCGAACTGCCGGTCCTGCACCTGCGGAAGGCATCGACTCCGCCGCCGCTGGTGTCCAGGCTCCAGGACCCATCGACCGCCTCGGCATGGTATCCATCGAGCCCGACGTGGTTCGGACTCGGCGGCAAGACCGGCGATCGAAACCACACCGAGGTGCTCGCGACCTACGACAACACCGCGCTTTACATCGCATTCCTGAACATCGACCGCTCGACCGTTGTCTATCCGCAGAACACCACCACCGACCTCAGGCTCGTCGACGGCAATGAGATCTGGATCGAGACTCCGCAGGGACGGCGGTTCCGCCTGATCGCCACAGTCGATGACAGATACCCCGCCCAGCCGCGCCAGGCGTCCGGCGAGTTCCCGAACGTAGACGGTTTCAACGATCGGCTTCCCGGCTGGTCGCACAAAGGCTGGTTTGCCGGAAACATGACGATCCAGCAGACGATCGTGATCCCCTGGACGACGCTGGGTACCTCCGCTCCCTCTCACGGATCGAGATGGCGCGTGAACTTCGTCAACCTCAACCAGACATCCACCGCTCGGACCGCCTCGACCGTGAAGCGTCAGACCTGGGCTCCGGGCGATGAGACCCACCCCGAGCAGTGGGGCACACTCGCGTTCGATGAGGCGGCATTCACTCCGCCGGCGGTCTCACCCGAGGCGACGATCACCATGCGGCCCGCGACCGGATTCGGCGACCAGGTCACCCTCCGCGCGGGGAACGATGCCGCCGGATTGAACCACTGGGCCGACGAAGCCGTCACTCAGTCGAACTGGAATGACTGGGACCCGGTGGACTACACCATCAAGGAGTACCTTCAGTTCGATCTGTCGCTCATCCCGCCCGGCCGGAAGATCATCTCCGCCACGCTCAGGAACTACTATCGGAGCAACTTCAACGCCAACCCGAAGGCTCTCTATCTGCACGTCGTCCGCCTGGCGAACGAGTTCGATCCGGCCACCGTGACGATGCTGACCTCGCCGCTTCCGGTCGAAAACGGTTCCCGGACGCTCGTGAGCCCGAGTCAGGCGGGCACTCGGGTGGATTTCGACATTAGTGACGTGGTCACGAAGGCCTACGAGAGCGGCGCGCGGAAGGTGGTATTCGCGCTTGCGGGCTCGTCCGGCGACACGAACAACGGCAAGATCTGGGGAGTCTCATACGGCCGCGCCGACTGGTATGACGGCCAGCGTCCGAGGCTCGTGATCACGTTCGGCAAGCCGGGGACGACTTACCCGTCGCCGATCCAGCTCGGGAGCACTACGTCCACCAGTGTCGCCACCACCGCGAGCAAGAACAAGCTCACGAACGGCGCCTTCCGCTACGGCATAGTCGAGGGGATCGCGAACACGACCTACTGGCAGGATCCCGGCCAGGTCTACGTCAACGGGCGGAACCTCGCCCTCATGCAGAAGGTGGGAGACGTCAACCCGAACACCGGCAATCCCGCATTGCGGTTCATCTGCGCGGTCGCGTGGAAGCAGATCCACCAGACCGCGACCGGCCTTGTCGGTGGCAGGAGCTACACGTTCAGCGGATGGTTCAAGGGTTCCGCGCCGGGCGTGAAGTCCGACGTGCGGCTGAACTTCAAGAACGCGTCGGGAACATCGCTCGGCAGCGGGCAGGCGGTCTACAGCGGCTCCGGCAATTGGGAGAAGATCAAGCTCACCAGGACCGCGCCGGCCGGAACGGTCATCTGCGACGTGGACGTTTTCAATGACACGGCAGGCGCAGGGACGTACATGCTCTACAGCGACTTCCAACTCGAGGAGGGCACATCGGCGACCGCCTACTCCGAGACGATGGGCGTCTACTACCCGGACTATCCGCGCACCGACGGCATAGTCACACCGATCGGAACGCCGAACGTTCCGCTCACGTTGACCGTTGACAAGACGCAGGCGCTCCCGGGTGACACGCTGACCTACACCATCACGTATCGCAACACCGGCAACGATGCGGCCGCCAACGTCGTCGTGAGCTGTCCGATCCCGGCGAACACTACATACGTCACCGGCAGCGGCGGGACCTACGATTCCGCCGCTCGCACCGTGCGCTGGACGATCCCGACCCTCGCCACGGGTGGATCGGGGACGCTCACATTCAAGGTCACGGTGGACTAAAGGGCTTGCATTTCCGGCGATCTGTAGTACAATCGAACCATCGATAACGCAGGAGGCAAGCATTCATGGCGCACGATATCGAGTGTATCGTTGAAGGCATTCGCGAATCGAGGCGGTTCTTCCTCAGGCACATCGAGGACGTCCGTGAGGACCAGTGGGACTGGAAGCCGTACCCGGAGTGCAAGAGCATCCGCGAAACGCTCGCCCACCTGGTGACCGACGACCGCGCATCGATCGCCATGCTCAGGGATGGCAGCATCACCGACTGGGATGCGGTCGAGGTGCACGAGACCGACGTGCCGAAACTCCTCGATCTGCTCAACCAGTCACACGAGGAGTACTGCGCGTTCGTTCGGGACCGGTATGCCGATACTCCGCTCGACACCGAGATCGACTTCTTCACGGGCAAGACGAAGCTCGGGCTCGCGATCGCCGGCATCTCCAGCGAGGATCATTACCACGCCGGCCAGATCGCCTTCATCCGCATGGCCACCGATCCCGAGTGGGACTACTACCAGGCCATCTACGACTCTTCCGAGTGATCTGCAAAGCACAACATTTGACAACTAGTGACAGCAGGGATATACTGTGCCCGGATAGTGATCAGTTGTCAGTCATCAGTCATCGGTCACACCGACAGTCACCGATCACTGATCACTGATTACCGATTACTGATAACCCGCCCGCCAAGGAGCCATCAATGGATCTCGACATCTCAGACCTGTATACCATCGAACAGGCCGCGCAGTATCTCCGTGTCAGCCAGTCGAGCATCAGATCGTACATCCGCCAGGGGAAGATGAACGCCTACCGCGTCGCCGGGAAGCGCAAGGTCCTCATCCCGCGGAACGAACTCCTGAAGCTTCTCGTCCCCGCAAGAGACCCCGGGGACACCGACTAGAGCCCACCCATGTTCAAGGAACTCGCCGAGCTTGCGAAGTATCGTGAGCTCCTGCTGAATCTCGTGATCCGGGACATCAAGGTCCGGTACAAGAACTCCGTCCTCGGGTTCTTCTGGTCGCTCCTCAACCCGCTCATGCAGGTTGCGGTGATCACCGTCGTCTTCAAGTTCGTCGGTTTCGCCGACGAGATTCCGAACTACTCCGCGTACGTGCTCTGCGCGTTCCTGCCGTGGACCTTCTTCCAGATGTCGGTGCTCGACGCGGCGCAATCCGTCCTCCAGCACGGCGACCTGGTGAAGAAGACCTACTTCCCGCGGGAGGTACTGCCTGCCTCCTTCGTGATCTCGAACCTGGTGCACTTCATCCTCGCGCTCGGCGTATTCTTCGTCTACCTGCTGGTGCTCGGAACGCCGATCCTGAAGACGTGGCTCCTGCTGCCGGTGGTAGTCGGCATCCAGTTCATGCTGACAATGGGCGTCGCGTACATCGTCTCGTGCCTGAATGTATATTACGAGGACGTGAAGTACATGGTCACGGTGTTCCTGAACCTGCTCTTCTACCTTACGCCGATCATCTACTTCGTCGAGATGGTATGGACGCCGGACTTCGCCACCCGCATTCCGGAGCACTACCGCCCTCTCGGTGTGATGCTGGCGAAGGTGCACTACATGAACCCGCTCTCCCTGCTGATCACGGCCTACCGGAAGATCCTCCTGCCTCCGCCGGGCATCCCGGGAATGCCGGACCTTCCGCTGAACTACGAGCACCTGGCGCTGGCGGGTGGGATGTCGCTCGTCGTTCTGCTCGCGGGATACCTCTTCTTCAACAGCAGGAAGCACTCGTTCGCGGAGATGCTCTAGCCGATGGAAGCCGTCATCATCAGGGATCTACATAAGTCGTTCCGCCTGAGCCACAACAAGGGCGGGAGCCTCAAGGCGCTCGTGACGTCGTTCCGCCGGCGCTCCTACGAGGACGTCCAGGCGCTCAAGGGCATCAGCTTCACGGTGAGCGCCGGGGAGACGCTCGCCGTCATCGGCAAGAACGGCTCCGGGAAGAGCACGCTGCTCGGGACGATGACCGGCATCTACCGGCCCACTCGCGGCGATGTCGTCATGAACGGGCGGGTCTCCGCGCTGCTCGATCTTGGCGCCGGATTCCATCCGGACCTCACCGGCCTGGAGAATGTCTACCTCAATGCCTCCATCCTCGGCCTCAGCCGCCGGGAGATTCGCGGCCGGCTCGACGACATCATCGCCTTCGCCGAGCTCGAGCGGTTCATCGACGCGCCGATCAGGACCTACTCGAACGGCATGATCCTCCGACTCGGATTCGCCATCGCCACGCAGATCGATCCCGACATCCTCCTCGTGGATGAAGTGATCGCCGTCGGTGATGAGGCTTTCCAGCAGAAGTGCTATGCGAAGGTCCGCGAGATGCAGCAGGCAGGCAAGACGATCATCTTCGTCTCCCATGATCTCCAGGCCGTGCGCAACGTTGCCAACCGTGTGATATGGCTTGATTCGGGTATCATCCGCATGGACAACTGCGTCGATGCGGTGCTCGACGAGTACCTGCGGACGATGCGTGATGGTGGGTCAATGGAGTAGTGGAGTAATGGAGTGCCGGGCTCACCACCACTCCACTACTCCAGCACTCCGTTCCCAATCCCCGGAGGGCGCATGGGCAAGGCTGACGACTACGAGCTATACTACGAGACAGGCATCGAGCTGGAGGAAAACGGCCAGTTCCAGGAGGCGCTCGACGAGTATCGCAAGGCCCTGGAGCTGAACCCGGACTCGCCGGAGATATTCCACCGCATCGGCGACATGTACAGCCGCCTGGGGATCACCGAGAAGGCCGTGATCGCCTACCGCCAGTCGCTCCATCTCTCCCCGAGCAATGCCGACGTCCACAACGATCTCGGCACTGCGCTCGGCGATCTCGGCGATTTCGAGGACGCCATCCAGGAGTTCCGCGCCGCGATCCTCATGGACCCCGACTACGGCGAGGCTTACTACAATCTCGCCGTCGCGCTGATGGACCTCGGCCGTCTCGATGAGGCCGTCGAGCAGTTCCGGGCCGCCATACGCTTCGGAGTCGAGGACGAGGTGATCTACGCCGAGTTGGGGACCGCGCTCTATCTTCTCGGTCGGCACGACGAGGCTGTCTCCGCCTTCTGCGAGGCCCTCGCCTTCTCTCCGGAGGATGCGGACCTGCACAACGACCTGGGCAACGCGCTGTCGGGGCTCGGCCGGCACGAGGAGGCCGCCGCCCAGTACCGCGAGGCTATCCGCCTGAATCCCGACGAGGCCGGCTTCCACAGCAATCTCGGCAGTTCGCTCGCCGATCTCGGTCGCTGCGACGAGGCTATCGAAGCATACGAGGAGGCGCTCCGCATAGACCCGACCTATCCGCGCGTCCGTCACAACCTCGCCATCACGCTCACCGATCTCGGGCGGCTGGAGGAGGCCGAGGCCGAAGTCCGCGAGGCGATCCGTCTCGATCCGGATTACTGGCAGGCGTACTCCCAGCTCGGCGCCATTCTGCTCGACATGGAGCGATTCGGAGAGGCTGTCCAGGCGTTCCACGATGCCCTGCGTCTCGAACCGGATGACGCCATCGCCCACTACAACCTCGGCCTCGCGTACGAGCGGATGGGCAGGCAGGAGGACGCCATCGCGGAGCAGCGGGAGGCGGTCCGTCTCAAGCCGGATGACGCCGAGTACCACTGGGGGCTCGCGCAGATCCTCCGCAGGGTGGGGCGGCTCGACGAGGCGATCGAGGAATACCGAGAGGCGATCCGCCTCAAACCGGACTACTCGTTCGCGCACTCCGACCTCGGCCATGCGCTTCAGATGAAGGGGTTGCTCGACGAGGCGATCGAGGAGATCACGGAGGCGATCCGTCTCGATCCCGACGACCCGGTGGCCTGCGCGTATCTCGGAGAGGCGCTCGCGGCGAAGGGCGACGTCGAGGGAGCGATCGCGTCCTTCCGCGAGTCCCTGCGCCTGAATCCCGACGACGCGGATGTCCACCTCGACCTCGGCATCCTCCTCAAGCAGATCGGCCGCACCGACGAGGCCCGCGCCGAACTCCACGCCGCCGCCCAGTCATCCGACCCCGACACCGCCGACCTCGCCCGCCGGGAGTTGGATTCGGCGTGAAGAGGCTGATGTTGGTGAGATTGGCCACTGTACGAGTAACCAGCGCCCATGCTATTCTAAGGTAACCGGACCTATGCGATTCCGCAGCAGATGCATCACGGACCTGAAGAATGCGCAGGATTTGGATAACTGAAGGAGGCTTGACTGCTATGTTCGGAACTCGGACCGGAGTCACGGCGATGGTGCTGGGCGTCGCTTGTCTCTTCCTGATGTGTGGCGCGAATGCTGATGTGGACCTCAGCATCCAGACGGACAAGCAGGATTACGTTCTGGATGAGCCGATCTTCCTCACGGCCACCGTAAGGAACTCCGGCGACAGTCCGGTTGCCATACTCAGGCATCTGCACCCGGGGGCAGGGATTCTCAGCTTGCACATTACCTGTCCCGGCCGGACGGCTCGTTCCTATGGGCCCTGGACGCGCTCTGCCTACACCAGGGATGGCCTCCTCGACGCGGTGATCAACCTTGGTCCGGATGAGAGCTACTCGGCGAGCATCGATGTCACCTACGATCGCAACGGAAATCGTGGAGTACTACTTGAGCGTCCAGGGGAGTATGTGATCCAGGCAACGTACATGGTCCCGGATGATCTGCCGCTCGAAGCCGTCACAGCACGCTCAAATGAGGTGCGGTTCGTAGTGAGGGAGCCGACAGGCATCGATGCTGCAGCCTATTCCATACTCCGCGGCGGCCATGATCCCCCATAGAATATGGAACTCCAACTCGGGGCAGATCGAGCATTACGAGAGGCTCTTGAGAGAGTGCCCGAGCAGCACATACGCAGTGCACGCGCGCTTCTATCTCGCGCAAGCCTATGAGTCGAGCGGTGAAGAAAGACCGAATAGGGGCGCCTCCGCAGGCCGAGCCGCTCTGGAGAGGGCCGCTGCCCTCTACCTCAGCGCGGCCGAGCAGGCCAAGTCCACACCTATGGGTGTCTACAGCTCAAGGCTCGGCGCTAGATGCCTGGCGAAGGTGGGACGAGACGCAGAGGCGCAGAGGGTCTTCGAAGATGCTTTCGCCGCCACGAGCGCCGGCGATGAGGATCGCTTGGAGACTCTGTTGTGGCTAGGACACCTGGAGACAGGCTTCTTCGGGAGGTCATCCGGTCTCGCGGATGTCAACCAGGGGGCAAGCGGACACGTCAGACTACCGCTGCGTCGGTTTGCGGAAGCGCTCGGCTTCTCGGTGTGTTGGGATGCGAACAGCAAGACGGTGAGTATAGGCAAGGGCGTCATGTGCAGGGAACTGTGCCTCAAGCGGGATGGCAAGCAGGCTCGGCCCGAGGGCACGATTGAGAAGGGGCGCGCGCAGGTGCGCCCGTCCGTGATAGCCTCCATCATGGCGGAACATCGCGGCAAGGGAGTTGCCGGCGCGCTGTCAAGCCTGCTTGCGCAGGCACCTGACGGAGACAAATAGTAGACGGCGACGGAGCCGAAGGGAGCGGGACTTCTACCGGTGCGGATGAGAACGCCGGGGTACGGGTGATCCGCGACCCGGCGGGGTACTCGATCGGCGAGAAGGTCGAGGTCACCGGCATCAGTTCCTGTTTCCGGACACCATCGGGCATCGCCCGCCGCATCCTGACCCGCAGGCCGGAAGATGTGCGCAGGCTCGGCGCTCCGTAGCAGCGGCTAAGTGGCGGCTCTCGAACTCCGCTCTCCTCGCTGCGAACGACGCCCGAAAGCTTTCGGGAAAAACCTGAAAGCTTTCGGGAAGAACTTGCAAGCTTTCGGGAAGAACTTGGAAGCTTTCGGGAAGAACTTGCAAGCTTTCGGGAAGAACTCGGAAGCTTTCGGGAAGAACTCGGAAGCTTTCGGGAAGAGCCCGGAAGCTTTCGGGAA
>CAYXOC010000080.1:0-8279 GCA_964466715.1 uncultured bacterium
AACTGTAGAGACTGATACGCAAACGAGCCGACCGCTGATCACAGGGCCGGCTCGTATCACGTCACGATGGCTGTCCGTGCATCAGTCTGAAGTTCTCGATGCACGATCTCTGGGTGATGCTCCTCGGTAATGATGTTAGAATCTGAAAATTGCGTCGCGATATCAGTTCCACGTGAGAGTCCGGCACGCAGATACGCAGAATCTGGCCGCTCCTTGGAAACACGAGGTCGATGCGGGTGCCGTCCAGCACAATCACCACCTGCCTTTCGATCCGAGATCCCTTACTACTTTGACGCACCCCGGATTCGGGATGTTGCAGCTCACTCGCATCATTATCTCTCACTTGGGGTGGGTTGTGAACTCGGACAACTACCTGTTTCGCGGGCGAGTCTTCCGCAGAGTGAGAAATGCGACCTCGGGTCGGCACAGGAATCTGGCGCGGACCCTGCCTCCGATTCCGCGAGGCAGGTACATCCGGGCGGGGCTGAGGTCCCTCCCGGCCGCCCGGGAGAGCTGTTCGGGGCCGTAGTACCCATGGCAGATGTTGAGGCCGGAGTGGCGACAGTGGAGCCAGATCGCACCTGCGAGAGGGAGGCGTACCTGGCCGCCGTGCGTATGGCCGGAGAGGATCAGATCGGGGATCTCCTCCCGGAGGTCTTTCACTACGTCCGGTGAGTGGGCGAGGAGGATTCGAAGGACCGCGGTCCCAGTGCCGGCCAGCGCGCCGTCGGGATCGTCGCGGGCGGTGAAGGGATCATCGACGCCCGCGATGAGCACTTCACATCCGTTGATTGTCAGCAGGTCATGCTGATTGATCAGCATTCGGACGCCCTGAGCCGCGAGGATCTCGGCGATCGGCAGATCGGACCTCAGGAATCGGTGCTCGGCATTGCCGTAGACCCCGTAAGTCCCGTATCGAGCCTTGAGGCCTGACAAGACGCGCCCGACGTGCTTGATGCCTCTCGCGCCCGAGATGAAGTCCCCAGTGATCAGGCAGAGATCGACCTCACGGCCCTGCAGCTTGTCGACAAGTCGCCTCTCCAGATGGCGGAATCCGCGCAGATGCAGGTCGGACAGATGACAGATGGTGAGGCCGTCCAGGGAGTCGGGCAGGCGAGGGATCTCGATCTCACGCTCGGTGACCTGTATGTTTGACGGCTCGATCAGCCATGCGTAAGCGGCCAGGCCGAGGACGATCAGTCCTGCCGCCGCCCGCAGCGCATCAGTGGTTGAGACATCCATCGGGGTCATTCAGCGGACTCCGAATCCCTGACTCCCATCGCCACGACCGACAGCCCGAACGGCAAGTTGAAATACTTGAGCAGAGACGCCTCCGCGCGCATGATCGCTGTAAGGACGGCGTTGATCGGACGAGGGACCTCGAACAGGTCGCTGCTCCCTCTGCTGCCGAGCACTCTGCGAAGGAGCCTGAACGCGACCGCCGCCGGAAACGGACTGCTGACGGCGTACGACAGCTTGCAGACCCGGAAACCGGTGTCCTCCATCAGGTGTGCGATCTGTCGGGCCGTGTAACGTCGGAAGTGCCCCAACGCCTCATCGTGCGCGCTCCAAAGCCAGTCATACGCCGGGACTGTGATCAGCAGCCTGCCGCCGGGTTTGCAGATTCGATGGAGTTCCCGCATGACCCCCGCGTCGTCCTTAATGTGCTCGATGATGTCCAGCGCGACGATTAGGTCGAATGCGCCGTTGCGAAAGGGCGCAGGTGCGACGGATGCAAGGCATAGGCGTTCGGGGCACGTAGATCCACGACCCTCGAAGGCCTCGCGGGCGATATCGATGCCGATAACCGAGCCGAATTCCGAGAGCACATCCTCGGCCAGGCCGGCGCCGCATCCCGCATCGAGGATGAGCGCATCGCCATCGCCGGTAGAGCCCAGCAGCGCTCGGAGCAGATGCTTCCTGCCCAGGAACCACCAGTGGCTGCCTCCGAGCGCGCGCATCTTCTCGAACTCAGCCGTCTGCATGTCGGGCCGTTCCCTTCACTCTGATATGCTGCAGGCGTATCGCTACCAGTCCGGCCAGCATGCGCAGTCCATCGCGGAGCATGCTCACCTTCGAGCCGTCCCGGTGGTACCAGTGGACCGGTACCTCCGCGATCCGGTATCCGAGTCGCCGCGCCAGGTAGAGAATCTCGATGTCGAAGTCCCATCCCTCGTGTACGCTGATGGAGAAGAGCGTGTGTGCCGCCTCTCGTCGGAAGAGCTTGAACCCGCACTGGGTGTCGTGAATCCCGGGGACTGCGATGGCCTGCACCGCGAGGTTGAACATCCGCCCGGCGATCTCGCGGTAGATCGGCTGACGTCGCACCAGGTGCGAGCCCTTGAGCGGCCGTGACGCGATGACGACATCTGCTCCGGCCTCTATGTGCTTCCAGAAGCCGTCGAGCTCCTCGATCGGAGTAGCCATGTCCGCGTCGCACATGAGGATGTAGTCACCGGTCGCATCGAGGACGCCCCTACGCACCGCTGCCCCCTTGCCGTGATTGTCGGCGTGGTGGAGGGTCTTGAGCCAGGGATGGTTCGACGCGAAGCTCTCAGCCAGTGCCAGGGTGGAGTCGGTGCTGCCATCGTCCGAGACGATGACCTCGAACGCATAGGGCTGCCTGGTCAGGTAGTCCTCGAGTTGGACGAGCGAGTCGTGCAGCCGGTCCTCCTCGTTGTAGGCAGGTATGACGATCGACAGGTGCGGAGTTGATGACTTATCGAGTATACTGTTCAACAGGGTCGCTCCGGGCATCCGGTTCTTAGAGCACATTTCATAAGTCGAATTCTGCCCTGTAGGAGCGGCTTCCCAGCCGCGAATGCCCGTGCAACGCCACGAATTCGCGGCTGGGAAGCCGCTCCTACAACGGTTTTGAAATACGCCCTAGCATACGGGCCGATACCGGTGCTCAGATTATACGGTTGAGACGGGAGCGGAGTCAAACTGCGCGCCGATTCATGCGACACTCTATTGGCGTTCTCAGGCCCCACGGGCGCCCGGCGCAGCTTGCGGAGTTCCCAATAATCAGGTATTATTACCAGGTCGGAACAGACTCCGTCCCAGGAACTTTGCGGCGGCAAGCGCCGTATTATAACACGGTGAGGGAGAGAGAATGGAGTTCAGCGATACGGCCACTCTGGCCGCACAGAACGAAGATCGGAAAGCGTTCGACGAACTAGTCCACCGATGCCACAAGCAGGCGTACAACGTCGCATATCGGATGACCGGCAACCACGCCGATGCGGATGACCTCACTCAGGACACGTTTGTAAAGGCGTACAGGTTCTTCGCCAACTACAACCGTTCGATGCCCTTCGAGAACTGGTTGTACCGCATCATGTCGAACATCTTCGTGGACTGGCTGCGGAGGCGGCCGAAAGCAGTGATTCGTTCGCTGGACGAGCCCATTCGGCAGGAGGAAGGCGAGACAACACTTGACCTTCCGGACACCTCGGAAGGGCCCGAAGCCATTACTCTTTCCAATGAGCTTGACGCCGAGATGCAGGCCGCACTCGATACCCTCCCGGAGGACTTCCGGCTCGCAGTGATTCTCTGCGACATCGAGGGACTTTCCTACGAGGAGATCAGTGAGGTCATGGGCTGCTCAATCGGCACAGTTCGTTCAAGGCTTCATCGGGGTAGAAAACTACTCAGAGAGAAGTTGAGACCGTATTTCGAGTAGACCGGGTCGTGCGTGGCGCTTGGAAGGCACCGAATATACGTATGGGCCTTCGATGCGCGCCCGGGTGAGTAGTGCCTCGTTTGGGGGGATTCAAATGAACTGCCAGAAGGTCCAGAGTCTGATTTCGGCATACCTTGATGGTGAACTCGGTGGCCAAGAGATGTTGGCCATCCGCCACCACCTCGTCGGATGCAGGGACTGCTCCGACGAGTATGAATCGCTGCTTGCGATCAAGAGAACGTTCGGCAGGATGAGTCCCAAGCGACCTGCGGACGATCTCGCCTTGCGAATCATCAGCAGGCTGGATGGGGTCCACGTTCCGTTCCACGTTCGCATGAAGGCAGCGGTTCGGAACTACTTCGCAGCGTTCCCGAGGGGAATAAGAGTGGGAGCGGCTGGGATTGCAGTGATTGCCGGCCTGCTCATGGTCCGAGGAGGCGACGTGAGCGTGTCACCGCGGATCGTAGGTACACCGATATCCTTGAGCACGTTCGAGAGGTTCGCCGAGAGCGGACCGGAACTCCTGACTGCCAGAGCCGAGGCTTCCTCCGAGGATATGACGATAGCGTATACTGTGGATTCCGCTCCCTGGCGGTCGGCTTCGAGTGCCCGGCATCTCGACTATGTGTCCAGAACAGGTGGCATGATCCTGGCGGAGTACTAGGGCATATTTCAAGAATGTTGTACGCGGCGGAATTCGGCCTACGAGATACGCTCTAGACTTGGCTGATCCGGGGCCCGGGCGCAAAATGCAAATTGCAGGATGTACGGCAAGCGCGAGCTGCTCTGCATCTTGAGATTTGCATTTTTCGTTTTGAGGGCGAGTGTTCCTGTGAACCTAGGCCCGCATTTCAGCGTCAATTAGTAGAGCCCGAATCGCCGCTCATGCGGTTGGATGTACGGAAACCCAGACAATCTCAGGAGGTTAGACATTGGATAGGCGAAAACTACTCGTGATACGAAGGCTGGAGTTGCTGGTTGTCGCTGTTCTCTGTCTCGCACTTGGAGCCTCATTGGCGGTCAACATCGTCGGCAGCACGGCATATGCAGTGGACAAGGCCACAACGACGCAGCAGCAGAGAGCCGCCCTTCACAATCTCGAGGATGCGTTCAGCTCGATAGCCGAAGAGGTGCTTCCGTCCGTAGTCAAGATCACGAGCGAGCGCACCGTCACCACGAGCGGCAACGTGCCTTTCTTCGACGACGAGTTTTTCAGGAGCTTCCCATTCAGCATACCCATGCCGGAGGGCAGATCTGAGAAGCAGACCATACCGAGTTCCGGCACCGGCGTCATCGTGCGGGCCGATGGGTATATCCTCACGAACGACCACGTGGTCGGCGGGGCGGACAACGTGACCGTCACGCTCCAGGACGGCCGCGAGTTCAAGGGCAAGGTCTCCCGTGATCCGCGCGGCGACCTGGCCATCATCAAGATCGATGCGACAGGACTGCAGGCCGCGAAGCTCGGCGATTCGGACAAGGTCAAGGTCGGCTCCTGGGCCATCGCAATGGGAAGTCCGTTCGGATATGACCAGACGGTCACCGTCGGCGTAGTGAGCGCGAAAGGTCGTCATGCCGAAGTTTCCGACGGCACGGAGGGCCGCTACTACTCGAACCTGATTCAGACAGACGCCTCGATCAACCCAGGCAACAGCGGCGGTCCGCTGATCAACATCGACGGTGAGGTCATTGGCATCAACACGCTCATTCGGTCGACCGGGGGCGGCAACATCGGCATCGGGTTCGCAATCCCGGTCAACACCGCCAAGTTTGTGATGAACCAACTCATCGAGCACGGCAAAGTCGAGCGCGGTTTCCTCGGCGTCGTGCCGACGGATCTCACTCCGAAGAACGCCGAGCGCCTTGGAGTGAAGAAGGGCGTCCTCGTCCTTACCGTTGATGTCGATACCCCGGCGGATAAGGCGGGCATCCAGGTCGAGGACGTCATAGTCGAGTTCGACGGCAAGCAGGTTGACAGCGAGAGTCAGTTCCGCGATGTCGTCGCTGCTACCAAACCGGGGAAACAGGTCAACGTCGTAGTCGTCCGGGACAAGCAGCGCAAGGTCTTGAAGGTAACGCTGGGCAATGCGCCGGAGATTGCGTCGGCCGAATCCGCAGAGGAGGTCACCGGCAAGATCGGGTTCAGCGTGGCCGATCTCACTCCCGAGTCCGCCAAGAAGTATGGCCTCGACGAGGGAACCAAGGGTGTGGTGATCACGAAGGTCTCTGCGGGCAGCAAGGCGGCTCGCGCCGGAATCAAGCCCGGACTCATAGTCCGTGCCGTCAATGGCAAGGCGGTGGAGACCGTCACCGATTTCAACGCCGCAACCAAGGACGTGAAATCGGGCGATACCCTCTACCTGAGGTTGGGGACCAAAGAGCGCGTGATGCTGGTCGAGGTGCCGGTGGACTAGTGCTCAGCCAAGCTGAGCTTTGCGGGTACCGTCGTGCTGAGCCTGAACTTGGTTCATGGGGACTTGGCATCCGGATGGATGGCGAGTTCAGTTCGGCTATGACTGCGCCAGTAGCCAATCTCGAAAGACTGATCTGGCCGATTACCGGTGCCCAGGTCGGGAAACGCCCGGGCGCGACAGTATGCCGCGAGTCGGGGGATAGTAGACGCGGGAGGTCATCAACGGCCTCCCGCATGTTCTCCAGGAGGCGGCTCGAGAGGCCTCGCTGTCTGTTCGAAGACTCCCGCACGGGCGGTTCATCGCGGAAAGAGCCGGGCAGACTCATCCGGAAATAAATCGCGGAAGGGCTTTACAAAAGCGCCATCCGGTGCTATAATAACGATGACGCTGCGGGGTGGAGCAGTCCGGTAGCTCGTCGGGCTCATAACCCGAAGGTCGTTGGTTCAAATCCAACCCCCGCTCCCACTCTATTCACGACAGACTCCGGAACCTGGTAGTTGATCTCAACTTCCCGGGTATCCGGAGTTAGTTGTATCTGGTCTACCCACGGCTCTATGAGCCGCTTCTTCTCCGCCGGATTCCCATACTTGGCAATGTCTGGCAGTCTACTTAGGTAGGATGTCGCTGCCTGTGAGTCCATCCGCGGAGGCTCGCCTAGGGCGACCGACTTCTTCGCGAGTTCATCCCTCTCGGCCATCAGGTCGCGTAGTCGTTCGTTTGCCCATGAGGTGTCCGCCAGGCCGTCCTCAATGGAGTTTCTGATGTTAGCGATCTTCGCGTCGATCTGCTCAAGCCGATCACTGGCGTTCGGGTCGTAGCCACAGGAAGCTTGCCACGTCCGAATCAGCTCGTCGTTGATCTCCCTAACCAGGCCCTTGACGTCGGCGCAGGCGCGTATCAACTCGCCCGCACCGGTCATGACCTCGCGTTCTATCTGCTCCTGAGGCACATACACGCCCCTACCGCAGCCCACGCCCTTTCGATAGGGCTGGCTTCCGCACACATAGTACGTACCTTCCGAGCCTCGGCGGTAGCCGATCATGTTGCTTCCGCACCGTCCGCAGACGAACATGCCGCCACTCAGTAGATAAGGGGAACTGACAGTCCTGTTCGACGTCGGAAACGTCTTCCTGCGTTTGTTGTGCCGTCTGTCCAACGCGATCTTGGTGGCCTCGTCTTCGGTGATCAGAGCCTGGTGAGCATTCTCAACCACAATCCATTCGGACGGTGGGTTGTACCGTTGGCTCTTGCCGCGGACGTTCCAAACACCATAGCCGGCGTATTCCAGAAGGCAGTGCGGATGGAGTAGGCTGTTCCAGGTTGTATGGCCCCAGTACTGCTGACGTGGCGCTGGGATCCCGTTCCGATTGCAGAACTCCCTCAGTTCATCCAGGGTGGCGCCCTTCGCTGCCATCTCGACCAGGCAGTACCGCGCCCACTCGTGCACCGGCTTACCGGCGACGATGCGGTCGTCCGGCACCCAGATGGACTTGATGAGTGGACGTCCTCGTTTGAGTTCACCACGGTTGAGTCGTTCGATCCGGTAACCCCAGATCGGTTGTCCGCCGTTCTTGTAGCACCAGCCAGTCTCGGAATCACGAGTCTGAATGTTCGACTTGCAGCCCTTCCTGGTGTGGAATGCGATCTCTCGGGAGTACGCCTCGTTCTTCGCCAGTAGGATGTGCTGCATGTAGACGCCCGCTACCGACTCCCGATCTATATCGGGATCAGTCACCGATATCACACGCACTCCAGCTCTGTTCAGGTCTCGCATGAGGATCTGCGCATCTACACTGTCGCGCGAAAACCTCGAGAGGTCATGTACGACGATTGCTTGGATGTCTCGATCGGATCTAGCCATCTCGAGCATTCGATCGAACTCAACGCGCTTGGTCTTCTTCTGGAACGCGCTCGCTGCTTCGGAGAACTCGGCGACTATCTCGATGCCGTTCTTCTCAGCGTATCCTCTGATCTCCCGAATCTGCTCGGGCATCGAGAGTCCCTTGTCCTCCTGCATATCGGTCGAGACTCTGGCCCATGCAAACGCCTTGATCGGTTTCTCTGGCGCATGCACCTCGCCCGTTCCGTGCGTAGTAATACTGTCTAGTAACGCTCCCACTCCAACTCCCTCTAGACGCCGTGTTGACTCACGTGTTTGATCGGCAGCTCGATGCCAGAGC
>CAYXOC010000081.1:0-7763 GCA_964466715.1 uncultured bacterium
AGCTGAGAAGTATCTTAGCCCGAAGGGGTTTCCCGGTACGGGGTAGCCCGGAGGTCTCAGCTCCAGGCGTCTCGAGGCGTTTGCGCCGAACAGCCCCGAGCCCGGAAAGGTTTGCCGACATGGCGTAGCCTGACGCCCGGAGCCGAAACCTCCGGGCTAGCGATGCAAACCTCCCTAAAGGGAGCTGAGAAGTATCTTAGCCCGAAGGGGTTTCCCGGTACGGGGTAGCCCGGAGGTCTCAGCTCCAGGCGTCTCGAGGCGTTTGCGCCGAACAGCCCCGAGCCCGGAAAGGTTTGCCGACATGGCGTAGCCTGACGCCCGGAGCCGAAACCTCCGGGCTAGCGATGCAAACCTCCCTAAAGGGAGCTGAGAAGTATCTTAGCCCGAAGGGGTTTCCCGGTACGGGGTAGCCCGGAGGTTCAAGCTCCGGGCGTTCTCCGGGCATCTGCGCCCCAACCCATCCGGGCATCCTCCGGGCGCTCGTTCTCAGACCGCCCGCCGCCCATGCTCCCGCACTCTACACTCTCAACTCCGCGCCGTGCCGAGTTCCTCCCAGACTTTCTGCTCCGCCGCCTCGGGGTCGAGTCCGTACTTGTGGCGCATCACCGAGAGCGCCACGACCGGCGGGTAGGTCCGGCCGGAGAGCATCCTGTCCTGCACGTACTCGATCGACTCGTGGAGCGACCGGCAGGCGTCGCGGTAGTCCATGCCGGTCAGGCTCATGATGAAGCGCGTCGAGCGGTCGATGAGCTTCAAGTTGCTCGGAACGACCGCCACCATGCAGTTCCCCAGCACGCGGCCGAGCTTCACCATCGTGAGCGTAGACATCGCATTCAGCATCATCTTGACGCCGATGCGGGTCAGACCGTCGAGCAGCAGGTTGTTCTCCGGGATCGGGAGGTAGATCGCATTCGCCGGGACATCCCAGGATGCCGCGAACGCCTTCACTTCCTCCACGGCGGCCTTCCGCCCCAGGAAGAAGAACGACGCGTGCGCGCCTCCATCCCTCGCCTTCTCGAGCATCGATCGGTAGAACCCACCCGGCTTGAGCAGCGAGTCCTTCTCCGCCTCGGTCACGACGCACACGAAACCGTCGCCGGGGTTGAGCTGCCGGTACTGCAGGCCGTCCACGCCGATCTTGAACCGCAGGATCTCGGGAGTGCCGATCTGGCGCATGATCTCGTACTGGCGCGGCGCCTTCTCCGGTCCGACCAGCGCGAGGATCTCCTCATCCGTCCATGCGAGTCCTCTCGGCGGCCGGTTGAGCAGCTTCGTCCAGGCGTTCTCCGCGCCCTCATAGGGCAGGAAGAGGTACGTCCAAGATTCGTGCGCCTGCGGGTCATCGAACTTGCGGAACGCCGGGATGCAGAACGTCGGCGAGCGCTCCGTAGTATCGGTCAGGACATCGACACCGAGCCGATCGGCGAAGTAGTTGTCCTTCTTGCCTGCGCCGTAGATGCCGACGACGGTCTCTGTGAACTTCGCCAGTTGCTCGCGCAGTTCGTCCGACATCAGGGCCGCATGGACCTGGGCCAGTCCGTTGACGAAGTCCTGCGCGGTGGTCTCCGAATCCTCGCCGAGGAGGTCGCGGCAGACCATCTCCAGGATGGTGATCATCGTGCAGAGCTCGCTGGAGGTCGCCTGCATGCGGGTCGAGCCCATGATCCCCATCGGGCCGGTGGTAATGTTGATCTTCTCGATGCGCGGCTCCTCGATCACCTCGCGGCTGCGGATGACATGCTCGCAGAGGACATCGTCGGGGTTGTTGTAGACGAAGTAGACCTTCGCCCCGACCTCGAGGCCCTTCCAGGCTGTCCCGATGACGAACGACGTCTCGCCCCCCTCGGTGATCGCGAAGAGCACGTCGCCCTTGCCGATCCCGAGATCACCGACCTGCTTGCCGCCGAACGAGGTGAAGTCCTCGAAGCCCTCGACCGACTTGATCAGCGCGAAATCGCCGCCCGCCATGGCGCTGAACGTGCGGTTCTCCAGATCCTCGAACCGGGAGGCATCACGTCCCTCGGCCCGAGCCTTCTCGGCCTGCTGCTTCCAGAAGAACCGCCAGGTCGAGTCGAGCTGGATGCTCAATCGGCCGGTCGCGCCGCAGCCGGTGAAGAAGAGCCTGCCTCCGGCCTGGATCGCGTCCCGGACGACATTCTTGATGGTGGTCAGCCGTCCGCTCTCCGCGAGTTCGCGCATCTTGACGACCACGTCGGCGTCGACCTGGAAGAGGAGCTTGAGTGCCTCCGCGGTGTTCTCTTTCGCGACGTAGCTCAGTTCCCTGGTGACGGGGTGAGACGATTCGGTGAGGAGATGGCCGAGCCGGAACTGACCGGACTCGGCGACAAACTTGTCTGCCTGTTCGTGTGCTCTGTTGTAGTCCATATACCTGCCTGCTGAGTGGGAAGTCGAAAGCCGCAAGTGACACGCCGGATGCATCCGCGTAGGGAACGGGCGCTGTCACGTTCCGTTGGTCGCAAATCTCCACCGACGGAACGCGACGGCGGGCGTTCCCTACGAGGCGTATCCGTGACGCATCGGTGATCTCCAACCACCATGAACGCCTGTCACTTGTTACGTAAACGTTCACATTCTAGCACTTTGCACTCCGATTGCCAAGTACGCGTGCGCTCGCGCGCGAGGGATAAGTGAAGCCAATGAGTAATACGTAACCGGTAAGGCGGAACGAGCCTGGATTACTAGAGCGTATTCCAAACCTGTTGTAGGAGCGGCTTCCCAGCCGCGAATGCTCACGCAATGCGCCGAATTCGGGGATTGGAATTCCCTCCTGCAGGGCGGAATTCGACGTGTGGAGTACGCTCTCATTGCCGCCCATTTGTCATCCTCAGAATCAGAAGGAGACCTTTCGACGTCATGGATATCTCGCTCAACGGTTCCGACTGGAAGTTCAAATACTACAACATCGGCGAGGCAAGGGGGAAGCAGCCCTTCAATCCCGATTTCGACATAAGCTGGTGGCCGAACGCTACCGTCCCCGGCGCCGCCCAGAAGGACCTCCTTCGCGCCGGGAGGATTCCGGATCCCTACCTGGACATGAACGCTCAGCAGATCGAGTGGGTCCCGGATCGCGACTGGGTGTACGCCAAGACGTTCACCATGGACCCGATTCCCAGGGACCGGAAGGTCCGCCTCCACTTCGAGGGGATCGACTACTACGCCGATATCTACCTCAACGGCAAGCATCTCGGACGCAGCGAGAACATGTTCATCCCGGCGGACTTCGATGTCACCGATGTCCTGAACTACGACGGCGAGAACCGCCTGGTCGTGATCTTCGACCCGGCCCCCGCGGAGATCGGCCAGATCGGGCGCACGAGCCTGGTGCGCACCTACAAGACCCGGATGAGCTACGGCTGGGACTTCGCCGTCCGCCTCATTCCCGTCGGCCTCTGGGACGACGTCAGGCTGATCGTGACCGGTACCGCCTATATCGCCGACTCCTGGGCGCACACCGAACTCGCGGAGGACCTCAAGTCCGCCAACCTCATGATGCGGACCGAGGTCCGGGCCGACAAGCGTCAAACCGTCATGGTGCAGACCCGCGTCTTCTTCGAGGACACGCAGGTCGCGGCGCAGAACACGTCGGTCGCCGCATCCGGGCTGACCGAGATCACCCAGCCGTTTGCCATCAAGAACCCGAAGCTCTGGTGGCCGAACGGTCACGGTGACCCAAACCTCTACTTCGCCGAGGTGGTGGTCCTCTCGGAGAACGGCGATGAGCTCGACCGCCGCGAGTTCCACTTCGGCCTCAAGCGCGTGCGTCTCATTCCGAACCCCGGCCTCGCGGAGGAACTGCTCCCCTGGAACTTCGAGGTCAACGGCAAGCGCATCTATCTCAAGGGCTGGAATTGGGTGCCCGCCGACTCGATGTACGGCACAGTCACCCGCGACCGATACGAGGGGCTGATCCGCCTGGCGAAGGAGGCGAACGTCAATCTCCTGCGCGTGTGGGGCGGCGGCCTCATCGAGAAGGAGGAGTTCTACGACATCTGCGATCGGCTGGGCATCATGGTCTGGCAGGAGTTCATCCTCTCTTCCTCAGGCATAGACAACGATCCACCGACCGATCCGGCGTACCTGAACATGATCCGCCGCTCGGCGGAGAACATCATCCCTCGCCGGCGAAACCACGCCTGCCACGCCGTCTGGTGCGGCGGGAACGAGCTCACCTGGACCGGCGCCGAGGACGCCGCCATGCGCATCATGCACGAGGCAGTCAGCATGCTCGATCCGCAAAAGATATATGTTCCCACCTCTCCGATGCGCACCTTCCGGCCGGACGAGGCCAAGGAGATTGACATCCACGGCGACTGGCAGTACTTCGGCTGCGACCGGCACTATGAGATCTGCAACGCGCGGCTCGCCGCCTTCCACAGCGAGTTCGGCGCGGAGGGAGCGGCGAACATCGAGACTATCCGGGACGTCGTAAGGGACTGCGAACTGATGCCCGTCTCCCGGAAGAACGAGTTGTGGACGCACCGCGGCGACTGGTGGGTCAACACGGAGGTGTTGGAGGGTATCTTCGGCCCGCTGAAGGATATAGAGACGTTCGTCCGCATGAGCCAGTTCATCCAGTGGGAGGGCCTGCGGTACGTCGTCGAGCAGAACCGTCGGCGGAAGTACGCGTCCGGCGGCACGATCCCCTGGCAGTTCAACGAGCCGTGGCCGAACCTCACCTGCACCAACGCGGTAGACTACTTCCTCCGCCCGAAGCCGGCCTACTACGCGGTCAAGTCGGCCTACGAGCCGGTCCACGTCAGCGCGAGCTATGCCGGACTCGGCTGGAAGCCCGGCGAGGAGTTCCGCGCCGATCTGTGGGTCAACAATTCCAACGGCGACCTGAAGGGCTGCGCGGTCCGATGGACGCTCCTCGGCACGGACGGCGAGGTCTTCGGCTCGGGCGAGAAGAGGCTCGACCTCAGGGAAAACTCTGCGGTCAAGGCCGATGAGGTCGTCTGGCGGATCGAGGTCGGCTTCGAGCGGCTCTTCATCCTGGAGGCGCGGGTCATCTGCCCGGACGGCAAGGAGTTGTCGAAGAACAGCTACATCTTCAGCGCGAACCCCGTGCCGATCTTCGACCGGCTCCTCGCGCTCCCGGCGACGACCATCGAGGTCGAGCAAGGCAAGGGAGCGGCGCGGGAGGACGGCCGGATCGAGATCCCCATCACGGTGCGGAACACCGGCGGGAACTTCGCGTTCTTCGTGAAGCTCTCGGTCGACTGCCCGGGGTGGGGCGTCTACTTCAGCCGGAACCATCTTCTCATCGCGCCCGGCGACTCCGAGACGGTGATCGCCAAGTGCATCTCCCGCGAGCGCACGACGAAGCAGCCCGGCCCGTTCATGGCCCAGGGGTGGAACACCGGCAAGTAGATGAGGCCATGTGGGCGGCCCTCAGCCGCCGCCCGGTGGGTCCGCGTCGAAGAAACAGGTTTACACCATCTCAAATTTGATGTAGAAGGAGAAAGAATGGAATTCGAGGTCGAGTTCTACGAAGACGAGGATGGGAACTGCCCTGTCAGGGAGTTCCTTTATGAGTTGAAGAGGCGGCAGCGACCTCTGTTTGCTGTTGCGCTTACCGGCCTGGAGTTGCTTCGCGACAGCTGAACCACGGCGAACCACTGACCAAGTCTATCGGCGATGGGCTGTTCGAACTCAGGAGAGGGCGCAAGAACATCAGCCGAGTGCTGTGGTTCTTCACTGTAGGACACAAGATCATCCTGGTGCACGGCTTCGTGAAGAAGAGCACCGATCTTCCGGAGAACCACCGCCGGATTGCATTGGGTAGGATGGCCGACTACCTGCGCCGATTTCCGGGTAGACGTCAGGGAGGCTAGGTCCATGACTCCGAAAACTATAGACGACTTGGTAGGAGAGGAACTCCGCGATCCCGAGTTCGCAAGGGAATACGCGGAGGCGAAAGAGGAGTGGAGTCTCGCTATCCGGCTCGCCAGGCTCCGCCGTGAAAGAGGACTGACGCAGGAGCAGCTTGCGGAGATGGTCGGAACGAGGCAGCAGAACATCGCCCGGATCGAAGACCCCGACTACAGCGGACACTCGCTCAGCCTTCTCCGACGAGTGGCACGCGCCCTCGGTATGGTGGTCCACGTGGAGTTCATCCCGGCGGAAGAAGTCATCGCCCGCGAACTGAGTAAAGCCAAGAAGCCGGCTTCGGCTCCGACTGCCTACCGGAGGCGCAAATCAGTGATCGGCACGAAGAAGGCGATGGCCGTTCGGGAAGCGCGTCCCGATTAGTTCCGGTAGCTCCTCCATACGATATCGCCCTTGCTCTCGCGCTCCACACGGTCTCCGGCGATCGGCCGGCCGCCGTCGTCCAGCAGGTCCGGCCCCACGCTGTAGAGGATGAACCCCTTTCCCTGCCGACGGCATATCAGGTCTCCGCCGCTGTAAGGGTCCTTTGGCAGGTCCCACCCCAGCTTCGACCTCAGTTCCTGCATCGACGCCGGATATGCGCCGTACCTGTCCCTGTACGCCTGCAGCGCGAGGAGCACCCGGGCCTGCGATATCCGCGTCTCCACCGTGTAGCGCGTCAGGCTCGTCTGAGGGGATACCGGGGACACCGTCTTCGAGAGGACGGCGAAGAACGGCAGGTCTCGGGGAGCGTCGAGCAGTCCCTTCACCTTCGCATCCCTGTAGCTCAGGCCCGCGCCGTCCATCATGGCGGCCGAGTATCGCAGATACGCGGCCATGTCGCCCTTCATGGCGGTTCGGCTGTATACCGATGCCAGCGGCCCGTGGAGCCTCTGCCCGGCCGATGCGCTGCCCGTCGCGCTGTACAGTGTGGACGAGATGAGGTGGCGCATGCTCCGGGGATCCGAGTAGTGCAGGAGGAGCACTCTCTCGCCCTGCCACGCGCGCTTGCAGCTTTCGGTCAGGTTGAACTCCCCGAGCGCGTCGAACAACCGCCGCGCCTGGTCCTCCGATAGGTCGCCGTACTCCATCACCGCGACCAGGCTCTCAGCGGTCATGCGCATCAGCATCATCCTCACACGGTGGTTCAGCATGAACGGCTCGTCCTTCAGCGATTGGGTTATCCCGATCTGGGTGCGGATGTCTTCGACCGCCGCATCCATCCTGCCGTTCCTCGCGTTCACGAGCGCGCTCACACGAGTGACCTGCATCATCTGCCTGATGGTTGTCAACTGCGGGTACAGCGTAGACAGCGGATCGGCCGTGTTGATCTCGAAACGGCATTCCGGCCGCGCGAGGGCCTCATCGATGCGCTTGCGCAGGGGGCTGAGATCGGACAGCGCATTCTCGGCTTCCGCCCACTTGTCGGGGCTCGGATGGGCGCCGGGAGACGATGGAAACTTGCTGATCACCTGGAGCGCCGATCTATACCCCGCACCGTCGATCTCCGAGTTGATCTGCAGATAGGGCACAGCAGCATTCCGATCGTCCGGCACAGGGGCGCTGAGAAGATCGGCGATGGTGGTGGGCTCGCCCCTCGACTTCATGGCGGCGATCTCCGCGTTGAACCGGTTGGTGAACAGGATGCCGCCGATCCCCGCCGCCGCGCCGAGGAACAGGATGATCCCGAGGACGATGACCGCCGGCCACATGAGCTTCTTCATGCGGTATGCCTCCCTTCGCGTCTGATCACTTGTTCCTGATCAGTATGATGTCTCCCTCCTGGATGCCGCTGTATGACTTGGCGCACGGCCGCCCGCCGCCGTCGTCCTTCATGTCCGGCCCGACGCTGTAGAGGATGAAGCCCTTGTCCC
>CAYXOC010000082.1:0-6591 GCA_964466715.1 uncultured bacterium
TAAGAGTAAGAGTAAGAGTAAGAGTTGCTAGCGGACGGTCGAGCCCGGAGGGACTTCCTTGTCCGGCTTGAGGAGGACCGCCTCGCCGTCGATGTCGGCGGCGAGGAGCATGCCCTGGGACTCGACGCCTCGGATCTTCGCGGGCTTGAGGTTCGCAATCATGACGACCTCGCGGCCGATCATGTCCTCCGGGCTGTACCAGAGCGCCATGCCGGCGACGACCTGCCGCTGCTCCGCGCCGAGATCGACCTGCAGCTTCAGCAGCTTGTCCGCGCCCTCGACCTTCTCCGCGGCGATGACCTTCGCCACCCGCAGGTCCATCTTCTTGAACTCGTCGAACGTGAGGTACTGCTTCTCTTCTGCCTGGGGTTGTACTTGCTCTTCCACTTTCTCCTCCTTGGGGCCATGGGACATATGGGACTCATGGGACGGATGGGATGCCTTCTCCGCCTGCCCCTTCTGACTCCCGGCTCCTGACTCCTGACTCCTGGTGTCTATCCTCGGGAATATCGGCTTCGGCTCGGCGGTCTTCGTGCCGGGCTTGAGCTTGCCGACGATCCGGGCGTCGTCCCAGGTCTGTTCCGAGAGCGGCTCGTCGATGCCGAGCTGATCCCAGATCGCCTGCGCGACGCATGGCATGAACGGCTGAACCATGATCGCCACCGAGCGGACGGTGTCGAGCACGGTGTAGAGCACCGTGTCGAGCCGGGCGGCGCATTCCTCGTCCTTCGCAAGCTTCCAGGGGGCCTCGACCTCCATGTACTTGTTCCCGCGGCTGATCACCGCCCAGATCGCGCCGAGAGCCTCGCTGAACTGCAGATTGTCGATGTGCGCGATGACGTCGTCGGCCTCGGACTCGATCAGGCCGGTGAGCACCCTGCCCTCCCGGTCCTTCGCGCCCGGCGCGGGGACGATCCCGCCTCGGTACTTGTGAAGCAGCATGAGCGTGCGGTTCAGCAGGTTGCCGAGGTCGTTCGCCAGGTCGGCGTTGAACCGACCGATCAGCGCGCCGATCGAGAAATCCGCGTCGAGGCCGAAGGTCGCCTCCCGCATCATGAAGTAGCGCAGGGCGTCCATGGCGATATCGACGTCCGCTCCGGACCGGGCGGCGATGTCCTCCGCGAGCTTGATCGGCGAGATCGCGTTGCCCTTCGACTTCGAGATCTTCTCGCCCTCGATCGTCCAGAACCCGTGGCCGAAGAGCTTCTTCGGCACCGCAAGCCCGAGGCCCATGAGCATCGCGGGCCACAAGGTGGAATGGAAGCGGACGAAGATGTCCTTACCCATGAGCTGCACGTCCGCGGGCCAGGTCTTCGCAAACTTCTCGTCGTCCTGAAGCCAGCCGGCGACGGTCAGGTAGTTCAGGAGGGCGTCGAACCAGACGTAGATCACCTTGTCGGGATCGTCCGGCACGGGGATCCCCCAGCCGTATGCCTGACGGGTGACGCACGCGTCCTTCAGCCCGGCCTTGATGAAGCTGAGCACCTCGTTCCGGCGGAAGTCGGGGCCGAGCACGTCGGGGTTCGCCTCGAAGTACTCCAGCAGCCGGTCTCCGTATGCGGAGAGGCGGAAGAAGTAGTTCTCCTCCTCGACCCAACGCACTTCCTTCCTGCACTCGGGATTCGGGCAAAGGCCGTCGACGACCTCCGACTCCCGGAAGAAGGTCTCGTCCGAGACGCAGTACCAGCCCTTGTAGACGTCCTTGTAGATGTCGCCCTTCTCCATCAGCTTGCGGAAAGCATACTCGACGACCTTCTTGTGCCGCTCCTCGGTCGTTCGGATGAAGGTGTCATAGCTGATGTGCATCGCCTTCCACACTTCCATCCATCGCGGAACGATGCCGTCGACGTAGTCCTGCGTCGACATGCCCTGGGCCTGCGCTATCTCGTGTACCTTGATGGCGTTTTCGTCCGTGCCGGTGGCGTAGAGGACGTCCATACCCTGGAGGCGCTTCAGCCGCGCAAGAACGTCGGAGGCGACCGTGGTGGACGCATTGCCGACGTGCGGCACATCGTTCACGTAGTAGATCGGAGTGGTGATGTAGAAGGTTTTCTCTGGCACGCTATTTTCCTTTCAGAAGGTAGGAAGTAGGAAGAAGGAAGTAGGTAGAAGAGATCCGGACTTCCTTCTACTTTCCACTTCCAACTAGTGACGGCAGCCGGCGCAACTCGACCTGGAGCAGCTTCCTCCGCACGAGCAGGACGACGAACGGGTCGATCCGTCGGACCCGCGGCTGACGGATGAGAACATCGACATCAGGCGCTTGACGTCGCCTCCGCCGCACTCGCTGCAGCTCACATCAGTGGCGTTGAAGCTGCACAGCTTCTCGAACCTTGTACCGCATTCGCGGCATTCAAACTCGTAAATCGGCATGATTCCCTATCGCCCGCCGTCCCCGCGCTGGTTGTCCGGCCGCGGCTTCGCCTCCCGCATGGTCACCTTCGCGGGGCAGTCACCGTTGCAGCAATGACCGCCGCTCGCCGGCCCCGCCGATGCATCGACGTCCTCGGGGGACTCGTCCTCGTGCTCCTCGACGCGCTGCCGGCCGGCTCCCTGAGGGATGAAGTCCAGATCGTCGGCGGTGTAATGCACGACGGTGCCGTCTTCGTGCTCGACGGTGATCGATTCCTTGATGATATTGAGGTCCACGACCTTGCCGGGGCCCTTGGGCGTCCCGACGATCGAGTTCAGCTTCGGGAGGCGCGACTTGGCCTCCTTGTAAGTCGGATACTCGTATCTAAGGCAGCACATCAGCTTGCCGCAGACGCCGGAGAACTTGATCGGGTTGAGGAAGAGGCACTGCTCCTTCGCCATCTTCATCGAAACCGGATCGAATGTCCCCAGGAACGACGCGCAGCAGAGGTGACGCCCGCACGGCCCGAGCCCGCCGAAGAGCTTGGCCTCGTCGCGGACGCCGACCTGGTGGAGCTGGACCTTCGTCTTGAACATGCCGGCGAGGTCCTTCACCAACTCGCGGAAATCGACGCGGGAGTCAGCGGAGAAGTAGAAGACGATCTGCGAGCCGTCGAAGCAATACTCGACGTCGATCAGCTTCATCGGCAGGCCGTGAGCGTTGATCTTCTCCTGGCAGATGTCGAAGGCGTCCTTCTCCTTCTGGCGGTTCGATTCCTCGCGCTCGAAGTCTTCGATCGTCGCCTTGCGGACGATCTTCTTCAACTGAGCGACGAGCTCGTCCTCGTGGACTTCCTTCGGCTCGCACATGACTTCGCCGAACTCGATGCCCCGCGCGGTGGCGGCGATGACGAAGTCGCCCTCGCGCAGGTCAAGCCCGTTCGGATCGAAGTAGTAGACTTTTCCGACTTTCTTAAAACTAACACCCACTACAAGTGGCATGGGATATCCTCAGCAATCCAGTAAGGTCCGACCGATCCGACGCGCCGGAGACCGCTAACCCAGGCGCAGGAAGCGGCGCACGGCCTGCACGATCCTCGCACCGAGGGACCTGGGCTGCGGAGCCTGAACGGCCCGACGCTGCGCCATCTCATAGACCCGCCGAACGGAGTCCTGGTAGGCGGACATAGGCACATCCGGCCCGCGGAGGGCGGCCTGTGCCATCGCAGCGGCGGCCATATCAGACACGGGGAGGCCCTTCCTCGCGTACTTCTCGATCAGGTCGCGAGGGACGGGCTCGTTCCGCTTACTCAGTTCTTCGATGAACTCCGAAAGAGTCTCTTCGGACATCCTTCGTTACCTCCGAGCGTCTGAGTCCGTCGATCCGGTCGGCCTTCGAAAGCCGAACGACCAGTTCCTTGCGCAGGGACTCCATCGCTCGATGCAGCAGAGACTTCACCGCGCCCTCGTTTCGCTGCATCGCCTCGGCGATCTCCTTGATGGAGAGATCCGCCAGAAACCGGAATATGACGACATCGCGCTGATCCTCCGAGAGGGCCGCGATCGATGCGCGCACGAGATCCTGAACCTCCTCGCGCTGGAGGAGTTCGTCAGGGCTCGGCTCCGTCGATTCGAGCCGCTCCAGGAAGCTGCGGACTCCTTCGACCAGCGGCTGATCGAGCGACACCGTACCGTGGGCAGCGCGTTCCCGGCACAGGTCTACACAGAGGTTCACCGCGATCCGGTGAAGCCACGGGTAGATGCTCTCGCACTGCCGGAAGCCGAACTGTCCGATGCGCTGGTATGCGCGGCAGAAGGTCTCCGCCGCGATATCCTCCGCGTCCGCCTGATTGTTCGTCTGTAGGTACGCGAGCCGGTAGATCCGGGCATAGTACCGGTGGTGCAGCGCATCGAAAGCCGCCGTCTCGCCGTACATTATCCGTGCCACCAGCGCGCGGTCGCTCTCGCCTTCGTAGGGCATCGGGGTCCAATCCTGTCTGCGCGTGACGTGTCATTTTAGCACATCACAGGCCGCATTATCAAGGAAACCAAGACAGCGGTGTGATGCAGTCCGCGTGTGGAGAACGGCAGTGGCGGGAACATAGGGAGCGGATTATGTCGAAAGGAATGCCGTACATGCAGAACCAGGCGGAATACAGTCGGCTGCTCGCTCGCGTCTCGAGCACTCTGCTCAATCTCAAGTGGCAGACGAACCCGGTGGCGGCGACGGCGCTGGGCATCCACGACTACGATCACACGCTCGGGGACCTCTCTCCCGAGGCGTTCCGGCAGCTCGCGGAGGAGTTCAAGGCGTGCAGACGTATCCTGCAGGCCGAGATCGAGCCGACTCAACTCGACGCCGACGACTACACCGACTATCGGATCGCGATGTCGCTCGCCTCGTCGCACATCATCCGGCTCGAGTGCCTGAAGGACTGGGAGCGCTGCCCGTCGTTCTACCCCGAGAGGGCGATGTGGGGAGTCCACGTCCTGCTCGCGGGGGAGTTCGCGCCGATCGAGGAGCGGGCACGGTCGATCATCAGCCGGATGAAAGAGGCGCCGGGCATCCTCCTGGCAGCGAGACGGCATCTGACGAACGCATCCCGACTCTTCACGAAGATCGGCATCCAGACGACCGACGGGAGCATCGACTTCCTCCGAGCGGCGATCCCCAGCCTTGCCGAGAGCGTCCCGTCGATGTCGGTGGAACTGCTCCGGGTGAACGAGGAGTGCATGGCCGCGCTGCGGGACTACCGAGACTGGCTGGAGAGCAGCCTGATGCCCCGGGCGCGCCTCGACTTTGCGATCGGCGGCGATCTCTACGAGCAGATCCTGTTCGCCGAGCACTATCTCACCTATAGCCCGTGGGATATCGTCCGCATCGGTCAGGGAGCGCTGATCAACATGCAGGACGAACTGGAGGAAATCGCGCGCCGGATCGACCCGTCCGCGTCCTGGCAGGAGATCGTGCAGGACATGAGGCGCGACCATCCCACGCCGGACGAACTGCTGTCCGCCTACCGGATCGCCGTCCAGGAGGCGCGGGAGTTCGTGCGCCTGCGGGGGTTGGTCACATTCCCCCCGTCCGACTCGCTCCACGTGCGCCCCACCCCGGAGTTCGAGCGGTGCATCGTCCCGCACGTCGCCTACATGCCGCCGCCTCCGTTCGATGTGGGCGGCCGCCCTGGGCACTTCTGGGTGACACCGGCCGATGAGAACCAATCACTGGAGGACCAGGAGCGCCAACTCCAGCGGCATTCGAGGTACTCGATCCCGATCACCGCGCTCCACGAGTCGTATCCCGGGCACCACCTCCAGTTTTCGATCGGAAACCGCATCGGGCGTCCGATGAGACGGCAGTCGGTGAGCCACCTCTTCGCGGAGGGCTGGGCGCTCTACTGCGAGCAGATGATGTACGAGCAGGGCTTCTACTCCGATCCGCGCGTCCGGCTCTTCCAGCTCAAAGACTCCCTCCTGCACGCATGTGAAGTGCTGGTCGATGTAGGACTCCATACCGGGGAGATGAGCTTCCACGGGGCGGTCGGACTGCTGGTCGAGACCGCGCGCCTCGACGAGGCCACCGCCGTCGCCGACGTCCAGCGTCATGCGGTCCAGCCGGGCCTTGCGATGACGAGCACGATCGGCAAGCTCCTCATCCTCGGCATACGCGAGGAGCAGAGACGCCGGCTCGGCTCGCGGTTCGACATCAAGGCGTTCCACGATCAGTTCCTCAGCTACGGGACGATCCCGATCCCGCTCGTGGCCCAGAGGTTCGCGGAGGATGCGGCATGGCCGGGTGAGGAAGCCAGGCACGCGGCGTGAGTCGGACCGGCGCACCGCGCTTCGGAAGCGGAATTCGGGGTTGATCCGGTCATGAAAAAGGCCGTCGCTGTTACACGACGGCCTTGATCTGGTCGGGGCGACAGGATTTGAACCTGCGACCACCTGCACCCCATACAGGTGCGCTACCAAGCTGCGCTACGCCCCGATTATGTAATCTGATTTTACCCTCTTTCTCCTTGTTTGTCAAGAGGTCCTCGCGAGTTCAAATCCTGGCGACTTCCCGAGACTCCATCGTCCCGCACCTGTATCATCCTGAACGCGCGGCGGAACTGACGCCAAATCCCCCTGCCCTCAGACGAACTGCATGTCGGATGGCTCTCGACCGGTCGGGCCGGGGGTAGGTCGAGCATGTCCCAGGTTTAGTTGAAAGTTAGGAAGAAGCCGGTGGCTCGACTC
>CAYXOC010000083.1:0-5483 GCA_964466715.1 uncultured bacterium
GCGATCAAGCTCGTACCGGCGAAGTAATGACTCACCCATTGTAGGAGCGGCTTCCCAGCCGCGATGAATCGACGCATTGTAGGAGCGGCTTCCCAGCCGCGATCGCAGCTGGAAGCTGCTCCTACACGGCTTGATCACAGCTGGAAGCCGCTCCTACAAGGAGGACCCCCGAGAGGCGAACATGACCATCAAGCTCGCACTGATACTCGCACTGATCCCGGTCTTGGCGGCGGCCGACAAGCTGCCGATCATCAGCGGCAACTTCAGCGTCAACCACATCCAGCACTCGCCGATCGGCGCGTGGCCGGAGCCCAACTGGAACGGTGAGCCGGTGCCCGGCCCGGACAACTGGGCGATGCACAAGAAGTCCGGGCTGATGGTCTACGAGGACTACGTCGCATGGGGTGCGGTCGAGCTTGAGCCCGGCAAGTGGGACTGGAGCCGACAGATCGAGGTGGCGACCAACCAGATCGCGGGCGGTTTCGAATACGATGCCTACCTCTGGCTGATGAACCCGCCCGCATGGATGCGCGAGGGCGAGCTTCCGACGGATGATCCCGATGCGCCCGACCACTACACGCTCATGAAGTGTCTGGAGCACGGCGAGGAGACCTACACTCTCTCGATATGGGACCCGGCGACGGTGAAGTGGTTTGGCCGCTGGTACAAGCACATGGCCCGGGCGCTCGGCGACAAGCTCGGGCGCACGTACGTCGCGCTCCCCGGTCCCTACGGCGAGGGCAACTACCCGCTTCCGATCCCCGACTGGGTCAAGATCGGCCACTCCCACGAGGGCTACTGGTGCGGCGATCCGTACGCCCTCAAGGCGTTCATCGCTTCGTTCCGCAAGCAGTACAAGACTCTCCCGGTGCTCAACGACGCCTGGGGGACCGACTTTGCCAGGTGGGATGACGTGGACTTCCCGCCGGAGATCAAGGCCGGCAAGCTCCTCAAGGCTGGGGAATACACCGACGCGAAGGCGCGGCGACGGTGGATCGACTTCATCAAGTGGTACCACCAGTCCATCATCGACTTCTCTGTCGACGTGACCAACGAGGCGGAGAAGTACATCCCCATCGAGAAGCTGAAGATGAAGCCCGGTGGCTCGGCAGGCGGAGTCAATCCTATCGCGTGGGGGACCTACTGTCCGGGCTACGCTAAGGCGGTTGCGAAGTGGCACATGCGTCTCCAGCCCGCCGACTGCCATGGACGACCGTTCGGCGACCGATGGTACGGCACAGCGTACCGGTTCTACGGCATTCCGTTCACCACCGAGCCTGCGGGCGGGCTCGATCAGCGAACCTTCCTGCGCCGCGTCTTCATGGATGCCTCCAACGGCGCGTCCGAGATGTTCAGCTACGAGTGGGAAAAGCACAAGGCGGACGGAGTGAAGTGGATTCACCTCTACCGGGGCATGCCCTCGATCACCGATGTGGCGGTCTACTGTCCGACGACCTGGTACCGGATGAACGGCGATATCTGGCCGGTGATCCGCACTGCCGATTCCCTGCGCGACATCACGGACTTCGAGGTAGCGGACGAGCTGCTGATCGAGGACGACTACCTCACGAAGAGCAACATCCGTGTGCTGATCTGGCTCGGCGGCTCGGTGACCGAGCGTGTGGTGCTGGAGAAAATCCTCAAGTGGGTCGAGGACGGCGGCATCCTCGTCTGGGGATGCGATGACAAGCCGACCGATGTCGAGGGCCGGACCGATATCAGCGACAAGCTCTTCCGCACTCCGGTCGCGGCGGAAGCGGGCTTCGATTTCGGGAGTCTCGGCAGGGGACTGGTCATGTCTCTACCCGACCAGCCGGACAGGACCAACGCACAGACGCTTTCCGATGTCGTGATCACAGCCGTCTACCGCGTGGAAGCTCACACGACGCGCGAGCCCGCCCCCGAGATCGACAGCCGGAGGGACGACGTTTGGACCGCCCTCTTCCCGGACATCATGCTGCTCTACAACAACGGGGACAAGCCCGCCGACGTCGAGCGCACGTGGGAGGATCGGACCTACAAGGTTCGCCTCGAGCCGGGCGAACTGGTCGAGATCGATCTGCAGTCGGGCGAAGTCAAGCGTTGATAAGTTACCTCATCGTGAGAGTAGTGGGGTGACTCGCCAACCGCGAACAGACTCAGGATGAAGCGACCCAGGATCAGTCTGATGCCTGAGCAACACAAGAGAGCTCGACGATTGGCCGAGGAGTCAGCCTGTCTCATGTCATGCGATAGGCATTCGAGCGTCTGCAGCGCAATCGTGCGTACCATACATCTCCATTTCGTGGAATAACCACTGTGTAGATATCATCTGCGCCTCTGACCGGCCGGTATCTCCTCTCCGGGGCACACGCAGGTCACAAGGAGGTGCGTAGAGTGAGCACGAAGCCGCTTCTGGTATTCTGCCTGCTTGTCCTGTCGTCCGCCGTCTGTGCGACGACCTACACCGTACGCGAAGCTCCCGGTCTGCCCGACGGTGCTTCTCTTCTCGACATCAACAACTACGGCCAGGCCGCAGGCCTCTTCACAGACGCTGACGGCCGGTCCCACGCCATGCGCTGGTCCTCCGATGGTACGATGGTCGATCTCGGACAGGGCTACGGCGTCGATATCAACAACGCCGGCCAGGTACTGGTGCAGAGTTCCATCGGGTCGTTCATCAGCAATCCCGACGGCACGGTCCTAGACCTCCGCTCGGTGATCTCCGGGCAGTTCTACCCGCAGAGGATCAACGACTACGGCTGGGTCGCCGGCTACATGCTGGTCTCCACCGGCCGCTATCGGGGGCTCGTATGGAGCGCCGAGGCCGGTACGGTACTCCTTGACCTTCTGGTCGGCGATGCAACCGGCTTCGCTATGGACGTCAACAACCTCGGCCAGGTTGTGGGCTACTCGCTCAACTCCGGGCAGTCCTGCGCGCGGCCGTTCCTCTGGAGCAATGGGTTCGGCCTGATCGAGATCGCTCCCGCGCCTGGCGCCACCTACAGCACGCCTTCCCGGATGAACGACGCCGGGCAGATCATCGGCAGTGCCTCCGGCGCTCTGGGCTATCGGAGTGTCCTGTGGAATCCCGACGGCACCGTCGTCGACCTGGGCCTGGGTGAGGTCTCGGACCTAAACAACTCAGGGCAGGTAGTGATGAGGGAATACCCGGCAGCCTATCTGCTGAATCCCGATGGAAGCCGGACGGACCTTCCCGTGCCGGACGGCGCGATGGGAATCCAGGCCTATGGCATCAATGATTATGGTGTGGTCGTCGGCAAGACGGTCACCGGCAGCGGCGTAGTCCGCGCCACCATCTGGGAGCCGATGGCCGAATCGAGTCCGCTGGTGACAGCGGCTGTCGAGTTGACGCCGAACAAGATCAACACGAAGTCGAAGGGGCCGGTCAACTGCTTCATCGAGCTTCCCGCCGATGGCCCGACTCCGCAGGAGATCGACTTCACCTCGCTGAGACTGGCGGGGGTCGAGCCGATGCGTGACAGAGGCGCTCTCGGCGACCATGACGACGACGGCATTCCGGACCTGATGGTTCAGTTCAGCCGCGAGGAACTCCGCGGCGTTCTACAGGTGGGCGCGAATGTCGTCGCACTTGTCGGTAATCTGGTTGATGGCACGCAGATCTTCGGTGAGGCCGAGATCGAGGTTGTCGGCAGAGGTAAGTAATCGGGTTGTCCCTGTACCGATACACTGCCGCCCAGGAGGAGCGGGCTCACAGCCTGCTCCTCCTTCGTGCATCTACGTCCCGGTGCTGCTTCCAGATATCCGGTCTCCACTCCCCCCACGTTTGACCGAAACGGTATCTTAGCCCTATACTGTAACAAGCTCAGGCGTCTGTTGTACGCCGGCAAATACGAGGGAGTATCAGTAGTAACATGCGAAAGTTTGCGAAGTTCCTTGTCTTGACGGTCCTGACGCTTGCGGTCATCCTGCCGGCGGCTCAGGCTGATGAGAGTGCTCAGTACGCTAAGGGTGTCGTCTTCAATGACGCCAACATGAACGGTGTGCGCGATTCCGGCGAAGAGGGACTGCCGAACGTCGGCGTGTCCAACGGATCGATGATCGTGCAGACAGGCTCGGACGGCGCCTATCAGGTGCCCGTCGATGACGATACGATCATATTCGTCATCAAGCCCAGGGGATGGAGGGCGCCTCTGGACAAGAACAACATCTCCCGGTTCTTCTACGTCCACAAGCCCAAGGGCTCCCCTGCCATGAAGTACAAGGGCGTGGATCCGACCGGTCCGCTCCCCGAATCGATCGATTTCCCGCTCTGCCGCCAGGATGAGCCCGACCGGTTCAAGGCGCTCTTTCTCGGCGATACCCAGCCTCACAACAACGAGACGGTCTATTACATGAGCCACGACATAATGGAGGAACTGGCGGGCTCCGATGCGGCGTTCGGCGTGACGTTGGGCGACGTAGTCGGAAACACCCTCTCGCTCTACGAGGATGTCGCAGCGGCGCACGGGCTCACGGGTATCCCCTGGGTCTATGTCAAGGGCAACCACGACACGAACTACGACGGCCAGCCGGACCACCACCGTACCTACGAGACCTGGGCGCGAGTATTCGGCCCTCCATACTATTCGTTCAACTACGGCCCTGTTCATTTCGTGGTCCTGAACAATCCGTACTTCGGGCAGAAATCCGGGTACACCGCCAAGCTGGACTTCACGCAGATGTCGTGGCTTAGACGCGACCTCGCTCTCGTGCCGAAGGACCAACTGGTCGTGCTCATGATGCACATACCGCTTCATCGGATGGCCGATCGGGCTGAGATCTTCAGCCTACTCCAGGATCGTCCGAACACGTTCTCGATATCCGGACATACCCACACGATGTACCACATCTTCTACGACGAGACCACCGGATGGAAAGGCTCGGAGCCGCATCACCACCTGGTGAACGGCGCCGCTTGCGGCGCATGGTGGCGGGGAACGCCCGACGAAGTGGGCCTTCCTCACGCATCGAGCGCCGACGGCACGCCGAATGGGTACTCGATCATCACCTTCGACGGGACGAAGTACTCTGTCCGCTTCAAGGCCGCCAGACGCCCGGCCGACTACCAGATGACCGTCTACGCGCCGAACGAGATCCCGGCCGCCGACACGGGGAAGACCAAGGTGGTCGCCAACATCTTCAGCAGTTCCGACAGATCGAAGGTCGAGATGAGGCTCGGGGACGGCCCCTGGGTCCCGATGGCCCGGGTGCCTCAGCCTGATCCGGGCTACCTGATGGCGAAGCAGTTGGAGGACAAGGTCGCCAAGCCGCTTCCGTGGAGAGGCGTGTCGGCCCCCGGAAACAGCTCTCACACCTGGGAGGCGCTCCTGCCGGCGAACCTCGCGGTCGGCGCGCACATGGTACAGGTTCGCTCGACGGACATGTTCGGCCAGACCGACATCGGCCGCAGGATCATCTACGTTCGGTAGGTTAGGCCTTCAACGCCGTCCCTATTGTAGGAGCGGCTTCCCAGCCGCGAT
>CAYXOC010000084.1:0-5365 GCA_964466715.1 uncultured bacterium
GCTGCCGGAGACGTATCAGTGGCTGCTCGTGCCCGTGCAGGCGACACCGCAGTCGGCGGTCACGTGGGAGGCGCTCCGGCTCACCGGGCAGGACCCGCTGGCGGTGCGCGCGAGCAAGAAGCTCCGGAGCGACGAACTGCTCATCACCAGCTTCGCGGCCACGAGGCTCCGCATGGAACTCGACCGGGTGCCGCTCTGGCGGGGCGACAACGTGTCGATCAAGCAGCTTGTCGAGGACTTCGCGCGGTACCTCTATCTGCCGCGGTTCAAGGACTCGTCCGTACTGCTGGCGGCGATCCGGGACGGCATCGGGCTGCTGACCTGGGAGCAGGACAGCTTCGCCTACGCCGACAGCTACGACGAAGACGCCGGCCGCTACCGAGGGCTTCGCGGCGGCCAGCAAGTGTGGCTCACCGACAGTGACTCGCCGGGACTGCTTGTGAAGCCGGACGTGGCACGCAAGCAGATGGACGCGGAGACGGTCCAGCCGACGGGAGAGATGCCGCCGGTCGGAACGCCCGTGCCCGGAGTGGGCACGCCAGTCCTGGGACCGATCGGTGAGGAGGGCGAGGAGCCCACGCCGGAGCCTGAATCGATGCAGCCGAAGCGCTTCTACGGCTCGGTGACGCTCGACAGCACGCGGGTCGGTCGTGATGCGAGCCGTATCGCCGACGAGGTGATCTCGCATCTCTCGGGCATCGTCGGGGCGAAGGTCAAGGTGACGCTCGAAATCGAGGCGGAGGTCCCCTCGGGCGCTCCCGACCACGTCGTCCGCACGGTGACCGAGAACAGCCGGACGCTCAAGTTCACGACGCAGGGATTCGAGAAGGAATAGCCGTCAGGGATATGCTCCGCGACCTTGAGTCAGAACTCCGGGATTCGTTCCTGTTCCCGCGATCTGGCATCATCAGCTGTCCTCGACACGAGCGCATCCGGTCTGACGCCATAGCCCCAAGCTAGTCCACAGAGTACCGGCCCCATGCCTGCGCGCACGCGTGTATCGCCCGCGAAGGGTCCACGTCCGTTCGCCGGATACGAGGGTCTGGGAACCGGCATCGCACCGATGGACCGTCCGACTACTCAGTAGCGTACTGCTTCCTGACGGCATATTGCGTGATCACAAAGTGCACATCGCCGTTGTGGCCATAGATCTCGGCTCCACTACCGCCCTTGACGGACAGAGCAGACTAGCTCAACATCGTTCAGGCCATCGCCGTTACTCCGGGAGATAGTCCCCCAGCGGTCTGTGATAGCCGTCGCGATCATCGTGCCTGTCCGCTGTCTTCAGCAACCGGCAAACTCTCACGGCTGAGGGTCCAGGTATGCTTGCATCCCGGAGGAGAGATCCACTGCACTGATGGCTGAGGAGACGGCGATCGCATCTACTCAGGCGGTGTCAATTGTGTGTAGAGGCCGAGGCTCCGGGACCGATCTGTTACACGTGTAGCGGATTCCGTTTTTCGGATTTAGAAATTTGTTACACGTGTATTCGGTTGATCGCGCCATCACAGGCGGTATCCTGGTCCTCTTTTTGCGAAATCCACGCTCCGGTGTGGTATCTCTGCAAATTCCTATTCTTCCTTTCTTCCATTTCATTCCCCTTTCTTCCCCCACCTTCCCCTTCCAAACTCCTCAAATATCCCCCTCCCCCATTTCACCTTCACCTCACACACAAGTCGCGCGCGCCTCAGTTCACCATCACGCTGCCGCCGAGGGGCTTCTTCTTCGCCCTCATGGTCGTGAAGCCCAGCTCATGCGCCTCATCTTCAAGGGCAGTCCGAACCGCGTCTACCTTGGATGCCTCCCGATCCTTATGATGACTGGTAGTCAGGTACGCGCCGTCATGAATCCAGCATGGCATTACCAGATCACTGTCCTCTGCGACCTTCCGGAAGCCGGCAAGCATGATCCGCTGCTCCCAGGACTGAATCTCCCTCGCCATAAGCGACCTTGCCGCAGCGTGGCCACTCTTGCCCACTACGTCGCGAAGTCCCCATTCGACACCCCAGGCATCCACAATCCCTCCGACGCTGACGATCTCAGCCAGCCGTATATCTCGCGCCCTGAAGAGATCATCCACCCAGGGCACTGCCTTGTATGCACGAACGAAGTCCTCAGGATCGTCTCCGCCGATACGCTCTACCATCTTCGCGGTGCCGCCGCCGAAGAGCGTAGCCGAAATACATGTCTTCATCCTGCCCTTCTCCTTCTCCTCGTCCACGCCCATATCGCTCGCGAGTTGAGGCCAGATCGGTCCGCCGGACAGGATATCCTGCACGCTGCCCACCAGCCACTTCGTGGATGCGATCGTCGGCTGGCAGCATTCCAGGTCGACCTCCCAGCATCCGCCGAATGCCGCTTCACGAACAGGCTTACGTACTTGAACCAGGTTCGGCCCGAACGGGTAGATCCTCGGGGAGTTGCCCACCTGACGGTAACTCAACAGCGAGGACGCAGCGACGGAATAGCGGGCACGGGCTCGAGCCCGCTGCTCGTCCGGCAGCGCGTCAAGAGCGGCCTGCGCTATGTCTTCATTGCGTCGGATGAATCTCTTCACGGTATTCCGGACTCGGCTGCTGCTCGCGTACTCAATCACTGGATTGGTCGGTGACGGGAGCATGGTGTCCATGTACCGCGACTGCGCCCTGATCTGCTCTTCGAGATGCTGGCGCTCCAGGTATTCGGTCCAGCGATCGCCCGTGACAAGATCGACCTTGTTCGGTTTGTCCTGCTGTTTGGTCCTTCCGATGGTGTCGATCAGGGACGCTAGATCATCGGGCAAGGTGATCCGCACGGTCGTCGCCTTATGTTTGATCCATCGATGTCCCAGGACATCGACTTGGATGCCGGTAAGAGTCCTCCAGTCGCTGAGTGTACCGCTGACGGTGGCGCGGGTGTTGTACAACTGCTCGATCAGCGCCTGGGTAACTACCGTCCGGTCGTGGTCGTCGTGATCCTGCTGACCGACGAACATCAGCCAGGAGAACAGCGCCATGTCGGACTGGCGGCCGAGATTGTGCTTACGGATCAGGAAATCGCGGATCGCCGGGTCCACCCAGACGGGGCGCAGCTCATAGTCGTCCATAGTATTTTTCTTAGTCTCGCGGATTCGCATAGCAGGTCATTATATGCGCGGTCCAGCGAACTAACATCGGCAAGACCGATATTTGAGAGGAAAGAACTGCGCTGTGTGTGGTGGAAGCGGAAACGTTGTTAGTTCGAGACTTCCCTCCATACGGGCACACGCGCGAAACATTCTATATAGGGGGCCGCGTCTCTGGGCAGGTTGTAGGCAGTACGCCAGTCACCGAACAGACTGGGTTGTCAGGGCAGTCGAGGCCACTCCCAGACCCACTTGGGGACAGGTGCCGTGAGGCCAACATGACGGAAGGCGACCGCGTGAACGGCTTTCCGGCCTTTTTGGCCCCCTAACCGCCTCTCCGAGTCTCTTACAGGACGCGCATTGCGATTTCAGGATCGGGAGACCCATTCGCAATCGGTCTGTAACAAGGGTGCGATTGGGGTCAGACTGGGGCGTAATCGACCTGTAATTCGGTTGGGATCATGCCAAGGTCCGGCCGGATACGGTCGTCCCAAGTGCGCTGCCCGGCCTCGGCACAAGTCCGTGTGGCGGCTGAGTGGTTGGGGACCTAGCCTTTCCAGATCCACCAGGGGGTGGGGTTGATTCCGACCCCAGCCCTCTGCGGGAGCGACGCGCTGCGTCGATGCTGGTCGCGACACATCCGTAGATGCGGCCGCCTCCGGCGGCTCATGTTGACCGGAGCGAGTGTTGACAAAACCAGTACCTCTGTCACCGCCGACCTTCATGCGGTGACCTCTGTGTACACTGCCGGAGATCAGTGCCCGCTCATCAGAGATTAGCTTTCTTCCTTCTTTTCTCTACGGGCCTTGGGCTAAGCGATGACCAAGGTCGAGAACAACACGTGGGCGAGGATACGCCCACGGGAAGGATGGAGTGTGGAGACAGAACTCACGACGTGGCAGGAGTACTACGATGCAGCGGTGGATGCGATCGGCGACTGCGATTTCGAAACCGCACGGCGGCATCTCGAGACAGCGCAGGAGATGCTGGATGACATGGGAGAAGGTGACCTCGCTGATCTCATGCAGGTGGTGGGAAAGCTAGCCCACGTGTACCACTTCGGTGACGACCTCACAGCAGCGGACGAGGCATTCGGCCAGTATGTGGTGATGGCAGAAACGATGTACGGCGAGACGAGCTTGGGGGTAGCCGAGATACTCGGCGACTGGGCTCAGGTACACGTTGAGTCCGGCAACTTCCGCAAAGCTGAGAGACTGCTGGTACGACAGGCAGGGATCACCGAGTCCGAACTGCAGAGCATCCAACTGCAGCACGCAGCAGCCCTCGGATCACTGGCCTTCGCGGAACGAAAGCTGGGCAAACTGAGCCGATCGCTGCTTCACACTCGGGAGTGCGTCGAGATCTATCAGTATGTCGAAGGCTGGGACAGTCTCTCGCTCGTCCAACCGATCGAGAACTACCTACTTGTCCTGAAGGCGATGGCGGCGCAGAGACTGCCGGCTCCTGCCCGTAAGCCGAAACCCAAGCGTACGAACGGGGATGGACAGTCGGCGGAGTAGCCATCTGTCGACCGACCCAGTCACATAGGGGTGCCCATGATCATTGGGTGCCCCCTCCTTTTTCGCCATGAGGTAGCCGGAACTGCGATCACCCAACTGCGAGCGTCAGCGCTATAACCATCTCTCCTCAGAGTGTTGACGACCGGACAGGGATGGCGGTTGTGGCGAACCGGCCACTCACATCGCAGGCTCATTCGTGCAACTGCCGGCCGGATGGATGGGCCTGCCAGACAGGGGAGGGCATCACCACTGTGCCCCCGTGGTGCCCTCCCCCAGTTCCATCGGTCGCCCGGACGACCCGCGCTCCCCCACCCGCGCACTACCTCCGCAAGATTGTTTCGCGCACAAGTAATGATAACTGACACGGTGCCCACCTACAATGAATTGGGCCGGTACAGCGATAGACCTGCCTAGTCCAGCGAAAGGCGAACGGAATGGCAGACAAACAAGAAAGACGCATGAAGATCACGCGAAAGATCACAGAGGAGTTGGTAGCTGCTCATGACATGCAGGTAGCGGAAACCATCCTTGCGCGACTCATAGCTCGGTCGTTTGCCGCCGAGCACCCGGAGCTCTTCGGGCCCAAACTTGATCAGACCCTTGGCACCGGATCACGCAGTGCTGAGAGCGGGAGTCTCGCAGGTCGCAACCGGGCAACGCTTGGCAGCAGACTAGCACAGTGATATCATTGTGTAGTGAGTCTGGTGTTGGTGTGAAGCGTCATCGGCTCTGTGCCCAAAAA
>CAYXOC010000085.1:0-5255 GCA_964466715.1 uncultured bacterium
TGTAGGAGCGGCTTCCAGCCGCGATCGCAGCTAGAAGCTGCTCCTACATGGCTTGATCGCAGTTGGAAGCTGCTCCTACATGGTTTGATCGCAGACGGAAGCGGCTCCTACGTTGAGGATATGGATCATGCGGAGCAGGTTCGGCAGACAGAGACTCATGCCGCTGCTGGCCGTGATCGGTCCGGGACTGATAGCGGCGGCGGCGGATAACGATGCGGGCGGGATCGCAACCTACAGCCTGGCGGGCGCTCGGTTCGGCTACGAGTTGCTGTGGGTGCTCCTCCTGGTCACGCTCAGCCTGGCGGTGACCCAGGAGATGGGCGCTCGCATGGGAGTAGTGACCGGCAAGGGATTCGGAGGCCTGATCCGGGAGCGGTTCGGAGCGAGATGGGCGGCGCTGGCGATCCTGGTGATGCTGGTCGCCAACCTGTTCACCACCGTGGCGGAGTTCGCCGGCATCGCGTCGAGCCTCCGCATATTCGGTGTGCCCACGTACGTCAGCGTACCGGTCGCGGCGATCGCGGTATACCTCCTGATGGTGCGGTTCAACTTCCGCCGGGTCCAGCAGGTCTTTCTGCTGAGCGGCGTGCTCTATCTCTCCTACGTGGTCTCCGGATTCCTCGCCCGGCCTGACTGGTCGCTCGCCATAAGGAGCGTCGTGCAGCCGAGCGTTCCCTGGGCCAACACGGCGTATCTGCTCATGTTCGTCGCAACGGTCGGCACGACGATCACCCCGTGGGGGCAATTCTTCATCCAATCCTACATCGTGGACAAGCGGCTCGATGAGGAAGACCTCGGGTACGCGCGGGCGGACGTCTATCTCGGCGCGTTCTTCACGAACTTTGTCGCATTCTTCATCATCGTGGCGTGCGCCGCAACCCTATGGGTCTCCAGGGTACCGATAGACCCCTCTGCGCCGCCGGGACAACTCGCGGCGGCCCTTGAGCCGCTCGCCGGACGGTTCGCGTCGGGGCTGTTCGCGTTCGGGCTGCTCAATGCATCGCTGCTTGGGGCCGCGATCCTTCCGCTGACGACCGCGTACGCCACCAGCGAGACGTTCGGCTGGGAGGCCGGGATCGACAAGCGCCTGCGCGAGGCGCCGATCTTCTACGGCATCCTGGCGTTCTTCATCTTCATCGCGGGCCTGATAGTCCTGGTGCCGGGACTGCCACTGCTGCTGCTGATGTTCCTGCCGCAGGTGCTCAACGGGGTGCTTCTGCCGGTAGTGCTGATATTCGTCCTGAAGATCACCAACGATCGGGAGTTCATGGGCAAGTACACGAACTCGCCGCTGTTCAATGTCGTGGCGGGTCTGACGGTCGCCGGCATGATCGTTCTGACGGTGCTGCTGCTGGTGTCACCGCTGATCGAACGGCTGGCGTGAGGTCACTGCTAGCGGATGCTATCCTGCTCGATGATGTTGATCTGACGCAGGCGCGGGAGCACCTTTATGGGAAGGGTGACCTCTCCACCAGGCGCCAATTCGATGCTGAACTCCGGCTGCTCGAGATAGTGGAGAGCAGGGAGGTTGTGGTCGTACACCTTCAGCGTCCACAGGCCCGGCCTGAGATCCGTCAGCGAAAACTCACCATCGCTGTCAGTGACTCTCCTCAACGTCTCGCCGCCGTTCGTAAGCTCCAGGAGCACGTCACGGAGGCCGCCCACTTCCGCCAACTGCCCGTCGGCAGAGATCACCCCACCGGTATGGTCGGGCGCGCTCACGAAGACGTCCGGCCGGTCGGGCTGATCGGACTTGCCGGACTGGTATCTCATCAACGAAACCTTGCCCCGCAGGCACGCTGACCGGAGGACTCCGATCTGCATCGAGACGGTCTTGCCCTGCTGCACATCCACCGTTGTCGGCAGCCTGGTCTCGGTCACCCGCTCGAGGCCGATGGAGCGCTGCTCAACCGACACGCGGCACGGCCCGGAAGGAAGCGTGCGGAATGAAAACTCACCCTTGTCATTGGTGACCGTCGTCGCCCCATTGGCGTTGACGACCACACGTGGTATGCCGGGCCTGTCCGGATGCTCCGCGTCGTAGACTCGTCCGGATATGCCCCCGAGGCTCTTCTTGCGAGCGACGGGAATGCCGAACGGAATCGTGTGGGTGAGCATATAGGACGTCTCGGAGCTGAGCGTGTGATTGCTGTTCCTGAAGCGCAGAGTCCATGCCCGATCGTTCGGCGCGTTGTAGACGGCGGTGGCATAGAACTGGCGGTTGTCTCGATCCTCATCCAGCCTGAACCTGTTCGTCGTGTAGCTCATCGAGAGGGAGATCCTGTCCGAAGGCTTCCAGAGGACGGACCCGCCGATCGTATTGTCCGATCCCAGGAGCCGGCTCTCCTCATCCCCGTCATCCCCGAACAGCGAGTAGAAGCTGATGTACTGGTTCCGTCCCGCTCGCTGGTAGTAGTAGACCGCGTACCGGTTCACGCTGTGTGAGTCGCCGATCAGCATATCGTGCTGGCGTCCGATGTCCCAGTAGACCTGCAGGCTCGACGTGCCAAACGCCTTGTTGATGCCGAGACGCAGCGCCCTCTCCTCGTAATCGTACTCCGCCGGCTGAAGCAGATCCTCGCGGCTGAAGAAGACGCGGTCCAGCGACAGTCTCGTGCTCTCGGAGAGATAGTAGTCGAGGCCGATCTGCCAACTCTTCTCGAGCGGCGCGTCGGGTTGCGAGACATCGAGATCGAGATTCCTGCGCCACCTCTGTCCGGAGACGTTTCCTCGCAGTCGGCCGGCGATAGGGAAGGTCACCGATGCGTTCGAGTAGTCGGCGTCGTTGTAGTAGCCGAAGTAGTCCGGGGACGCGTGGATGGAGCCGACCGAGTAACTGACGCCGCCGCTGCTGCCGTCGAGCCTGATTCTGTAGGCCTGACCGTCGGTTCCGACGGACCTGTCGGTGCTGCAGATCCCCAACTCGGCCTCGAGGTTGGCGCCTCGGAACGGCTTTGCGAATCCCTGGAGGCTGAGGAGCGTATCATCGAAGCCCGACGGAGTGTCCTGGCTCTTCGCAAGGAGATTGAGCCTAAGCCCCAGTCCATTGCCGAGATCCCTGCCGATGTAGAGGCCCATCTCCTGGCGGTTGACCGATCCCCAGCGATCCTCGACGAAGAAGGCGCCCGAGCTCAGGCTCCCACTCCGATAGCTGAGCCCTGCGCCGCGCCCGTACCGATAGTAGTCGGTGAGCGGCGAGAGGCCGTAGGACTGATCGCCGAGCTGCAGGTCCATATCCGGCGTGAAGTAGCTCAGCCGGTATTCGTCCCTCAGACCGAAGAAGCTGGTGTCGTCGATATCAGGGCCGCGGAACAGGAGATCGACCGTGCGGACTCCGGCCTCGTCCAAGCTGCCGTGAGCGGCGAACTCGACCTGAAGACCGGAATCATCGCCACCTCCGGCGGACATCAACCGTATCTCGGACGGGACACGGTGGTAGATATCGACGTCCTCGCCGAACTTCGGTATGAGTTCCACCGTGACCGTCAGTCCGGAGGAAATGACCTCGTCCCCGCCGCCCGCCCCGATGACACGGATGGAGAGGACATCGGACGTGCGCCGTCTCAGCTTCTCGTTGGTTCGGACCGTGGCCGTGACAAGCTGCGTGCCGCCGACGGGCAGATCGAGGCTGCCGGTATCCAGACTCACAGGGTTGTTCAGTGAACTGGAGGCCTGAAGGCTCGCCCGCAGCGGAGAATTGCTCCGGTTGACGGCCCGGAAGCTGACCTGGTAGGAATCGCCCGCAATCACGGCATCCGGCTTCTCCTCGACGAGGAGTTCGAGCTTCGTGACCGGGAGCACCACTGCGGTGATCGCGCCGGAGTCCTGGATGGCGTAGTCTCGACGGCTCCTGACGGAGTAAGTGATCTGGTAGCTCCCGGATGACGCGTTGCCGGGCACCAGGAAGGCCGCAAGGCGCACGACAGTCTCCTGAGGATCGAGCACGAAACTCGTGGGCTGGATGACCGCCTGCCAGTCATCGGGCAGCGCGAGGCTTTCGACGAACTCCTCGGACTGGTCGGTGGCGCTGCGCACGGAGAAGCTGGCGCTGATGATCTGTCCCGGCTCCGTCTCGACGACAGCGGGCGAGAGAGTCAGCACTTCGACTCCCTGACCTCCCCCTTGTGCACATGCCGAGATAGCAGCGAACAGCAGGGCGACGCATATGCACAGGAATCCGGCGATCTTGCAGCTATTGGATATCCAGAGCATACTGGGCACCCCAGACCGACTCGTCGCCGTTGTCAACGACGACCAGAGCCTGGTACTTGCCGGCTTTGAGGCTGCTCAGGTCTATGCAGTTCCTGGTCGAGCAGGCAGGATATATCCGTGTGCGATTGCACTGGAATCTCCCGACGTGCGCGCCCTTCTCGTCGTAGACTTCGGCCCAGATACCGGGCCGAAGCCACCTTTCCCCGGTGTTCTCGATGTCCAACTGCAGGAGACGCTTGCCACCGACCAACGACAGCCGCTTGTCCAGGATCTTCAGGTCGCGCTTCCCAGTGTTTCCGATGTGAACGACCATCTGGATGCCGTAGCGAAGCACCGTCCGGACGCCGAGGGTGACCTTGCCATCCTCGGACGCCGGCGCAGGCGGTTCGGGCGGAGGCTTCGGCTCAACCATCAACATGCTCCAGTAAGTGCCCGTGAGCTTGTCATCCCTGGGCGTCTGGATGGTATAGTAGACGGTGAGCGTCTCCTCCGGCGGAATGGAGAACTGCTGGGGCGAGAAGGTTATCCAGGAACAGTTAGACCGGTGGCAGGTCCCCGGCTTGTCATACAGAGTAGTTCCATCGCAGCGGAACATGTAGTCCGTCTGGAACACCCTGACCTCTTGCACGGCATCGGACGAGTTCCGCAGGATGATCTTGCCCTCTTTCTTGCCGCCGGGCTGCATGACGACCTCATGCGGGCCGCCGACAACGTCGATGTCGGCGGCGCGAGAGACCGCACAGACGGCTGACAAAAGGCAGCATATCGCGATTGCTCTGCCGATAGTAGTCATGTCGTATCAACCACCGTGTAGATGATGGACGTCGAGTAAGTACCCGGAGCGATCCTGACGGATGCTCCGCTCAGCCTCAACTGCAGGCCGATGCCGTTCCTGTTGCCGCTTCCGGAGAAGAAGGCGGTGTCGCTGACGGTGATCTCCTGATAGCCGTGTCCCCCAGTGATGATCCCCGTGCCGGCGCCGTCCGATGTCCTCTTCACGTAGATAGAGAGACCCGCGGGCCAGTTGGTATCGGATCTTCGGA
>CAYXOC010000086.1:0-5164 GCA_964466715.1 uncultured bacterium
ATAGAATGGAAGCGAGTCACCGGCAACTTTCCACTACCGCCGGGACAAGCTCCATGGGGAGAGCATCCGCCTCCCCGACGGTTCAGGCAGGCTAATGAGTGGTCCAGCCCGTCTTACCCGCAGGGCAGTCGAGGACAATACCATATCGTGCTACCAGACTGCCGCAGGCACACGGCCCGACCTGCGACTCGTCGAACTCGACGGTCGGAGGTTCGTGGTCAAGGACTACATGCGCAGTGATCGTCTGTTCCGCATCCTGGTGAGCCCCGCTCTCGTTCGCCGCGAGTTCGGCGCCCTGCGAATCCTCGCCGGTGTGCCCGGAGTCCCCGATCCCATCGCCAGGATCGACCGGTACTCCTTTGCCATGGAGCTCATACCGGGTGTGAGTGTCAGGGATCTCGATCAGGGAGTCCTCGACAGTCGGTTCCACGCGGATCTGAGGCGTGTCATCGACGACATCCACTCCCGAGGTGTCGCCCACTGCGACCTCCGCTGTCTCGGCAACACTATGCTCGGTGATGACGGCAAGCCCTATCTGGTCGATTTCACGGCCGCGGTGTTTCGCGGGCGGGGACTGAATCCATTCTGCAGATGGGTGTTCAGACAGTTCGTTCTTGCGGACCGCAATGCGATCCTGCGGGTGAAGCGTCGTCGCTCGCCGGAACTGCTGACCGACGAAGAGAAGGCCGAACTCGGCGCTCCGCAGCCTCTCTATCGTCCTGCGAAGATCGTCTCCGGAGTCGTGCGGGGTCTCGTCCGTCGGCTGCTGGTCAGCGGCGCTCCCGGCGGGCGGTAGGGATGCTTGCGCCGGCTCCACTGCTTGAGCGCGCGCGTGGATCGCGGTTACCTCTCCCCGGAAAGCGGGTATAGCCGAACTGAGCAGTACACGAATGTCGGAAGGGGAGGGAGGACGATGGAAGTCGATCTTCGAGGCACGGTGCGTGCGCCGGAGTTCCCCGTCGGACTTGGATGGCTGAACACCGATGGGCCGGTCTCTCTGCAGGATCTGCGGGGCAGGATCGTCATCCTCGACTTCTGGACCTTCGGGTGAATCAACTGCATGCACGTCCTTCCTCAGTTGAGGAAGCTCGAAGACCAGTTCCCGGACATCCTCGCCGTGATCGGCGTCCACTCCCCGAAGTTCACCGCCGAGCGTGAGCTTGCCAACCTCCGACAGGCCGTCCTGCGCTATGATATCCGCCACCCCGTAGTCAGCGACGACCGGCGCCTCATCTGGGACAGCTATGCCGTCTCCGCGTGGCCGACATCGGTGTTCATCGATCCCACCGGCAGGGTGATCGGCCAGCATCCCGGCGAATTCGAGGCCGCCGACTATTCCGCACTGATCACCGCCCTCGCGGAGGACTTCCATGCACAGGGCAAGCTCGACCGTACTCCGCTTCCCATCAGCCTGGAGCGCGACAGGGAGCCGTCTCGGACGCTCGACTTCCCTGGCAAGGTGCTCACCGATCCCGCCGCCGGACGCCTGCTGATCGCGGATACCGGACATCACCGCATACTGGTGGTCGACATGAACGGCCACATCCAGACCATCATCGGCAGTGGAGAGCCGGGGCTCATCGATGGCGACTTCGAATCCGCCGCCTTCCGCAGTCCGCAGGGCATGGCGATCGATGGCGATGTTCTCTACATCGCCGACCTGGAGAACCACTCGATCCGCCGGGCCGATCTCGCCGAACGGCGTGTCGAGCGGATCGCGGGCACCGGCGAGCAGTTGAGGCTCCCGCGGCGCGGGGGACCTGCGCTCTCGTCGAGCCTCACTTCTCCCTGGGATCTGGCGCTCACTCCCCCTAGTCCCCCTCTCAGCGATGGGGGGATGCTCTACATCGCGATGGCCGGCAACCACCAGATCTGGGCGCTCGATCTCAACGCGGGCGAGGTGTGCCGGTTCGCCGGAACGGGGCGTGAGGCGCTCGGGGACGGCACGCTCCAGAGATGCGCGCTGGCCCAGCCGAGTGGGTTGTCTCTATGCAACAACCGGCTCTACTTCGCGGACAGCGAGTCGAGCGCCGTCCGGGTCGCCGACATCGATGCCGACCGGGTCGATACTATTGTGGGCGAGGGGCTCTTCGACTTCGGCGACCGAGACGGGGTGGGGCGGGAGGCGCGCCTCCAGCACTGTCTGGGGATCTCGGCGCGCGACGGTATGCTCTACGTCGCGGACACTTACAACAACAAGATCAAGCGCATCGATCCGGCGGATCGCTCGTGTCACACATTCCTCGGTACCGGCGAGGCCGGTCACAGAGACGGCCCCGGTGAGACGGCGACCTTCTGGGAGCCCGGCGGAGTCTGCGTCTCCGACGATCAACTCTACATCGCTGATACGAACAACCACTGCATCCGTGTCGCCGATCTCAACACCCGCGAGGTGCGCACGCTGGAGATCGGCTAGAGCGTATCAACGGTTGTAGGAGGGGATTCCGATCCCCGAATTCGTGGCGCTACGTGGGCATTCGCGGCTGGGAAGCCGCTCCTACAACAGCTTCTCGGGAATCCAACTCAACAATGCACTGGTATCCGATCGTGCAGAGTCGTGGGCATCCGCTCTCTACGTGGGCCGGTCGGTGCTGTCTAGGCCATCATACGGCCCCGTTGCATCCGGGGCAACGCGCGTGCTGCGAACGTCGAAACATACACGAGGGCTGTGAGTAGGAAACAGTCAAGCGCACTCGCGCGCCGTCGGACCACTTGAACGTGGTGGAGGGTCTGTGCTAGAATGACGACCAATCGTTGTCACTAGCGTTCAGTGGAGTTGGAGACGCGCACTCCCAACTCTACTGAACTCCAGGCTGTGTTGCTGAGTCGGATTTCTGATCAGACTCAACAGCGCACGGGTGAAGGCAGGGCTCATGCAGGTTAGAGAGATCCCCGAGAACGAGAAGCAGCGCTGGAACGAGTTTGTCGCATGGCAGAAGACGGGCGATCTGTTGCAGTCGTTCGAATGGGGAGAACTCAAGAGAGCGGGTGGATGGCGTCCGATCCGTCTCGCCGTTGAGGATGGAGACCGGATCGTCTCCGCGATCTCGATCCTCAAGCGCAGGCTTCCCCGTGTGAACAAGTGCATCTTCTACGCGCCCCGCGGCCCGGTGTGCGACTTCTCCGGTTCGCCGGAGATCCTGTCAACCCTCCTGACAGGAGTCCGCGAGAGAGCCGCCCGCGAAGGCGCGATCCTCCTCAAGATCGACCCCCCGATCAGGGTGGAGGACGCGGCGCCTCCCTTCGAGCGGATGGGCTTCACGAAGATCGCCGACCAGGACGGATTCGGCGGCATCCAGCCCCGGTGCGTGATGACGCTCGATCTCCGTCCCACGCTCGATGAGATCCTGGCGGGATGCAAGCCGAAGTGGCGCTACAACATCCGGCTCGCGGAGAAGAAGGGCGTCAAGGTGCGGTCGGACTGCACGCGGGACGACCTGAAGGTGTTCTACCAGGTTCTCCTGGAAACCGCCAAGCGCGACCGCTTTCTCGTTCGCGGCTACGAGTACTATGAGCAGATGTGGACCCACCTCGTCGAGCCCGGATACGCCAGGCTCTTCCTAACTGAGTACGAGGGGCAGGTGATCGCCGGAGCGCTTTCGTTCATCTTCGGCGACAAGTGCTGGTACACGTACGGCGCATCGAGCAACGAGCACAGGAACGTCATGCCCAACCACCTGATGCAGTGGCGCATGATCGAATGGGCGAAGGAATCCGGGTGCGTGATCTATGACTTCCGCGGGGTATCACCGAGGAAGGAATCCGACCCGGATGACCACCTGCAGGGTCTCAACAGGTTCAAGGAAGGGTTCGGTGCGGAGTTCGTCGAGTACATCGGCGAGTTCGATCTGCCGTACTCGAAGCCCTGGTACTGGCTGTGGGTGACCGCCAAGCCGCGCGTTCAGGCGCTCATGAAGTCGATGCGTCGGCGCGGAAGCGGACAGCATGCCCCGGCCGGGACTGACCTGTAGGGGTAACGAGTAGGGGCATCCAGGTTACCTCTCATTCGTTACTCGTCAGGCATTTGCTCGGGAACGGATTCCCGGGAGTAGTATCTAAGGAGTTGGTAGTGCGGAAGGTAGTACCGGCATGCGTTGTGTTGTCTTTCACGCTTGCCGTCTTGTTTGCACATGCAGGCATTGCAGCGCCGAAGGTAACATCTCACAAGGAGATGATGACCCTCCTTGCCTCTTTGGAGGTCGTTGACAACAACATAGGGCAGAAGCGGATGTGCGTCGTGTCCCTCGGTAGATCGGTCCAGGGCAGGGAGATCCCGATGGTGATCGTTGCCGACCCGGACGTCTCTCTGGCGGAGACGAAGCGGATGTTCATCATCTGCCGGCAGCACGGGGATGAGCCCGCGAGCACCGAGGCGATGCTCAAGCTGATCACGGACCTCGTGCTCAGCGACAGCGACGAGGACGCCGACCTGCTGACGAAAGTCTCGTTCTTCGTGGTACCGATGATGAATCCTGACGGCGCTGAGCGTAATCGGCGGACGAACGCCAGGGGTGTCGATCTGAACCGCGACTGGCTGACATTGAAGCAGCCGGAGGTCAAGATCGTCCGAGCAGCGGTCGACCGGGTCGATCCGGAAGTGGTGATCGATGCGCATGAACTGAGTCCGAGCAACAGGGGGAGCGATTATCTCCAGTGCGCAGGGCTCAAGTCGGGTGCTCCGCAGGCGGTCGCGCAGGAGTCGCTCCACATGCAGCGGCTGATCATCGAGATGCTGCAGACTCACGGCATGTCTGTCAGGAGCTACCAGATACACGACCAGAACCCGGCGAGGCTGGCGCACCGGTACTTCCCGATCCACGCCGGCACCAAGACGTTCTTGTTCGAGACATGCCAGGCCGGTGGCAGGGCCGCCTATCTCGACTACCGGATGAGGCTTCATATCGTAGGCGCTATGACCATCGCTAAGTATCTCGCCGGCCGCGAGGATGAGTTGGTGCAGCGAATCGCCCAATGGAAGCACGACAATCGGGAGAGGATGCTGGCGTCCCGAAAGAAGCAGTCGTCGAGATCGACGCGCACACGTTAGCGCTGTGTACCTGAGTCACACGGTGGCATTCCGAGCATGTTGCTGCGCGGCAAGCGCAGTTGTTCCCCGGGACATAGAACCCGTCAGTCCTGAGTAGCGAAGCGTATCGAAGGACGG
>CAYXOC010000087.1:0-5110 GCA_964466715.1 uncultured bacterium
TGCGACGCGCCACGTGCTGCACCACGCCACGCTGCCGGTGCTCATGCGCCACTGATCCCGGCCGCGCCGGGGCCCTCGGTGCCGCGCCGTGGCTCAGGCGTCCCCACCGGCCAGCAGATCGACTTCGTCGCCGTACTCGGGGATGCGCGCGGGCCAGCCGAGCTCGCGCTCGATGCGCACGCGCAGCGCGTCGGCCGCGTCCGGTTCCCCGTGGGTCACGAACACGCCGCGCGGCGCCGCCGGGGCGCTGCGCAGCCAGGCCAGCACCTCGTCGGCGTCGGCGTGCGCCGAGGCGGCCGCCAACTGCACCACTTCCGCCTGGATGGTCACATCCTCGCCGTGGATGCGCAGGCTGCGTGCGCCGGCCGCCAGCGCGGCACCGCGCGTGCCGCCGGCCTGGAAGCCGGCGAGGATCACCGCATTGCGCGCATCGCCGCCGAAGGCGCGCAGGTGGTGCAGCACGCGCCCGCCGGTGAGCATGCCGCTGGCTGAGACGATGATCATGGGGCCCTGGCGGCGGTTGAGCGCACGCGACTCGTCGGGCGAGGCGACCACGGTGGTGGTGTCGTGCAGGCGGCGGCAATCCTGCGCGCCGAGCAGGTGCTCCTCGCGGAAGCGCTCGTACAGCGCGGTGACGTCGCTTGCCATGGGGCTGTTGAGGTACACCGGCACGGGCGGGATGGCGCCGCGTTCACGCAGCCGCGCCACCAGGTGCAGCAACAGTTGCGCGCGCCCGACGGCGAAGGCCGGGATGATGGCCACACCGCCGCGGCCGAGGACGCGGCGGAACACCGCCTCCAGTTCCTCTTCCAGGTGGTCAGGTGGGTGGCGGCGGTTGCCGTAGGTGGACTCCGCCACCAGCCATTCCGCCGCGGCCGGTGGCAGGGGCGGCCGCATCACCGGGTCGTGCGGGCGGCCGATGTCGCCGCCGAAGGTGATGCGGGTGCCGGCATGCGCCACGGTCACCGCCGCGGCGCCGAGGATGTGGCCCTGGTAGCGCAGCGAGACCTGCACGTCCGGCGCCACGGTGAAGGGTTGTTCCCAACCCACGCTGCGGAATTGCCTCAGGCAGCGCCGCGCCTGCGCCTCGTCGTACAGCGGTGCGGCCGGGTGATGCTTGGAATAGCCGCTGCGGTTGGCTTGCTCGGCATCCTCCTCCAGCAGCCGGCCGGAATCGGGCAGCAGAATGCCGCACAGCGCCACCGTGGGCGCGCTTGCCCAGATCGTGCCGCGGAAGCCCTGCGCCACCAGGCGCGGCAAGTAGCCGGAGTGGTCGAGGTGGGCGTGGGTCAGGACCACCGCATCGATGGAGGCCGGATCGACCGGGAAGTCCGCCCAGTTGCGCAGGCGCAGCGGCTTGTAGCCTTGGAACAGACCGCAGTCGACCAGAACGCGGCAGGCGCCCGTATCCAGCAGGTACTTCGATCCAGTGACTGTGGCATTGGCGCCGAGAAAGCGCAGACGCAGGCGGGGCGCGGTATCGGAGGGGCTCATGCGGCGACTGTAGGGGCCCATCCGCCGGGTGGGGTTGATGCACGTCAAGGGCGGCCGCCCGTCGCGGGCGGACCATGGCCCATCGCCCGCAGGAGTCTGCCCATGGCCTGCCTTGCCCTGCTGTTCGTCGCCCGCGCCGGCCGCCGCCGGGCGACGTGGTCGATGCGCCATGACGCGGCGTGACGGGACGGTGCGCTTCGCCGACCGCGCGGCGGCCGGGCGTGAACTGGCGCTCGCCCTCGGCAGTTGGCGCGGAAGCCACCCGCTGGTGTTGGCCATACCGCGCGGTGGGGTGCCGCTCGGGCGGGCCGTCGCCGACGCGCTGGGCGGGGAACTCGACGTGGTCCTGGTGCGCAAGCTCGGCGCACCACGCAATCCGGAGCTGGCCATCGGCGCGGTCGACGAATCCGGCCGGGTGCACCTCGCCCCGCACGCCGCGCGCGCCGGGGCCGATGCCGCGTACGTGCGCGCCGAGGCGGCGCGCCAGCTCGACCTGATCCGCGCCCGCCGCGCTGCGGTTGGGCCCGGTCCTGCCATCTCCGGCCGGGTGGTGGTCGTGGTAGACGACGGACTGGCGACCGGTCTCACCATGCAGGCGGCGCTGGTGGCGGTGCGAGCGGCCGGGCCGGCCGAGCTGCTCTGCGCCGTGCCGGTGGCTTCGGCCGACAGCCTGCCTGCGGTGCGTGCGCTGGCCGATCGCGTCGTCTGCCTGGCCGTGCCGCGGGAGTTCTACGCCGTAGGGCAGTTCTACGAGGATTTTCGCGCCGTGGAGGACGCCGACGTGCTGCGCCTGCTGGGACGCGACCCGATCGGCGCGCCGCTGCCGACGCTGGCGCCGGTGCGCGTGCCGGCGGGCGAGGTCGAGCTCTGCGGCGACCTGGCGTTGCCCGCGGCGGCGCGCGGCCTGGTGCTGTTCGTCCATGGCAGCGGCAGCAGCCGGCACAGCCCGCGCAATGTCTTTGTCGCCGCAAGCCTGCAGCGCATCGGCCTGGCCACCCTGCTGATGGACCTGCTCACGCCGGTGGAAGACGCCGACGAGCGCCGGCGTTTCGACATTCCGCTGTTGGCGTCGCGCGTGGCGGGCGTGCTCGACTGGGTGGCCGATGTGGCGGCGCTGCGCGAGTTGCCCTTGGGTTTGTTCGGCGCCAGCACCGGCGCCGCCGCGGCACTCATCGCTGCCGCGCAGCGCCCGCGCGCCGTGGTGGCCGTGGTGTCGCGCGGCGGGCGCCCGGATCTGGCTCCCGATACGGTGCTGGCGCGCGTGCAGGCGCCGACCCTCCTCATCGTCGGCGGCGCCGACACCCAGGTGCTGGCGCTGAACCGCGCGGTGCTGGCGAAGCTGCGCCCCGGCGCGCGGCTGCAGATCGTGCCCGACGCGAGCCACCTGTTCGAGGAGTCCGGAGCGCTGGAGCGTGTGGCGGAACTCGCCGCCGCCTGGTTCGATCGTTACCTCGGCGCCGCGGCGTCGTCTGCCTGAGCGGTGCGGCGCCGGGTGCTCAGGGCGCCCAGAGGTTGCCGGACGAGACCCCTGCCGCGACGCGCCGCTTGGCCCACTGCACCAACAGCAGATAGGTCAGGGTGGCGCCGAGCAGGAAGGCGAAGAAGCCCGCCGGCAGCGGCACAAAGCCGAGATTCGCGGCCAGTGGACTGTAGGGCAGGATCGCGCCAACCAGCACCACGCCGACGGCGGCGAACGCCAAGCCGCGGCTCGGTCGGCTGCGCAGCGGGTTGCCCGCGGTGCGGATCACGAACAGCACCAGGGTCTGCGTGGCCAGCGACTCCACGAACCAGCCGGTGTGGAACAGTGCCTGGCCGGCACCGAACCAGTGCAACAGGACGTAGAAGGTCAGCAGATCGTAGACCGAGCTGATCGGGCCGATGCGCAGCATGACCGCACGGATGAAGCCGACGTGCCAGCGCATCGGCCGGCGCAACAGCGCAGCGTCGACGCGATCCCCCGGGATCGCCGTCTGTGCCAGGTCGTAGAGGAAGTTGTTGAGCAGGATCTGTGTCGGCAGCATGGGCAGGAAGGGCAGGAACAGCACGCCCAGCGCCATGCTGAGCATGTTGCCGAAGTTCGAGCTGGTGCCCATCAGCAAGTACTTCATCACGTTGGCAAAGGCGCGCCGGCCCTCCACCACTCCGGCGTGCAGCACGCGCAGGTCGCGCTGGCGCAGCACGATGTCGGCCGCTTCGCGCGCCACGTCGGTGGCGCCGCTCACCGAGATGCCCACGTCCGCAGCGTGCAGCGAGGGAGCGTCGTTGATGCCGTCGCCGAGAAAACCTACCACCTGCCCACGGCGCTTGAGTGCGAGCACGATGCGGTGCTTCTGGCTCGGCGAGACGCGTGCGAACACGTCGGTGCGTTCGGCCAGGATGCCCAGTGCGCCCTCGTCGAGGGCGTCGATTTCCTCGCCGCGCACGATGCGTGCGACGTCCAGGCCGGCGGCGTGGCACACGTGGCGCGCCACGCGCTCGTCATCGCCGGTGAGGATCTTCACCGCCAGTCCGTCCTGGTGCAGAGCGCGCAGCGCCTGCGCCACGCCCGGCACCAACGGGTCGGCGAAACCGAGCAGTCCGGCGAAGATCAGGTCGGTCTCGTCCGCCACGCCGTAGGCGGCGGCCGGGGCCACCTCGCGCCAGGCCACCGCGAGGCTGCGCAGCCCCTCCTCGCCCAGGGCGCGGCAGCGTTCGACCGCGGCTGCGCGGGTGGTGTCGTCCAGCGGCGCGGTGCCTTCGCCGCGGACAATGCGGCTGCACTGGCCCAGCAGCGCTTCCGGTGCCCCCTTGGTCACCAGCAGGCGGCGCCCCGCGGCTTCCACCACCACGCTCAGGCGCCGCCGCTCGAAATCGAAGGGGATCTCGTCCACCTTGTGCCATGCCTGCGTTTCGGTCGGCGGCGCGTGCAGGATGGCCGTGTCCAGAGGACTGCGAAGGCCAGTCTGGTAGCGGCTGTTGAGTGCAGCCAGGCGGTGCGCCTGCGGCGCGTCGCGGCCATCGAGATCCATGCAGCGAGCCAGGGTGGTGTCGGCGCAGGTCAAGGTGCCGGTCTTGTCGCTGAGCAGCACCGTCATGCTGCCAAAGTCCTCGATCGCGGCGAGGTGCTTCACGATCACCTGGCGCCGCGCCATGCGCACCGCGCCGCGGGCCAGGGTGACGGTGACGATCATGGGCATGAACTCGGGCGTCAATCCGACCGCCAGGGCGACAGCGAACAGCAGGGTCTGCAGGGGGGGACGCCCGGCGCCGACGCCGATGAGCACCACGAACAGTACGAGGAAGACCACGGTGCGCAGGATCAGATGGGCGAAGCCGTCGAGTCCGCGCTCGAACTCCGTCGCTGGTGGGCGCGCCGCGAGGCTGCCGGCGATGTCACCAAAGGCTGTGGCCGCACCGGTCGTCAGCACCACCGCGGTGGCGCTGCCGGCCACTACCGATGTGCCGAGGAACAGGCGGTGCGCCGCCTCGGCGGCGCGGCCGGGCGGGGCAGCGCCTTCGATCGCCTCCTTGGCCACAGGCACCGACTCGCCGGTCAGGGCCGCCTGTTGCAGGTGCAGGTCATGTGCCTCCAGCAGGCGCAGGTCGGCGGGCACCTGGTCGCCGGCGGCCAGGCGCA
>CAYXOC010000088.1:0-5030 GCA_964466715.1 uncultured bacterium
CGGTCGAGGCTCGCGTGGTCACGGACGGCACCGTGATCGGTGACAGCATCGCGGTGAACGGCACATGCCTGACCGCCGTGTCGGTCTCCGGCTCGATGCTGGAGTTCGATGCCGTGCGCGAGACCGTCGAGCGGAGCACGCTCGGCGACCTCAAGCCGGGCCAGCCGGTCAACCTCGAGCGGGCGCTCAGAGCCGGCGCGCGCATGGGCGGACACATGGTGCTCGGCCACGTGGACGGCATCGGCGTGATCCGCGAGATCCGCAAGGCCGGCGGGGAGACGGTGTTCCGGTTCGAGGCATCACCCGAGGTCATGCGGTTCGTCGTCGAGAAGGGCTCGATCGCGGTCGACGGGATCAGTCTCACCATCGCCGACTACGGGCGGGACTGGTTCTCGGTGGCGGTGATCCCGCACACACTCGGGGCGACTACCCTCGGCGACAGGTCCGTGGGTAGCAGAGTGAACCTGGAAACTGATATAATAGGCAAGTACGTACTGAAGTTCGTGGGGAAATCCGACTCCGACGACCGGCTGATGAGCCTGTTGGACAAGGGCGGATTTCTGGACACACAGATCCCATGGGACGCATAGGACGCATGGGACCGGCAGGAGCAAGAGTTGGCGTTTTGTTCGATTGAAGAAGCGATACAGGAGATACGTGAGGGCAAGATCCTGATCGTCGTCGATGATGAAGACCGCGAGAACGAGGGCGATTTCATCATGGCGGCGGAGAAGATCACCCCGGACGCGATCAACTTCATGGCGAAGTACGGCCGCGGGATGATCTGCCAGCCGATGACGAAGAAGCGCGCCGAGGAGCTGAACCTCTCGATGATGGTCGGCCAGAACACGGCGCTCCTAGGAACTCCGTTCACCGTCACGATCGACGCCGTCCACGGCACGACGACCGGTATCTCCGCGTACGACCGAGCGCAGACGATCAAGGTCGCTATCGACCCGGCGACGAAGCCGTCGGACCTCGCGCGCCCCGGGCACATATTCCCGCTGGTGGCGAAAGAGGGCGGTGTCCTCAAGCGCTCCGGGCATACAGAGGCGGTCGTGGATTTCGCGCGGCTGGCCGGGCTGTATCCGAGCGGCGTCCTCTGCGAGATCATGAGTGAGGACGGCACGATGGCGCGTCTGCCCGAGCTCACGGAGATCGCGGAGAGGTTCGGGCTCAAGATATGCACAATCGCCGACCTGATCAAGTACCGCCGCCGGACCGAGAAGCTGGTCACCAGAGCGGCGTCGACTACCCTGCCGACCAGGTATGGGGAGTTCAAGCTGTACGCCTATGAAACGCCGATCGAGGAAAACCCGTATGTAGCATTGGTGATGGGCGATGTCTCGGACGGCGAGCCGGTGCTCGTTCGCATCCACTCGAGCTGCATGACGGGCGACGTGCTCCACTCATTGAGGTGCGAGTGCGGCGAGCAGCTCGAGACCGCGATGCAGAAGATCGCGAACGAAGGCCGGGGCGTCTTGGTCTACATCTACCAGGAGGGCCGCGGCATAGGCCTGATCGAGAAGCTGAAGGCGTACGAACTGCAGGATCAGGGCTACGATACCGTCGAGGCGAACGAGCGGCTCGGGTATCCCGCCGATCTCAGAGACTACGGCATCGGCGCACAGGTGCTGCTCGATCTCGGCGTGAAGAAGATTCGATATATGACCAATAATCCGGCTAAGCTGGCGGGGCTGGAGGGCTATGACCTGGAGATCGTCGAGCGCGTTCCCCTGGTGATCACACCCAACCGAGTGAACCGCCGGTATCTGGAGACCAAGCAGGACAAGATGGGGCATATGCTGGAGAGCTAGCATTTCGGATTGGGGATTTCGGATTGAGGATTTCCCGGAATGGGAGGTAGTTGTGGCAAGGACATTTGAGGGCAAACTGACCGCGGAGGGCCTGCGGTTCGGAATCGTAGTCAGCAGGTTCAACGAGTTTATCACCGGCAAGCTGCTGGCGGGCGCGCTCGATGCGCTCGTCCGGCACGGTGCGAATGACGCGGAGATCGACGTCGCGTGGGTCCCGGGCACGTTCGAAGTGCCGATCGTGACCCAAAAGATGGCGATGTCCGGCAAGTACGACGCCGTCGTCTGCCTCGGCGCACTGATCCGCGGCGCGACTCCGCATTTCGACTACCTGGCTGCCGAAGTCACCAAGGGCATCGCGCAGATCGGCCTGCAGTCGAGCGTTCCGTGCGTGTACGGCATCATCACCGCCGACACCATCGAGCAGGCGATCGAGCGCGCCGGCACCAAGGCCGGCAACAAGGGCTTCGATGCGGCAGAGACCGCCATCGAGATGGCGAACGTGCTCAGGAGCATAGGTTCGGAAGGTTAGCTTATGAAGAAACTGATCCCGTACGTACTGGTTTTCGTGCTCGGGTTCGCAGCTTGTGCCTGGGTCCTCCGGGAGCTTGGCTACACGACGTTGACTCCCGGCGGCAAGAGCGGCGTGATCGCATCGCTCAGCCGTGACCCGGCTTCGTCCGTTCTGAGCAAGAAGGGCAATGTCATCGCCGACGCCGTGTCTCGACTCGGCCCCGCGGTCGTGAACATCGACACCGTCACCGAGCAGGCCGTGGCGAGTCCCTTCGAGCAGCTCTTCGGAATCCCCATGGCCCCTCAGAAGCAGCAGGTGGTCGGCCAGGGATCCGGAGTGCTCATCAGCAAGGATGGCTACGTCCTGACGAACAACCACGTCATCGAGGGCGCGAACAAGATCACCGTGAGGCTTGCGGACGGCCGTCGTCTGAAGGGCAAGCTGATCGGCAGAGACTCGCGCACCGATCTGGCGGTCGTGAAGGTTGATGGCAAGAACTTCCCGGCGGCGGAGTTCGGTGATTCGAACGCCATCCGCGCGGGCGATTGGGCCGTAGCGATCGGTAACCCGCTCGGCTTCGGCAACTCGGTCACCGTCGGCGTGATCAGCGCCACCAGGCGGACCGACCTGCCGGTAGCGCCGGGAAAGGTGCTGGCGGAGGCGATCCAGACCGACGCGGCCATCAACCGCGGGAACAGCGGCGGCGCGCTGGCGAACATCGACGGACAGTTGATCGGCATCAACACGGCGATCTACTCGACCGAACCTGGACAGGGAAGCATCGGCATAGGGTTTGCAATCCCGGCGAACACGGCAAGAACCATCGCCAAACAGTTGATCGAGAAGGGACGCATCATCCGGCCGTGGCTCGGCGTCCAGCTCGCCGATCTCTCCGGAGACTTCGCGGCGTGGTACGAGCAGCAGGGGCTCAAGGCTCCGCACGGGGCCGTGATCGTACAGACCGTCGTGGATGGTCCGGCGGCGAAGAAGGGCCTCATGCAGGGCGATATCATCACGCAGATAGACAGCAAGAAGATATCCAATCCCGACCAACTCGTTACCGAGATCAACAAACGCAAGGTCGGCAATCTGATAAGACTCTCGATCTGGAGAATGGGCCAGACGCAGATGGTAGTGATCAAGCTGGAGGAGATGCCGGCGTCGGCCGGATAGGGCTGACCCGGGGACTGGGGTGACGCGGGATGCGGAGCCCGGAGGATATGAAGAAGGGCGAGGATCGATGATCCCTGCCCTTCTTTGCGTTCCAGGTATCCGTAGGAGCAGCTTCCAGCTGTGATCAGGCCATGTAGGAGCAGCTTCCAGCTGCGATCAGGCCATGTAGGAGCAGCTTCCAGCTGCGATCAGACCATGTAGGAGCAGCTTCCAGCTGCGATCGCGGCTGGGAAGCCGCTCCTACAATACGCCGGTTCGTCGTGGCTGGGAAACCGCTCCTACAGTGCGCCGGTTCATCGCGGCTGGGAAGCCGCTCCTACAAGCGTGGTTCCGGGAGGGCGATGAAGCCCTATCCCTACAGCTTCACGATCTTGATGCCGCCGTCACCGGTGGCAGCCGCGATCGACTTGCCGTCGGGCGACCAACTGATGGCGCTGCCGATCTGGGACGGGCTTGCGAGACCCTTGCTCACGCTCTTGAAGTACCAGTTCTTGGTATTGCCAAGATACAGGTGCATCTCCGGCTCGGCCCCCTTCTTGGGGATCAGTTTCGATACGCAGGCGAACTGAGTGGCGTCCTTGCTGAACTGCAGTTGCTCGCAGCGCAGTGCAAGCTGCTTGGCAGCCGCGCCGGACTTCAGGTCAACCTTGTAGATCCCCTCGCCTCTCGTCGGAGCCGCCATCAACCAAAGGTACGCGAAAGTATCACCCTTCGGAACGAAGGCTCCCGCGGCTGTCGAGCCGGTCAGCAGCGTCTTCGAACTGCCGGAAGCGAGGTCGATGAGCTTGATCGCGGCTGCCTCGCCGCCCTTCCATGCGATCAGCTTGCCGGCGTTCGTCCAGGCGCCGCCGTCACCGACGGACGATGCCAGAGCCTTGCCGGCCTTCAGATCCCAGACGCGAGCCTGCGGGCCGGCGATGCCGTTCAGTGTGTAGAGCAGGTAGCGGCCCGTAGGCGACCACGCATTCGGCGAGTTGACGTTGTCCGGGCTGTCGGTGGTCAGGCGCTTTACGGCCTTGCCGGTTGCCGCATCGACGATCACAAGGCCGTTGCTGTGCACCGCGAGCTGCTTCGAATCGGGTGACCAGACCGGCGAGTCCGCATCCTTGAGAAGCAGGCGCGTCTTCCCGGCCGGGGTGGCAATGTAGATGCTCGGCGCACCTTCAGTCGGCTTCGATACGTAGGCGATAGACTTGCCGTCCGGCGACCAGACGGGATTGATGTTGGCGACTCCTGCTGCGGGCTTGATGAGGACGACCTCAGCGGCCGTGGCGGCCGCAAGCGCAGACAGAAGAATGAGCGTGGCGATGAATAGCGATGTCCTTCTCACTGGTAGAGGTACCTCCTGAGGTTCTATACGTTATGTTCCACACGTTTGTTGCCGCGTCGGAATGGACTTTGATGTGGTATTCGCGTCGTGAGTCTACCCTGTCCTTCCTCGATCCTAAAAGGGCTTGGAGAGGTCTCGCATACTGCAGGGCCACCGCACGTTGACGGTGGTTGAGTAGTGGTGCCCACCAAGACTGGCA
>CAYXOC010000089.1:0-4536 GCA_964466715.1 uncultured bacterium
CTCCGTATACGGGATTTCGTCCTTCCCCGGCACTTGCAACCCGATGGTGCTGCCCCTTCGGAACAACAACGTGTACGGCAACAGCCCGGCCAACTACTACAAGGTGGACCCGGGACCCACGGACATTTCGCTCGATCCTCTCTTGAGTGACTGGTCGAATGGAGATCTGCACATCATCTCAGGATCGCCTTGCATCAACGCAGGGTGTGATGATGCGAACGGCCGGCTGGAGGTCGATATCGACGGCGAGCCGAGGATCATTGGGATCACCGATATCGGCGCCGACGAATACTCGATCATCCACGTGTCTCCTACCGGCGATGACGCCAACGACGGGTACTCCTGGGCAAACGCGAAGCGGACCGTTCAGGGCGCGATCAACGCGACTCTGGGTCGCGCAGAGATCTGGGTCAAGGCCGGCACATATGCCGAACAGATCAGCCTGAAGTCCGGCAATCAGCTCTATGGCGGCTTCGCCGGGGACGAGACGAAGCGAGAGCAGAGAGACTGGGTGACCAACTTGACCACGCTGGACGGCGGGAATGCCGACTGCACAGTCCGGATGAGTCTGCTTCCGGACCCGCTCACTACGGTGGACGGCTTCACTATCCGCAGCAGCCCGGCATCCGTGTGCAAAGGCATCTATTGCAACGCCGCTTACGCTCGGATCGTCAATGATACGATCATCGGGAACAAGGGCGGCGGCATCGTCTGCGAGAACGACTCCATCGCGACCATCGCGGGCAATACCATCTCCGGGAATATCGGCGATTACGGAGGCGGCGTCCAGGTGGACTTGTCAATCGCCAACATCATCGGCAACACGCTGACCGACAACTATGCTGCGCCTGCCGACTTCTGGGGTGCGGGAGCGATCAGCTCGTGCCGGTCGAAGCTCTTGATCAGCGGGAATACCATATCAGGCAATTCCGGTGATTGGTGTACAGGCGGTGTATCCGTCTTTGACACCCAGTTGACTCTCACCGACAACACCGTCACAGGCAATGTCGGCGGATGGGCAGGCGGTCTTCTCCTGGTCGCGTCTACGGGTGGGTACGTCTCCGGCAATACCATCACGGGCAACACCGGCGACACGTGCGGCGGCATCCTGTTTTCCTCTCTGTGGGATACTACGATCGCGAACAACCTCGTGGCCGACAACGCAGGCGCAGGCATCTACGGCGAGGACCAGGGGAACCCGCTCGTCACCAACAACACGATCGTCGACAATACCGGCGGCGTCTACGTGGTGGGCGGCGCGCCGACTGTGCAGAACAACATCGTTGCCTTCAACGAGGGCTACGGGGTCTACTGCGACCGGGAGATAAGCTCAGCACCGGTCCTCAATAACAATGACTTCTTCGCCAACTCGCTGGGCAACTATATGAACACATCGCCGGGCGCCGGCGACATCTCGAAGAACCCGTTCTTCGTCAAGAGGAACGCGGGCGACTACCGCCTGAAGGGCAAGTCGCCGTGCATCGACGCCGGCACGAACACTCTCGCGCCGGCCGTCGACCTCGACGGCATGCCGAGGCCGATCGATGGAGACGGGAACGGATCGGCAGTCTGCGACATGGGCGCTTACGAGCGGCCGACCGATCTTACCTATGCGCTCAGCCGGTACCCGAACGGAACTCACATCGATATCCGACCCGTGTCGGTGACCGCGGTCTTTGCCGAAGCCGATCCATCGGGCGAGAACTGGGTCTACGTCGAGAAGACGGACCGTTCAGCCGGCATTCGGGTCAAGACCGACAAGACGTTCGACATCGGGGAGCTGCTCTCGGTGTCCGGGACCATAGAGACCGACACCTCAACGGGCGAGCGCTACATCGATGCGGACGCGGATAGCCCCGAAGAGGACGGCGGGACCTTCGAGATCGAAGCTATCGGTATGCGGAACCAGTGGCTTGGAGGCGGCGCTACGGGCTACGAGCGTCTGATCAAGAACGGTTTCGGGTTCTACAACGTAGGCATGCTCGTGCAGACCTGGGGTAGGGTCAAGTACGTCAACGCCGGCGCAGGCTACTTCTACATCGATGACGGCTCGGACCTACAGGATACGTCGGGTCATCGGGGCGTCAGAGTGGTCGTACCCGAGGGAGCGAACCTGCCCGAGGTCGACGACTTCGTCAAGGTGCAGGGTATCAGCGGGGCGATGTCGCTCAACGGATACTACGTCCGCATCGTGAGAGTGCGCTCGCAGAGCGACATCACCACGGTCACCTCCTGGCGGAATACGAGGATCGATCTGATGCGGAATGCCACGAACTCCATCGCACTGCCCGGCATCCCGGAATACCCCGCTCCCGAACTGACTTTCGTTGCAGGCGACGAGGAGCCCCCGTTGCTGCTGCAGGGCTATCTGCGGCGGTATGACTCTTTCTACCAGGCGTGGGTCTATTTCGGCGGCGGGTGCGGCGAGTTCGGCAACTGTCTCTTCGGAGACGGCTACCTGCTCCATGTCCCGCAGGAAGGCAGCCCGGAGTGGATGACCTGCCGGAACACGCCGGCTGAGGGCGACCAGGCGCTGAGTCTGCCGGTCGGCTCGGAGGCGCCCGTGTACTTCGCAGTTGTGGGGAATCCGTTCGATGTGCCGATACCGTGGGCAAGCTGCACTGTCACTGACGGAGTCTGGACCGGAACGCTGGTCGAAGCCATCGAAGCAGGGATGATACGCGGCGTCTACTCATGGAACGGCTCGGACTGGAGCCAGGTCACCGATCTGTCGTCGGGCAACATGGCGCCGAGGATCGCCTACCAGATCTATCCGAAGTACGGCAAGCTCGTTCTGGTGGTGCCTGCCCCATAGACACAAGGAGTACCGGAGATGAAGCGCTGGCGGATAGCCGTGTATGCGATCGGCATCCTCATCCTCAGCGCAGCCGTTGCATCGGGTGCGGAGTTTCGAGGACTCTGGGTGGACGCGTTCCACCCAGGGTTCAAGACGCCGGCCCAGACGACTGCAATGGTAGCGCGGGCGAAGGAATGTGGTTTCAACGCGGTCGTCGTGCAAGTGAGACGGCGAGGGGATGTCTACTACAAGTCCGCCATCGAGCCGATGGCGACGGACGTGGCGCCGGGATATGATCCCCTCGCCGACATCGTCAAGCAGGCGCATGCGGCGGGACTGGAGGCGCACGCGTGGATCGCCGTGTATGAGGTGAGCCACGACGTTCCGTACATCAAGCCGGACCCTGCGAAGGTACACCTGGCGCATCCGAATTGGCTCATGAAGGACGAGCACGGCAAGAGCAAGTTCCCCGGGGAGAAGCTGTATCTGGACCCGGGCGTGCCCGAAGTTCGTGAGTACCTGGCAGGCATCATCGGCGAGATTGCGGAGAAGTACGAAGTCGACGGCGTGCACCTCGACCTCGTGAAGTATCCCGGTCCGCAGAGCGGCTACAACGACCTGAGCGTGAGCAGGTTCAACGAAGAGACCAAGTCCCAGGGCAAGCCAAAGTCCACCGACAAGGCCTGGGGCGACTGGAGGAGGGCTCAGGTCACGGAGTTTGTCCGTCTTGCCAAAGAGAGGCTATCGCAGAGCAGGCAACGGGCGAAGTTGTCCGCTGCGGTCAGCGGAAGCCGCTACCATGCTTACGAGAATTGCCTCCAGGACTGGGTCGGATGGCTGAAGTCCGGGCTGTTGGACTTTGCCGTCCCTATGGTCTTTGCGATGGACGACAGGGTGTTCCAGTCGACCATGGCCGATGCGCTCAAGGCAGGCGGGTCCGACAAGATCTACGTCGGGCAGGGCGGGTGGCAACTCAGCGCGGCGCAGAGCGTCCAGCAGATCCGAAAGGCCCGGGAAGCAGGCGCGAAGGGCATAGTGATCTACAGCTATGCTTACTGCAAAGATCGCAGAAAGGGCGATGCAACCTCGCTGATGGACGCCCTCAAGGCCGGCCTGTTCGCCCGACCCGACACCGTGTCGGCGATGCCCCGGGAGCGGAATGCTTCGTAGGCCAAAGCACAGGATCAGCCGGTGACGGCCAAGCGGATTCGCGGCAAACCGGTCCTGCCCCTTACCGTCGGCGTGACACCCCTCTTCCTCTGCTGACGCGTGCCATATCGGTCTTGCCGCCCTTCTTGCGCTTGTGCCCGTCATAGCCTGCGCGCTCCACTCTGATTGTAGATTGCACGGTCCGGGCATCGAAGACTGCTGCGCTTGGTTTGGCCTCACGTACTTGGGCTTCCCGCAGATCACGGACCATGTCCTCAGAGACACCGGCTTTGATCCAGCGTTGTGTCTGCTGGTATTCCGCCTGCCATGGCGGGAGATCACCAGGCGGATAGCGCCGCTTCGCACCAGCCGGCGCAGGGTATCAGAGACATCTCGCAGGCGATACTCCCGCTGCGGAGCATCATCTGTCATGAATGTCAGGCTGGGAGCGCAGTATGCCCATTCATCATCACTCACGTCACTCGGGTAGGGCCTACGCATAATGCCATCCTACCACGATACGTACCAGAGTGCACGACATGCTTTAGCCGCGTTTCAATCCTCACCGACTCCTGGGAGTCGGTGCAACT
>CAYXOC010000090.1:0-4482 GCA_964466715.1 uncultured bacterium
AGGAGTAGCTTCCAGCTGCGATCAAGCCATGTAGGAGTAGCTTCCAGCTGCGATCGCGGCTTGGAAGCCGCTCCTACAATTAGATCAATCGCGGCTGGAAGCCGCTCCTACAAGAGATGGGTAACCCGATGAGATCACGCCTGCTCGCAATCATATTGCTAATCCTGTGCGCCGTCCCGGCATTCGCGGCTCGCGAGGCCGTGGTGCTGGTCACGCTGGAATGCCTCTCACTCGACCGGCTTGCCGAGTCGGAGGATCTCCGCACGCTGGTCGAATCCGGCTCCATCGGCCTCATGAACAACAAGACCGACGGCGGCCTCATCTTCGAGAACAATGCGGTCACCATCGGGGCGGGCACCCGGGGTATCGGCTCCGACTACGCGCGCTACGGGTTCAACGCCTCTGACTTCGCGGACGACGGGGCGGCGGGCGATGTCTTCTACCGGAACACCGGAGTCAGGACATCCGACACGGCCGTCCTGCAGACAAAGATAGCAGCGATCCGCGCAGCAAACACCTATCAGCGCTACGACATCTCCCCCGGAATGCTCGGCCGCATGCTTCAGGAGAATGGTGTGCGCACCGCGGTCTACGGCAACTCCGACCAGGGAAGGTTCTTCTCGCGGAATGCGGTTGCAATCGCCATGAATACGGACGGCTGGGTCGAGAGTGGGGACGTCGGCGCGCGGACCCTGACGCGCGACCCGAGTCGTCCGTTCGGCGTCACCACGAACTACGCCTACATCGCCGACAGGGTCCGGGAGCAGACCGACGGACGCTCGCTTATCGTGGTCGAACTCGGCGACGGCCGGCGGCTCGAATCGGCGAGAACGGAGATCCTTCCCGGGCGATATGAGTCCCTGCGCAAACAGATGTTGAGCGAGTGCGGACGGTTCGTTGCGCAGCTCAACGATCATCTGAAGGCAAACACGGACCGGTATCTGCTGATCTTCGCCGTGCCCACCCAGGGGTCCGATGCCTTCGAGACCGGCGACAGGCTCACCCCGATCATCTTCATCGGCACGGACATACCGAGGGGCATGCTCTCGTCTAGCACCACCAAGCTCCCCGGCGTGCTGACGAACATCGACCTCGCCCCGACGATCCTGGGATTCTTCGGGATCAAGCCCGATCGGAGCATGCTCGGCAGTCCGGTCACGGCCGTCAGCCGTGAGGATGCTGTCACGACCCTGCAGGCCGACAACCACCGCATGATCCGGACGCTCCGGGCGCGAATCCCGGTGCTCTACGGCTACGTAGCATGCGTGGCGCTATGCGTGTTCCTCTCGATCTTCGCGGTACTCCTGCAGAACCGCTCCACCGGCCACTTCGGTTGGATACTGACCCCGTCGTTCCTCCGACCGGCGCTGATGAGCCTGATGCTGGCTCCGGCCACTCTGTGGATAGAGCCGGCGCTCGGCATATTCGGCACGCTGCCTTCCGCTCTGTTCATGGCTGGGATGACCATCTCGGCCTCCGTCGCGCTGAACAAGTGGGTGAAGGACCTGCGGCTGATATTTGCGATCATCGGCCTGACGAACGTCGCGGTGGTGACGGGCGATCTCCTTCTGGGCAACACGCTGCTCCGGAGAACGATCCTGAGCTACGACCCGATCGCGGGCATCAGGTTCTACGGACTGGGGAACGAATGCGCAGGCGTGCTGATGGGCGCCGCTCTGCTCGGAGTGTACTCGCTGCTCGACTATGCGGGCAAGCAGCGGACGTGGATCGTGCCGGGGATCATCTTCACGGCGATCGCGCTGATAGTCGGCGCGCCGGGCTATGGATCGGACTTCGGCGGAACGATCACTTATCTGTTCGCATTCGGATACGCCGTGCTCAAGGCACGGGATATGAACCTCAACTTGAAGACACTCGCGTGGACAGGCGGACTGGGATCAATACTGATCTGCGGAGTCATCGCCGCCAACCTGCTGCTGCAGGCGGATCAGCAGACACACATCGGCAGGTTCTTCTCGCAACTGGCGGGCGGCGACTTCTCGCTGTTCGTCGACACCGCGGTCCGCAAGTGGAGCATGAACCTGCGCCTGATCAAGTACTCGGTCTGGGTACACTTCGTCTACATCTTCATCATCGGGTTGGCGGTGCTGTTCCATCGTCCGGTGGGAGTGCTCCAGCGCACTCTCAGCAGGCATCCGGCGATGAACGCCGGATTCATGGGCATCATGATCGGAGTGGTCGTTGCGATGCTGACGAACGACTCCGGGGTGGCGATGGCCGCGACCGCCCTGCTCTATCTGGCCCCGCCGCTCTTCATGATGGTGAAGGCGGAGATGGCCAAGGAGTAGGATCTCCCCGCGCAACAACTCCGGCTCCACACGCGTATACCTGAATGAGCCACAACCCACCACCGCACGGGCACGGGCCGCCGTGTCGGTTGCAAACGGGTATGGGTTATGGTAAACTCACGCTGGGGCCAATTGATCCCCACTTTACGGAATTCTGCCATGCCTGAACGTCACGCCGGAGCGGTTTCCTGGCTCATCCTGATAGCCATCTGCATAGCGGTCTTCCCTGCCGGCTGCGGACGGAAGCAGCCGGCGAAGAAGCCTGTGCAGACGTCCGTCGCGCCCACCGAGTCGGAGCCGGAGCCCGAGCGCAGGAAGGTCGAGGCTAAGTTCGAGGGGGCCAAGGTCACCTGGGACGACGATCAGGGCAAGCGGCTCTGGGAGGCGGAGTTCAAGTCGGCGTCGGCCGCCGCCGCTGACGGCTCGTCGGCCACGGTGGAACTCGTGAAAGTCGAGGCCAGTCTCTACAGGGACGGCAAGGTCACGAGCCGCATGATCGCGCCGAGAGTAGTGGCGGACAGCGGCAGGAAGGAGATCCGGGCCACCGGCGGAGTGAAAGTCACCTCGCTGGTCGACGGTACGACGGCCAGCGCTGAAGAGATGGTGTGGAGACCTCGCGAGAACAAGCTCGTCGGTACGGGCGGCGTCCGCATGGACAAAGGGAATATCCACATCAGGGCGCGAAGTATTACCACGGACACGGCACTGAAGAAAGCCAGGCTCAGCGACGCTGAGGCCGTCCTGTGAGGAGAGATATGAGAAAAACCATCGCATTCTTTGCCATCCTGACCGCACTCTGCGTGTATGCCGCGTTCACCTCGGCCGAGAGTCTCGCGATCGGCGGCATCCATCTCTCCGGCGACATGGAGATCAGCGAGAACCTGGTGGAACTCACGAACGGCGCGGTCCTCGAACTCCCGGGCAGCGCGTGGAAGTGCGATGTCTGCGGGAAGACGGTCCAGGATGCGCTCATCACCGCCAAGACCATCACGGCCGATCTGAAGAAGACCCCCGCGAAGAAGCTGGCCCTCGCCAAGGCGATCGCGACCGGCAGCGTCGTGATCCACGCCAAGCAGATAGACAAGGCCGGAAAGACTACGCGGTTCATCCACGCAACCGGCGACAAGGCGGTGTTCACTCCGGCGATCGGCGCCGAGGACGAAACCATAGTCCTGACCGGGAACGCCGCGGTCAAGCTCACCGATCCGGATCTGTCGGAGCCCGCTACCCTGACCGGAAGCAGCATCACCGTCTACCTCAACAAGAGCAAGATCAGCGTCAAGTCCGGTGACATGCGGATCAAACCCAAGGAGGGGGAACAGCAATAGGACCCGAGACGCGGATAACCACCGAGAACCTCGTCAAGACCTACAAGGGCAGGAACGTGGTGAACGGTGTATCACTCGATATCAAGCGCGGTGAGATCGTCGGACTGCTCGGCCCGAACGGCGCGGGCAAGACGACCACCTTCTATATGATCGTCGGCCTGATCCATCCCGAATCCGGCAAGGTGTTCCTTGACGGCCGTGATGTGACCGGCATGCCGATGTACCAGCGCGCGCGCCATGGGATCGGCTACCTCGCGCAGGAGGCGTCCATCTTCCGCAAGCTCACCGTGTCGGAGAACATCCTCCTCGTGCTCGAGCTCGCCGGAATGCCGAAGAAGGAGCGCAAGGCGAAGCTTGAGGAGCTCCTCGAGGAACTCCGAATCGGCCACGTGAAAGACCACAAGGGCTACATGCTCTCCGGCGGAGAGCGCCGGCGCGCCGAGATCGCCCGCACGCTTGCGATGTCGCCTGCGTTCATGCTGCTCGACGAGCCGTTCACCGGCGTCGACCCCATCGCCATCAACGACATCCAGGACATCATCGCGGAACTGAAGGCCAAGAATATCGGGGTGCTCATCACCGATCACAACGTCCGCGAGACCCTGGCGATCACCGACCGCGCGTACATCATCTCCGACGGACAGGTCCGCACTTCGGGCCTCGCCTCGGAGCTTCCGAACGATCCGATAGCCCGCAAGTACTACCTGGGCGAGCGGTTCGCCGTATGAAGATGGGGAGCGATCGTCCTTCGATACGATGCTGCGCATCACTCAGGGCTAACGGTGCCGGTTTGCCGAGACATAGAACCCGCTAGGTCCTGAGTAGCGAAGCGTATCGAAGGACGG
>CAYXOC010000091.1:0-2348 GCA_964466715.1 uncultured bacterium
AAGCCGCTCCTACAATACGCCGGTTCATCGCGGCTGGGAAGCCGCTCCTACAATAATACGTGAGTTCATCGCGGCTGGGAAGCCGCTCCTACAATCATAGTCACACGGGAGGCCGTGGAAGGCCCTCCCTTACAGCTTGATGGTCTTCCCGGTCTGGGCCGACTTCTCGGCCGCATCGAGCATCGCCATGATCTCGAGCGCATCCTCCATCGAGGCCGCGGGAGGCGCGCCGCGGAAGAACTCGACGACCAACTCCAGCTCGCGGGAGTAGAGGCGCTTCGTGTCGGCGACGAACGGGAACGCTTTCTTCTTGTCGCGAACCAGTCCGCCGTACGAATAGACGCCGGTGGTCAGCTCGACGATGCCGCGCCTGGCCTCGGGGTAATCGACGACACAGACTACGCCGGATTCATCCTTGCGGGCGAAGACCGACTTCGCGCCGATCCCCATCACGCGCTCCAGCATCTCGAAGGCGTGGACCCCGTACCAGACGATCGAACTCCCGGCTGGGGCGACTCCGACCGGGCCGTACATCGCGGCGTACATCGGCTCCGGCACTTCCTTGTCCGCCTCATCGAGGTTCGGGATATATCGGAGCGATGAGGACGAGAACACCCGCAGGCCCTTCTCCCTGGTGATGCGGCAGATCTCGCGCCCGTTCTCGATAGTGTCGGCGAGCGGCTTGTCAAGGAAGATCGGCCGCTTCAGGTCCGCCACCTTCTTGAAGTACTCCAGGTGGTACGCAGGGTCGTTGATCTCCAGCATGATCGCGTCGCAGTCGTCGATTGCCTCATCGAAGTCCTCGGTGACCTTGACTCCCCACTCCTCGAGCTGGGCCTGGCGCTTGTCGAGGCCTTCCTTGTCCTGGAATGGGGTCTCGAACCGCAGGCACGTGATCGCCTCCATCCCCTCGACCTTCTGGTCCTCCGGGCAGTCCGGGGCCTGCATCCTCCTGGTGAACTCGATGCTGTGGCTGGTATCGAGACCGATGAGCGCTACTCTGATTTCCTCGGGCATTGTCTCCTCCTGTGGATTGGAGTGTTGGAGTGGTGGAGTATTGGAGTAATGGAGTATTGGAGTATTGGGAACCCATCACTCCAATACTCCACCACTCCATCATCCCATCATTCCACCACTCCAGTACTCCCTTGTTCTCCCTATTGCCATCGAAACTTGAGCACGCGGTGATTCCATGTATCCGCGATGTAAACCGAATCGTCCGGGCCGACGGCGATCCCCGTGGGACATTTGAGCGGACCGACGGCCGTGCGCCGGGAGTCAAAGCAGATCAGGCTCGTCCCGTGCGAGTCGAGGACCTGCAGACGGTTGTTCTCCATCTCCACGACATAGATGCGGTTCTCCGAATCGGTCGCCAAGTCCTGCGGCTCCCCGAACCGGCCGGGCGATTGGCCCTTGCAGCCGAACCGCCCGATCTCCATGCCGTTCGGATCGAGCTTCACCACGCAGTGGGAGAACGTGTCGGCGATGTAGCAGCTTCCCTTCCCGTCGACATCGACTCCCTGAGGCCGGTACAACTGCCGGTCCCGACTGCTGCTGACGCTGAATATCTGAGCGCCGGTCGGACTGAACTTCTGGAGACGCCCGTTCCCCGTGTCGGCGACGTACATGTACCCCTCACGATCGAGGGCCATCCCCATCGGCGAGTTCATCTCGCCCCGACGGTTCCCTTTCCGGCCGAAGACCATCTCCAGCCGCCCGTCGTGCGAGAGCTTCTGGATGCGGTTGTTCCCCTGCTCCAGCACGTAGATGGAGAAGTACCGATCGACGGCGATGTCCTGCGGGTTGAGGAACTTCCCGGCGTCCGATCCCTTGCGGCCGATCGCCACGACCGTGCCGTTCGTCATGAATTTCTGGATGCGGTGGTTGTAGGCGTCGCAGACGTAGAGGTTGCCGTCACTATCGACCGCCAGTCCCGCGGGAGCGTTGAACTCCCCCACCCCCGTGCCCTTCCGACCGATCACCTGGACGACGACGAGCGACCGGAGAGTCGTGGCCGTCCGGAGCGACGGCCCCATGCTCTCCGGGGTCGGCACGCATACGGGAGCCTGATCGGCATCCAGTTCAAGAAAATCGAAGCGGTTGCTCTGTTCCATGGTTCAGTCGCAGGTTGGAACACTGTTGGTGCGGATCTGTGATCCCCGGATGGCCCCGGCGTGCGGGATTACAAATCCGCACGAACGGTTGGTGGGAGGGCAGCCTGGTTCCACGACCTCCGGCTAGTCCCGGCCGTCCTTCGATACGCTCCGCTACTCAGGACTAACGGGTCCTATGTCCCGGCTACCGCCTGACGGAGACCTCCTCCGCGGGCAGGCTGCTCGCCATGCGCG
>CAYXOC010000091.1:2448-4318 GCA_964466715.1 uncultured bacterium
CCCGGCTACCGCCTGACGGAGACCTCCTCCGCGGGCAGGCTGCTCGCCATGCGCGTCCGATGAGCGGCCCAAGCTCGCAATTCGTCGATCCGCTCCTTCATCGTCGTGGAGAGAGGCACCGACTGCTCCACGCTCTCGACTATGTCATCCAGCCGGAGTTCGCGCCCCTCGCCGAACGCGTCGTAGAGGCCCGAGACGACCGCCGCCTCGATCTCCGCTCCGCTGAACCCCGCGGTCTTCGACGCCAGCAGGTCGAGATCGTACTTACCCGGATCGCGCTTGCGCCGGGCAAGGTGGATCGCAAAGATGTCCTTCCGCTCGGACTCGGACGGCAGATCGACGAAGAATATCTCGTCGAAGCGTCCCTTGCGCATCAGTTCGGGCGGAAGCTGGGAGATGTCGTTGGCGGTCGCAACCACGAACACCGGCGCGGTCTTCTCCTGCAGCCAGGTGACGAACGTCGCGAATACCCTCGATGTCGTGCCGGCGTCGCTGAACGGCGAGCTCTGAGTGCCCGCGAAGCCCTTCTCCAGCTCGTCGATCCAGAGGATGCACGGCGCGACCGACTCCGCGATGGTGATCGCCTTGCGGACGTTCTCCTCCGACGAGCCGACTATGCCGCTGAAGATCTTGCCGACGTCGAGCCGCAGCAGCGGGAGCTTCCAGAGCGAAGCGACGGCCTTGCAGAGCAGCGACTTTCCACAGCCCTGGATGCCGAGGAGGAGTATCCCCTTCGGCTGCGGAAGCCCGAAGTCGCGCGCCTTCTCGCTGAATGCGAGCGACCGGGTCTCCAGCCAGTGCTTGAGGTTGTCCATCCCGCCGACATCCGCGAACGCCTCGGACGTGCGGTAGTACTCCAGCATCCCGGACTTGCGAATGATCTGCTCCTTCTCGGAGGTAATCGTATCCACGTCGAAGCAGCGCTTCTCGACGAGCGACTTCGCAAAGACGTTCTCCGCCTCACTCGCCGTGAGTCCCTGCGCCGCGTGGAGCACCTGCTCCCGCTCCTCAGGCGTGAGGTCCACCGCGATCTGCGACTTCTGCTTCACGGACCGGATGATCCCCTCCAGCAGCTTGTCGAGCTCCTCCAGGTCGGGCAGCGGGTAATCGATGACGGTGACCTCCTTCTCGAGCTCCGACGGGAGCTTCAGCACGGGCGACAGGATGATCAGCGTCTTGTAGCTGGTCTTGAGCGCGTGGACGAGGTCCCTGAGCCGGCGGGTCGTGGCGTTATCATTAATATAGGAATGGAAATCCTTGAGGACGAAGATCGCCTGGTCGCGCGAGTCCATGACGTAGTCGAGCGCCGCGAGCGGATCGCGGGTGGAATCGTCGCGCACGGAGGAGTTGATCCCCATGCCCTGGTTGATGCTCCAGGTATACATGCGCTTTCCCCGGACTCCGGCGATCTCGCGGAGGGCGTCCTCGACGCGCTTCTCCTCCCAGGAGACGATGTAGATGATGGGATAGCGCGCCCGGATGAGCGTGTCTATCTCAGCGTTGATCGGTTTCTGCTTCGCGGCCTTGGCCAAGTCCGATACCTCCAGGCAAGCACTTGCCTCCCGCCTGTCATTTCTAGCATGTTGCTGCGCCCCAAGGACACATACTTCGCACGGAAAGCGCCGCCGGCCCTGACTAGATCCGACCGTCCTTCGATACGCTCCGCTACTCAGGACTAGCGGGTTCTGTGTCCGGGCAAGCAACTGCCAGGGGCATTATATCGTGAAGAATGGGAGCTTAGCAATACCGGGATTCCGGCAGTCACGGGCGCCCCGCCCGGTATCGGCGCTCCGAGGGAAGCCGATGCGCGTCCGAACCGGGCGGCGCTCGATGCGGAAGAAGTGGAGACCTCTCGGGTTCCTTCCGCACG
>CAYXOC010000092.1:0-3970 GCA_964466715.1 uncultured bacterium
ACGATCCAGATTCTTCCGTCCGACGCGAACGGCAACCCTACGGGTGCCGCGATCAAGACCGTCACTTTCGTCGGCCAGTCCAAAGGTTTCCACAGATACATTTGGCTTGCCACTAAGGACGACAACTCGATCGCACCGCTGGGAGCCTACTACGTGGCGGAACTCTCCGCTACTTCCAACCAGGCATCGTGGGACGCGATTACTGGTCTGTACCTCAACTCAGACTGGACCCACGAGTATGATTTCACGTGGCCGCTCCCCAGCGTGGGAGACTCGGAGGGCTTCTACGGAGTCGGTATCAACACCAACCCCAACAGCCCCTACTACGGCCGAATCTACGTCTCGCACAAGGTCCAGAAGGACGTCTTCATGTACGGTCCTGACGGCATGTACCTTGGCAAGTTCAAAGACGACGGAGTAGAGTGGGGCGTCAGCGCACCGTGGGACGTCTCGGTTGCCGATGACGGTTACGTCTACGTCTGCGACCGAAGCAGCATGTTCATCCACTGCTTCGACGGAGACGGCAACTACGTCTCAATGTCGCCGACCACCACCAACCACCGCGCAATCTTCGCCCGGACCAGGGCGGACGGCTCGACCGATATCGTCTTCTCGGGCAGCGGCGCCATCAAGAAGATCAACGTTGCGGCCGACCACACCACGTGGCAGGCCTCGCCGTTCGGCGGGACTACCCTGTTCACGCCTGCGTCGACCAATGCAGAGACCTTCGGCATGTGGGCCAACGCCGACGTGACCACCGTCTACCAGGCATGTGTTGCCGGCGGTGACAACGGCGTGTCTAAGTGGGACCTCGTCGGCGGCACCTGGCAGAGAGACGCCAACTTCACAAGAGGAATCAGCGGTTCTGCCGACGTCTCGCTTGTCGACGCGGACACCGATTACCTGTGGATAACCCGTATGGCGGGCTTCGCGAACGACAACACTGCGACCACGCAGAACGAGCGGTCGAGAGCACTCTATAAGACCAATGCGGCCACGAATGCTCAGATCTCCTCGGACTACAACTACATCACCTGGGGCCTGATGAACCAGCCGGATGCAGTTGGGAACTTGGCGATCACGTTCGGTAAGTCCACCGCCACATGGGCCCAGTATTACTGGGGTCTCTTCGCAGAGCCGGGAACATATACCTGCTCGACGAAGAGAACCACCGCGTTCTTCCTGCCCACGACCCCTGCTCCGGTCGTCGTACCGGACAGCGCGGTGTGGACTCCGGACGCCACCATTGCCGCTAACGGCAGCGACAGCGCGTCCGTCTCCTTCAAGGTCATGGATGTCAACGGTTGGGCTGATATCACCAGTGCGACCCTCGACCTCCGGCCTCTGGGTGGCGGAATTGTGCCGTGCACGATCACACAGGACACCAGCGATCCGACCGGCATGACCGCGATCGCGACCAAGACCGGCATCACCGCGGCTGTCGGCGCCCGCTGCACCACCAGCTACGGTCAGGAGCCCCACCTCCTCGAGGCCGTTGTTACCGACTCGACCGGTGGAAGCAACAGCGATCCTGACGAGGTCCAGTTGGACGTCACCGGTGACCCGGTGCTCTTCAAGGCCAGCATCAAGCATCGCAGGGTGACTTCCTGGGCGATGGAAGGCGCGCAGATCAAGGCTGTCGGCGGCGGTATTCCTACCGCGACCGACCCGCGCGCTAAGGGTCCGTTCACTTACTACTCCGCACCGGCTACCACCACCGGCGCGGCCTCGGTCGAACTGAGCGCCGGCACCTATCAGATCAGTGCCACCAAGCTCGGATTCGGCAGTGAGGCGCCTATCAACCAGGTCATACCGTACGGCGGCTCGACTGTCGCTCTCTACCTCCGACCGCTCACCATCGCTGAGGCGAGGGCCATGGGCGACGGTACGAAGATCAACGTCGAAGGCGTCTGCTTCGCACAGCCTCAGGGCTTTGCGCCGACTGCCGCAAACGGCCTTGCTTCGAGGCTGGACACTATCGTCAAGCGCAACCAGTGGTACGTTTGCGACCCGAACAACCCGTCGGAGGGCATGCTGTTCATGGTAACAGCTCCGAGCGACTCGTTCCCCCTCCAGTGGGATGATGAGTACCTGGAGGATATGTTCGGCAACTCGCTCTACATCGGCAAGCGCCCGGCAGAGGGTGAGACCACGATGATCACCGGTATCCTCGACTGCCCGGGTGGCCACGAGCGCAGAGTTCTGATTCAGAACGCTGATATCGAGAGCCACATGCCGAACGAGAACAACGGCTATACCAACCAGGTGAACAGGATCTTCCTGAACCGGGGCAACATCGGTGGACTTCCTACCGCTCAGGTAGTCGGTATCACCGACTTTGCTCACCCGATCACGGCCGGCTTCGGCCCTGCTTGGGGCAAGTTCCTCAAGACCACCGGCGCTACCGTAGTCGCGTACCAGGCCGACGGCCTTGAGGACGGCGTGGCGGCTCCGCCTACGACCGATCCGGTCCCGTACCTGACCATCGCGGACGTGGCTGGTAACACGGCTCAGATCGCCATCGACATGCCGGCGAGCCTCGGCAACCCGGCTATCCCGCAGATCGGCTCGACCTACACCTTCCAGGGTGCTGGCGGCCGCAGAGTAAGATACGGCGCCGGATGTATCCGCGTCCGCGGCGCTGCCGACATGATCAAAGAGAGCGACGCTCCCGCCGCTCCTGACACACTCTCGGTGGTGCGCACCGCCTCCGACGGCGAAGCCGCCAACGTCAAGGGTATCGTCACCGCCAAGATCGGCAACTCGACCTGGATCGAGGCCGCCGACAGAAGCGTCGGTATCCGCGTGAACAAGAACTACTCGTGGATCGCAGTAGGCGACGAGGTGCAGGTAGTCGGCACGTTCGCGCTCAGCGATGACAACGAGATGACGATCAACCCGACCAAGCCGATGTGGGCGCTGTCCAAGGGCAACAGCGTGGCCGCGCTCGACATGCGCTCAAGAGAGATCGGCGGCGTGACAGCCGGCACGACCCCTGGTGTTGACAACGGACGCGGCGCTCTGAACGTCGGTCTGAAGGTCCACTTCTTCGGCATGGTCACCGCGGTAGGCTCGAACTACTACTACCTGTGGGATGGCGCGAACAGAGCCGACCAGCCGGTGTCTGACGGCAGCGGCAACATCGGCGTGTACATCGAGGCCGCCCCGCCTGCCGGCGTAGTGCCGTGGCAGGACTGGGTAGAGGTCGAAGGTGTGGTTGGAACGGAGAACGACTTCGTACCGGGAGTCACCATTCCGACCATCATACCGATCACGGCGACCAAGGTGACCGAGTTCGAAGAGATCACCTCTCCTGCGGGAGTTGCGCTGACATCGAAGTGGAATCTGATGTCGCTGCCCGCCGCACCGGCCGCAATCAGCGATGGTGACGAGTGGAGCGCGAAGGCGTGGGAGCCGTACATGGTCCTTGCGCCGGATCAGATCCCTGACTACATCGACTCGCGCATGTACAGATGGGAGAACTGCCAGCGCAGTCTCGTAGCCTACGACATGTGGAGTGAGATAGGCTCGCACGGTCCGTTCGGCGGCATGCTGCTCGGCGATGGCTACTGGGTCCAGCTCGACGAAGACTGGCCTGTGAGCTACACCGGTAAGCGGAGCACGCTCGATCAGTGGATCGGCGTCTGCGAGTCCGGCTGGATGATCATCGGACATCCGAAGGAGCGAGACGTTCCGCTGGCCGATGTGTGGGTACACGACGGTTCGTCCATCCAGACGATGACCGACGCAGTCCTGACCAACGGTCTGATCGACTGCGTAGGATACTGGTGGGACAACCAGACCCAGGCGCTGATCGACATCGGAATCCCGGATTGTTGGAGCACCTCCGATACCCTCCAGGGATGGCATGGCTACTGGCTGCAGGCCTACCAGGGCGACATCTCCCTGATCATCCCGAACTAAACCGCCACTCGGCAGTGCGGACTCATATCCGTAACTGCAAGGCATA
>CAYXOC010000093.1:0-3694 GCA_964466715.1 uncultured bacterium
AATCCCTGGCCCATTCTAACATAAGAACTGGACCAGCTTGCGGGGGTCAGGTCAACTGGTGGCCACGCCCCACAGGCACGGCAGCAAGGAGAAGGCAGAGCAGTTCTTCCTAGGTGGCATGACCCAAGCGATGCGCCGATTGGCAGAACAAACCCACCCAGCATTCCCGGTTACCATCTACTATGCCTTCAAGCAATCAGAGAGCGACGGTGATAACGGTAGTGCGAGCACGGGATGGGAGACATTCCTGGGTGCCGTCATCCGCGCTGGATTCGCAATAACAGGCACTTGGCCCATGCGGACGGAGTATGTGGGGAATCTCAAGAAGAACGTCAGTGCTCTTGCGTCCAGTGTCGTGCTCGTCTGCCGCCAGCGTGCGGCCGACGCCCCTACCTCGACACGGCGGGAGTTCGTTGCTTCGCTCAAGGCCGAACTGCCCGAAGCACTGAAGCACCTCCAACGCGGCAACATCGCTCCGGTAGACCTAGCACAATCGGCCATTGGACCCGGCATGGCGGTGTACACACGCTACTCAAGGGTACTAGATGCCGAGGGCAAGCCACTGTCTGTGCGTGAAGCACTGGCACTGATCAACCAGATCCTTGACGAAGCACTCGCCGAACAGGAGGGCGATTTCGATGCCGACAGCCGGTGGGCTGTAGCATGGTTCGATCAGTTCGGCTTTGCGGACGGCGAGTTCGGTGTAGCGGAAACACTCTCAAAGGCAAAGAACACGAGCGTCGGCGGCATGGTCGAGGCGGGGATAGTGGAGTCTGGCCGGGGCAAGGTCCGCCTGCTCCGACCAAGCGAACTGCCCGAAGACTGGAACCCGACGACCGACAACCGCCTTACGGCATGGGAGATGGTGCATCAGCTGGTCCGACGGCTTGAGTCTGGCGGAGAAGGATCAGCAGCGGAACTCGCCGCACAGCTCGGCAGCAAAGCGGAAGTCGCACGCGAACTGGCGTACCGACTCTACACGGTCTGCGAGCGCAAGAAGCGTGCGGCGGAGGCGCTGTCGTACAACGGGCTCGTCCAGAGCTGGCCGGAGATCCTGCGCCTCACCCGCGAAGGTGGCAGTCCACAAACGGTACAAGGCGAGATATTTGAAGAGAGCGAGGAATAACCGATGGCCATTACCAACCATGAGCGCGTGGGCAAGGCGCTCGACCTGCTCCGAGACGGACTCGCCCCGTTCGTCGAGCGCGAGTTCAAGAGCGCGTACGGCGATCAGTTCTACGGCGAGATAGACTATCGGCTCGGTGACGACCGTCTGCAGTTCGGCAAGTCACTCGCCGAACGCGACACCGCCGCCATCCTGAAGCTGATATGGGACACCTGGAACGACGTCTTTCGCAATATCCTCGGCCAGTCGGAACGCACTCTGGTGAGCGAATTGCGAGAGGTGCGCAACCAGTGGGCGCACCAGCAGTCGTTCTCCAGCGACGATACCTACCGCGCGCTCGACTCCGCCGGGCGGCTTCTGACCGCCGTGTCCGCGCCCCAGGCGGAGGAGATCGAGAAGATGAAGATGGAACTCCTGCGTCTGCGCTTCGACGAGCAGGTCCGTAGCGAGAAGCGCAAGAGCGCCGGCACGGCGATCGAGAGCACCGTTACGGGAACGCTGAAGCCCTGGCGCGAGGTGGTGACGCCTCACCAGGACGTCGCGAGCGGCCGATACCAGCAGGCGGAGTTCGCGGCCGACCTCTGGCAGGTTCATCTCGGTGAGGGTACGGACGAGTACCGGGACCCGGTCGAGTTCTTCCGCCGCACCTACCTGACCGAAAGCCTAAAGCGGATGCTCATCAGCGCGGTGCAGCGCATCGGCGGACACGGCGGCGATCCGGTGGTCCAGCTTCAGACGAACTTCGGCGGCGGCAAGACGCACTCGATGCTGGCGCTCTACCACATGTTCTCAGGAGTATCCCCGACCGAACTGTCGGGCATCGAGGGCGTGATGCAGGAAGCCGGCGTCGAGAGTCTTCCGACTGCCAAGCGAGTGGTGTTGGTCGGCAACAAGATCTCCCCAGGCAACCCAAGCGTGAAGGCGGACGGCACGGTCGTGCGGACCCTGTGGGGCGAGATCGCGTGGCAGCTCGGCGGCAAGCAGGCGTTCGCGCGGGTTCAGGCGGACGACGAGAAGGCCACCAGCCCCGGCGACGTGCTGCGCGAGCTGTTCGTCGAGTACGGGCCGTGCCTCATCCTGATAGATGAGTGGGTTGCCTACGCGCGCCAGCTTCACGACCAGAGCGATCTCCCAGCGGGAGGATTCGAAACGCAGTTCACCTTCGCCCAGGTGCTGACGGAATCCGCCAAGCTCGCAAAGAACTGCCTGCTGGTGATCAGCCTCCCGGCCTCCGACACGAGCGGGTCGCCGCATACCCAGGCTGACGATGCCGAGGTCGGCGGTCAGCGCGGGCGAGAGGCACTGGACCGGCTGCGCAACGTAGTCGGCCGGCTCGAATCGTCCTGGCGACCGGCGAGCGCCGAGGAGGGCTTCGAGATCGTTCGGCGGCGGCTGTTCGAGCCGATGTCGGACCCGGCGCAGTTCAAGGACAGGGACGTGGTCGCACGCGCCTTCGCCGACCTTTACCGGACACAGCACCAGGAGTTCCCGCCCGAGTGCCGGGACGCCGACTACGAGAAGCGCATCAAGGCCGCCTACCCCATCCACCCGGAGATCTTCGACCGGCTCTACACCGACTGGTCTACGCTGGTGAAGTTCCAGCGCACCCGCGGCGTCTTGCGGCTGATGGCGGCAGTCATCCACAGCCTGTGGGAGAAGGGCGACCGGAATCCGCTCATCCTGCCGGCGAACGTTGCGATCGACGACCCGCGCGTGCAGTTCGAGCTGACCCGCTACCTGTCCGACAACTGGGTGCCGGTCATCGAGAAGGACGTAGACGGCCCGAATTCACTGCCACTGCAGATCGACAGCGAGGTCCCGAACCTCGGCAAGTTCCACGCCTGCCGGCGCGTCTCCCGCACGATCTACCTCGGCTCGGCGCCGCTCACGGAAGCGGCTCACCGGGGACTGGAAGATCGGCGTGTGAAGCTCGGCTGCGTCATGCCGGGCGAGTCTCCTGCGGTGTTCGGAGACGCCTTGAGACGACTGGCGGGGTCGGCGACCTTCCTCTATCAGGACGGGCAGCGGTACTGGTACTCGACGCAGCCGACGGTGACGAAGCTCGCGGAGGACCGGGCCGCACAGCTTGCGCGTGATATCGATAAGGTCTCCCACGAGATCGAGGAGCGCCTGCGCAAGGACCTGACGAGGACCGGCGACTTCAACCGCATCCATCCGATGCCGTCGTCCGGGCAGGATGTACCCGACGACCTCGACGCTCGCCCGGTCGTGCTCGGGGTGAACCATCCGTACTCTAGGGAGCCGGGGAATCCCGCAGAGGCAGCGGCGAAGGCGATCCTGGAGTTCCGGGGGAACTCCCCGCGTCTCTACGGCAACACGCTCGTCTTCCTGGCAGCGGACAAGACCCGGCTGCAGGACCTCGACGAGGCCGCACGCAAGTACCTCGCGTGGGAGTCGATCCTCGACGAGAAGGTGGCGCTGAACCTCGACCCGCAGCAGGTGAAGCAGGCGGAGACACAGAAGGCTGCCGCCGACGGCGCCGTCACTGCGCGGCTGCCGGAGACGTATCAGTGGCTGCTCGTGCCCGTGCAGGCGACACCGCAGTCG
>CAYXOC010000094.1:0-3429 GCA_964466715.1 uncultured bacterium
GATCGCAGCTGGAAGCTACTCCTACATGGCTTGATCGCAGCTGGAAGCTACTCCTACATGGCTTGATCGCAGTTGGAAGCTGCGCCTACGATGCGTAGAGTCGTTCGGTTTCCCTGATCATCCGCTCGGCCGTGAACGTCGAGCGGACGAACTCCCGCCCGTTCTCAGCCAACCGAGCGGCGAGCTCCCTATCTTCCAGCAGCTTACACACCCCTGCTGCGATATCCTCCGCGCTGCCCGGTTCCGCCAGCAGCCCCGTCGTCGATCCGTCGATGATCTCCGGGATGCCGCCCGTCCTCGATGCCACCACCGGCACTCCCTGGGAGAGCGCCTCGATGACCGTGATCCCGAAGGTCTCCCTCGTCGAGGCCAGCACGAAGACGTCGAAACCGCCCGCGATCCGAAGGGCATCGTCGCGGAATCCCAGGAACTCGATGCGATCTCGAACGCCGAGCGTCTCGGCGAGCGCCTCCAGGTCCGCGCGGAACGGTCCGTCGCCGACGATGGTGAACCGCGCCTCGGGGTGTGTCTTTCGCACGAGCGCCGCCGCTCGGATGAAGTGCTCGACGCCCTTCTGTGGGGCGAGTCGTGCGATCGTGCCGACCACCGTGCCGGTCTTCTCCGGCTTCGGCAGGTCCGTGAACCTGATGCCGTTATGTATTACGCCGATTCTCCCGGGATCGATCCCCTCGACGGCAACTAGCTCGTCCTTGAGCGCCTGCGACACCGCCACGACGCGGTCGGTCCATCGCATCAGGAGGCGATCAATCGCGGCGATGAGCTTGCGTTTCCTCGGGCCGGTGCGCTCGTCGAAGATGAAGCTGTGCAGCGTGAGGATGATTCTCGGGCGTCGGATCATGCCGACCGCCGCCATCCTGCCGACCATCCCGGCCTTCGCGCTGTGGATGTGAAGGATGTTCGGCCTGATTCGGAGGAGGATCGCTCTAAGTCGCATCGCGGCTCTGACGTCCTTGCAGGGGTCCAGGCCGTCCACGATGCCGAGCGGTATGACCTCATATCCCGCCTGTTCGAGGTCGTCGTAGAGCGAGCAGTCTGGCGCGCAGATGACCAGCGGCTCGAACCGCCCCCGGTCGAGGCCGGAGAGCAGAGTGAGCAGGTGGTTCTTGATGCCGCCCTCCGCCGGGCGGACGAGGTACGCGATTCGGAGCTTCTTCTCCACGGTCATGCTGCTTGGCCGGATACCGTCGCCTGGCGCCTTGTGGGCGTCGAACGGGCACTAGGCCCCAGGCTGCGTGCTGGAGCATATTTCAATGGTGTTGTAGGAGCGGCTTCCCAGCCGCGAATGCCCACGCAACGCCGCGAATTCGGGGCTCGGAATCCCTTCCTACCCGGCGGAATTCGATTCATGCAAGATGCTCCAGGTGTGTACGCGAAGACGTGGGGCTGCCCGTGGCGAGCCAGGCTAATGCTGAGCGAGTGTATCATATCCGCCATAGGCGCGCAACCGCGATCGGGCCTGGGAATCGAATCCCCAGGCTAGCCGGCTCCAAAGCAGGCTGAAGCAAACTACCACATCATTAGCGCCCGTCATCTCTCCCCATCCGTGTTCCGGTATTGGAGGCCGATGACCCATCGCCTCTTTGCCTTCTCCGCCGAACACGTCCAGGCAAGGGGTTTGTCTCCATACGCTCACTCGTGCTATTCGTGTTTCCCCGGCCTCCCGTTCTTTACAAGCGCAACGGGAAAATGCTACAATTAGACCGAGTCCCGACAGAACAAATGTACGATTCCGGGGCTCGGCGCGGGGGCGGATGTGGCCGCAGAGCGAGAAAACAAGCTGCGAGTTCTCGGTGTCGATCCCGGCCTGATCACGACCGGTTACGGCCTGATCGAGGCCGTCGGCGACGACCCCGTTCTGCTGGAGGGCGGCGTCATTCGAGCCTCCACGAAGCTCCCGATGGAGCAGCGCCTCTCGACCATTTTCCACGGCATCCAGGAGCTGATCAAGGAGTTCGAGCCGGATGCGCTCTCGCTTGAAGAGGTCTACACTCACTACGAGCGGCCGCGGGTCGCCGTCCTGATGGGCCACGCGCGAGGAGTCATCTGCCTGGCCGCCGGAGTCAACCAGGTCCCGGTCTTCAGCTATGCGCCGACGCACATCAAGGGCTCGCTCACCGGCAACGGGCGAGCGGGCAAGGAACAGGTCCGCCGCATGGTCCAGATGCGCCTCCGCCTGAAGACGACCCCCGAGCCGTACGACGTAACGGATGCTCTCGCGACGGCCTTGTGCCATCTCGTACGGCGAGGTCGGGATTCGGGATTGGAGATTCGGGGCTAAGGAATGGCTGAGATTCGGAGCTACAAGGATCTGCAGGTCTGGCAGGAAAGCATGAAGCTCGTTTCGACGATCTACAAGCTTGGCGAGTCTCTGCCTAGCCACGAACGCTTCTGTCTCACTCAGCAAATGTGCAGAGCAGCAATCTCGGCGCCTGCCAACGTAGCTGAGGGGCATGGGCCGAGCCATCGGAGGGTCTACACCAACCACTTGTCCATGTCCAAGGGTTCGCTGATGGAGTAGAGACATACGCGCTGTTGGCGATCCAGCAAGGCTATGCGCAGCGCGATCGGGTTGGCGATGCTCTGGCTCAGATACAGCGGGTTGGAATGATATTGAGTGCGCTCATTCGTTCGCTCAAACGAGATGAGGCTGGTTCGAGTTCCGAACCCCGAATCCCGAATCCCTGATTATCCACGGAGAACCGACGTGATCTCATACATCAAAGGCAGCGTGGTACTGCGAAACGACTCGGAAGCGATCGTCTGGTCGAACGGCATCGGCTACGAGGTGATGGTGCCGGCGACCGTGATGAAGGCGCTTCTTAAGAAGAGCGACGACGAGCGCCGTGACGTTACGCTGGTCACCTACCACTACTACGAGAACAACCAGTCGCGGATGGTTCCTCGGCTGATCGGATTTACCAACGACGTCGAGCGTGAGTTCTTCGAGATGTTCATCACCGTCGCCAACATGGGCCCGAAGACTGCCGTCCGTGCGCTCTCGAAGTCGTTCCACTCGATCGCGGAAGCGATCGAAGCGGGCGACTACAAGGCGCTCTCATCGCTCCCCGGCATCGGCGAGAAGAAGGCACGGCAGATCATCGCCACGCTCCAAGGCAAGGCCGGCAAGTTCGCCCTCCTCCAGGACGAGGAGATCGCCGCCGAGCCGCTCCCGAAGGAAGATATCGAGACCGACGCCATCGAGGTGCTCCTCCAGCTCGGCTACAGGCGTCCCGAGGCCCAGGCGATGGTCAAGCGCGCGCTCGAATCGGCCAAGCCGAAGTCGTCCGAGGAACTGATCCAGACGATCTACGACCTCAAGTTGATGAAGTAGGACCGACGCGCACCGTAGGGGAGGGCTTCGACGCCCTCCCGTGACCCGCGTCGTACGAGCGGCTTCCAGCTGCGATC
>CAYXOC010000095.1:0-3265 GCA_964466715.1 uncultured bacterium
GTCTTTTCTTGATGGGGTCCTGATCGTGGAAGCACGGCCAAGACCTACACCGTACAGCAGGCGAAGGCCCGAAGAAAGGACATCATGGAGCAAGAACGTACATGGGAGGAGTGCCTCCAGACCGGTGAGGCCGCGATCGACAGTGATGACTACACGACGGCGAGGAAACACCTACTGTCAGCGCTCGAGCTGCTGGAGGATGCCGGGGAAGGCGATTTGGCTGATCTCGTAAGGGTGACCGACCTATTGGCGCATGCCGAGTGGTTCGATGGCGACCACACCGCCGCCGAGGAGTCATTCGGCCGCCTTATCGTAATGCAGGAAGGAGTATTCGGACCCAACAGCTTGGAGGTCGCAGAAACCCTGAAGTCGTGGGCTCAGATCTACATCGAAACTGACGACCTCGTGAGGGCCGAGAGATTGCTAACACGGCGGGCCAGTATCCTGGAGCCTCGGATGCACCAACTCCAGATAGACTACGCGGAGGCCTTGGACGCCCTGGCGCACGTCGAGCACGGACTCGGGAAGCTAGGAGGAGCGATCGTTCACGTGAAGGAGGCGATCGGGATCATCCAGGCGATCGAGGGCCCCGATAGCCTCTCGCTTACGGAGCCGGTTCGCACCTACCTGCTCGTACTGCAAGCCTTGGGCGCGCAGAGGCACCCGTCTCCAGAGAGCAAGGCCAAGCCGAAGCGAAGCAACATGAAGCATCGGCCGGAGGCATAGCGCCAGTGCGGCCATACAGAACCTAGCCGGCTACACAGAGGGACATCGCTGACCATGTGGTGTCCCTCTCCTCTTTTTCTCTATGGCCGGCCAACACGATCACCCGAATACGAGCGGCATGCACTCTCCACATGCTGCCTCGAACCGGGATGACGGCTATTGACTGGCCAGTGACCCCCACCACAGGCTCATCCGGCGATCTGGTGGCTGGATGGAGGTAAGCCTGTTCGAACGGCGGGAGGACATCCAGACGTGCCCCCTGGGTGTCCTCCTTCTCCGTCAGACCATTGCGATCCGTCGCCTCATATAGACAGGCGGATGCAATCACCCAAATGCGAGCGTGACCCCAGACGTATATAGTTTCCGCGAACCCCGCATACAATGAACTGCAGGGTAATCGAGGGCTGAAGAATCGCCTGTAAGGAAAACACGTAAGCCCAGCCCGGCAGGCCATCATATACCATAGCAGAGGAGACAACACACATGCAGAGTGAAACCGTAGAGAAGCCCGAGAGGCTAACGTACACCGCGCAGGAGGTCGCTGACCTACTGGGCGTCGAGCACAAGACCGTACGCAGGGCTCTTGAGAAGGGCCAGATCCCGTCCATCTCAATCGGCCGGCTGAAGCGTATACCTAGGAAGGCGTTCCATCGAATGCTGGATAACGTCGGAGGTGCAGTGGATGAGCTCATCTGATCCTCAGTCGACGGCAAGTTGTAGGACAAGACGAGAGCGTAACATCCGGCTGATTCGAAGTCGAGAGGAGAGCCGAGATGGCAGGGAATCCTGGGAGATCCGGGTGTTCGTCGGCAAGGATGAGAACGGCAAGAAGCGATACGCCTCGAGAACCGTGCGTGGCGGCATCCGAGAAGCAAGAAAGGCCAAGGCGGACCTGGTTGCGCAGGTAACCAGCGGGACCTATCTGAACCGCAAGCAGATACAGGCCGCCGCTGAGGCCGAGAAGGCAGAAGCAGCCAGAAAGGCAGAGGAGGTCCTAACCGTAGCAGACCTGTTCGAGAAGTGGCTCAGCGACATCGACAAACCCAGTGTCGCCGCGACGACATACCGGCGGCACTGTCAGATAGTGCGGAACGACATCATACCGAACCTGGGTGACTCGCGGTTGGACACGATAGGGCCACTGGATATCCAGGAGTACTTCACCAAGGCGCGAGAATCCGGTCGGAAGGATGGCGACGGTGGTCTCAGTGAGCGAACGCTGCTGCATATCCACCGGCTCCTCAAGCAGGTCTTCAAGCAGGGGGTCGCATGGAGGATGATGGCGTACAACCCATGTGACGGAGTGAAGTCGCCATCGCCCGGCAAGCCTGACATGCAGATCCTGACGGCGTCACAACTGACCAAGCTTCTGGAGATCTGCAAGTCGTCGAAGTACTACATACCTATCCTCTTGGCCGCAACGACGGGGACGCGTAGAGGCGAGATCTGCGGACTGCACTGGGATCAGGTCGATTTCACCAACTCGACCATCACCGTACTGCATTCCCTTGAGGAAGTCGGCCGGCAGTTGTCCCTGAAGCCGCCGAAGAACGAGAGCAGCCGTCGGACAATAGAAGTCGATTCCGGCACGATGGAGATCCTTAAGGAGCACAAGCGCGAGCAGGACGAACGGTGGAAGAAACTGGAAGCGGCGCCGGCACGAAGGCTCGTATGTACGGACCTGGACGGCGGCTTCATTCGGCCCAAGAATCTGAGTACGGCCTTCAGAGAGATCGTCATCAACTCCAAGCTACCGAGGATACGATTTCACGATCTGCGGCACACTCACGCGAGTCTGCTCATAGATGCGAAGGTGTCGATCCTGTCGGTGTCCGCACGGCTGGGTCACTCGAACGTGACGACGACGTTGAATGTCTACGGCCACAAGATACCGCATTCCGGCAGAGAGGCAGCGACTACTTTCGCCCGGTTGCTCAATCCGGATGCCGGAAGTGAAGACGATGGAACGTAGTTTGCTGGTTCGTAGGATAGGGAGGTTGCTCTGTGTGAGCGCCTCCCTTTTCTTCTTTCTGTATGCCCGGCTCACGCTCAGCAAAACCGCCAGGCGCAAGAATTCCGGAGGAAAGATGGGAAAAAGATGGGAAATTCGGGCCGGTGGGGGAGAAGTCGGGGTTTTCTGAGCGTGAAATCGGCAAACCTGAAGGGTTTTCAAGACCGTTGCCTTAAACCGCTCGGCCACCTCTCCGTTTCGGGCGGTCGGACCGAGGTATTATACCGTAATCCGGGCCGATCCGCAAGCGTCGGCGCTTGCCGTGCGGGCCGGGCGGGGCTCAGCTTCCGGCTCCGTCGGCGGGACTCTCGACGATCTCCAGGCGCTCGAGGCCGTGCGTCTCGAACTCCTTGCTGTACTTCTCGTAGAAAAGGTCCGCCCGGTCCGGAACGATCCCTTCGGTCTCGATCTCCAGCCGCTCCGCGGGAGTGAGCGTGCGTTCGAGGTCGCGGAACGCCAGTTCCTCCACGAGCAGCGCCCAGAGCTCATCCTCCAGGAACTCCTCGATGGCGCCATGGACCTCCATCA
>CAYXOC010000096.1:0-3028 GCA_964466715.1 uncultured bacterium
CGGGTGGGCTCCTTTTGCGTTATCACGGTGGGTCCCCTTTGGGTTGTCAAACACAAACTTCGTTGACACCGAAGAGGTCACTGGTTCAAATCCAGTACCGCCCACCATCGACATTCAGGGGATGAAGCTCAGCTTCATCCCCTTTGTAGTTTGCGGCTCGACTGGACCGCCGTCAGGGCGAACGCATCTGCACGCCATCGCCCATGTAGGTTTTCCGGGCGGTTCTTGCCCGGTGACTCCGACGTCGGGATCAGAGGCGCCATTCACACCGCAAAATCCCTCCTGCATGGATTGGATGCGCTCACCCCGGATCTTCGTTGACTCCCTGATCCTGATAAGCGTATAATGATGAGCCTGAACCATTTCACCATCGACCGGAAGCAGCACTGATGTCCACCGAAACCAGCACATATTGCGCCAGACATCCGAAGAGAGAAACCGTCCTCACGTGCGCGTCGTGCGGCACACCGATCTGCCCCGACTGCATGGTCGTGACGCCGGTTGGGATGAAGTGCCGAGGTTGCGGCCGGAACGCGAACTCGGCGCTGACGAAGGTCCCGCCGCACCGGTTCATGCTGGCCGTGGGCGTGTCGATCTTTGCGGGGCTGGGCGCGCTGGTCCTCGCGGAGGTCCGCTTCTTCGCGATCTTCCTCTCGGCGATGTACGGCTACTTCGCGGGAGGGATCATCCTGAAGGCGGCGGGGATGAAACGCGGACGGAAGCTGGAGATCGCGGCCGGCGTCTCGGTCGCCCTCGGTGCGCTGCTCCCGAAGGTCGGTCCGTACCTGCTCGTCCCGATAGTGGCCCGACAGGTCGGCAACACGGCCCTCCGGATGAACTACGGTGGGCTGATCGACCCGTACTTCTGGGTCGTCGTAGCGATCACCACGGCCTGCGTGGTGTCGAAGATAAGGTATCTGTAGCGCAGAATGCAGGAGTCAGGAGTCGGAATCCGGAACGGATCAGCACTGTTCACCGGTTACTGTTTGCTGAACACTGCCTTTACCCCCTCCAGCTTCATCGTCCTGTCGCCTTTCGTCGGAGCAACGATCCCGCCCTCGCCGAACTCGTTCCACGCATAGATCAGCAGCGCCTTCTGCCCGCCTGGGAATCCCAGCTTGGGGTACGTGTCGAGCGCCGACTTCACGCTCCTCAGCGTCGATACCCACTGCTCCCGGTTCGGCATCTCGAACGACGGACGCGGGTCCTTCCACGGACGAGGGTCCCATCCGGCCGGGACGTACGGCACGTAGGGCTTCTCGCTTCTCTCTCCGTATGCCTTCCACGCGCCCTGCGCGAGCTTGATCAGGTCCTCGTAGGGGTACGGCTCCTCCCGCTGCGGGACGTTCGGCATGTCCATGTAGGTCGTGAGGAAATCGTACGGTGCTACGACGGGCCCGGTGGTGAGGCCCGACATCACGCCCGAGCCGATGAGCGGGGCAGGCAGGCCGGATTCCTGGGCGATGCGTCGGAAGGTGTCGAGCCGGGCGGTCACCTTCGCGGGGTCGTTCCCGTTCTGCTGAAGGAAGTAGTGCGCGCCGTGGATTTTGAACACCGGCCTCCCGCCGACCCTGAGGTAGCTCGGATGCCTCATCGCGGCGACCCACTCCCGGCACGCGGCCTCCCACTTTTCGTCGGTGTCGAGCACGAACGGCGGGTGGTTGACGAACTCGATGGTGAACGCCATCCGCCGGGCGCTTGGTGAGGCCATGAATGTCCGCACGCCCTCGTTGAGCTTGTGCGGCTCGCCCGATTGCGGGTACCAGAGGATCTGGAAGAAGTCGACGCCGTGCGAGGACGCGGCGATGATCTCCCGGTTCATCGTGATCTGGGTATTGTACTCGCCGAGCGTCGGCACGCGCTCCGGGAAGTCCGCGCGCCAGTCCTTCCCGCCGACGGTCCACTTGTTCGGCAGCTCCCTCCACCACCCGGCGAAGTAGTACACTCCGACGAGATACTCATCCCTGGGCATAGGTTTTCCCTCGGCGGAAATGGCGATCAGAGCCACAATGGTTGCAGCTATCAGCATCTTCGGCATAGCGATCTCCTCCGCTGGTTCCTTCGTCGGAGTGGAGGGTGATCCCTACGTGAGCTGCTACCGTTTCCAGCCCGGCTTGCTGATGATCCTCTGAGCGCGCTCAAGACGTGTCCGGATGGAGGCGAGCGCATTGGAGAAACCCGGCGACCAGAGGGAGTATTGAGCCTTGTCGGTTAGTTCCAGTACCCCATCGGGAGGCGTGTAGCCCGGCATACCTCGTGGCCCAACGGGACCCAAGGGGAATCCGTTATAGACACCGAGCAGATCAGGCCACACGGTTGGGACACCGCAGGCGGCGCCCGCGTCGCCTGCGGGGAAATATCTGTATGGTCTCTCCATCTCAGACATCGCCCCGGTAGCCTTGCTCTCCAAATCCTGGGCAAGCATGCCTAGATCTGTCAGGAGATCGGAGTTCCTCTTCGCCGATGCCCTGTTGCCCTCATCGGAGATGTTGCTGATTGCCTCTTCTCTCGCTGATCGAACCTTCTCAGACATGGGAGCGGGAGACCCCATCGGTCCACGCATTCCCTGAGCGCCTACCGGCAGAGACATCTTGTTGTCCGGGAGCGGCCTGCCGATGGGTAACGATCTGCGGACCTCCTCGAGACCGACCGCTAGATGCTCCAACTCGTCGCACTTGCGTTCCAGTAGGCGCAGGTCATGCCACGCCCAATCCGACAGACCGGACTTCGCATCCCTGGGAGCAGGCCCCTGGTACCACGACATCCAGTTCGGCCCACTGGGCCCCTGCGGTCCGCTCGGCCCCGGCGGGCCCATGATCCCACCCCATGGCTCGCGGATACTTGCCTGCGCAAACAGGATGCGCTGTTCATCCGGGCCCGGAACGAAATAGTCAAATGCCCTCATTACCGGCTGTGCCGTCCAGTCCTCCGTCAGCACATAGACAGCGCACTGGGGACGCCATCTGTCCCTCGCCGACCTGGCATACGTGCACCAGTAAGCATACGCATAGGCCTCCCAGAGCGTAAT
>CAYXOC010000097.1:0-2497 GCA_964466715.1 uncultured bacterium
AGTAGGCGCAGGAGAGTATAAGCAAGTGTTGGATATGAAATTTCCGAATTAGATCATAGTACATAGTACATAGTTCTTAGTTCATAGTTCATAGTTCATAGTTCATAGTTCTTGGTTCTTAGTTCTTAGTTCTTGGTTCTTGGTTCTTAGATCTTAGTTGCGGCGAAGCCGGTTAAGGCTGAGGTGACGAATTATCGTGAATCTTGAATCCTGTATCTTGAATCTTGTATCATATTAAAAGACTCAAGATTCAAGTTGATTAAAATTATATAGAGGTGCTTCTATCATGTTTAGAGGTTTTCTCTTTATCTTGTATCCTGAATCCTGAATCCTGAATCCTGAATCCTGAATCCTGCATCTTGTATCTTTCATCTTGTATCTTTCATCCTGTATCTTTAGTCTCTCATCTTTAATCCTCCATCCCTTCCCCCATGCTCCTCAACTTAACAAAACCTCTCGCTTTTTTTGATCTCGAAACAACTGGAATTACCATTGGTACCGATAGGATAGTTGAGATTAGTATATTGAAATTGATGCCGGATGGCGAAAAGTTAGTTTATACAAAACGTGTAAATCCCGAGATGCCTATTCCTGAGGCTTCGTCTAAAGTGCATGGTATTTATGATAAGGATATTGTAAATGAGCCGAATTTTAAACAATTAGCACCCGAAATAAATCAGTTTATTGGGAATGCAGATTTAGCAGGATATAACTCGAATAAATTTGATGTGCCCATGTTGGTTGACGAATTTATTAGAGTAGGGGTGACCTTCGAAATGAAAGGAAGAAGAATGGTTGATGTGCAAAATATTTTCCATAAAATGGAACAGCGCACATTAGCCGCGGCATATAAGTTTTATTGCGAAAAGGAAATTGTGAATGCACATAGTGCAGAAGCTGATATTGAGGCAACGTACGAAGTTTTTATGGCGCAATTAGCGCGATACGAGTCGCTGGCGAAAGATGTAGATGGACTAAGTGCTTTTTCTGCAATGAATAAGAATGTCGATTTAGCGGGACGTATTGTGTTTAATGATAAGAATGAAGAAGTGTTTAATTTTGGTAAACACAAAGGACGCACTGTTAGTGATGTTTTTTCGAAAGAACCTTCTTATTACGATTGGATGATGCAAGGTGATTTCCCTGCTGAAACAAAACAGGTGTTAACTGCTTTGAGATTGAGAGGATTTAATAGTAAATAGTTAATTGTTTTTGTTTTAGGACGAGCATAAACTCTTGATTTAATTTAATTAGTTTTTAATTTGAATTGCGGTGCTTTTCTGTTTTTTTTAATTAAATACTGATTCAATCAATTTAGCAGCAATATTTAAATTTATTGAACGCAAGTTGCTGTAAATCAATATTTACCATTTGTGTTGAATTTTTTTATACATTTGATTACATTAATATTGGGCACCATGAATAATAATTTTCGTACTCACCTTAAACACACTAAAATATTTTCAAGTAGTATTTTCCCGAATTTGAAATTGTTAAGTTGTGTGCGTAGTATTCAATTAGTGTTGAGTATTGTGTTTGTTATGTTTTTTAGTGAAAATGCAAACTCTCAAATTTCGAACAACGGTTACAAGTTTGATGGAGTTGATGATGTGATGTTAATTCCACCAATCTTAAAATATGCACAAGCAAACTATGAATATACAATTGAAATGGTAGTGAACAAAACATCTGTTGCAAATGGAAAATATACATTCTTGTTTTCAAATAACTCAAGTAATATTGCTTCAGAAATTAGTTTGTTTATGAATGATACTGGGCAAATTTATTGCACCGTTGGCAATACTACACACGCTCCAAACGTGAGTGCCGCTCATCTAAAAGACTCGGTTTGTAATCATATAGCATTGGTTGTGAAATCAAATAATGTAATATTATATATAAATTCAGTTGAAGTAATAAATCGAACTCAATATATTATGCCAAGTTACGTGAGCACTGATACAATTTCAATTGGGAAGATTTTTGACCCCAATTATAATGCTTTAAATGGTACAATTAAAGAACTTAGAATATGGAATATTGCTCGTAGTCAAGCGGAAGTATTAAGTCATATCGATTCTGTTTTAGTTCCTTCGGCAAGATTAATTGGGTATTGGCGATTAGATACAATCACAGGTCAAGGTGCGCATGATTATTCGATTTATGCAAATGATGCTATATTAGGAAGAACAAATTCAATTGATTCAGATGATCCTGTTTTGAATTCTGTTTGCGAACCATGTTTGCTAAATACGCCAAATATTTCTCCCGCTGGTTTAAGTACGGTTTGTTATGGCGATTCAATGCAATTTTCAGCTGCTATACAAAATGGGTTTACTATGCAATGGTATTTTAATGGGTTAGCCATTTCCGGGGAAATATTTAGTTCAATTTATTTGAAAAAATCCGGAGTTTATTATGTTATGTATATCGATTCGGTTACTGGTTGTGAAATAAAGTCAAATGTAGTTGAACTCAAAGTCAATTTGGAAAATGT
>CAYXOC010000098.1:0-2189 GCA_964466715.1 uncultured bacterium
ATGCCATATCTCAACCGTATCCATTACTTGCAACCATGCGTTATAATATATGCAAGGATGGCGAGCCTGAGTAAGGTTATGCCTCAACCTCTCAGACTCTATTCTTTCAACACTCTGCCCGGCATACGGCAGCAGATCAACAGCCTTTCGTATCCTCAGACCACCGGTTTCCGGGCGGGCGCTCGCATGCCCGGCAAGCCGGACATTACCACAGGAGGTGGAGCAGGATGAGATCGGTATTTCGACTCGCAGTCGCGGCGCTGCTGCTCATGCTGTGCAGCATATGCGCCCACGCGGAAGAGTTCCGCGGCCTCTACGTCGATGCATTCCATCCAGGGATCAAGACCCACGAACAGGTTACCTAGATGGTGAACGCGGCGAAGGCGGCGAACTTCAACGCGCTGATCGTTCAGGTCCGTAAACGGGGAGACGCCTACTACAACTCGAAGATCGTGCCAAGGGCCACGGATATTGCGGCAGGCTACGATCCGCTCGCAGACGTCATCACCCAGGCGCGCGCTCTGGAGCTGGAGGTCCACGCGTGGCTCTCCGTGTACGAAGTCGCCACTGATTCTCCGTGGTTCCGCTCGGCGGAGAACGCGGTCCATATTGCATATCCCGAGTGGCTGATGGTCGACCACAAGGGCGCGAAGATCATGAGCCACGGCAAGATCTACCTCGATCCGGGAGTCCCGGCGGTTCAGGACCATATCCTTGCCGTGGTGCAGGAGGTCCTGACGGGCTATGATGTGGACGGCATCCATCTCGACAACGTGCGCTACCCCGATCTCGGAAGCGGCTACAACCCTTCCAGCCTGGCTCGGTTCAACGCTGAGACCGGCAAGTCCGGCATGCCCAACCCGAACGACCAGGAGTGGCGCGCCTGGCGGACCCGACAGGTAACCGGCCTGGTATCGCGCATCCACGAAGCGATCGACGCGGCGAAGCCGGCGGTCAAGCTCTCCGCATCCGTGATGTGCTCCGATCCGACCCTCGCGGCTCGGCAGTTCATGCAGGACTGGGCCTCGTGGACGAAAGAAGGCTTGGTCGATTTCCTCGTGCCGATGGTCTACCTGCAGGATGACAGGATGGCGGCGGAGGCGGTGAAGTCGCTGGCGGCGTCTCACGGGAGGCACGTCTACATCGGCATCGGGGCGTTCCGGATAGACGGAGTCATGGCGGCGAAGCACATATCCGACTGCAGGGCGGCTGGCGCGGCGGGAGTCGTGCTCTACAGCTATCACTACCTGGGGCCGAACTCACCGGGCGGCGAACGTGCAAGGCTGTCGGACGTTCGGTCGGCGGTATTCGCGGAGCGGACGACGACCGCGCCGATGGCATGGCGGCAGGAAGGAGGCGCCCGATGACGAACGTGAGATATGGTATCTGTTTCGTCGCGCTGATAGCGCTTCTCTCCGCGGCGTGTTCACCGGCGTTCTCGGTTGGAGTCGTTGAGGTGCATGTGAAGGCGGTAGACCCGGTCACCGGCGATACGGTCTCTGTGGTGTGCAAGGACTGTCAGGTAAAGCTGATTGCCACCGCCAGCGATTGCGATGAGCGCGACAGCACTTGCTGCCCCGACCGTCTGACGTTCGATCCGTGGCCGATCGGTTCTCCTCCTACCAGGCAGGGAGACGGAACGTACTATGGCGAGGAGATCATCACCTGCGACTGGACAGATCGGCAGTCGTTCACATTCGGCGCGGACGATGAGGATGCCTGCACTGGATGCGAGGACGACGATCCCGGCAAGTGTACTCTTACCCTCACCGGAGTGGAGGTGACGGAGATCATCGGACCGGAGTTCGTGTGCCCCGGAGAATGGGCATATTTCTGGGCGAAGACCATCCCGGAACACCACGGAGCACTGCTGAAGTGGTCGGGCGGCGGGGATCCCTCGGAGGGCAGCGGTATAGGTTTCGGCACCAGATGGGATACGCCTGGCGAGCACATTCTTACGGTGAAGTGCGGCGAGCAGAGCAAAACGTTCACCGCGACGGTCTACTCGCCGGTCCATGAGGTAACGTTCCTCGAACCGGTCGGGACGGTCGGCGGGAAGACGCCGATAAGGATCGAGGTCAAGACCAGGTGCGCGTCAACGTCTCACAGCAATATGCGCATCACTTGGCGGAAGGCCAGCGGTGGGGAAGAGACCCAGTTGCTGCCTGTATGGCGGAAGAGCCGGAGCG
>CAYXOC010000099.1:0-1890 GCA_964466715.1 uncultured bacterium
GCCTTGCTCCACCAAACCCCTGGCTAGCCGCGACCGTCCTTCGATACGCTTCGCTGCTCAGGACTGACGGGTTCCTATGTCCCGGGGAACGAGTGGGCCAGTCGCGTGCCGGATAGCGTGCCCCATTGAAGAGATGCGGCGCTCCACATGCGGCCTAGGCGAGGGAGGGCGAGTCACCGCGGCTCGGACCGCAGGGGGCGCATGTCATGCATTTCGGCAGGGCGGGGTAGAGACTAGGTATGATTGACGATCACAGGGCGCTCCGCACTGTCTCGGCGATCGGATCGAGCCTGGCGATCATTTGGCTCGGCGTGGTCGCCTTCATAGTGGTCTTGCTCATCATCCTGCGGTTCGTGGTGCTGAGAAGCTTCGTCGAGCTGGAGAGGCAGAACACTCTCGAGAACCTCTACCGTGTGCTGAACGCGATCGCGGAAGAGAAGGAGGATCTGAACGCGAAGTCAACCGACTGGGCGGCGTGGGATGACGCCTACCGGTTCGTCGAAGACCGGAACGAAGCTTTCATACACTCGAACTTCGTGCTCTCGGCCTTCACCGGCGTCGGCATCAATCTGATCGCCTATACCGACGTGGCCGGTGAGATCGTGTACGCAAGATGGCACGACCCCGGTTCGGATACGGTGGTCCCTATCCCGGAGGATGTACGCCGGGCTCTCTATAGTGACGACCTGCTCTTCCGACATCCGGACGTGGATCACGCTTACTACGGCTCCGTGATGACCGAGCGGGGCCCGATGCTGCTGGCATCCCGCCCCGTCGTTACCTCCAGGGAGCAGGGTCCCATACGAGGATCGCTCATCTTCGGGGAACTGCTCGACTCCGAGCGGGTGCAGAAACTATCGAGAGTCACCCGCGTGTCCGCGAGGATCGAGCGGCTCGACCGCGATCTGCCTCCCGATTTCGCACGGGCGCGGAGGGAGATCTCCGAGAGCCGACAAGCGCTAGTGCGGCCGATCGGTAGGAACGTCGTGGCCGGATACACGATACTCGACGATGTCCGGGGCGAGCAGATTCTGATGCTCCGCATCACGAGGCCGAGAACACTCGTGAGCCGTGGGCGGGCGTTGAGCGATCTCATGTTCGTCGCAGTGACTATCCTGGCCATCCTGTTTGCCATGATCGCCACCCTGCTTATCATCCGCACGGCTCGGAGGGAGTGCGAGTACGAATCGCGGACGCGCGAGTTCTACCGGCGAACGATCGAGGCTGCCACCGAGGGCAAGCTGATGATCACCGATCGGGAGGAGATATGCAGGAGGGCCGGCGCGCCGATCGCGGCCTGGGACGTGACGATGCCGGAGGAGGTCTCCGGCATCCGGCATGAGATAAGGGAGGTCGCCGGGACCCACGGCCTGGAGGATAGTGAACGGGCGGACTACTTCGTGCTTGCCGCCGGGGAGGCGCTTACCAACGCGCTCAAGCACGCGGGCGGAGGCAGGGCGACGATGCACAAGCTGCCGGACGGCCTGATGCTCGTGGTTGCGGACAAAGGTCCGGGGATTCCATCGCTCGCGCTCCCGGATGTGGCGCTCACGCGGGGATACTCCACCGCGGGGACGCTCGGGATGGGCTACAAGTTCATGATATCGATGACGGATTGCGTGCTTCTGTGTACCGGACCGGAGGGCACGACCGTCGGGCTGGTGATCGGACTCCATCCCGACGGCGAACCGTCGGGGGGTGCATCGGCGGCGCGTACATCGTGAGGCGCGTCGTCCGAGTGACGATGATACCGCCGGCTTCCCTGGTTTGTGATTGAGCGCCGATCTGGTATAATAGTGCGATGCAGGATACGTGGGGAGTGACGAGTGATGAGTGACGAGTGAAAACCGCCCAGTCCTGAGTAGCGAAGCGTATCGAAGGACGGTCGGG
>CAYXOC010000100.1:0-1871 GCA_964466715.1 uncultured bacterium
AGGCGGAAAGCGAAATCGCGCGGATCACCGGCATCATCGAGAAAATCGACGCCGCGCTCGCCCTGCCCGATCTGTTCAAGCGCGATCCGAAACAGGCCGCGCAACTGACCAAGGCGCGCGCAAGCGCGGCGGAAGCGTTGCAACGCGCTGAAGATGAATGGCTGGAAGCAAGTTCGTCCTACGACGAAACGGCGGGCTGAAAGATTACGCGCGCTTCTTCTTGGCCGCGCGCGCGGGTTTCTCCGGCGGCGGCACATCGACACGCTCGATCGATGTCAGGCGGCCCGAGGTGAAGGTATAAGCGCCGGGGCGCGGGCCAGTGCGCCATGTCACCTGCGCAACACGATCACCGCGCTCGTTGTTCGTCAGATTGACGTTATCCGGAGCGACCGCAATGGCGCGCGCCACGTCGCATTCGGTATGCCCCAGCGCCACCGGCGCGGCGGCGACCTGCCCCTCCGTCGAGGCATTGGCGTCGGCCGGACCAGGGGCCGATGCTCCCGGGCATTGTCCGTCTGACGAAATCAGATCGTTGGGCGACACGTCCTTTGTCGCGCTCAGCGGCGGCGTTTCGATCGAACTGTTGCCGCCTTTGAAAATCTTGCCCGGACGCGCGAACCATTCCTGATCCTTGAGCGAGAAATCCGACAGCGCGCCGACACCGCCGCAGCCCGCCACCATGGGGGCCACAATCACAAGGGCCGCCAACTGCCGGACAGGGATGGATTTACGCTGGACGCTCAAATCTTCGCTCTCACACCAACTACAACGCTTCAAAGCGCGATTACGGAACCGGAACACCACATAAAGCAAATGCCTAAAGAATCATTTGCGCGTCTTTGGCGGCCTTGATGGAACAGACGCCGATCACGGCGCAGGTCGGCCTTCCAACACCCATTTGCGGCACCATGGTGGCTAACCGCCGGTCAGGTCAACGAAAAAGACTGTAATGTTTAACGGCCGCCCGGAATTGTCCGGGGTGGTCCCGAGTCATCCCATGCGCGCTTTTGCCATTTGCCGCGTTCATCGGTCTGCCAGTATGTCAGGTCCAGGCCGCGTGATTTTCCGTCGGTCCAGGCGGCCCGCGCAACGCTCAGGGCCTCGTCGTCATCACCATTGAAGACCAGAACCACGCGGTCATATGTCGCGCAGTCTTTCGGCAAGCCGGCAGCGTCGACGATGAACCGGACATTGGCGTTGTTGGGATTGCCGTCATCCACCGTGAGAACAATCGGCTGGGTCGCGACGTCGCTCTCGCGCCACGTACCGTGCGGCAGGAATGAATCTTCGCGATAGGTCCACAGATGCGCGTCGAGGGCTTCGGCGCGTTCTTCCGATCCGGTCTGCACCGCAACACGCCAGCCGCGCTCAAGGGATTTCTCGAGCAGCGCCGGCAACACTTTCTCAAGTGTCGTGTCTTGCAGATGATAGAACAGGACTTCGGTCATGGTATGCGACCAATCGGAGCTCATGCAGGGTGTCATTGCGAGGAGCTTTGCGACGAAGCAATCCAGTTCTTGTTTTCAAAAGGCTGGATTGCTTCGCTTCGCTCGCAATGACGGCGAAGGACTTTACCGCTTCGCCTCGTAATTATCAGCCACGAGCTGGTTCAGCAGCCGTACGCCGTAACCCGAGCCCCAGCTGCGGTTGAGATCCGACGCCGGAACACCCATCGCCGTACCTGCGATGTCGAGATGCGCCCATGGCGTACCGTCAACAAAGCGCTGCAGGAACTGCGCGGCGGTGATCGAACCGCCGTTGCGGGTGCCGGTGTTCTTCATGTCGGCGAATTGCGAGTCGATCTGCTTGTCGTATTCGGGACCGAGCGGCATGCGCCATACGCGCTCGCCGGTTTCCTGCCCTGCCGCCGT
>CAYXOC010000101.1:0-1677 GCA_964466715.1 uncultured bacterium
GGACCAGGCGCTTTTCGAGCACGCCCTGGATGGCCAGCGCGTTGATGGTGGTGGCCAGCATGCCCATGTAGTCGCCGGTGGCACGGTCGATGCCCGTCTCGGTGACGCGCGTGCCGCGGTAGATGTTGCCGCCGCCGACGACGATGCCGACCGCAACGCCCATCGAGCTGACTTCGGCGATCTCGTCGGCAATCAGGCCGAGCGTGCCGTAGTCAATACCAAAATTGGCCGCCCCCTGGAGGGCTTCGCCGCTCAACTTGAGCAGGATTCGCATGTACCGGGGGGCGGCCATTAATCTTAGTTTCCTTCCGGCGCGGCTTCGTCGGCCGATGCTTCATCGGACGAACTCGAGCCTTCGAGGCTCTCACCCAACTGGAAGCGCGCGAAACGACGGACTTCGAGTTTCTCGCCGAGGCGTCCGCTGAGTTCTTTCACGAGATCTTCGATGGTGCGATCCGGCTCTTTCACGAACCCTTGCTCCATCAGGCAGACTTCCTTGTACCATTTGTTCAGCATGCCGTCGGCGATCTTGTCGAGCATGTTTTCGGGCTTGCCGGTGGCGCGGGCGCGCGTGATGTAGATTTCCTTCTCAGCCGCGACCAGTTTCGGATCGGCTTCTTCGCGCGTCACCCACTTCGGGTTCGCCGAGCAGACTTGCAGGCACAGGTCTTTGCACAGGGCCTGGAACTGGTCTGTGCGGGCCACGAAATCGGTCTCGCAGTTGACTTCGAGCAGCACGCCAATTTTCCCGCCCATGTGGATGTACGAGGTCACCGCCCCCTGGCTGGCGGCGCGATCCGCGCGCTTGGCGGCCTGGGCAATGCCCTTCTCACGCAGCCACTTCACCGCCGCGTCCATGTTGCCATTGTTCTCGGTGAGGGCCTTCTTGCAGTCCATCATCCCTGCGTTGGTCATTTCACGCAGTGTCACTACGTCTTTCGCTGTAAACGCCATGATACGTATTGCTCCTTTATATTCGTCGGAGAGCGGGTGGCGCCGCTTCCGGGAGTTAATCTACCTTACGACAATTCCTCTTCGGCATCCGCAATTTCATCAGCGGCAACGTCACCGACCGCAGCGGTCAGGTCGACGGATTCGCGCGGAGCGGACTCGATTTGCACGGCCTCGGCCTTGCGACGCAGGGCTTCCTGATCGGTCATGATCTTGTCGCCCTTCATGCGGCCTTCCATGACGGCTTCGGAAATCACCGAGCAGAACAGTTGGACGGCGCGGATGGCGTCATCGTTGCCCGGAACCGGAATCGGCACAACGTCCGGATCGCAGTTGGTGTCAACTACGCCGATGCAGGGGATGTTCAGGCGTTCGGCTTCGCGCACGGCAATCGCCTCTTTTTTGGCGTCGATAACGAACATGATGTCCGGAAGGCGCGGCATATTTTTGATACCGCAAAGATTGGCGTCCAGCTTGGCGACCTGCTTGCGCATCTGGATGGCTTCTTTCTTCGTGAACTGCTCGGCCATCTTGCCGGATGAATCCAGGTCTTCCAAACGCTGCAGCGTGCGCACGCTCTGACGGACCGTTTCCCAGTTGGTCAGCGTGCCGCCCAGCCAGCGGTTGTTCACGTAGTACATGCCGCAACGCTGCGCTTCGCGCGCGATGGGCTCCTGCGCCTGCTTCTTCGTGCCTACGAACAGAACAAGACCGCCATCGGCGACA
>CAYXOC010000102.1:0-1500 GCA_964466715.1 uncultured bacterium
CGCAGCGGAAATGTTACGCGGCTCTGTCGATCCGCTCTCTCTCCTCGCGGACCTGCTCCTCGTAGAAGCTGTGGATCAACCAGTCGCGGAAGATATTCGCTTCCTCGAGCTTTCCGATGCCCGCGGCGCGGTTCTTGCCGACGAGCGCGAGCATCTGCGCGCGGTGCTGGCCCCGGCGGTTTCCCTCCCGCTGAAACTGGTGAAACGCCTCGTCGAGCTTCCTCACGGATTCCCGCGCCGTCTCGGGATCTTTGAACCGGACGACGCCCGCCAGCCGCCGGGCCTCCGGCGAGTATTGACGCCTGCTGGTGCTTGTGTAGAGATCCTCGTACTCCACCGATCGGCCGGATTCGATGAGCACGTTGGCGACGTAGCTCGGATTGGTCGCCAGGGCATCGGCGATGGACTCCACGTCCAGTCCTCGGTCGTATAGCCTGAGGATGCGCGACTTCTTCGTGATCCTGGGTTGCTGCATCGGTATCCTCCTGCGGAGTGGGAGTCGCAGTACGCCTGCCGGGCATCGCACCCTCCGCACGATGTCATTCTACCCCGAAACCTCGGGAAGACCGGGAACTTTGGTGGAGCGGAGGTCGTATAAGAAGTAGAACTTATCGCAAAAGACCATCTTCTTCTCCTTTCAATGAGAGGCACGGTCTCTGTGTGGGGTTATCGAAGACAGTGCCCAGGCTGAGATGATCCCGCGACCTCCCGATGCCCCGCTGGTGAGACGTCACCGGCGGGGTTTTCTTTGTGGTAGGGCTAGGTTGTAGGAGCGGCTTCCAGCCGCGAGAGCCGTAGTTGTAGGAGCGGCTTCCAGCCGCGAGAGCCGTGGGTGTAGGAGCGGCTTCCAACCGCGATGAACCACCGTCGTAGGAACCGCTCTTATTCCATCACGCGGGAGAACTGCACGATGGTGACGGGGTCGTCGGCGGTGACAGGGCGGTCGTAGATGCGGCTCAGGAGGCTGATGACCTCCTCGACTCGGCGGAGTTCGGGGCTTTCCTTCTCGATCTCGCGAGGGGTGAGGTCCGATGCGGACTTGACGGTAACGCTGTCGATGATGGCGGTGAAGAGCTTCTGACGGGTGCCGTAGCGTCTGCCGATTGTAATCCACACGAGCTGGCCCGAGCGATACTTGTCGCTCTTGTCGCCGAGGCGTATGGTAGCCGACTTCCGACCGGATCTCAGCATATCGGCATATGCTTCAGAGTAGAAGTTGATCGCGAACATGCACCCGATCTCCTCAAGAATGCGTGCAGCCGGCGCGTATGAGCCACCGGCGCGTACTTCGCATTATATGCGGTTATGGGCTTGCTGTCAAGGAAAGATGCGTGAGGAGAGTGATGAGTGAGGAGTGACGAGTGACGAATGAAGACCGCTCGGTCCTGAATAGCGGGTTCCTATGCCCCGGCAAACCCGCCCCGCCAGCCCTGAGTAGTCCTGAACTCCGAGCCAACGGAGTGCGAGGAGTTCAGGACGTATCGAAGGGCGGCCTAGTTC